>CAYXBP010000004.1:102482-134668 GCA_964463355.1 uncultured Ruminococcus sp. | reverse complement strand
AATTAATATGTTATCATTATAGCACACAGTTCAGCATTTTTCAAGATAAAAATGAAACTTTTCCGCGATTTTTAATGAGAAAATGGTCAATCAATCGTGCTAAGGTAAGAAGATAAAATTAATAGAAAATGGACCGTTTCACGCCTGCTTTGTAAAGGCAGACGAGGGTATCGTGAAAATGTGGCAACTATTGCACGGCACGCATCACTAATTTGTGTAAAACGGCAAATTTTCGGTGGCTACTTGACAAATGAAGGGAAATTCGGTATAATACAAAAAGATTGCAAGCGGAACATCATGTTCACACCGTAAGCGAGAGCGCGAAGCGGTAATCTGTTTCCTGAAACAAACAGCGTTGAGTGAATCGCTGCGCTGTGTTGAGAGAAGCATGAGAGCATGGACGCTTGGTCTTTGCTCTCTTTTTTTGAGTAGCGCAGAATGACACAAACGTGGAACCATCGACTGGAGGTGCTCGCTATTAGCAAGCAGGAACTGCAAATCAATGAGGAAATTCGTGACAAGGAAGTCCTTGTGATTGATGCCAACGGTGAAAAGCGCGGCGTTATGTCCGCAAGAGATGCCCAGAAACTGGCGTTTGATCAAAGTCTGGATCTCGTAAAAATTGCTCCGCAGGCTACACCGCCCGTATGCCGTATCCTCGATTACGGAAAGTACTGCTTTGAGCAGCAGAAACGCGAAAAGGAAGCGCGTAAAAATCAGAAGGTGGTCGAGATCAAGGAGATCCGTATGTTCTCTGCGATTGATACCCACGATTTTGAAACCAAAGTTTCTCAGGGAAAGAAGTTTTTGCAGGGCGGTGATAAGCTGAAGGTGTCCGTCCGCTTCCGCAAGCGCGCCATCGCGCACCCCCATTTGGGAGAGGAACTCCTGGAACGCTACCGTGATGCTTGTGTCGATGTTGCGGTGGTTGATAAGCCACCGAAGATGGAAGGCAGAGCGATCGTCATGTTTATGTCGCCCAAGGCGCAGAAGACCGAAAAAGGCGAGAAGAAATCCCGCGCACCCAGGGCAGAATCTGCCGAGTAATGCCCGATATGCAGCGCCGCGTACCATGTAAATGGCGAATGTCGGTGTTACCATATACAACGAATATCAAGGAGGAAGAATTCCATGGCAGCCGCAAAGGTTAAGAAAGTGAAAGTTAAGACGCATTCTGGCGCGAAGAAGCGTTTTCAGGTAACTGGTACTGGAAAGGTAAAGTTCCAGCACGCTTACAAGCGTCATCGTCTGGTTTCTAAGGATACCAAGGTAAAGCGCATCGCTCGTAACGCAGGCGTTGCAGCTTCTGCAAATGCAGCAACCGTTCGTGAGCTGGTTCCTTACAAGTAAGAAGCCACCCACCAATCCCAAGCATTTTTTGCCGCAGATCCAGTTGATTGGTGCGGCGGATACTGATTGAACTACGGAGGAGAAAGAACATGGCTCGTATTAAAGGCGCAATGATGACGCGCAAGAGAAGAAATAAGGTTCTGAAGCTCGCAAAGGGCTATTGGGGCAGCAAATCCAAGCACTTTAAGATGGCGAAGCAAGCCGTCATGAAGTCTGGCAACTATGCCTATATTGGCAGAAAGCAGAATAAGCGTTTCTTCCGCAGATTGTGGATTACCCGTATCTCTGCTGCTTGCAAGCTCAATGGTATGAACTATTCCACATTTATGAATGGCTGCAACAAAGCTGGCATTACGCTCAATCGCAAGATGCTTTCCGAGATCGCAATTCATGATCCCGCAGGCTTCACAGCGATCGTTGCACAGGCTAAGGCAGCACTGTAATGAATCTTGCAGCGCAGCGGTGATACTTTGCCGCTGCGTTGTCTGCTATACACGCTCTGTGCAAAAATCGGAGCGTGTTTGTGTTTTCTCAAGCGTGTTTTGATTGCATCGTAAAAAGGGAGGAATATTTCGTGGCATACCTTACGGATATGACAGTCGTTCAGCCTGGTGAAAAGCACCGCACCTTGCAGCATTTCGTGCTGTTAAACAGTAGTGCGAAGCGTCGGGAGAAATCTGGTCAGTTTGCCATGGAGGGCTTTCGGTTGGTACTGGATGCGCTGGAAAGCGGCGTTCAGCTCTCAGCATTGATCCTCACCGAACACGCCATTGCACAGTATGGGGATGCCTTTGCACCCTACCTAAAAAGCTGTGCTTGCGTGCTGATTGCTGATGCAGTTGCCAAGGAAATCTCGGATACGGAAAACGCGCAGGGCGTGTTTGCCATTGGTATCGCACCACAGGCGCAAACGCTCCGTCCGCAAGTGGGAAATCGCTGTATGTTGCTGCACAATGTGCAGGATCCTTCTAATCTCGGCGCGATTATGCGTACCGCCGAGGCACTTGGAACGGATGGATTGTACCTTTACCACTGCTGTGATGTGTATAATCCCAAAGCCATACGCAGCAGCATGGGCGCGCTGTTTCGGATTCCTTACGCAAAAGTTGTGGATTTGGATTGCTTTGTTGCAGATTGTCGCATACAGCATCTGCCCCTTTGTGCAGCCGTAGTTGACCGTGATGCGCAATCATTGAAGGCTTTTGATTGCACCAATGGTGCAGTGGTCTGTATCGGCAACGAGGGCAACGGTCTGCCACGTGATTTTTCCGATGCCTGCGATGTGAAGCTGACCATACCCATGTCACCCGCGTCAAATTCGTTGAACGCTGCTATGGCAGCAGGTCTGTTTTTGTGGGAGATGTCCCGCTATCTGTAAGAAAGAGGTGTGCCTATGTCTGAATCCACCGATTTACATCCATCGCAG
This sequence comes from uncultured Ruminococcus sp., assembly GCA_964463355.1. GTDB lineage: Bacteria > Bacillota > Clostridia > Oscillospirales > Ruminococcaceae > Firm-04. The sequence goes on along the minus strand of CAYXBP010000004.1, from coordinate 131,892 downwards.
AATGAGAAGCTGCGCTACTGGGTCTGGCTGACGCTGGTGTTCGGTGCTGCCAGTCAGACTTTGCCACACTTGCTGCGCAGATACCGCGACCCTGCCTTGCTCTATGAAGCGATTCAGAACGCGCAGATCCGCGAATTGACAGCGCAGGATCGCGAGCAGGCAAAGAAAATCTCCATGAACATGGCAGAAAGCATCGTGTACTTTTGCAGCAAGAATCAGATTGCATTGATCGCACTGGATGATGCGCGGTATCCCTCTCTGCTGCGTGATATTCCCTTGCCGCCAGTGCTGCTGACTGCGCAGGGGAATCTGAAGCTGATGGAAACACTGACGCTGACAATTGTAGGTGCGCGGCGGCCGTCACCCTACAGTGAAAAGGTCGTACAAACGCTGGTTGAACGCCTAGCCCCTTGCGGATTCACAATCGTTAGCGGATTTGCTACGGGCATTGATGCTACTGCCCATAGCACCGCTTTGCAGTATCATATGCCAACCATTGCAGTGATGGGCTGCGGCATCAATGTGAATTATCCCAAAGAAAATGCCGAGCTGCGTAATCGCCTTCTCTCCGATGATAAAGGCTTGATGCTTTCGGAGTATCTGCCAGGTACACAGCCTATACCGCCCAACTTTCCGAAGCGTAATCGCATATTAAGCGGTTTGAGTTATGGCACTGTGGTTGTAGAAGCATCTGCGCGAAGCGGATCATTGGTCACAGCGAATTGTGCCTTGGAACAGGGCAAAACGGTGTTTTGTGTGCCGCCCCATGATGTGTTTGATCCGCGTTATGCAGGTATCATCCCGTTGCTGCGCGAGGGTGCAATCCCCCTGTTTGACCATCACGATGTGTTGTACGCATATTATCTCTCTATGCCGCACAAAATTCGCCTGACGGATCTTGAAATTCCAGCAGCGCAGTCGATGATATATGGCAGTGACGGATCAGCTATGCCAAAAGCGAAGGCTCCTGCTGCTAAACAAAGGGAATCTGTCTGCGAGGAGACTTCCGCGCCTGATGTGTCTATTTCCACACAGAACAAGGATGCAAGCACCCGTCCGCTCCCTGATTCGGAGCGAGCATGCAGTATATACCAGTGGCTACGCGCCCACGGGGATACCCATGTCAACGATATTGCCGATGCGCTTGATCTGAACCTCGGCGATGTGCTGGAGGATTTGATGACGCTGGAGTTGGACGGCTATGTGGAATCTCTGTTCGGCAAACAGTATCGTGCGCTGTAGTGCATGGATGCATTTATCGTTTTTAGGATTTATTTGTGGCGAGAAAGGAACGAACAAAGTATATGTCACAGCTCGTAATTGTAGAGTCGCCAGCAAAGGCGAAAACCATACAGAAGTATCTGGGCAGCGGTTTTGAAGTCGTGGCTTCCATGGGTCATATCCGTGACCTGCCCAAATCAAAGCTGGGTGTTGATATCGAAAATGATTTTGCTCCGCTCTATCAGGAAATGAAGGGCAAGGAAGATACCATCCGTGATTTGAAAAAGCGTGCGAAAAAGAGTGAGCGCGTATGGCTTGCAACTGACCCTGATCGCGAGGGAGAAGCCATTTCCTGGCATTTGGCGCAGATTCTCGATATGGATCTGAGCGAAAACAATCGCGTGGAGTTTAACGAGATCACGAAAACTGGTGTGCAAAACGGTATGGCAAATCCTCATAGAATTGATCAGGATCTGGTAAACGCACAGCAGGCGCGCCGTATTCTTGATCGTATTGTGGGTTATCAGCTTTCTCCGTTTTTGTGGAAGAAAATCCGTCGAGGTCTATCTGCCGGTAGAGTGCAGTCGGTTGCAGTTCGGTTGGTGGTTGACCGCGAGGAGGAGATCCGCGCATTTACCGCCAAGGAATACTGGACGATTGATGCAAAGCTTGCAGCACCGTCCTCCCGTAAGATTTTTTCTGCTCGTCTGATGGAAATCGGCGGCAAAAAAGCAGAGCTTTCCACGCAAGCTGAGTCCGATGCTGTTTTGCAAAAGCTGGAGAACGTTCCCTTTATCGTCCAAAATGTTAAAAAGCGTGTCACATCTCGCCAACCTGCGCCGCCCTTTATCACATCCACATTGCAGCAGGAGGCATCTCGTCGTATGGGATTCAACTCTCGCCGTACCATGAAAGCTGCGCAGGAACTTTACGAGGGCGTGGAATTGCCTCAGCTCGGTGCCGTGGGTCTTATTACCTATATGCGTACCGATAGTCTGCGTATTTCAGATGAGGCAAAGGCAGCCGCCGCAGAGTATATTCTCAACACCTACGGCAAGCAGTATCTGCCGCCAAATCCAAGAACATTCAAATCCAAGCGAAATGCGCAGGATGCCCACGAAGCCATTCGGCCCTCTATGCCGTCGCTTACTCCCGAGCAGGTCAAGGCAAGTCTTACGCCCGACCAGTACAAGTTGTATAAGTTGATCTGGGAGCGTTTTATCGCCAGCCAGATGGCAAACGCGCAGCATGATACTGTTTCTGTGGATATTATGGCTGATGATTGCCTGTTTCGTGCATCGGGCTACCGCGTAAAGTTTGATGGCTTTACAAAGCTGTACGAGGAAGCAAAGGATACCGCATCCGAGGAGGAAAATAAGGAGTTGCCGCCGCTAGAGGAGGGCAATCCTCTGAAAGTCAAGTCGTTGGAAGGCAATCAGCACTTTACGCAGCCGCCTTCTCGCTATACGGAAGCCACGCTGATCAAGGCACTGGAGGAAAACGGCATCGGTCGCCCCAGTACCTATGCGCCTACCATCTCCACGATTCTCTCCAGAATGTATGTGGAGCGTGAGGGCAAGCAGCTGCGTCCCACATCGTTGGGTGAGGTGACAACGCAGTTGATGAAAGAGCATTTCAAGCGCATTGTGGATTCCAAGTTTACTGCCGCGATGGAGCAGGATCTTGACGATGTGGAGCGCGGCGAAAAAGATTGGGTGGAGTCGCTGCGTGTGTTCTATCAGGATTTTGCAGCAACGCTTTCCAAGGCGGAGGTCGCAATGGAAGGTAAGCGTATGCGCGTGCCCGATGAGGAAACATCCGAGGTGTGTGAACTTTGCGGAAAGCCTATGGTTGTAAAACTCGGCAGATTTGGTAAATTTCTCGCTTGCAGCGGTTTTCCAGAGTGCCACAACACCAAAAAAATCGTGACTGCAACACAGGGACTTTGCCCTAAGTGCGGCAGCCGTATCATACAGAAGAAAACCAAAACCGGCAGGAATTTCTACGGTTGCAGCGGGTATCCGGAGTGTGATTTTATGACATGGAATGTACCCGTAGAGGAGCGTTGCCCGAAGTGTGGGAGTACGTTGTTCCGCAAGGGCGGCAAGGCAGGTAAATTCCTTTGTGAAAAGCCCGATTGCGGCTATGAGCGTCCGTTATGAGCGAGAAAGTAACGGTTATCGGGGCAGGAATGGCAGGCTGTGAGGCGGCATGGGTGCTTGCCAACAACGGCTTTGCCGTCACGCTGTATGAGATGAAGCCCCATCGTTTTTCTCCGGCGCATCATTCTCCTGATTTTGCGGAGCTTGTCTGTTCCAATTCATTGAAAGCTTCGCGTGTGGATTCGGCAGCAGGGCTGCTGAAAGAGGAAATGACACGCCTCGGCTCGTTGCTGGTGCCTTGTGCCAGGCAGTGTGCCGTAGAAGCTGGTGGTGCCCTTGCTGTGGATAGAGATGCGTTTTCATCGCTGGTGACAAGTCGCATACAGTCGCACCCGAATATTACGGTTGTGCGCGAGGAACTGGATTGTATTCCCGCAGGCGAGGTTATCATTGCAACTGGGCCATTGACATCCGAAGCCCTGCACGAGCCGATTGCCGCACTAACAGGGGAATCGTTGTATTTTTATGATGCCGCAGCACCCATCGTGACACGTGAGAGCGTGGATATGGACTACGCGTTTTTTGCATCGCGATATGGAAAAGGCGGCGATGATTACCTCAATTGCCCCATGGATCGAGATGAGTATTTGGCGTTTTATGATGCGCTGATTCATGCGGAAACGGCACCCCTGCATGATTTTGAGCAGGATCGTATGCGCGTCTACGAAGGCTGTATGCCCGTTGAAGTGCTGGCAAAACGCGGTGAGGATTCTATTCGCTATGGGATGTTAAAGCCCGTGGGTCTTACCGATCCGCGCACTGGAAAACGCCCCTATGCGGTGTTGCAGCTGCGCAGCGAGAATCGTGAGGGGACTATGTGGAATCTTGTGGGATTCCAGACAAATCTCAAATTTGGCGAGCAAAAGCGTGTGTTTTCCATGATTCCTGCACTGCATAACGCTGAGTTTGTCCGCTATGGTGTGATGCACCGTAACAGTTTTCTGAATAGTCCCAAGCTGTTGAATGCAGGGTTTGCCTTTCGTGAACAGCCCCGCATTCGTTTTGCAGGGCAGATGACTGGCGTGGAGGGCTATATGGAATCCGCAGGCAGTGGCATATTGGCGGCGTGGAACCTGATTCGCAGCGTGCGGGGGCAGTCTATCCTTGTACTGCCAAACGAAACGATGTTAGGCGCACTGGTTGCATACATCACGGACGCTTCACAGGAGAATTTACAGCCGATGGGCGCAAATATGGGGCTATTGCCCATGCTTGCTCAGCGTTACCGCGATAAACAGAAAAAATACCAGGCATATGCCGACCGCGCCCTCGCTGCTTTGGATGCAGCATTGGCAGCGGCGGATATGACCATGGAAACCACAAAACTCGCACAGATGAGCGCGGCGTTTTGACAGGAAAGGAGAATCATCAAATGCGGATAATTGTTGATGCAATGGGTGGTGATAACGCTCCCGCCGCCCCTCTGGAAGGTGCTGTACGCGCCGTTAAGGAACTGGGTGTGGAGATTGTACTTTGCGGCGACCAGGAGAAGATCCGTGCCATTGCCAAAGAACAGGGCTATGCGATGGACGGTATCGAGATCATGCATACCGAAGCAGTTATCACCATGCACGATACGCCCACGGATATTTTGAAAAGCAAAGAAAACTCCTCCATGGCAATCGGGCTGAAAGCTTTGCGCGAGGGCAAGGGCGATGCGTTTGTATCTGCGGGCAATTCTGGTGCGTTGCTGGTAGGTGCTACCATGCTTACCCGTAGAATCAAAGGCATTCAACGGCCTGCCATGGCACCCGTACTCCCTACAGCCAATGGGCACGCCATTTTGATGGATGCGGGCGCAAATGTAGAGTGCCGTCCTGAAATGCTCTTGCAGTTTGCTATGATGGGAAGCGTGTACATGGAAAAGGTCATGGGCGTGAGAGAACCAAAGATCGGGCTTATCAATAATGGTTCTGAGGAGTGCAAGGGTAGAACGCTGGAACAGCAGACATATGCCTTGCTGAAGGATTCCGATTTGCATTTTTACGGCAATATCGAGGCAAGAGAGGTGCCCTCTGGGAATTGTCAGGTGCTTGTTACCGATGGTTTTACGGGCAATATCGTGCTGAAATTGTACGAGGGTTTGGGGTCGTTCTTTGCCAAGAAAATGAAAGCCATGTTCACGGGAATCGGGAAAATCGGAGCGCTGTTCATCATGAGCAAGTTGCGCGCTTTTCGCGATAGTATGGATTACAAAAAAGTTGGCGGCGCAGTGCTGCTGGGCATTGCATATCCTGTGATCAAGGGACATGGCAGCTCTGACGGCGGCGCAATGTTTCATGCAATCCGGCAAGCGAAAACCTGCGTGGAAGGCAAAGTTGTAGAAACCATTACCGAGGCACTTGCCGCGCAGAAGTTGCGCAGCAAGCGGCAGACAGAAAGCTAAAAGGAGCAGATTATGGCAAATCTGGAGCAAACCTTGCTGGAAGAGCGTATCGGGTATCATTTTCAAGATCCCGCACTGTTAACGGAAGCGCTCTGCCATTCATCGTATCATCACGAGCAACACAAACGTATCCGCTGCAACGAGCGGTTGGAGTTTCTTGGCGACAGTGTGTTGTCCATCGTGGTTTCCGAGCATATTTTTGTTCATTGTACGCACCTGCCAGAAGGAGAACTGACCAAACTGCGCGCCTCATTGGTGTGTGAGCGTTCGCTGTACGGCTGGGCACAGAAGATTGAGCTTGGGGCGTTTTTACTGCTCGGTCACGGCGAGGAGCAATCGGGTGGCAGAAATCGTCCTTCCATACTTGCCGATGCCTTTGAAGCGGTCATCGCAGCGATCTTTTTGGACGGTGGCATGGAACCCGCAAAAGCACATATCCTGCGTTTTTTGCCTGAGCATTTTGACCACGCCACAGAGGCGTTCTATGACTATAAAACTGCACTGCAAGAGGTGATTCAGCGAAACCCCGAGGAACACGTGCAGTACGTTTTGGTGGGGGAGGAAGGCCCCGATCATGCAAAGTCTTTTCATATGGAGGTGCGCCTGAATTCTAATGTGATCGGCAGGGGCACTGGCAAAAGTAAAAAAATCGCGGAGCAGATGGCTGCCAAAGAAGCGTTGGCACTGATGGGAGTGACTCCTGAGGTCTGATGTACCGCTGATACAAGGAGCGTGAACGCGGAAATGTACCTCAAATCGTTGGAATTGCATGGTTTTAAGTCCTTTCCCGATAAAATTCGGCTGACCTTTGATGAGGGCATGACTGCCGTGGTAGGCCCCAATGGCAGTGGCAAAAGTAATATCGGCGATGCAGTGCGTTGGGTGTTGGGCGAGCAATCTACCAAAGAGCTGCGAGGGAAGAGCATGGAGGATGTCATTTTTTCTGGTGCATCTACCCGTAAACCGCTCGGCTTTGCAGCAGTTACCCTAACCATTGACAACAGCGATCATGCACTTTCTGCCCCAGAGGATGAAGTTGCTGTGACGCGTAAGCTGTATCGCAACGGAGATAGCGAGTATCTCATCAATGGCAAAAATGTTCGTTTGAAAGATGTCAACGAGTTATTTATGGATACAGGTCTGGGCAGAGATGGCTATGCTATCATAGGGCAGGGTCGCATTGCGGAGATTGTCGGTGCAAAGTCCAATGAACGCCGTGATATTTTCGAAGAAGCCGCTGGTGTATCCAAGTTCCGATATAAGAAGCAGGAGGCAGAGCGTAAACTCGCTGCCGCGCAGGAGAATCTGTTGCGTATCAACGATATTGCAGCGGAACTGGAGGGCAGAATCGAGCCGTTGAAGGCACAGTCCGAAAAAGCAGAGCGTTTTCTGGTGTTGGCTGAGGAGCGTAAACAGTTGGAAATCTCCGTGTGGAATCATCGGTTGACAGTGCTTTCCTCGCAAATGCAGAGCCTTGCTGATCGCTGCTTGCAGCTTACAGCAGAGTATGAAAATCTGCAAAGCGATATTGCCCGTGAGGAAGAAAAATTGCAGCTTGCCTATCATGATATGCAGCAGGCAACTGTGGATATTGAACAATTGCAGACGTTGGTGGTCAATGCCGAGCAGGAAAACGCAAACCTTATCGCAGGCATTGCCGTTTGTGATAACGAAATCCGTCACAGTACCACAGCCATGGATGATTACCGTGAGCAGCTGCGTGCGTTGTCGCTTTCTGCATCTACATGGGAGCAGAAGATCGCCGAGCAGGATGCGTACCTGACTGATCTTTTGGCAAGGCAGCAGCAATTAGAAGCAGAACTGCAATCAGCAGCTGAAACACTTGCTGTGGCAGAACAGCAGGCAGCGTTAGCAGATACAAAGGCAAAGGCGCAGGATGATGCGCTGGGAAAACTTGTTTTGCAGCAAAGTGAACAGCGTGTGCGGCTGCAAACTGCGGAGAATGACTATCGTGATGCAGTAGAGCAGGTGCGCAGGGCAAAGGAAGAATCCGTAAGTCTTGCCGAGCGTTTGCAGCAGTATGCCGACAGAGAGCAGACCTTGCAGCACGAGTGCAGTTCACTGGAGGAAAAACGTACTGAATTGTTGAACCGCGCCGAGGGCTTTCAGCGACTGATCACAGGAAAGGAGCAAAAGTATCAGCAGACAGTGAATGCACTGACCGAACTAAATGCAGAATATCGGCAGGTGCAGCAAAAGCAGCGTATCCTGCATGACTTGGAACAAAATATGGAGGGCTATGCAGGTAGCGTGCGGCAGGTGCTAAAAGTCGCAGGCAGTGGCAGATTGGGCGGAGTGTACGGCACAGTGGCGCAGCTGATCACTGTGGAGCCTCAGTATGGAAACGCGATTGAAACAGCCTTGGGCGGTGCCTTGCAGAATCTAGTGGTGGAGAATGAAGATGCAGCCAAACGGTGCATCCGCTATTTGAAAGATATCCACGGCGGTAGGGCAACCTTTTTGCCGCTGACGACCATTCGTGGTGGAGTGCTGCGTGAGAATCTGAACGGTATCAGCGGATTTGTTGCTATAGCCTGCGATTTGGTGGGCTTTGATGAACGCTATCGCAGTGTTATAGAGAGTCTGTTGGGGCGTATTGCCGTTGCCGAGGACATCGACGCTGCCACGCTGATTGCCAAAAAGTTTGGGTATCGTTTTCGTATTGTTACGCTGGATGGTCAGGTGATCCATTCGGGCGGTTCGTTTACGGGCGGTTCTGCGGCAAGATCCGCAGGCGTGATTACCCGCAAGCATGAGATGGAAGAAGCCTCTGCACATTTGAAGAAATTGGAAACGGAGCAGCAGGCAGCGCGCATCGCGACGGAAAAAGCCAAGGCAGAGTGGGATAAACTCAGGGCAGATACCGATGGCGTGCGTGCGTTGATTTCCGAGAACGATGAGCAGCTCAACGAAAAGCGACGTCTTTTGGCGCAGTTGCAGGCTACTGCGGAGGCGGATGCCCGTATGCAGGAAACCGATTCCCAACGCGTGGAGCGCTTGCAGCAGCGTGCAGATCAATTGCTGGTAATATGCGAAGAAGCCAAAAAACGCATTGCAGAGCTGGATGCCGTGATTGCCGATGGCGAAGCACAGCGTACCGAAAGCCGTGTGCAGCGCAGCGATATTGAGCAAGAAAGCGTTGCCTGTACAAATCGGATCTCCGCAGGTAAGATTCGCCGCGCGGAGTTGCTGAAGGATATCGAAACCGAGCAGCATAACCGTCTTGTGATGGCGCAGTCTATGGAATCTTCCGAAGAACAGAAGCAGAATCTGGAAGAACGGCTAAAACAGGCAAAGACGTTTATCGCACAGAAAGAACGCGAAAGGCAAACGTTGTTGCTGACGCAGCAGGAGAATCGCAAAAAAATTGATACTTCTCAAGAGGAAACGCGCCGTCTGCGTGAGCTGCATGAGGAAAAAGAACGCTACACCCGCGTTTTGCGAGAAGGAATAGACGAATTACGCGATGCCAGAGAAAAGCAGTCAGGAGAACGTTCCCGTGCGGAAGAACGCCTTGCCAACGCACAAAAAGAAATGGATGATTTGGTGTTCCGCTTGCAGGAAACCTATGAAATGACGCGTTCCGAAGCGGAAGCCTATGCAAAGCCTATTGCTGATCTTCGTGAAACGGAAACGGCACTGGCTTCTGTTAAGAATCGCATTCGCGCACTGGGTTCTGTGAATGTTGCAGCGATTGATGAATACCGTGAGGTATCCGAGCGATATGCGTTTCTGTCGGAGCAGATGAAAGATATCGAGCAGGCAAAGGGAGAACTGGAACGCCTCATTGAGCAGCTGACCGAGGATATGTGCCGTATCTTCCGTGAAAGCTTTGATCTGATTAACCGTTATTTCAGCGAGATCTTCCACGAGTTGTTTGGTGGTGGCTCTGCGTCCCTGTCGCTGACCGATCCTGATCATATTCTGGAATCAGGCATTGAGATCAGTGTTGCGCCCCCCGGCAAGGTGATTCGAAACCTGATTGCACTTTCCGGCGGCGAGCAGTCCTTTGTGGCGATATGTATCTATTTTGCAATTTTGAAACTGCGCCCTGCACCGTTTTGTATTCTGGATGAGATTGATGCAGCGTTGGATGAGGTCAATGTGCGAAAGTATGCACAGTATCTGCAAAATTTTATTAACCATACGCAGTTTGTGGTCATCACCCACCGACGCAGTGCCATGGAAGAAGCCAATGTGCTGTATGGTGTCACCATGCAGGAGGATGGCGTATCTCGCCTGCTGCGGCTTGACCAGAATGGTATGGCAATGACAGAATTATGATGTACTGCGATGAAAGGAGCCGCTAATGGGCATATTTGCAAAGATTCGTGAAGGATTGCGAAAAACGCGAGATAGCGTAATCAAGGGAATGCGTCGTCTGCTGCATTCGTTTACGAAAATTGATGAAGAACTCTTTGAACAGCTGGAAGAAACCATGATCATGGGCGATATGGGTGCCGAGACCGCCATGCAGATTTGCGACGCCCTTCGTGCCCTTGTGAAAGAGCGCGGTATTACTGATCCAAATGATATCATGGGGCTGATTCAGGAAATTGTAGCGGAGATGATGGGCGAGGATACTCCGCTTGATCTTTCCACAAAACCGTCGGTCATTTTGGTGATCGGTGTCAACGGTGCAGGTAAGACAACCACCATCGGCAAGTTGTGTCATCAACTGAAAAACGAGGGTAAGCAGGTTCTGGTTGCTGCCGCCGATACATTCCGTGCAGCTGCGATCGACCAGCTTGCTGTGTGGACAGATCGAGCAGGAGTATCTCTGGTGCGCCATGCCGAGGGCAGTGATCCTGCCGCAGTAGTATATGATGCGGTAGTTGCGGCAAAAGCCAGAGGTTGTGATGTGGTGATCTGTGACACCGCAGGCAGATTGCATAACAAGAAGAACCTGATGCAGGAGCTTGCCAAGATCAATCGTGTAATTGATCGCGAGGCAGAGGGCTGCGCACGAGAATGTCTGCTGGTGTTGGATGCCACAACGGGGCAGAATGCCGTCAATCAGGCGAGATTATTCCAAGAGGTTGCGCCCATTACAGGCATTGTGCTGACAAAGCTTGATGGCACCGCAAAGGGCGGTATCGTGATTTCCATCTGCAATGAACTGAAGATTCCTGTAAAGCTCATAGGTGTTGGTGAATCCATTGACGATCTTCAGGCGTTTTCTTCTAAAGATTTTGTAGAGGCTCTGTTTGACCGTGAGGTGACAGACGATATCGGACAGGAGGACCGGGAAGATGCTGCTGATTTTGGCAACGAATAATCAGAATAAACTCCGCGAGATTCGGGAAATGCTAAGCAACAAGTCGCTTACCATTTGTGGGCAGCGTGAGGCGGGCATTGATTTGACAGTAGAAGAAAACGGTACCACTTTTTCCGAGAATGCGGCAATTAAGGCACAGGCAATTTTTGATCGGCAATCAGCGAACAATGAAAACTGCTATGTGTTAGCGGATGACAGCGGTCTGTGCGTGGATGCCCTTGACGGCGCACCAGGTGTGTATTCGCACCGATTTGCAGGGGAAGATGCGACCGATGCACAACGCTGCGAAAAACTGCTTTCAATGATGGAAAATGTGCCGAAAGAGAATCGTGGTGCATATTTTGCCTGCGCCATGTGCCTGATTACCCCTGATGGGACAAAATATGTTGTAGAAGGCAGAGTGGAGGGCTGCATCGGATATGTGCCCCATGGTGAAAATGGTTTTGGATATGATCCCATATTTGAGATCAATGGGCGCAGCTTTGCGGAGTTTACAGCAGAAGAGAAAAACGCCGTCAGCCACCGCAAACGTGCCTTGGAGCAGGTTGTGGCACTGCTGACGCAGCAAAGCCTTTGAGGAGGACAAATCATGTTAACAAGTAAGCAGCGCGCACAGCTGCGCGGTCTGGCAAACACAATGGAAACGATTTTTCAGGTGGGCAAGGGCGGCATCGGGGATGCGATGCTGCAACAAATCAAAGACGCACTGCGCGCCAGAGAGCTGATCAAACTGCGCGTACTGGAGAATGCGGAGTATTCTGCCAGAGAAGCCGCTGAGGAGATTGCAGCTGCCGTGGAGGCGGATGTGGTATGTGTCATTGGCAGTCGCTTTGTGTTGTATAAACCCAATCCGAAACAGCCCGTCATTGCACTGGTGCCTGCAAACGGCAAAAGGAAATCATAAGTGCGTGCAGGATTGTTCGGCGGCAGTTTCAACCCGATCCATAACGGACACCTGCATCTGGCCGAATCCGTAAAATCAGCCTGTGGGTTGGACTATGTGGTGCTGATGCCGACAGGTACTGCGCCTCATAAATCCTCTGCTGCCTATGTGGATGCGAAGCATCGGTATGCTATGTGCAAGCTTGCGGCAAGCAAATATGATTGGCTTGCCGTATCCGACTATGAGATTTGCAAAAGTGGGAAATCCTATACCGTGGAAACCCTCGCGTACCTGAAAGCGCAGTATCCTAATGTGAAATGGACGCTGATGATTGGCAGTGATATGCTGCTGAGCTTTGATCGTTGGTATCGCTGGATGGATATTTTGGAGATGACGGCTGTCTGTGCGGTATCACGGCAGCACGGAGATGCAGCGCAATTGCGGCAAAAGGCTGAAGACTTGCAGCGGCAAATGCAGGATGATGGAAAACAACCCGCAGATATTCTTGTGTTGCCTGTTGCAGCATTGCCCGTTTCCTCCACGCAAATTCGAGAGAAAATGCAAAAAAGTGAAAGTTGCTCTTGCCTTTTGCCGGAAAATGTAGTACAATATATGAATGTATACGGGTTGTACCGTCAATGATATCTTTAGTAAGGAGGCGTTTGTATGGAGCAGTCGCAGTTATCAACGCAGTTTCAAAGCTATATCGTATTGTTGCGTGCAAGGCTCTCCAAAAAGCGGTTTACCCATTCGGTAAATGTGGCAAATTCTGCCCGTGAACTTGCAGTGCGTTGGCACGCGGATCCGGATTGGGCTTATCTCGCAGGGCTGCTGCACGATTGCTGCAAGGAGCTGCCGCCAGAGGAACAGGAGTCCCTCATGCGCAGCGGCAGTTTTCCCGTGGAGGATGTAGAATGGCTTTGCAGACCTGTGTGGCATGGTATTGCAGCTGCCTCGTATATGCAGTATGAATTGGGCATCGAGAACCGTGAGGTGCTTGGTGCTGCAAGATGGCATACCGTGGGGCACGCCAATATGACGATTCTGGAAGAAATTGTTTATATGGCGGATCTCATCTCCGCAGACCGCAGCTACCGTGATGTGGAACGCATCCGTAAATTGGCTTTTTCCGATCTGCATAAGGCGATGCTTACGGGCATATCCTTTTCAATAGAAAGTGTGCTGAAAAAAGGTACACCGCTGCCGCTTTGTACCGCCGAAGCCTATAATTACTATCTGCGGCGCATTGCCGCAAGAACCAAGCCGGAAAGTAAATAGTATCGTTGCCGCTTGCTGCGGCGAATAAACAGGATGTTTCAAGATCTGTATGACAGATATCTGAATGCAGCATTTGTTCGCCAAAGGAGCAGTATTATGGCAAAAAGTGGGAAATCGACCGTTGCCACGCAGCGGAAAAAGAAACAAAAAAAGTATCGCCCAATGCGCTTTTCGGAGCGTCTGGGTGTGGTCATCGCCATTGTGTTGGCAGTGGGCATTTCCGCGACGATGATCCTCCACGCAAAGCTGATCCCATATGAGTATGCCGATGCCAACGGCAGAACCGTGAAAACGCAGATTTCGTTGATGGACAAATTTCGCCACTGGAAGCCCTTTACAGGGGAGCAGGGGACGCTTGAATCCAAGGAGTTTTCCTTTGCAGTGAAAAGTGAGGCGGATGTGGAAAACTCCGCTGCCTTTGATGATGGGCTTAACCTCGACCAGATTCGTGAAGGGCAGTTCAGCATCTTGTTTCTTGGGCTTGACGAACAGCGAAGCAATACCGATGTGATGATGCTTGCCATGTTTGATATTGCAGGCAATCAGATTCATGTCCTACAGATTCCGCGAGATACCTACGTACCTGAATATACCTCGTTCAGCGGCGGAAAGATCAATAGCGTGTATGCCCTCGGCGATCCGTCGGTCTCTGCTGTGCAGCGTGTGGTGAATTGCATTGAGGAAACTTTCTGTATTCCCATTGATCGTTATATCACAACGGGCTGCGAGGATATTGTAGATATCGTGGATCTCATCGGTGGTGTTCCCATTGATATGCCTTATACAATCCACTATGAGGCAGATAAAACCATTCACGCTGGTAAGCAGACGCTCAGCGGCCAGCAGGCAGAGTGGATGGTGCGGTATCGTCACGGCTATATCGAAGGCGATATCGGCAGAATGCAGGCGCAGCGCATTTTTTTGGCGGCGTTGATGCAAAAAATCTGCGATACCGGTACATTTTCACTGCTTCGATATGCCGATACCATCATGGATGAAGAACTGGTGTACTCCGATCTTTCCATTGGAGAAATGTCCAAGCTTGCAGATTTTGCACAGACGATTGGCATGGAGCGCATCGCAATGTATATGCTTCCTGGTGAGGCGGTCAACCATCGTCCAGGCCCGAAAAGTAACAGTTATTCTGTCTGGTCGATACACTATCAACCAGCGGTGGAGCTGCTTAATCTCCGGTTTCGCCCCTATTATCAGCCGATATTTGAACTGCCCATCTGTGAGTTGATCAGCGAGGGGAATTATCGCGATACCACATACGATCACGAATCCACCGATCTGGGCACCGTCATCGGCGGCGACCACTTTAACGGTGGCTGAGCGATGAATCAAGGAACGAAAAACCAAAGGAGGAACCTATGACGACACAAGAAAAACTGGAAAAGATTGTACAGACGTTGGACAAGAAAAAGGCAAAAGACATCCGTGTGATTGGCATTACGAACCTGACCATCATCGCAGACTACTTTGTGATTGCGACTGGTACCAGCACCACACAGGTGAAGGCATTGGCAGGGGAGGTGGAGTACGAACTTTCGCAGTGTGGCGTGGAGCCGAAAAGCACCGAGGGCTACCGCAGTGCCAATTGGATCGTGCTGGACTATGCCGATATTGTGGTTCATGTATTCTATGAGGATACCCGCGCAGAGTATCAACTGGAGCGTCTGTGGGCAGATGGTGAACAGGTTGATATCTCCCATCTGTTGATTGAGGAGGATGCGTGATGAAAATGGAACGCGGTCAACTGCTGGCAACGGCAGTGGGCGTATATATGATACTGAAAGCACTCATTAACGGGATCATCGGCGGGGGAATCAACCTCATCACCTTGCTGATCGCCATCGCCGCAACGATCTGCCTGTTTTTGGGCGTAAAATGGAGCAATATTGTCGTGGGGATCTTGTTGGTTGCGCTGTTTTGTACCCATTTTGTGGATAATATCACCCATCTGCCGCAGAACCTCATCTACCTGATTGAAGGCTTGCTGGATGTGGGCGGTGGCGCGATGCTGGCGTTTTTGCCCGATATCCGCAGACATTGCAAATCAAACAACATTTAGTTTAATTTACAGAGAGGAAGCAAAGAGATCATGCAGGAATACCGTTTTCATGAAGTGGAAGAAAAATGGCAGGCATACTGGGAAGAGCATCAGGTATTTGCCGCCGAAAAAGATCACACCAAGCCGAAATTTTATGCATTGGTAGAGTTTCCGTATCCGTCGGGTGCCGGTATGCACGTTGGGCACATCAAAGCGTATTCTGGTTTGGAGGTTGTCAGCAGAAAGCGTCGTATGCAGGGCTACAATGTGCTGTTTCCTATCGGCTTTGATGCCTACGGTCTGCCCACCGAGAATACCGCTATCAAAACGGGTGTACATCCCAGAGAGGTGACCGATAAGAATATCAAAAAGTTTACCCAGCAGCTCAAGCGCGTCGGGTTCTCCTTCGATTGGGCACGCGTAGTGGATACTACCGAGGAGGATTACTACAAGTGGACACAGTGGATCTTCCTGAAGATGTTTGAGAAGGGTCTGGTGTTCCGCGATAAGACATCTGTTAACTACTGCCCAAGCTGCAAGGTTGTGCTGTCCAATGAGGATTCTCAGGGCGGCAAGTGTGATATTTGTCACAGTGAGATCGTCCAGAAAACCAAGGATGTATGGTATCTGCGCATCACCCAGTACGCGGACAGATTACTGGAAGGGTTGGAAACGGTCGATTATCTGCCCAATATCAAGCTGCAACAGCAAAACTGGATCGGAAGATCTACTGGTGCATTCGTCAATTTCAAAATCAAGGAGCAGGACGAGCAGCTGCGCATCTACACTACACGCCCCGATACCCTTTATGGCGTAACCTTTATGGTCATGGCACCAGAGCATCCCATGATCCAGAAGTATCGTGACAGCATTACCAATATTGCTGCATTGGATGCCTACAAAGAGGAATGCGCCAAGAAAACCGAATTTGAGCGCACCCAGCTGGTCAAGGATAAAACAGGCGTGAGAATTGAGGGTCTGACTGCGGTGAATCCACTGACAGGCAAAGAGATTCCCATTTACATCTCTGACTATGTCATGATGGGTTACGGCACTGGAGCAATCATGGCGGTACCTGCCCACGATGCCCGCGACTACGATTTTGCAAAGAAGTTCGGTATTGAGATCATTGCTGTCATCAAGGGCGGCGATATCACCCAAGAGGCATATACTGGCGAGGGTGAACTGATCAATTCTGGCGAGCTGAACGGCATCACGAACAAGAAGGATGCCATCGCTAAAGTGATGACTGTGTTGGAACGTATGGGCTGTGGCGAAGCAGGCGTGCAGTATAAAATGAAGGATTGGGCATTCAACCGCCAGAGATATTGGGGCGAGCCGATTCCGCTGGTGCATTGTCCGCATTGCGGTATTGTGGCTGTGCCATACGAGGAGTTGCCTCTGCGGCTGCCTCCTGTGGAGAATTTTGAGCCAGGTACCGATGGGCAAAGCCCTCTCGCCAAGCTGGATTCCTTCGTACACTGCACTTGCCCACACTGCGGTGCGCCTGCTAAGCGCGAAACTGATACTATGCCCCAGTGGGCAGGTTCTTCGTGGTATTTCCTGCGCTATTGCGATCCTCACAACGATACCCAATTGGCGGATATGGACGCACTGAAATACTGGATGCCCGTAGATTGGTACAATGGCGGCATGGAACATGTTACGCGTCATATGATCTATTCGCGTTTCTGGCATAAGTTCTTGTACGATATTGGCGCAGTGCCCACCGATGAACCGTATGCAAAGCGTACTGCACAGGGCCTGATTCTTGGACCAGACGGAGAGAAAATGTCAAAATCCAAGGGCAATGTTATTGATCCCAACGATGTGGTCGATCAGTATGGTGCCGATGTGCTGCGTTTGTATGTGCTGTTTATGGGTGATTACGAAAAGGCAGCTCCGTGGAGCGAAAACAGCGTGAAAGGCTGCAAACGCTTTGTGGATCGTATCTGGGCGATGCAGGATCTTGTGATTGACGGTGATGTGTACCGCGATGCTGTCAAGACCGTAATGCACAAGACCATTCGCAAGGTAAGCGATGATATTGAGCATCTGAAATTCAATACCGCCATCGCAGCAATGATGGCTTTGGTCAACGATCTGACTGCAACGGGTGCCGTGAATCGTGCGGAGTATCGCACACTGCTGATGCTGTTGAATCCCTTTGCGCCCCATATAACGGAAGAACTCTTTGAATTGATGGGATTCGGTATGCTCAATCAACAGACATGGCCGGAGTACGACCCCGCTCTATGCGTGGATGAGCAGGTGGAAATCGCAGTGCAGGTGAACGGCAAGCTGAAGTGCCGTATGATGATCGCGAATAATGCCCCGCAGGATGTGGTTTTACCTGCTGCACTTGCCGAGGAAAAAGTCAAGGAAGCCATTGAGGGTAAGACGGTTCGCAAGCAGATATATATTCCCAACAAACTGGTGAATATCGTCGCGAACTAATTTTTGCGACAATTGCAAAAAGAACTTGACAAATAGAAGCATCTGTGATATAATATACTTGTATCGTGCTTTGGTGATATATGAGCCGTGTTGATGCAGTGCGTTTGTGATGCGTCGCGCAGCTTTCATATATAAACCTCTGTCGTTGGACAAAGGGAGGGAAAATTCGTGGCAGAAGTTCGCGTAGGCAAGAACGAGTCCTTGGATACTGCTCTGAAGCGTTTCAAGCGTTCCTGCGCAAAAGACGGCGTGATCGCAGAAGTTCGTAAAAGAGAACACTATGAGAAGCCTTCCGTAAAGCGCAAGAAGAAGTCTGAGGCAGCCCGTAAGCGCAAGTATTGATTTGCGCGACGTTCAGTGAACGCTGGAAGGGATTGCCAAAGAAACAATTCTTTGGGAAAATGTCAGCATAGTCGTGTCATGCGGCTATGCTGATTTTTTTATACAGAAAA
This sequence comes from uncultured Ruminococcus sp., assembly GCA_964463355.1. Lineage (GTDB taxonomy): Bacteria > Bacillota > Clostridia > Oscillospirales > Ruminococcaceae > Firm-04. Next base: position 113,701 of record CAYXBP010000004.1, on the reverse strand, counting down.
ACCGCAACTTTTCGCTTCCCTTGCTAAAGTTGCGGTATCTCCATTATTGATGGGCCTTGCTTTGTGCCACGGCAAGATGGTCGCAGCGTTCGTTTTCGGGATGCCCCGCGTGTCCCTTCACCCAGCAAAAAGTAACATTGTGGCGTTGCAGCAGAGGCAGTAGCATTTCCCAGAGGTCGACATTCAGCGCGGGCTTTTTATCACTTTTGATCCAGCCACGCTTTTTCCAGCCGTATACCCACCCCTTGGTGATGCTGTCCACCACATATTTGCTGTCTGTGGTGATCGTCACAGAACAGGGCTTTTTCAGTGCTGAAAGCCCCTCAATGATTGCCGTTAGCTCCATGCGGTTGTTGGTGGTATGTGCTTCGCCACCGCTGAGTTCCTTTTCGTGCACGATCCCCCCCGCCTGAAAACGTAAGATCGTGCCCCAACCACCAGGGCCTGGGTTTCCACTGCACGCGCCATCGGAAAACATGGCGACCTGTGGCATAGATGTAGAATGCTCCATGAAAAAAACCTCTCAAAAAAGTGATGCAATAGATAACACCCCATAAGGCAGATGTGCCGCGAAGGCATCAGCAGACCTTGTGTTGCGTTGCTATGATACTACATATTATCGCAGATTTACTCTCTGATTGCAAGGGGTATTTGAAAAATTGTGGAAAATGACAAAAAGCATGAGAAGCGGTGAAAAACGAAAAAAAATTTGAAAAACCTCTAGCATTTTGGAAGAATCTGTGGTATAATAAGAACATATCCGTTGAAATTGGGTGTTTTCACCCATTTTGCGCGGAATTAATGAAGTGGAGGTTTATTTCCAATGAGCAAAAAATTCGTTTACCTGTTCTCTGAGGGCGACGCTTCCATGCGTGAGCTGCTCGGCGGTAAGGGAGCAAACCTTGCCGAAATGACCAACATGGGGCTGCCTGTTCCGCAGGGCTTCACCATTACTACCGAGGCCTGCACCCAGTACTATGAGGACGGCAGACAGATCAATGAGGAGATTCAGAATCAGATCAACGAGTACATCGTAAAGATGGAAGAGGTCACTGGCAAGAAGTTCGGTGACAAGACCAACCCCCTGTTGGTTTCTGTTCGTTCTGGCGCTCGTGCTTCCATGCCTGGCATGATGGATACCATCCTGAACCTTGGTCTGAACGAGGATGTTGTAAACTATATGGCTGAGGCTTCCAATAACCCCCGTTGGGCTTGGGACTGCTACCGCCGTTTCATCCAGATGTATTCCGATGTTGTTATGGAAGTCGGTAAGAAGTACTTCGAAGAGCTTATCGACAAGATGAAGGCTGCGAAGGGCGTTACACAGGATGTTGAGTTGGACGCTAACGACCTCAAGGAGTTGGCAAGCCAGTTCAAGGCTGAGTATAAGGCAAAGATCGGTGTTGATTTCCCCACCGACCCCAAGGAGCAGTTGATGGGTGCTGTCAAGGCTGTGTTCCGCAGCTGGGACAACCCCCGTGCAAACGTTTATCGTCGTGATAACGATATTCCTTATAGCTGGGGTACCGCCGTTAACGTGCAGATGATGGCTTTCGGTAACATGGGCGATGACTGTGGTACCGGTGTTGCTTTCACTCGTGATCCCGCTACTGGTGAGAAGAAGCTGATGGGTGAGTTCCTGACCAATGCACAGGGCGAGGACGTTGTTGCAGGTGTTCGTACGCCTATGCCTATCGCTGAGATGGCTGATAAGTTCCCGGAGGCATTTGCACAGTTCCAGGATGTTTGCCAGACACTGGAGAAGCATTACCGCGATATGCAGGATATGGAGTTCACCGTTGAGCATGGTAAGCTGTATATGTTGCAGACCCGTAACGGTAAGAGAACGGCTCAGGCTGCTCTGAAGATCGCTTGCGACTTGGTTGATGAGGGCATGAGAACCGAGCAGGAAGCCGTTGCAATGATCGATCCCAGAAACCTCGATACACTGCTTCACCCGCAGTTTGATCAGAAGGCTCTGAAGGCTGCTACTCCTATGGGTAAGGGTCTGGGTGCTTCTCCTGGTGCTGCTTGTGGTCGTATCGTGTTTACTGCTGAGACAGCTGAGGATTGGGCAAACAAGGGCGAAAAGGTTGTTCTGGTGCGTTTGGAAACCTCTCCGGAAGATATCACTGGCATGAAGTCCTCTCAGGGTATTCTGACCGTTCGTGGCGGTATGACATCTCACGCAGCCGTAGTTGCTCGTGGTATGGGTACGTGCTGCGTTTCTGGTTGTTCCGCAATCGTGATGGACGAGGAGAATAAGAAGTTTACACTGGGCGGCAAAACCTTCGCCGAGGGCGATTGGATCTCCATTGACGGTTCTACTGGTAATATCTACGATGGCGTTATTGATACCATGGATGCTCAGATTGCAGGCGAGTTCGGCAGAATCATGGCATGGGCTGATAAGTATCGCGTACTGAAGGTTCGTACCAATGCTGATACTCCTGCTGACGCAAAGAAGGCAAGAGAGCTGGGTGCTGAGGGTATTGGTCTGTGCCGTACTGAGCATATGTTCTTTGATCCTGAAAGAATCGCTGCTTTCCGTGAGATGATCTGCTCTGATACCGTTGAGGAGCGTGAAGCTGCTCTGGCAAAGATCGAGCCCATGCAGCAGGCTGACTTCGAGGCTCTGTACGAGGCTCTGGAAGGCTGCCCTGTTACCATCCGTTTCTTGGATCCTCCTCTCCACGAGTTTGTTCCTACCGAGGAAGCTGACATTGCTGCTTTGGCAGCAGCGCAGGGTAAGTCTGTGGAAACCATTAAGGCAATCATCGCTTCTCTGCACGAATTCAACCCCATGATGGGTCACCGTGGCTGCCGTCTGGCAGTTACCTACCCCGAAATCGCTGCAATGCAGACCAAGGCTGTAATCAAGGCTGCAATTAATGTGAAGAAGGCACATCCCGATTGGACGATTGTTCCTGAGATCATGATCCCGCTGGTTGGCGAGATTAAGGAGCTGAAATTCGTTAAGAAGGTCGTTGTTGAAACCGCTGATGCTGTGATTGCAGCTGCTGGTATTGACCTGAAGTACGAAGTCGGTACCATGGTGGAGATTCCGAGAGCATGCCTGACTGCTGATGAAATCGCAAGCGAGGCTGAGTTCTTCTGCTTCGGTACCAATGATTTGACTCAGATGACCTATGGCTTCTCCCGTGACGATGCTGGTAAGTTCCTGAACGCTTACTATGATGCAAAGATCTTTGAGAATGATCCCTTTGCACGTCTGGATCAGAACGGCGTTGGTAAGTTGATGGATATGGCCATCAAGATGGGTAAGGCAGTCCGCCCCGATATGCATATCGGTATCTGCGGCGAGCATGGTGGCGATCCAACTTCTGTTGAGTTCTGCCATAAGCTGGGTCTGACCTATGTTTCCTGCTCTCCTTTCCGCGTCCCGATCGCTCGTCTGGCTGCTGCACAGGCTGCTATCGCTGACCAGAACTAAGTTGTTGGCAGGTAATCCTGTAATGTAATAAAACCCCTCCCTGACTCAATGAGTTTGGGAGGGGTTTTGTGTGTACAGAAAAGCCGCACCCTGCGGACGGGTGCGGTTGAGATATGGAAAGAATTCGATCAATCAGAATTTAGAGGGCGTTTTTGGGACAGTTTTTCACGTATTCCATACAAAGAATGCACTCTGTACCATTTTCTCTTCTCCGTGAATTATTTGTCACATCCACATTCATCGAGCAAATCTTTTTACATTTACCGCATGAAACACATTTTTCTTTGTCACACTTTACCCGAAACAGCGAATAGTAACTCATTGGCTTTAAGAAAACTGTGATCGGGCAGATATATTTACAAAACGCTCGGTTATCTTTGAAAGCGTACGCAAGAAAGATGCCAGCAGCTTAAGACAGAAGATTGCCTATAAGGAAAGCCCAAAACATAATTCTCTCTATGTTTCGGGCATTTAACAGAAACAACAAACCAACAAAAGCTAATGAAACAGAAAATGTAACATACCTGATCCATCCCAGTTTCTTTCTTGGCTCGAAAGGGGCTTTATAGGGCAGGAAATCCAGCACCATAGCTGTCCAACAAGCATAACCGCGCAACAGCATAATGGAAAGAATTGATTTGTAAATATTCTTTATTGATTCTACAATCATGTAATTACCCCTTTCATATTCGGCGACTTATTGATGATCATTCATGAATGTATTATAAAGCAATTATTTGACACTATCAAATCTTTTGAAAACTATGTAAAGCCCGACAAATCGAACTTTTTGTCAGATTTCGACCACGTTCCACGGTGTTGTAATGATATGGTCTGTCGCCATAAAAAGAGCTTTCATATCAAATGAAAGCTCTTTGTTCAATATTCAGTAATTATTCAGAAGTCTACGCTTTACCAAAGAAAGATCAACCGCATCCAGCTTGTTATCCTCGCACAGATCAGCAGCTTTCCAGTTTGCGAGGTGTGCATCTAGCACAGCAAGCAGCCATTTCTGGAGCGCGACTACATCGGCAACAGTCAGTTTTCCGTCAGCGTTAACATCACCTTCAACAACGGGAGAAGTCACAGTGACATCCACACCCGTAATCGCCCTAACGATTTCAGGGAAAACCCACTCGCCGTTATAACGGTCATAGAGTGCCATGCCCTTGTAGTAGCCGAACTCCGAGTCAGCTTCGACTTTGCCTCCAGCGTCCCACCAAAAGCACTTGATACCGTACTTTCTTGCATTCTCTACAAGATAACCTGCATAGTCCGCACGGTCGCTCTCATTGTCCTTGTTGTGCGCACCAAATTCACCGAGAATGACGGGGATTCCCTTGCTTGTAAAATGGGTGTATACATTGTAGAGCATACCGTCCATAGCAGATTTGCCGCCGCCATCCGTCCAGACACTCTGGGTATTACCGTCAGCTGAGATCTCACCGCAGTATGCACCAGGATCGTAGTAGTGCATCTCCACGATCAGACTGTTTTCAGCAGTATCTGTCGGAACAACAAAATCGTCCTGTGAAGAACCGTTTGTGCCCGCCGCATAGGTGTTGACGATCAACACTCTTTCTGCATTATTGCTACCTGTTGCACGAACCGTATCCACAAACATTTGGTTGAGTGTATTCACCGCAGAGGTAGCCGCGGTTCCTGGATAGCCCCAGTTGTTGCTTTCGTCAAGAATTTCATTGAAGCCCTCGAACATCAGCTTGCTGTCATAACCTTCAAAACGAGTGGCAATCTGTGTCCAGACAGCCTTGAATTTATCACCATTTTTCGCAATATTATTCTCCGATGCTTTCAGCCAACTGTTGCCGCCGACATCGTGATGCACATTCAGAATGCAGTACATATCATTGCAAATGACATAATCCACAATCTCCTGCACACGATCCATCCATGCTTTATCAATGGCATAGCTGTTTGCATCATCAATATGCTGTGTCCATGTAACAGGAATACGAACTGCATTGAATCCAGCAGCTTTCACATCATCGATCATTGACTTTGTGGTAATGGGATTTCCCCATGATTTTTCAAAATCAGATGGAGTGCCCTTTGCATAATCGTAAATCCAGTCACCGAAGGAATCAAGCGTATTGCCAAGATTCCAGCCTGCATTGATATCATTCACGATTTCTCCTGCAAATCCTGTATATTTCACTGCGATCTCCTCCTGCGCCCCCTCATAGAAAAATGCAACTTCAGTAACCGTCAAATTAGCACCGCCAGGCATGACGTTGATACCATTGAGGAGAGAAAAATCATCGCCGTAATTCTCACATATCGTGTCATAAGTATAGTAGGCAGTACCGTTTGCGGTGTAGGTCGGGTTCATCTGACACCACGACGGTCCGCCCGTCCACGAAAAGAACACCAGCACTGGATTCCCCGTGCTTTCGTAGTCCACTGTCATGGTGAACGGTTCTGCAAAATTATTCACATCAAATTCGTTGTTGCCAAGCCCCACTGCCTTGTCCCATTCATCCCATGCGGTGAACTCTTTAGTTGCAGTTCCCGAAAAGAGGACAGTTTTCTCAGCTTCTTCAGCAGAAATCGTTCCAAGTGAAAGACCTGTCATACACATCAGAGAAGCTGTCACTGCCGCAAAAAAACGTCCGAATTTCTTCATAAACATCACGCTCCTGAAAGTATCGTGCTTTTATTATACACCATCGCCATAAAAAACAAAAGGGTGATTTTTATCGGAAAACACTATCATTTTTTATGATTCTATGGTATAATCGGAGTGAGGTGAAGTATGTGAGTATTCTGGAACGGCTTTCACAATATAATGCGGATGAATTATATTACAAGGAGTACTACAATTGTTCTGATGAACAAGAAAGACTTGCGCTGATTGAACATATCGGGCGCGATGAGATTAGCAGGCGGGGACTTCTGACACCAGAAATAAATGATGATTTTCTTTGCCCCTTCGATATGGGCGAAGGCATCTTTGCCAGCAAGGGCAAGCAGCATATTTGTCTGTCAAAGCACAACCGATACACGCCGGAATTCCTGCATAGCCATTCTTATTTCGAACTGATCTATGTGCTAAGCGGTTCGTGCAGCCATATGATTTCGGGTGAAATTGTTCGTATGGAACAGGGTTGCTTTTGTATCGTTGCGCCAAAGGTCTATCATTCTATCGGTGTATTCGATGACAGCGTGGTGTTGAATATTCTTGTGCAAAAAAGCACGCTGGAGGAATATTATCCATCACTGCTGAAGGGTGAGAACATCGTGTCGGAGTTCTTTGTAAACGGCATTTTTGCAAAGGAACATACGCCATTCCTGATGTTTCACATCGGGGATGAACATACGCTGCACAGCCTGATATTGGAGATGTTCCGTGAACAGCTTGAAAATGAAAGCTATTCGGAGGAGATTATCAGCAGTATGATGCAGGTGTTTCTGTACCGTCTTGTGCGATATGGAAATATGTATGCAGCCCAGTCAGAATCTGTTCACAGCAGTGACGCCGCAAGAATCTACCGCTATTTTCTCACAGAATACCGCACTGCATCGCTGACAGAGCTTGCAAAGCAGCTTGGCTTTACGCCGTCTTATTGTTCTGCCTATGTGAAAAAAGCCACAGGACAGAATTTCTCACAGCTGCACAAACGATTCCGTTTCAGAAAGGCGAAGGAGCTGCTGAAAAATACCTCGCTGAGCATTGCAAGCATCAGCGAGGCAGTTGGATATACCGACAGTGAGAATTTCATTCGGGCTTTTCAGAAGGAGTATGGGGTTTCGCCGTCAGCATATCGGAAATCAGATTGATATATGGGAGTGCCCAGGCAGCTTATGAACACCGCAAAGCCTAAGTGTGAGATGATAATCTGTCGGATTCGTGGGAATTTGCGTAGGAGAACGAATATGAAATACTAAGGAATCAACTCTTCCCGAACCCTATCAAGACGGGCGTCCGAAATGCCGAAGTCCATTTCCTTATAACTCCACACACATCTTGCAATACCGTGCTTCTCAAACACGCTATTGATCGTTCTGAACCACTTCACTGTATCCTCTGGAGATACCACATCAATCACGCCAAATTCTCCGCAGTAAAGCGAGGTGTGATTCTTCTTTGCTGCTTCGATTGCTGGCGCAAACAACTCCTCGAAAAATTCCTCGGTGATACCGCTCTCGTCAAAGCGGATACGCTCCTCAGGCTTGATCGCATCCGTCCAGTACGCACCCTGATGTGTAAATTTCAGTGGTTCATAGCAGTGAAAGTTGTAAACAACCTTGTTATCATAGGGTGCGGCAAGAGCAGGAACTGCTGGCGCGCTGTTATTGTCATAGCTTCCCACAAGAATGATGGTATCGGCTGCAATGGTTCTGATTCTTCTGATGCACTCGTTTGAAATTCTGTTCCATGCGTCGATATAGCCCTTGTCCGTTACCTCATTGAGCAGTTCAAACACAATGGTTTCAGAATACTGTCCGTAATGTCTTGCGATTTCCTCCCACAGATGATAAAAACGTTCCTGAAGCTCCTCGTTGTCAAAGAAACCAGATTCGCTTTCGCCATAGCTGTCAAAAGAATAGCCAGCTGTCTTGTGCAGATCAAGCACTGTATTCAGCCCATACTTGCGGCACATATCCAGTGCCCAGTCGATTCTTACAAAGCCGCTTTCCTTGAAGCTGCCGTCCTCATTTTCTAGAATGTTATAATCAATCGGGATTCTAACATGATCAAGTCCCCATGAAGCAATTTTCGCAAAGTCGGGTTCAGTAATGAAATAGTTCAGTCTGTCATCGCTGTAATCACATTGGGACAGCCATCCACCTAAATTGATGCCTCTGTAAAAGCCTATATTTTTCAGCATAAGATTTCCGCCTTTCTGTCGTTCCAATTCTACTGTGATAAGGATACCTAAGCAAAAACGACTGCCTTTCACTAAGCTAAATGCAAATTTTTCATTGTTGTCACTTTGCTGGTATTCTGCGCACAATGGTCGTGTAGATTTTTTCATCCACCTCAATCAATGCGCGCTTGCCGTCATTGAATTTGAACGCAAGCGTATAAATGCCCTTTGCCTGCTTTTGTGGTGTGGCATTCAGCCGAAGGGAAGTCAGGCAGCCAGGGTCAAGGGAATCAGTCAGCAGCAATGAGTTGCCCGAACGGATCATTTCCTCCGTGAGCAGTTCATAACTGGCAACTTCTTCGGAACTTAAGCGGACATCGTCCATCTTTTTCATAGTACCTGAAATATACGCGCAAGTTGCGGACATACGAAACACACGGCATCCGGCATAATCACCAGCAAGAACAGTGTTTCTGGCAGTAGTAGAACCGAAAAGCATTTTGATACCCTCCATTAATCGAATAATGTTTTCTGAGCCATAATTCACGATAGGTATATTATACTATTTCTTTCTAAAAATGTCAAGATGTTTTTGTACAATTACATCATGGAGATGATAAAAGTTACAAGGCTGATAACAACAAAGAGCCACAGTGGAATGCTACGGAAAACCTGGCTTGCGGGAGTCTTTTCCATAGGTGGATCCAATTCAAAACGGCGGAACGAGCAACATAGTAGGATGACTCCTGCAAATGCAATCAGGTACTCAATGCAAACAAAGAACAGCAAGGGAATCAGGTCGGGCAACATCGCAAGGATTTCTGTATCTGTGACATTCTCCGAGAAAAGTATGGAGGTATCCACATTACGTAGCAACAGCAAAGGCAGGGCAGATCCAATAAAATTGAGTATCATATGCATAGCAATGGTATATTGCAGCTTACCAGTTTTAACATACACAAATGCAAGAAATGTGCCCAGCAGTGCGGCATAGAAAAATTGTGTAAAATTGCCATGCAGCAAACCAAACAGCAATCCTGAAAGGAGAATTGCCCAACCGTCACCAAACTTTCGCACGCGGTCGATAAAGACTTTTCGCAGGAGGATCTCTTCAATGATCGGAGCGCAGATGACCGCTAGCACGATAAAGAAATATGGACTATCATTGAACACGTAGTCATTCAGGGTGAATGAGCGAAGATCCGAAAAAAGCGTTGTTAGCACAATATTAATCACATTTCCGACCAGGTTGCCTACAATCATCAATGCGATGCAGATCATGATGCAGAGGAGAAAGCTTCCGACAGACATTGAGTGTTTTTCAGGTGGAGATTTTTCCATAGGCTTGCTCATCAACAAATACACAGGAAAAGCGACACCATACATCGCAAGATAATTGCAAAACAATCCTGCATTGTTGGTGAGTGTGTCTGTATGTGTGATTTGCCTGAAAAGAAAGCTAAACAATAGAGGCAAAAAAGTGAAAACCAGCAAAAAAATCAACAGATTCAGGGAACAGCGACTGATCGTCTTAGTAGCAGATCGCTTTTGCATAAAACCATCTCCATTTCAAGATAAAAGCAGCGACACCATGTGGAACCGCTGCTTTTCATATGTATTATACCATTGTAATTATTTCTTCTTACCGCCCTTGCCGACAAATGCACCAGTGACTGGGTCAATGCCGCGGTCTTTGAGCTTCTTCTCAAATTCTTGGTTGATTTTGTCGAGTTTCTTCTGACGCTTAGCCTCAGCAGCAGAGATTGGCATCTTAGGCACTTCGTCAACCTGTGCAGATTTGGGTGTTGCAACGGGCTTCTTCTTTTTCTTCTGCGGAATACGATATTCTGTGTAGTTAATGACCTTTTCATCGCTGGCAACTGGCTTTTTATCTTCAATGCCCATTGCTGACATCAGTTCTTCAATGTCCATGACCTGCGATGTGCCGAGTTGTGCGCCATTTGCAAAAGGACCTGTCAAAGCGGGGTTGCTATCTTCCTGAGGAGGCATACTGTAAACGGGTTCGGTGATTGGAATGGGCTGACCATTAGCATCATAAGTCTGGAATATCTGTCTGCCATCCGCGCCGTATCCCACGAATAGCGGAGTTGGCCCAGCAGCTTTCTGTGGTGTCGGCTGCGGAGAAATGACTGGTATCGGCGCAGGATTGCTGAAGAAGGAGTTCGTCTGTTGATATGGTGCTTGCTGCGGATATACGGGCGCAACAGGGGCATCGGGTACATTCAGAGTGGGAACGCTCTGTGTGGGTGCTTGCGTATACACGGGCTGCTGCGGATATACAGGTGCAGCGGGTGCTGTTGGCACATTCAGTGCTGGAGTATCCTGTACCGTGGTTTGTGTATATGCAGGCTGCTGCGGATATACAGGTGCAGCAGGGGCAGTAGGCACATCAAGCGTAGGTATTTGCTGTGCAGCCAGAGATACCGTCTGTGTGGGATATGTAGGTGCTGCGGGTGCCTCTGGTACATGCAGAACAGGAACGCCTTGAGGCGTTGTGGGCACTTCAGGAATATCCAATTCCGGAACCGAAATGTTGTTTGCGGCAGGTGTGGAGGTAGGCGTATCCAGAACAGGTGCTTTTACTCGACGGAACGGATCATAATCATCATCTGTAACAGGGGTAGTATCAATAATATCATGTATCTCCTCTGGTGCGCTAAAGGAAACCGACATGGCACTAGCAGGGGCAGCAGGCACTTCAGGGATATCAGGAATATCCGAAGCAGCAAGGGTATCCACAACAGGCGCGCCGCCAAAAAGGCTGTTTGCAAGATTGCTGAATGCGCCATCATCCGTTGGGGGGGTCGGATTGCCAAAAGAGATCGTACCCTTACCATCAGGTGCATCATCTACGACATTCGCGTTCACAGCATCATCCATCCCCGAAATCTCATCAGAGAAAGTGGGCGCAGCAG
>CAYXBP010000004.1:0-102382 GCA_964463355.1 uncultured Ruminococcus sp. | reverse complement strand
GAGCAGAGGGTACACTTGGAATTGCAAACTGCGCGAGTACATCATCCTCCTGCGGTTTTGTAGCAGAAACAGATGTCGGCACTTCTGGAATCTCATCAGAGAAAGTGGGTGCAGCAGGAGCAGAGGGTACACTTGGAATTGCAAACTGCGCGAGTACATCATCCTCCTGCGGCAGAGGAGAAGGCACAGCAGTGGGTACAACAGAAATGCTCTCGGTTATTGGTGCAGACTGCGGCATGGGTGTTGCAGGTATTGGTGACTCAATCGGCTCCTGCTTCGGGCGCATGGAATGTGGTACATACTCACCAGAGGATGCACTTGTAGCAGGGGAGGGAGCCTTGGGCGGAGTCGTATTCTTGGGTCTCACTTTTGCAGCAGCAGCTTCTTCACGTTCCTCACGCTTAAGCATCTTCTGTTCCTCTTTGAGGATGCGCTGCATTTCCTTGTTGGATTCGCGGATCATGCGCTTTGCTAATACAGTTTTACACTTTTCGCAGGTGATCTGCGCGATATCCGTCATTTCACCGATGGAAGTATACTGACCGACCACCTTCATGAGATTAATGCCGCATCCTGTACGCTTGCCATTATCGGTACCGTGGATTTCCTTGGTGCGTGATTTTGTTGCTGAAATCAAATCAATATGCATGATAATGTATACCCCCAAAGAATATAATATTCCATAATTGATATTATACACCGAATTCGGCTGGATGTCAACCATTTCTGAAGAAAAAAAGAAAAGAAAACAAGATTTTGTCAGCCTGCCAAAAGATGAAGAAAAAGTATCATTGAAGTTACGCCGAGGGCTTTTGCTTGGCTTGGAATGAAAGATGCAGTATCTTTGCCGATGTTCGATGATGTACCTGCTTTTGTAGAATAGAGAATCACATTTTGACGATGATTACAGTTTTACATGCTCTATTAGGCTCGCTTTTGCTTGACAAAATGCTAAAAATATGGTATTATATTCTGGTGAGCTTTCGTATATAATGTGTATATCCACAATCGATTTGCAGATACTGTTTTCCTAAGTATCAGCCGGAGGTGGATTCATTCATGGAAAAGCACGCAAATCTGACAAAAATGCAGGCTGCCGAATGTGCAACATCTGATTCAACACTTGAACTCTTGGAGAAACTTGGTGCGCTGCCAGTCTATCATGCAAAGCATATAATCTATTGCCTGAATATTGTCGGGCAGATTGAGGGGCATTCTCTTTTGCCTGAAACTTGTAAAACCACAAAGTATGAGCATCTTTTGCCGCTGCTTGCCGCAATTGAGCAGGAACAAACCGTAGAGGGATTGCTGATTTTGTTGAATACAGTCGGCGGTGATGTGGAAGCTGGTCTTGCACTTGCTGAGATGATCGCAGGCATGGAACTGCCATCTGTGTCCTTGGTGCTGGGCGGTGGGCATTCCATTGGTGTGCCTCTTGCAGTATCGGCAAAGCAGTCGTTTATTGTACCGTCCGCTTCCATGACCATTCATCCTGTACGGATGAGCGGTACTTTGATGGGTGTACCACAGGCATTATATTGCGTTGAGGAGATGCAGGAACGTATTCTGCAATTTGTCACATCGCACAGTCGTATTCGTCGTGATGCATTATATGCGCTCATGACACGCACCGACGCATTGGTTATGGATTTTGGCAGTGTGCTGAATGGAAAACAGGCAGTGGAAGTGGGTCTAATTGATGCTGTCGGTAGTATTTCAGATGCAATCCATGCATTGTATGCACAAATTGAGGCGGTACAGACCCACAATCCGTAATTTGGTAATCTGCGCCCTGCGGGGCGTACATAATTTTTTAACTGTAGTTCATATTGGAGGAAATCATGGAAATTATCAATGCAATTGTTCAGGCAATCATTCAAGGGCTAACGGAGTTTTTACCAGTATCCAGCTCTGGGCATCTGCGCCTTTATCAAACCGTCACCGGGCAATCGGTAGAGGAAGGTACCTTCATGCTTGTGATCTTGCACCTTGGAACATTAGTCGCCGTGTTTCTTGCGTTCCGTAGTACCATTATTGCACTCATCAAGGAGTTGGGCAGGCTGGTCAAGGATATTTTCACGGGTAAGTTTTCGTGGAAAGAAATGAATCCCGATCGGCGTATGCTCATTATGCTTGTGATTTCTCTGGTACTGTTGGTGCCGTTCTATTTCATCAAGGATGTCTTTGAAAATATCACTTTGCCAATTCTTGCGCTGTGCTTCCTGTATACTTCCGTGATCTTGTTCTTTGCCAACCGCGTAAAGAATAATACCAAAACCGCAGGGGATATCACTGTGCGCGATGCCATCGTCATTGGATTGTTCCAGTGTGTTGCACTGTTTCCCGGCGTATCTCGTTCTGGTTCCACCATTAGCGGAGCATTGTTCTCTGGTCTGGATAAAGAAACTGCTGTTCGCTATTCCTTTATCTTGGGCATTCCAGCAATTTTGGGCGGATGTGCTTCTGAACTGATAGATGCTGCAAAGGGTTCCTTTGAGGTTAATTGGATCGCTGCGGGCATTGGCTTTGTGACCGCGGCAGTGGTAGGTGTACTTGCCATTAAAATGGTCAATTGGCTGATCAAGTCTGATAACTTTCATGCGTTCTCCATTTACACACTGCTCGTCAGTCTGTTTACCTTTGGCTACTGGATCTTTACCTGATTGCATACATAGAAAGGATACTCATGGCACAAAAGAAATCGACATCTGCTGCCACCAAACCTAAGAAAACCGCATCCGCTGCAAGCAGCAGAAGCAGTAACGCTGTGAAGAAAAAGTCCTCTGCTGCCAAAACATCGCACGCGGCAGGAAATAATCAAACGCAGAGTAAGGCGAGGCAGACAAGCACTACTGCCAAGGGAAGGTCTGCTGCAAAACAATCAGCAAAGCGCACGGTCAATCCGCAGATTGTTTCTGTGGTTCTGTGCGCCGTTGGCGTTTTTGTGGCACTGTTTTCATTGTTTCCTGGCGCCAAGCTCTGGCTGACATTGCATACTGTCCTGCGTGGCTTATTTGGATTTTCGGTATTTCCATTGGCGTTGCTGATGTTTTATCTGGCGTATCGCGTTGTTGTAGATAACGAGCAGGTAATGCGCAAGCGAGCGATCTATGGCAGTTTGTTGATCATCTTCCTCAGTTCCTTCGTGCAGCTGTTCTTTGGTACGATTGCACCCAACCAGACCGTCTGGCAGTCCCTGAAAGATTTGTATGCCCAAGGACAGACCCTTTGTGGCGGTGGAATGATCTCTGGTTTATTTGCTCTTCCGCTGGTTGCTTTGTTTGATACAATCGGCTCGAAAATCATTATTGTACTGCTGACTGTATTGATCCTCATGCTTCTGCTGAGTCTAAGCTTTGCGGATCTCCTTCGATATGGTGTCAAACCATTTGTCTGGATCTGGGATGAAGTGGTGCATCTGGCAACCGACCGTGATGATGACGAGGATTCCATGGATGACGACGAATTCGATGAAGAAACGGAAGATGCAGCAGACGATGACGAATTGCCTCCGTGGGAGGAGATACCCGCCAAACCAACGAGAAAGAGCAAAACTGTAACAAAAAAGCAGCGAGTCGTAGCTGATGATGTTTTCCCGCCACTTGATACCTCCGAAGTACCATCAACACCACAGGAAGATCCACCCATGATCAATGGCACAGTGGTTGAAAGAGAGGTTTATTCTAACATTGAGGTAGATGTTCCCATATTTGACCATAATACATCCGCAGCATCTGCTGAGGCAAATCCTGTGCAGGCAGGGGAGTTCGTTGGAGGTTTTTCGCCCGAGGATGAGCTTGCTCTAAAGGATTTGATTGCCAATGCCGATGTCGTGCCCGAAAGCAATATTCTGCAAACGGTGGAGGATGAGCTGGATGAAAGCCTTTATGCCGAAGAACAGCCGATTCCTTACGTGGCACCGCCGCTTTCTTTGCTGCATTACGCAGATAATGCAGCAAACGATGCAGATCGTTCCAATGAGCTGAAGGAAAAGGCAAAGCTTTTGGTAGATACGCTTTCAAGCTTTGGCGTGCAGGTCAGAATTACTGGCATCCGTCGTGGTCCCACGGTTACAAGATATGAAATTCAACCTGCCGCAGGTGTCAAGATCTCCAAAATCACCTCATTGCAAGATGATATTGGATTGAATCTTGGTGGCAAATCCGTTCGTATTGAAGCACCGATTCCTGGAAAACCTGCCGTGGGCATTGAGGTCGCCAATAATACCAAAGATACCGTTACTCTGCGTGAATTGTTAGAATCTCCAGAGTTTCAGGAATCCAAAAGCAAGCTGACCTTTGCAGTTGGTAAGGATATTGACGGAAATGTGATCCTTGGTGATATTGCCAAGATGCCCCATATGATCATCGCGGGCACAACAGGCTCAGGTAAGTCGGTGTGTACCAATTCCATTATCATGAGTATTCTCTATCATGCGGCACCCGAGGAAGTCCGTTTGATTTTGGTTGACCCTAAGGTGGTTGAGTTTGCTCCCTATGATGGCATCCCGCACCTTTTGATACCCGTTGTGACCAACCCACAGAAAGCAGCAGGCGCGCTGAATTGGGCGGTTATTGAGATGGAACGCCGCTATGCATTGTGTGCCCAGTATGGTGTCCGTGATCTGAAGGGCTATAATGCCATTGCAGAACGCAATGAGGGCATGAAAAAATTGCCGCAGATATTGATTATTATTGATGAGTTTGCCGATTTGATGATGGCATCTTCAAAAGAGGTAGAATCTGCTGTCATTCGTATTGCACAGAAGGCAAGAGCCGCAGGCATTCATTTGATCATTGCAACGCAGCGTCCAACCGTTGATGTGATTACTGGTTTGATCAAATCAAATGTGCCCAGCCGTATCGGTATGTCGGTAAAATCCGCGCAGGATTCTCGTATTATCTTGGATTGCTCTGGTGCAGAAACACTCCTTGGCAATGGCGACCTGCTGTTTTATCCCAATGGCTGGCGTGAACCGAAGCGTGTGCAGGGCTGCTTCACATCCGATGCAGAAGTCGAGGCAGTTGCAAGCTTCTTAAAAAGCAATGGCGTTTCGGAATACGATTGCGAGATCATGGAAGCAGTCGAACAGAATATTCCTGCTGCCAAAGGTGATAAAGCCAATGATGATGATGATAATCTCTCTGGTCTGTCTGGCGATGACGCGTTGCTGATTCGTGCCGCAGAACTTGCCGTGGATATGGGGCAGCTTTCAACTACTGCTTTACAACGAAGGTTAAAACTGGGCTATGCTCGTGCCGCGCGCATCATGGAATCTATGGAGGAGCGCGGTATCATCGGGCCATCTGAGGGTGCAAAGCCCCGAAAAGTTCTGATGTCTCCACAGGAACTGACCGAGTGGAAGCTCCGCTTTGCAGCCAAAGGAGGCAACCTTAGCGAATAATGAACCCTTTTACGACAATGAACAGATCAGGAGGCGTAAACAATGGAAAACGGATTTTTGCCCGTAACACTTGAAGAATTGCAGGCACAGGGTATCACACAGCCCGACTTTGTCTATATTACAGGCGATGCCTATGTGGATCATCCTAGCTTCGGTGTAGCGATTATTTCGCGCGTGTTGCAGTCCAAGGGATATTCCGTTGCCATTTTGCCCCAGCCCGATTGGCGTTCCGAAAGCGATTTCAAGCGTTTTGGCAGACCCAGGCTTGCATTCCTTGTAACCGCAGGCAATATTGATAGTATGGTTGCACATTATACCGCTGCCAAAAAAAGGCGCAGCGATGATGCTTACTCTGCTGGAAGAAAAGCTGGAAAACGTCCCGACCGTGCCATTACTGTGTATTGCCGTATGCTGCGCCGAATTTATGGAGATGTGCCGATCCTCATTGGCGGTTTGGAAGCTTCTTTACGGCGATTCGCTCACTATGATTATTGGGAAGATACTGTTAAACCGTCAATACTGGTGGATAGCGGTGCGGATATCCTGATGTTTGGTATGGGCGAACACAGTATCGTGGAGCTTGCTGACCATTTGCACAACGGGGTGCCTCTTTGTGATATCACGGATGTGCGCGGTACTTGCTATCTCACATCCCCCGTGAATACGCCCATCGGCAGTGCAGAATGCCCTTCCTTTGTGCAAGTCTGCAAGAGCAAAGAAGCATATGCTCGCGCTTGCCGAATCCAGTACGATCAGCAGGATGAGGTCTATGGTAAACGTGTTATCCAACGTCATGGTGACCGTATGCTAGTGCAGAATCCTCCTGCGCTTTCCCTCACCACCGAGGAACTGGATGCCGTTTATGCATTGCCTTATATGCGCACCTATCATCCCATGTATGAAAAAGAGGGTGGCGTACCTGCCATCGAGGAAGTACGGTTTTCTATTACCCATAACCGCGGTTGCTTTGGATTCTGTAACTTCTGTTCCATTGCGCTGCATCAGGGCAGAAGAATTGCTACGCGCAGCGAGGAATCTGTGATGAAAGAAGCGAAACTGCTTACTACATTGCCAGATTTCAAGGGCTACATTCATGATGTGGGTGGGCCAACCGCAAATTTTCGTCATGTATCCTGCGAAAAGCAGCTGGAACATGGTTTGTGTAAGGGGAGAAAGTGTCTTGCACCTATACCCTGTAAAAATCTTCGCGTTGACCATACGGAGTATCTGAATCTGTTGCGTAAGCTGCGTAATCTGCCCAAGGTGAAGCGTGTCTTTATTCGTTCTGGTATTCGGTATGATTACCTGATGGAGGATCGCGACGATAGTTTTTTCAAGGAGCTTGTTCATTATCATGTTAGCGGACAGTTAAAGGTTGCTCCAGAGCATTGTTCCGCCGCCGTGCTGGATGCTATGGGCAAACCACATATTGAGGCGTATAAAGCATTTCAAAAGCGTTTTTATGGTTTGACTAAGAGCATGAATATGGAGCAATATCTTGTACCTTATCTCATGAGTTCCCATCCTGGCAGTACCATGAAAGATGCCATTGCGTTGGCGTGTTTTCTGAAAGAGGAAGGCTTGCGTCCTGAACAGGTGCAGGATTTTTATCCAACCCCTGGCACAATCTCAACTTGTATGTTTTATACGGGGTTGAATCCTTACACCATGCAGCCGATCTATGTTCCGCGCACCGCCAAAGAAAAAGCCGAGCAGCGCGCTCTGTTGCAATATTTCAAGCCTGAAAACCATGCCCTGATCCGTGCGACACTGTGCAAAGCAAACCGCCGTGATCTCATTGGCAGCGGAGCGCATTGCTTGGTGCCTGCTGAAATTGGTGGGAAGTATGCGGGCAGTCTGTCAAAGAAAGGAAACGACAGCCGATGGAACGCAGAAACAAAACACGCCAAAGGCGGCATCGGTCAAAGCAGAGGCAATGCCGAAAAAACACACAAAACAAGGAGAAAATCGTCAAAGTAATTGAGAGCCTGCTGGTTTTCCTGTTTGCAACCGTCATATGGTATATCACCCTGCCCACCGATCAACCTATTCAGGGCAATGAACTGCGCGTTTATATGTTGGATGTGGGACAGGGGGACGCGTTTGTGATTCGTACTGCGTCTTATGATGTGCTGATTGATGGCGGTGAGCGTGATCATGGTGATCACCTTGTGCGTATGCTGCACGCGATTGGCGTACAAAAACTGGATTATGTTATTAACTCGCATCCTCACTATGACCATTTTGGCGGTCTTATCACCGTGCTGGAGGAAATTCCCGTAGATTTGCTGTATTTATGCGATTTCCCTGATGCGCTGACCCCAACTTCCGCACACTTTTTTGACTTTATGGATGCGATGGAAGCATCAGGTGCAACAATTTGCATTCCCCAGTGTGGTGAAACTCTTGCTCTGAATGATGCGATACTGACATTTCTTTCCGTGGATAACAGTGCCTATACTGATTTGAACGACTGTTCACTGCTGTGTAGGATCGACCATCATGAGAATAGCTTTTTGTTCTGCGGTGATCTTACAGCAAAAGCCGAACGTGATTTTTTGGAACAAGCATTGATCCAGCCTGTAGATGTTCTGAAGTGTGCGCATCATGGTAGTAATTCGTCTACTTGCGATGCTTTTCTTGCAGCAGTTCGGCCTTGGTGCGTTATGATCCCCGTTGGCGCAGAGAATGATTACGGACATCCATCCGTGCAATGCCTGAAGCGGATAGGTGCCTATACGGATCAGGTTTACCGTACCGATACCGACGGAGATGTGATGTTTTCATCCGACGGTGTGCAATTGATGGTAACTATCCACTACCAGGCAGATGAAGACAGAAGGGAGGCAGGGTGATGATTCTGGTTGAGCGTATTGAAGACGGTGTCGCTGTATTAGAGATCACTGATAGCACTGGTGCAGTCACCTACCATAGTATTTCCTTACCGATGCTGGGTGTTGCAGTTCGTGCAGGTGATGTGCTGCACCAAACGGAAAACGGTTGGCAAGTTGATGCTTCAGCTACTGATATGCGCCGCAAACTTGCTGTGCAGCGATTTCATCGCCTGATACACCATGAAAACTGATGTAATTGTAGTGGGCGGTGGCGCAGCAGGCTGTTATGCCGCCATTACCGCCGCGAAACTTGGCAGAAATGTATTGCTGTTGGATGGCAATGATCGACTGGGGCATAAGCTTTCAATCACGGGTAAGGGGCGTTGTAATGTCACGAATGCTTGCGATATGGATACGCTTATGGCAAATATTCCCCGCAATAGTCGATTCCTCTACTCAGCCTTTTCTCAATGTATGCCCGAGAATGTCATGGCTTTTTTTGAGCAGGAAGGTGTGCCGTTGAAGGTTGAACGTGGCAGACGCGTGTTTCCACAAAGTGACCGTGCTGCTGATATTGTTCAAGCATTACTTTCAGCGATGAAAAGGGCTGGCGTACGCATCGAACGTGCCCGCGTGGATGCACTGATCTTGCAAGAGGGCGTGTGTATTGGCGTAAAAAGTGGAGAGCAATCTTTTTATGCGCAGTCAATTTTGCTTGCAACGGGCGGTGCATCCTATCCAAGAACTGGTTCTCGCGGTGATGGATACCGCCTAGCAAAGATGGCTGGTCATAGTATTGTAGCCCCTCAGCCATCTCTTGTGCCCATCGTTACGGTGGAGGAGTATCCCGCACGTATGAGCGGACTTTCGTTGAAAAATGTTCTGCTGACAGTCAAACAGGGCGATGTAACCTGTTTCAGTGAACAGGGGGAGATGTTGTTTACGCACTTTGGTGTGTCAGGGCCTCTTGTACTGTCTGCCAGTGCTATGATGAATGCGAATCGTGCAACAGAATACACACTTTTTATTGATATGAAACCTGCATTGCGTGCGGATCAGCTTGATTTGCGCATACAGCGTGACTTTTCTGAATCGCCAAATCGCATTCTCGCCAATACGCTGCAAAAGCTGCTGCCCTCGTCTGTGATTCCTGTTGTACTGGAACTCTCTGCACTTTCACCTGAATTGCGTGTGAACAGCGTGACAAAACAGCAGCGGCAGCAACTGGGAATGACGATCAAAGCATTGCCCTTGCATTGCCGAAGTATGCGTCCCATTGCCGAAGCGATTGTAACAAGGGGCGGCGTATCAGTGAAAGAAGTCTCGCCTAAAACCATGGAGTCCAAACTGTGTAAGAATCTGTTTTTTGCAGGGGAACTGCTGGATGTGGATGCCTACACAGGCGGTTATAATTTGCAAATTGCCTTTGCAACAGGCTATGCAGCAGGCTGCGTGATATAATGATTTGGAGGTTATGTAATGTCAGATACAGTTTACAATATCGCCATTGATGGCCCTGCCGGTGCCGGCAAAAGTACCTTAGCTCGTAAGCTTGCCGAGCGCCTTGGCTTTTTGTATGTGGATACAGGTGCAATGTATCGAGCAATTGCTTATTATGCGCTTCTCAATCAGCTAAAGCCAATGGAAGAGATCATTTCCCATCTGCCTTGTCTACACATTGCTCTAAACAATGAGCATGGCGTTCAACGTGTCTACATCAATGATATGGATGTTTCCGAAAGAATTCGTACCAACGCTGTTTCCATGGCAGCATCTCGTGTGTCAGCACTGCCAGAAGTACGTGCCTTTCTGTTTGATTTGCAGCAACAGCTTGCTAAGGAACAATCCGTGGTGATGGACGGCAGAGATATCGGCACCGTGGTGCTGCCAAACGCCGATGTGAAAATCTTTCTGACAGCCTCAGCGGAGCAACGTGCCAAGCGCAGATATGACGAGCTTTGCGAGAAAATGGGTAAATCTGCTCCAGATTATCAGACCGTGCTGGAAGATGTAATACAGCGCGATCACCAAGATTCTACACGAGCAATTGCACCTCTGAAGCAAGCTGAAGATGCTGTATTGTTGGACACGACATCCTTTGATCTGGCAGAATCATTTGAGGCATTGTATCGTATTTGTAAGGAGCGTCTGGAACTCCATGAATAAGTTTTATCGTTTTTCGATGATGGTTGTACGGCCAATCATGCATCTTTGCTTTTCGATTCACGGCGTTGGTAAAGAAAACATACCACAGCAGGGTGGATATCTGTTTGTGAGCAATCATCGCAGCAATGTAGATCCCGTATTGATTCCGTTGCTTGTTCCAAAGCAGCAGTTTTGCTTCATTGCCAAGCAGGAACTGTTCAAAAACAAACTGTTTGAAAAAATCATTACGGCTTTGGGTGCCATTGCCATTGATCGCGGCAGCGGTGATCTTTCCCCATTGGATGAACTCACCATGCGCCTGAAACAGGGTAAAAACGGCTTGATCTTTCCAGAGGGAACACGTTCAAAAGATGGCAAGCTCGGCAGATTCAAGTCGGGTGCAGCATATATTGTTGCACAGACAGGTACGGATGTGGTACCTGTATCGGTTCAGTTTGAGGGCAAGCTGCATTTTCGCAGCCGTATTACCATTACCTACGGTAAGCCATTGCACCTGTTGAATGAGCCACTTACTGAACCAAATCCCCGTGAACTGCGCCGAATTCGTACCGAAATGCACGAAGCGGTTTCGGCTCTGCTGCCTCCCGAAAAGGAACAGGCAGCCATCTCTGAAAAAACATCGGAAGAATAAAGGAGTGCATATCTCATGGCGAGACGCATTGATTACGGACGCATTGCCGTGATTTTGTCGGCGATGATTTTTCTGATTTTTGCAGCAGATTTCGTCCGCCGCGCCTATAATAGCTGGCGCGGAGAAAACGGTCAGCTGATCGTGCAGACCAATTCTGGTATTGATCCATACGGTACAGCACCGACGTCGACAACGTCGAATAATCAGTCAACATCGACCACGGTTGCAACGACAACTACAACCAGCACTCCAGATGAAAACCTTCCAAAACTGACGCTGCTTGGCTCTGAGGTGCATACAGGTTCTCTGGTTCTGGTCAATGATACGTATTCTTGGCAAGGACAAGGGGATTCTGTTGCATTTGCCGAGTTGGACTATGCGCATTTTCGTCTGCCAACGCGGAATCTGCAAATCTCAAAGCGGATGTCAAATGATCTCATTCGTATGTTCAATGATTTTTACGCAGCCACCAATCTTGGTAATGTTATGATTTATGCAACCACCGAAGCACCCAAAGCACTTGCCTATCAGGTCGCCATACCCGAGCGCGCAAGCGGGCTTTCCATTGATCTTGCTGTGTGGGATGAAACGGTTGGAACGCATTCTCCCTATCAACCCAACGGGAATTATGGTTGGCTGCAATCCCACTGTGCTGAATACGGCTTTGTGCAGCGTTATACTGGCGAAAAAACCGAGCATACAGGTATGGCAGAGCAGATTTGGCATTATCGTTATGTGGGCATTCCTCACGCGCAGTATATGACCCAGCAGAATCTCTGCTTGGAAGAATATCTTGCGTTGTTGCGTACTTCTCATGGCGCGGATGCCCCCTTAAGCATCACCGCAAACAATGCGACTTATACGGTTTATTATGTGCCTGCTGCCTCAGATGGTGCGATGACAGAAGTTACTGTTCCAAAAGATTTGCCCATTACCGTTTCTGGCGATAATATGGGCGGCTATGTTATCTGCATACAAAACGCCGATACATAAAACATGTAGCCCCGAAGCAGTTTATCAATTGCTGCTTCGGGGCTTGTTTTCTTTATGCTTATATAAATTATCGCCTATGTTACTCTGTAATCAAGCTGCGGTATTGCTCTAAAAACTTGTCCGCAACGATCTTGCATCCTTCGTCATTTGGATGACCGCCGTACAAAGCCTTTTTTGCGTCTGCCGGGTCAGAGAGCGACGATGCAAAATCAAAATAATATGCGTCCCATTGTGCAACAGCATCTGGAAGCATAGTATTCAATTCTGTACGGATACCCTCTTGCAATTCTTTGTAATCGAAAGGCGGTGCGTTAAAAACGATCACATCACAGCCTGCACTTTGAAGCGACTTTGTGATGAATTCCAGCCAGCTGATGATAGATGAAGCCGCATTGGGCGCACCAACCCCGTATTGCCCTGACAGCATATCGTTGGTGCCAAATGCAACAATCACAATATCAGCGTGGGAGGCGCGCTGCAACCAATCCCCATTTGTTGCGCAGTCGCTTGCTCTTGCGTGACCTAGACCCAGATTCCACAAACTGTAATCACTGCCCAGTGCCTCGGAGATCTTTGCCGCCCAGAAAGCATTGCCATATTGTGTGGTTTGGCAGCCTTGTGTAATAGAATCGCCGAGGGTAACAATACGCTTTTTTACACTGCGATTGCAGCCGATGAGCTGGGGCAGGGGAATGGTATTATTGTAGATGAATCCAGAACCGTTGTTGTAGTAGGAGGGAGTCAGTTCTGACATTGCGGTTGCGGGAATCTCCTCGCCTTTGACTGTCCAGGTCCATACAAGATAAGAACCGTTAGGCACATCAAAGGAAACAGGGTCGCTCCAGAATGTTTCACCTGGCGCGACTGATTTGCTTGTTTCACCGCCGAATGTTACAGCAATCTCGTTATTAACAGCCGAAGTCGCCTCATAGGCGGTTGCAGTGCCAATACTTGCAGATTCAATGGTGTACGCCGTTCCCTGCTTTCCTACGTAGGTTTTTTTACCGTCATCCCATGTCGAATCCACTGTATTGGAAAAATAAAAGCAGTATTCAAAGTCGCCATATGCTTCTACAGGTAAAAACGCACGGTAGGTGATGCCCTCAGCCGCTGCAACAGATTTATTATTACCCGTTGCGATGACTGTGTTAGAAAGATAGGTTGCAAAGGGGGTATTATCAACGGGATTTTGTACCCCCGCATCGGATGATGCAGCTTCATCGTTGCAGGCTGTAAAGCCTGCTAGCAGAATAGAAGCAAGCGTGAGTGCGCCGAGCTTACGGTATTGTTCCATGTTAAGCCTTCCTCAGCGAAGATTTTTTCTTGTCTTGATCATTTTCATGCGCGTGAATTCTTCGCGTTCTTTTTCTTCCAGATGATCGGAAATAATACGAATGGTTTCAGTATATCGGGGTATAAGGATATTCTTTAGTGCATTGGCACGCTTTTGCGTGGCAGCAATGGCACTCGCCAGACGATATACACCGTTATCTACTGTAGCAAGCTGCAAAGTGATATCACGTACCTTGCAAAATGATGTGTAAGCGATATCAAGTTCGATATTTGTGCTGAAAAAGCCATAGGGAATCGGTGGATCATCTGGGATATGTTCAATTGTAGGAATCTCTACTCCCATTACAGTGCGTGTTTTCACAGTAATGTTGTTATCAATGGGAACGCAATTCGCAAAAGACTCGATCACGCCCAGTGTGATATTGGCACTTTGCAGCATGGCATACGACTCGTCATAAATGGATTGTATAGAATTGCGCAGCAACTTTGCCTGTTCAACCAACTGCATTAGCTCTCTCATCAAAACATTCCGCTTACGATCCAT
The DNA here is from genome assembly GCA_964463355.1 of uncultured Ruminococcus sp. Lineage (GTDB taxonomy): Bacteria > Bacillota > Clostridia > Oscillospirales > Ruminococcaceae > Firm-04. The sequence continues at coordinate 88,517 of CAYXBP010000004.1, read as the reverse complement.
CAGGTCATATCCAAGTTTACATAGTGCCAGCGATCGTTTTGCAGCCATCAGATTGCCTTTGGTTGGGATGATCTGCATCGCCATGGGGCATCACTCCTTCCCGCTAAGACGCTGTATCGCGTTGGGAATATAGTGTTCCTTGCGCATAGTTTCGTCAATGCGGTCAAGTGCAGATTCGGGCAGTACTGAAAGCAGCAGCCAACCCAGATCGAGTGTTTGTTCGATGCTGCGTTCTTCAGTAGAGCCTTGTGCAAGAAATCTGGTTTCAAACAGCTTGCCGAACTCCAAGTATTTGCGATCAAGATCGGAAAGTTCTTCTTCACCAATCACAGAGGCAAGGGAGCGCGCATCCTGTACCTGTGCATAGGATGCAAACAGCTGATTGGAAACCGCCGCGTGGTCGGCTCTGGTAAATCCATCGCCAATGCCGTCTTTCATCAGACGTGAAAGAGAAGGCAAAATCGCAATGGGCGGATAGATGCCACTTTGTTCCAACGAACGGTCAAGTACAATCTGTCCCTCTGTGATATAGCCTGTCAGATCAGGGATAGGATGTGTAATATCATCGTTGGGCATCGTCAAAATGGGAAGCTGTGTAACACTGCCCTCTACGCCTTCAATCATACCGGCGCGTTCATACAGTGATGCAAGATCAGAATATAGATACCCAGGGTAACCTTTTCTGCCTGGAATCTCACCTTTAGAGGACGAGAACTCGCGCAGTGCCTCAGCATAGGATGTCATATCGGTCATAACAACAAGAATATGCATATGCTTTTCGTAGGCAAGATATTCGGCGGCAGTGAGTGCGCAGCGAGGTGTCAGAATACGCTCAATTATGGGGTCATTGGCAAGATTCACAAACATTGCAACATTTTCAAGAACACCACTTTCTGCAAAGCTGCGGCGAAAAAACTCAGCAACATCGTTCTGAATGCCCATTGCGGCAAACACAATACCAAAGGGCGTACTATCATTCTGTGCTATTTTCGCCTGCTGGACGATCTGCACCGCGAGCTTGTTGTGAGAAAGACCCGTTCCAGAAAAAATCGGTAACTTCTGCCCACGAATCAGCGTCGTCAGGCAATCAATAGCAGAAATACCTGTTTGGATAAAATTACGCGGATAGTGTCTAGCGACAGGGTTCAGCGGCAAGCCATTGATATCCTTGTAAGCTTCAGGAAAGATTTCGCCAAGACCGTCAGCTGGTCTGCCAGCGCCATCAAATACCCTGCCCAGCAATTCTTTGGAAAGTGGCAGTTCCATGGGCTTTCCGCAGAACCTTGTGCGCGTGTTATGCAGTGAAAGACCGTTTGTTCCTTCAAAGACCTGCAATACCGCACGATTTCCCTCAAGCATTGCCACACGCCCTGTGCGCTCGGTGCCGTCATCCAACACAATACGTGCGAGTTCATCGTATTGAATACCATCGACCTCATCCAGCACCACCAACGAGCCGTTGATGCTGTGCAATCCGATATACTGTAAATTGCTCATATCAATGCTCCTCTCTGTATTGCTGTGCAAGTGTTGCGTCGATCTGCTGCTTCAGCGTCTGGAACATCTCCATTGCATTGTTAGGAATGTCATATTTCATTGCAATAAGTTTTTCAAACACGCCGCTGCTTTTTAATTGTTGTAGCGATGCGCCATGTGCCATCGCATTTTTTGCAGCATTTTGCAAGTGCAGAATAGCATCCATCATGAGATATTGTTTTTGAAGGGGCACATAGGTATCGTCCTTGTGATAAGCGTTCTGCTGCAAAAAACCAACACGAATCACCCTTGCAATCTCCAGCGTCAACTTCTGCTCCTCAGGCAACACATCGGCACCGATAAGACGAACAATATCCATCAGCTCTGTTTCATCTTTTAAAATACCTGCGATCTCCGCGCGCGTTTTGGTAAAGCGTGGGTTGACGTTCTTGTTATAGTAATCCGAAAGATCATCCAGATATTCGCTGTAACTGATTGTCCAGTTGATTGCAGGGTAATGCCTTGCGTAGGCTAGGGATTTATCCAATCCCCAGAAGCATCGCACAAAACGTTTCGTATTCTGTGTCACTGGCTCTGAGAAATCCGATCCTTGGGGCGAAACTGCACCAATGACCGACACACTGCCAATGGCTCCGCCTAAGGTTTCGTAGCATCCTGTTCGCTCGTAGAATTCGGATAAACGCGAAGGCAGATATGCAGGAAATCCCTCTTCGGCAGGCATTTCCTCCAATCGTCCCGATATCTCACGCAACGCCTCTGCCCAACGTGAAGTAGAATCTGCCATAATTGCAATGTGATAACCCATATCACGGTAGTATTCCGCAAGGGTGATGCCCGTATAAATGGATGCTTCACGCGCTGCAACAGGCATGTTTGAGGTATTTGCGATCAATACTGTGCGTTCCATCAAGGAACGGCCAGTACGAGGATCTTTCAATGCGGTAAATTCTTCCAAGACCTGCGTCATCTCGTTACCACGCTCACCGCAACCGATATAGATGATGATATCGGCATCGCACCATTTTGCAATCTGGTGCTGTGTCATGGTTTTACCTGTACCAAATCCCCCAGGGATGGCAGCCGTGCCACCTTTGGCAATAGGGAACAGCGTGTCAATGACCCTTTGTCCTGTGATCATCGGACGAGATGGCGCAATACGCCGCAAAGCAGGTCGTGGGTTTCGAATGGGCCATTTCTGGCAAAGAGTCAGCGAATGCACAACACCTTTTTCATCGCGGATGCGTAGAATCTCGTCGTTAATCGTATATTTGCCATTTGGTGCGCTGTATACTACTTCGCCCGAAAGCTGTGGCGGAATCACGCAAAGGTGCAAAATGACCGAAGTTTCTTGACAGGAAGCGTATACCTCACCACGATTGGCCTTGTCACCTACCGCAAGCTTTACTGTTACATCGTATTGTTTTTGCGTATCTAATATCGGAACCGACAAACCATCGGCGATAAATGCACCCGATTCTTCTTTGAGCCGTTGCAGCGGACGCTCAATGCCATCAAAAATATTGCCCAAAATACCTGGTCCCAACGTAACACACATAGGAGCCCCGGAGGCTTCAACTGGCTCACCAGTTTGCAGACCGCCTGTGCCCTCATAAACCTGAATGGTAACTTCCTCGGCGGTCAGACCAATAACCTCACCGATGAGTCTACGATGCCCGACATAGACCATTTCCATCATAGAAAAGCCATCTGTCTGGTGCAACTTAACGACTGGTCCGTTGATACTGTATATAGGTGCGGAGATCATGTTTTCGTCCCTCCGTTTTGAAGCTGTTCACGATGAAAATTGCGGATCTGTTCCGCGAGAGCATCGTCCAGTGTGTGATTCATGCAGCGTTTCCCATCAGCAGAAAGAACCATGCATCCGCCAAGCGTGATGCTCTCATCAGGAGCGAAGCAGCAGTCAGCAAGGCAAGTTTTCTGTAATTCCGAAATAAATTGCAGGTCGCTCTCACGGAGCAGAACCGTACTCTGTGCAGCAGGGGAAACGGTGGCGATCAAATTCTTCAGCCATGGCAAATAGTCTGCCGAGTTAGAAAAATCTGCGACGCGCTGTTTTAGATCAGCGTACAACAACGAAAGATGCCTTGTACGCTGTCTTAAAATCGCCGTATGAAACTGAAAGCTGTTTTGCGCAAATCGCCGCTGATATTTCAGGGCGAGTGCCTTTTTGGCTGTCGCAAGCTGACGTTCGGCAAGTGTTTTGCTTTCCAGATTCGCATTGTGAAGAATTTCGCTTGCCTCTTCCTTCGCGGCAGCCAACATTGCGTCAGATTCTGCCTGCATATTGCTCTCAACCGATGCAATAAACTGCATCAATTTTTGATTTGCATTCATAGCGATACAATTCCTTTCAGATGCGAATGCCGATCGTTTCACGCAAATAGCGCGAGAGCGAATCGGTAACATCGGTGCTTCCATGGCGGTCGGGGATGGTTACCAGTAGCGGCATAGAAACCGTTTCCTTGTAACGATATACAGTATCTTCACAAAGCAAAGAAAGCTTTTCGGCGATAAAAATAACGGCAACATCCTTGCGGTTGCAGGCGTTGTGCAGAGCCGTTATAACCTCCTTCGCGGTGTGTACAATTTCGCCCTCCACACCAGCAAGACGCATTCCCATCAGCGTGTCGACATTGTCACTGATCAGATAGCAACGCATTACAGTTTATTCAGAATGAGAATAGCGATGAGCAGACCATAGATTGCAACGCCTTCGCCCAGTGCTACAAAAATCAGTGCCTTACCAAAGGATTCTGGCTCTTCCGCGACTGCGCCGATAGCAGCAGGGGCAGCATTGGCAACGGCGATACCGCAGCCGATAGAACCAACGCCAACTGATAGTGCCGCAGCAAGATATCCCAAACCTGCGGAATTGTTCACAATGGTTTCAGTTGCTTCTGCTGCGTGTACCAACCCATCCACGGGCAGCACAAATGCGCAGAGCATTACGGCTGCAAATGTGCAAAGATTCATGATCAGTGCCCAACGAAACTTCTTACCGTTCTTGCGACGGCGCACAGCGGCATACAGAGGCATAGAAATAAGCACAACAATTAACAGGGGAAGCAGAAACAGTTCAGCGATCATCCAGATAGACATAATAAACTCCTTTCACCGCACAAGCGGTTATAACATATTGTGTTCAAGATTTGGCAGCAACAGATTCGGGAGTGCTGACCGTGATCGGAGTAAAGGGCTTGCTTTTTCCGTCATAGCAGCGAGAAAAGATTTCGTAAAACTCTAATCGTAATACCTGTATACCCACGATCAGTCCTTCCAGACACATTACAAAGAGATTGCCGATCACTACAACAACAACCGATGCGCCTTGTCCGACCATTTCGGAAAGAACCATTACAACGCTCATCAGACCTGCGTGAGAGAATACGAATCCGCCCACACGAATAAACGAAAGCATATTGGTAGCATATCCCAGCAAAAACTCAAAGCACTCAAAGAAATTGGATGCAATAAAGTCCACAACTGAGGTATGGTGCATCGGTTTGTGGGCAACCAGTGCGCCCAGCGGCTCTCGGAAGAACATCATTAGCATAGGCAATACCAACAGGCAAATGATATAGGGTGCTGTTAACAGGTTGACATCGGTAAACATCATACAAACCAATATTCCGAGTATGGCAGCAAAGAAAATGAAACCCATCACACCGTTGTTGCCAAATATCGCCTCAGTGTAATTTCTACACTTTAGCTTGACGATGATATTGACTGTAATGGAAAGCAACATAATCGCAGCACCAACACCAATGGCACCGTAAATGAACCAGTCGGTGTGGTCCATGGCATGCACGGGAAGAAACGAGATGCCCATGTTTTCGAACATGGGGTCAAGCCAATGTTCATAGCCAAAAACTGACCCGTAGAACAGACCAAAGAACGCGCTGGAAAAGCCGATTCGTGTCAGAATAGGGGCAAGTGCGATCTTCTTTTTTCGTTTGCTGAGAACGATGCCTATTATTGCCATTACAAGACCCTGTCCCAGATCACCAAACATCAAGCCAAAGAGAATGGTGTATGTAATCGCCAGCAAAGTTGTGGGATTGAATCCACGGTAATCAGGCAAGCCATACATTTCCACGAACATAGAGAATGGTGCAGCAAACCGATTATTTTTCAGTTTCACAGGCGGCGTGATTGAAGCGGTATTTGGCGGGTCATCGTAAGACATGACAACATCGGGCACAGCGTCCATTCGCTTTTGGAATGCGGCCTGTTGATCGGCCGGAATATATCCCATCAGTGTGAATTTCTCTTTTGTGATCAGGCATTGTCCGTGCAACCGGTAGATTTCTTCTCTGTATAGCAAAAATCGATATATCTGCCCCAGTAGTTTGCTCTCATTCTGTAAAATTGCGTTGCGCTGCTCTTTCAGCGAATCGGAAAGTGCCTGCTGTTCGTCCAGTGCTGCTTGCAGATCGTGCATTGCCTCTTCAGGCGTACCATGAATAAAGCTTGGCAGATGAAATTCTTCAAACAGCAATGCGCGCATAATGCCTTCTGCGCCGATTGCCTGTTGCGGTGTGGTGAAATAGAAGCCCCATGCATACTCATGCGCTGTATCGTAGGCACGGAACATGAGATTTGGATTGTTGTACAACTCCAACTTTTCCATACTTTCCACGGGCATTCTGCCAAATTTGCAAACGATATTGCGACACTGAAGCAGTTTCCCCAAGTCATCATGTACACCTTTCAAATGATTCAAATGCGTCAGCGCGTCTGTGTACTCTGCCACTTTTTGCGAGGCGGCTACATAGTCATCCCTGACAGTATCAAGTGACTGTGCAATTCGTTTGAGATGTACATCAATTTCTTCTGGTGACATTTTGATCATCTCGCCCTGTACATCGGTATCGGCAGCCTCTTGCAGATTGAGAGCCAAGAAATCTTTCATCTGTTGTGCGTAAGGATTTTCCTGTACAGGGAGAGCATTTTCTTCCGCACCCGCAAGAATAATGCCTGCATTTTCCAAATGGAATATCCCACTTTCCAGACAAATCTGCAAAGAAGCATCCAAACCCTGGGGCGCCCCACCAATGGTAACTAGTTTTAGTTTTTCAATGGACAAACCATGACCTCCCTTCAGGTATTCATGATTATGAGAGATTCGAGATAAGCTGGCGGCTGATTGTACCGAATGCCCTCAATAATGGTTGTCAAATTATCGACCTCTACTCCCTGTAGATAATGTGCCGCATACAGGCTTACCAGTGCATGATCCGAGAAGCGCAGTGCATTTCTAGCAGTGCGGCAACGTAGAATCTGAAAACAGCGTTCCATTTGCAAGTGATGCGAAAGTGTACTTTGGGGTTCAAGCATCCGACCATATCTTGTGCGTAAAAGGATTTGCCGAAACGATTCCGTGTCTGGTGCATTACATAATGCAGCAGAAGCACGTTTCGATAAAAGTCCCTGCACGGGTAGCATCAGGGAACGTAATGTTTCGCTATCGGTATGAAACACACTTTTCAGGCGGTAGGCGTTAATGAGATTGATAAGGTCGATTTGCTCACGGATGAGATTGGACAACGCATCGCGATTCTTTTTCTTCATTATGTGCGCAGTTTCGTCCAGCAGGTGCTGCATATATCCTGTGCGCAGCGCAATCTCGCAGGCAAAGTAGGGGAAAGCACCATCCTTCTGTGCAAGAAACGGCTTCAAGAAGTTGTAATATACCGTATGGCGAGTCACTTCCAGTATTTCTGCATATGATTTTGCCTGCGCTAGTTTTTCCAGAGAAAACGCAGTGTATGGCGCAAGCCATCCGTACATCTGTGAGATATACAAACCGCTGTTATCCTGCGGCAGAAGCTGAATCGCCTTAAGCAGCTCACGGATTTCGTAATCCATGATAATAAAACGGAAAAACGGCGTATTCTGCAACTGTTCCAGCCTGCAAAAATGAAGATACTGCTGAAAAACGGCTCTTTGCAATGCACTTTCGAGGTATTTTCGGTGCATGACTGATGGTTCTATATCCTCCAGCAAATTGCGGTAAGCATCGGTCTGTTTGAGATATGCGGCAATATCAGGCACAGTATGCAGCGATATTAAAGCACGGTACTGTTGTTGGCGCAGCCGTTTGCCATAAATTGCGCGTACTGAAGCTACCGTAGCACGATACATTTTAGTTGCCATGAGTCTGCTCAGCTCCTGCCAGCACCTTACGCATCAACTGCTTCAACAATTCCTCATGTCGGGCATCAAATTGCTGTGAAAGTGCAGCGGTTTGTTTTTCGTAATCCGCCATTAACGCATGATACTTTTCCTCATATGCTGTTCGTTCGGTTTCTTCAATTTCAAATATCAGATCTTTTGTATGGTGGGTGCGTGCCTCGCTTTGTGCAGCAGCTTGCTGACGCGCATTTTCAAGAAGTTGTTTGCTTTCAGCGATGGCTGCCTGACGTTTGCTTTCAGCGTTTGCATCAGTTTCCAACAAGAGTTTTATTGTATCGTCCATCATGTGGATACCATTCCTTTCGGGGCAAAAAACGCGATCCTTCAAATGCTCAAACGTATTTTATTATACACCCATTGCTTGCCAATGTCAAGATTCTATCACAAATTTGTCACGATATTCCAGCAAGAAAGCAAAATTTGTGCAATTTGAATCAAATACATATATAGAGCATTTATGAAAAAACGCCTTATGTGTAGAATCTGCCGATGTGTTTTTGTCTTTTTGCTCAAAAATTCCTTGTTAATGGCAAACCAGTGGCTACCCATATGCAGAAAAGCCCGAAAAGAATACGAAATTCTTCTCGGGCATAGTGCTTTTCAGTGTCGCTGCGTAGCTGCTTCACGAGATTCTTGATGAACGGCTGACCGTAAAACGGATGTTTCAATAAGAAATCACGACACAAAAGCAGCAATGATTCTACATAAAAAAGCACTTTATGTATAATTATTAGTTCTTGATGCTATGCATAGGTGCAGGAATACGCCCACCTCGCGCAATGAACTGTGCAGCACTCTCCTGTTTCACAGGCATCACAGGACCGCTACCGAACAATCCGCCAAAGTCGAGCATCTCGCCTTCTTTTTTGCCAATAGCAGGAATTACACGGACAGCAGTTGTTTTGTTGTTCACCATGCCGATAGCAGCCTCATCCGCAATGATGGCGGACAGCGTTGAAGAGGGGGTATCACCAGGCACTACGATCATATCTAACCCTACTGAGCAGACAGCAGTCATCGCTTCTAGTTTTTCAAGGGTCAATACGCCAGATTCCGCAGCAGCAATCATGCCAGCATCTTCAGAAACAGGGATGAAAGCACCAGAAAGCCCACCCACACTGGAAGAAGCCATAACACCGCCTTTTTTTACAGCGTCATTCAGCATGGCCAGCGCGGCAGTGGTTCCATGCGTGCCGCAGACGGAAAGTCCCATGCCCTCCAGAATATGTGCCACACTATCACCAACAGCAGGGGTTGGTGCAAGGGAAAGATCTACAATGCCAAACGGTACGCCAAGCATTTGAGATGCGCGTTTGCCCACCAGCTGCCCCATCCTTGTAATCTTGAAAGCGGTACGCTTGATCACATCAGCAATCTGATCCAAGGAGGCATCGGGATACTTTGCGATGGCAGCACGCACTACACCCGGACCAGATACACCTACATGCACTTCACAGTCAGGCTCACCAACGCCATGGAATGCGCCTGCCATAAAGGGATTATCCTCAGGAGCATTGCACAGTACAACCAGCTTTGCTGGTCCGAAGCACTGTTGGTCAGCGGTTTTTTGGGCTGCTTCCAAAATAATCTCGCCCATGATCTTGACCGCATCCATGTTGATGCCAGCTCTGGTGGAACCAACATTGACCGACGCGCACAGATGACTTGTCACAGCCAACGCCTCAGGGATAGATGCAATCAAACGCAGATCGCCCTCACTGAACCCTTTGTGAACCAATGCAGAATATCCACCAATGAAATTAACTCCTGTGGCCTCGGCAGCGCGCTGCAAGGTTTTTGCAAGCAAAACGGGATCACCGCCCTTTGCAGCAGCCACAAGCATCGCAGCAGGGGTGATAGAAATACGCTTATTGATGATCGGTATTCCGTATTCGGACTCGATCTGTTCACCAGTCACCACGAGTTTTTCAGCCTTGTGTGTGATTTTTTCATAAACCTTGTCGCACATTGCTTGCATATCACTGTCGCAGCAATCCAGCAGGGAAATACCCATGGTAATGGTGCGGATGTCCAGACACTCGTCCTGGATCATGCGTATGGTTTCAAGAATGTCATATGTATTGAGCATGACTGCCTCCTAAATGCGATGCATGGAGTTGAAGACATCCTCATGCATAGCGTGAATAGAAAGACCGAGATTTTTGCCGAGATCGGCAAGCTGTTCGGAAAGGGTAGCAAAACCGCAGCTCAGCTGTGAGATATCCACCAACATAAACATGGCGAACATATCCTGCAAAACGCTTTGAGAAACTTCAATGACATTGGCATTATTTTCGGCGCAGATGCCGCTGACCTTATGCAGGATGCCAACGGTGTCGTGACCGATCACGGTGATAACTGCTCTCATAACAGACCTCCCAATATTTTTCTTTATTATAGCATGTTTTGCGTGGTTTGAAAAGGGGTTTGCACGAAAAACCGCAAAATTCTTATCATTCGTTTGCAAAAGGAAAGTTTTTGGGTACGATTGCACAAAAGCATCCGTGAAAAAACAGATTCGATGCCGTTATTATTTGTTTTCCGTAAAAGAGAACGGATACTGCTTTTGCACTGCGTCCACAAATCCATCTTGCACCATTTCGATCATGTAACCGATGATGTTTGGATCAAATTGCTTTCCAGCATTTTCTTGCAATTCTGCAATGATCACATTCATTTCCATGCAGCCACGGTAGCAGCGATTGCTGTTCATTGCATCAAAGGCATCTGCAATGCAGATGATACGCGCAAACAGAGGGATCTGCTCACCCCGTAGACCTTCTGGGTAACCCTTGCCATCGTATCGTTCATGATGATAGTGGGCACCATCTTGAATTCCTGGAACAGCAGTAAAATTGCGCAGCATATTAGCACCGATGACTGTATGCTCGCGAATGAGAGCATACTCCTCATCGTTTAGCCCCGCACGCTTTTTCAGCACCGCATCGGAAATGCCGATTTTACCGCAGTCATGGAGCATGGAGGTATAATAAATATGTGAGATAGATTCGCTCTCCAGCCCCATGCGAAAGGCGATCTCAACACTGTACGCCGAAACGCGTTGCGAATGACCTCTTGTGTAGGAATCTTTTGCATCAATGAAGCTTGCGAAGGTCTGCATTGCTTGATTGATGATTTCCACGCTGGCAGCCTGTCGTTGCAATAAGCTACGTGTGCGAAAATAAGTCAATATCTGTGTGGTAATCAGAATGATCCAAAGAATAAACAGCCCTATGGTAATGAAGTACAGTGGCGTTGTGTGAGGATTTACAACATAGTATCCTGTAATGGAATACCCTGTGGGGGTTAACAATTGCCTGGAATACATTACTGCGCCAAAAGTCATGGTTGTGTCGTCATCTGGCGTAAAGGTCAGATTGTTTCCGCTGATGTCAAACTGTCCATTCCATGAACTGTCGATGATCGGGGCCTCATTGAAAGCGATGGTCACCGTCCAATTACGAAAATTCTGTGTTCCATCCAGAGTCAGTACGCCATCATACTGTGCCCCCATGGGGGTTGCAGGGTGAAGCGATTGATCAGTCCACTGCTTGGTCACAGACATTGAAAAAGTTATGCCATCGCGTGGGGTGAGGTCGTGGGGTTCAAACTGATACACATATTGCTTGTTAGATTTTGCCTTTGACAAAAGGATATTCAAGGGGTAACAGATCACAATTGTAAGCATCAGCACGATCATAAAGATTCGCGCAAATGGGCTTTGCTTCTGCGTTCGATTTGCCGAAGATGTCAAAAATTCAAAGCCGTTAAACTGTCGATGATGATTGCCGTTGCGGTTGCTCATATTTTACACACTCTTTCTGTGCTACAAACTGTGGAATGACGCATTGTGATTATATCATATTTACCATTGAATTGTCAATTGCTTTTTCCGCTTTTGTGCAAAAAGTAGGAATCTATGCTTGACAAGCAAGAATGCGATATGGTATAATACCATATAGAATGTAGATTGTTGCTGTACGATAGTCATGCAGAACGCTACTGTAATGCTTGAGAGGAGTGTATTTGAGATGAATCTTTGCGTTTTCGGGTCTGCAAGTGCAGAAATTGACCCTTTGTACATCGAAGCGATTGAGCAGTTTGGCGAAATGATGGTAGAGCGTGGACATAATCTGGTATTTGGTGCAGGCGGCAACGGTTTGATGGGCGCTGCGGCACGAGGCGTATACCGTAAAGGTGGCTATATTTACGGCGTGATTCCAGCCTTTTTCCGTGATGAGGAAATTGAAGCCATTTTCGACCATTGTTCCGAGATACTCTATACTGAGGATATGGCAGACCGCAAGGAAGCGATGGAAAATCGCGCAGATGCATTTGTGATCACGCCTGGAGGGATCGGCACCTTTGAAGAGTTCTTTCAAGTGCTGACCGCAAAACAGCTTGGTAGACACACCAAGCCCATTGCTATCTATGATGTAAACGGCTATTACAAAGAACTAATTGCACTGCTGGACTATTCCGTGGAGCATCGTTTTGTGCGTGCCGATTGTAAAAACCTGTATTTCGTTAGTGATAAAGCCGAGGAGATCCTACATTACATTGAAAACGATGATCAGCGCAAGCGTAGTGTGAAGGATTTGAAAAACGGCTAATATCCACAAGTGCAGCCAAAGCCATGAAAACCAGATATTCAAGTAAATCCAGAGGGGGACAACGCCTTCTCTGGATTCTGTTTATGCTATGCAAGGTACAAACTACATTTTAAGCAACATTGCGTGAGCTTCAAGTAGCGACAAAATAAAAGCAAAAACTCGAAAACAACGCATCAGCGCAGCTTTCGAGCATTTACTCTGGTGACCCGTACGGGAGTTGAACCCATGATTCCACCGTGAAAGGGTGGCGTCTTAGCCGCTTGACCAACGGGCCATAAAAAGTGGCTGCGGCAGGATTTGAACCAGCGACCGATCGGGTATGAACCGATTGCTCTAGCCAACTGAGCTACGCAGCCATTCGTGATGTCATCAGTGCCGAACGCAATCAGTTCATCTCACTTGCGACTTTGACATTATACCGCATTTTGAAAAAAAAGTCAATAGCATATTCCAAAAATCTTGCAATTTGTATGAATGCACAAAATATCGTGTCTCTTTGTAGCGTATTATATTCACAACATAAGTATTCTGTGATGGCGTAAAGCTACACCATAACAAAAAACACTCTCGTGTTGTGTTTCAATTTGACAAATCGTACAAAATATGCTACAATGTAGAGAAAAGATTGGAGGCACCAGCGATGCGAATGGATGAAATCGGTTATAATCACAAGCACGACCGTAATTTTTACATCAATCGTCCGACTGGCGCGGGGGATTGGCTGATCCTTATAGTGAAAACACCTTCTGTTTTCCGCGTCAACGGCGAAACGCGCAAAATGCCGTCAAAGGCGTTTATCATTTACACGCCTGAATTTCCTCAGTATTATCGCCCTGATTGCGATGTGTATTACGATGACTGGATCCATTTCTGGCCCGATGAAGACGAAATCATGTTGATGAAACAGCTGGAATTACCTCTAAACGAGCCAATTTCCGTTGCCGATGTGGCGGATCTCTCTGCCATTGCACGCAATATGTGCTATGAGCAGTATTCAGCGAACAAGCATCGCAGAGAATCTGTGACCCTGTACTTTCAGCTGATGCTCTTTAAAATGAGCGAGAAGGTCACCACACGATTTGAACTTAGAAACGTATCGAAAGGACTATACTTTGAAAAACTCCTTTGGACGAGGGAGACCGTTTACCGCTGGCCTGGGCGCGATTGGTCAATTGACGAAATGGCAAAGGAGCTTTCTCTCAGTCGCTCGCGATTTCAGCACCTTTATACGGAAACATTCGGCGTAAGCATCAACAAAGACATCATAAACAGCCGCCTGGAAAAGGCAGCGGAGTTGTTGCGCACTTCGGAGTTGTCCCTGTCGGATATTGCCTCTATCGTTGGATATCACGGTATGCCGTACTTTCTACGGCAATTTAAGACCGCCTATGGTATGACACCTGCCCAGTATCGTAAGGCGCATTGTGAAGCGAATGCATCATATGTCGCTGATGATGACAAACTCGAGAACGGCGGCGAATGACCTAGTGAAAATGCTTCCTGTTTCGTTTTTGCGAAAGGGGAGCGTTTTTTTGCATATGAAAAGGCTCACACAGTATTTCCTGCATGAGCCTTTTGGAGATTATAAATATCACTCAAACCTGAGAGTTGTTATCCAGCCAATCCAGCACATCATCTACAGTGGTGAAGCACAGACTGGTAACCGTATCTGCACAGCCGTAGTAGATGGCGATGCGCCCAGTATCGGCATCCACCAGATTTGCGCACGGGAATGTGACATTAGGCACATCACCAACGCACTCATAGAGGGTCTGTGGACTAATCAGATAATCTCTACCACGCTTTAGAACTTTCCAAGGCTGATCCTTATCCAGCAGCGCAGCTGAGAAGCTGTAAACATAGCCATTACAGGAAGTCAGCACACCGTGGTAGAAAATCAGCCAACCACGTTCGGTTTCGATTGGAATAGGACCTGCGCCGATCTTTGTCGATTCCCACCCTTTGGAGGGGCCCATCATGTGTCGATGCTTGCCCCAGTAGGTCAAATCAGGTGATTGAGAAACATAGATATCACCGAAAGGTGTGTGACCGCTGTCGGAAGGACGGCTCATCATCATATAGTTGCCGCCGATTCTGCGAGGAAACAGTACTCCGTTACGATTGAAGGGCAAGTAGGCATTCTCCAACTGATGGAAGGTTTTGAAATCAAAGGTATACGCAACACCGATAGTAGGCTTCCAACCGTAGGCATTGCACCAAGTAATATAGTAACGATCCTCGATGAAGCAGACACGGGGATCATAGCCATACTGGAACTCAGCCATTTCGGGAATATCTGTTTCAAAGCAGATGCGCTCAGGATTGATATCCCAATGTAGACCATCTTTGGAAAAACCTGCGTGGAGCTGCATATTGCGAGAACGATCATCTACGCGGAACACACCTGCAAAGCCGCCCTCAAAAGGAACCACTGCGCTATTGAAAACGCTGTTGGAGGTAGGAAAAATATCACGCTGGATGACAGGATTCTGCGCATAACGCCAGATAACATCCTTGCAATCGGTAGGCTTTTCCTGCCATGGGAGATTGGGGATGGAAACACCGTTGATAATCCTTGTTTTCATGGGATTAAATACCGCCTTTCTGCCGAAATATTCTCTTCGGCTCACAGTTGAATTATACCATAATTCATTGACTTTTGCAAGGGATTATTGCATACTTAACCGAAAATCATTCAAAGACAATGTTCGCTCTGAGTTGTACAGATTATACAAATCGCTACTTGAATAATACGCATCAGAAAAAGTACCGTCGCTTTTCATGATGTAATCGCCATACCACAACCCGAAGAACGACCATATCGTGTGGTCAAGCAGCAAGATTTCGATATCAGGCAACGAACTGCACTCGCTCAGCGCAAGGATCTTTTTGCCTTCTGTAATCCTCGCCAATGAGATAAACTGTTCATACCGGCTACCATATTGCATATCAGGAGAGAGATACACATCCACCGAAGCGATATCGTAAGTGTTATCTGGCACCATATATGAAGCACTTTGACCATTCCACAGCCAAATCAGATTATGCAGCCCATGATAATCTGTCATGCGGTGATACAGCAGCAGCCATAGCTGCAAATATGCATTTGCACCATCTGCACCCCACCAGTACCATCCACCGCCCGCTTCGTGCAAAGGTCGCCATAAAACGGGAATATCCATATTGGCAAATTTCGTCAGTTGTGCCGCCATAGCATCAATATCTTGCACTAGCAGCAAACACTCTGGCGAGATATTGCCATCCTTCACCATCTGCTGCATTTCCTCTGAGGATGCCTTTGCAAGTTGTTGCACACTGACACCGTAAAGCGCAGTAGCCAGCGAAAAATTGGTTTCTGCTGCGTAAACGGAATCGCTGCCTGGAGCGTTCCAATGCCACATAAGCCCCACATATCCCCCTGTATAAAGATGCCAGTCCATGGCAGCTTCAACCTGCGCTAGGGTGTCATTATCTCCTAGTGAAGAAAATCGAATCAGTGGCAATTGTCCAGTCATTTCATAGATGAGTGCCAACTCACGGTTTCTCGAATCGGAAACATATTGCCCCGTTATGAGATTATCGTTCCAGTTTTCTTTCAGATATTGATACATTGCAACGGTTTTCTCCGTTGCCTTGGGGTTGCAGGGGGTATCTGAAATATCAAAATCAATATCCATGATTGTCGATTCGCTGGTCATCTCAAAATAATCCACAAATAAACCACCATCTACCGCATCAATCGATATCTCAACATCGCCCTCTTCGAGAAAAATACCATAAAATGTTACGCGGACAAATTGTTCGCTGGGTTGCAAGGTAAAATCCGTGATGGGTTTGCCGTTGATCCGTAAGCGATTGGTAACCTTGTGGTCGGTTGTCATACAAATAGTGATATCGTAATGTTGCGTGGCATCTACCACCCAGTGTAGGGTAAATGCCGATTCCACATTGTGCCCTGTCACCTTAACATAACCATTGCCACGATACCCCGCGCGTTGGGTGAGAATAGCAAAACTTTCCTCAGAGTAGATGCTTTCTGCTTCCTTGCTTGCCATGACCTTAGCGTGATCCACGCTTGGCACATTAACAGCGTAGCGGTCAGGCTCCAGCTCATCGGCAGCCAAAGAACGGTTACCTAACCCTTGAACAATCTGTTCATAATCTAAATAGCCGCCATGGCTATGGGGTGTTTCGGGGGAAGGCCGTAAAAAAAGAATACATAACAGCAACAGCAGAGCCGTTACTACTGCTAAGCATCGCCGCAGGACGCGCTCTTTTTGTGTTTTGTTTCGAGTCATTCCATCACCACCAGATATGTACTGTGCGGCTGCGTTGCGAATACTGTAGTACCATCTGCCTCGTTGATGGTATCAATCTTGCTTCCTCCGATGGTGGTAACAATGGCATGGTTCGGCAGCGTGATCTTGCAAATATTGCCATTTTTGGAAAGAACCTGCGCCGCACAAAGAGTGCCGTTATGCCATTTCGCGGATACTGTAAATCCACCATAAGCACGCATACCATAAAATGCACCCTCAGACCATGCATCAGGGCAGGCAGGCAGCAGACGGATTCCATCAGCATTGGATTGCATGAGAGATTCTGCAATAGCGGCAGTGCCGCCAAAATTGCCATCAATCTGAAACGGTGGATGCATATCAAAAAGATTGCTCGCAGTAGAATGCTGCATCAGCTGGGTCATATGGGATAGCACCGCCTCGCTGTTTTGCAGTCTTGCATACATATTAGCGATCCATGCACGACTCCATCCAGTATGCCCTCCGCCGTGGCTCAATCTCCGCGTAAGGGTAGCATCTGCCGCCCTTGCAAGCTCAGGTGTATGCTCTGGCGTAATCATATGTGCTGGGTGCAGCGCAAACAACTGTGAAATGTGGCGATGACCTGGTTCTTCTTCGTCATAATCCTCAGCCCATTCCATAATCTGCCCATGTTTCCCGATGGCAGGTTTCGGCAATTTTCCACGCATCTGCGTACATTTCTCAGCAAATGCATGGTCGGTATCCAGTATCGCAGCAGAGGCAATAACGGCATCAAACAGTGCGGCAATGATCTGTGTATCCATGCTTGGGGCGATACTCAGATTGCCTTTTTCACCGTTTGGCAAGCGATATGTATTCTCTGGAGATACACTGGGGCAGGTTACAAGCTGACCATCTGGCATTGGCATTAGAAAATCGGTAAAAAACACAGCTGCCTCACGCAGGGTGGGATATTTTTCGCGAAGAAAATCCACATCGCCACTAAAGCAGTAATGCTCGTAAATGTGTAAGCAAAGCCATGCTGCTCCCATTGGCCACAAAGTTGCGGGCATCCAAAGATCCTGTGGCGCACAATCGCCCCATAAATCGGTGTTATGATGGGCGCAAAAGCCATCGCAAGCATACATTTCCTTAGCGGTTAATCTGCCATCGGGACGCATTCTTTCAATCAAATCAAACAGCGGCAAGTGGCATTCCTGTAGTGCGCATTGTTCCGCAGGCCAATAATTCATTTCTGTATTAATGTTAATCGTAAAACGGCTTCCCCAAGCGGGCCACATATCCTGATTCCAGATTCCCTGTAGATTCATCGGCAGAGAACCCACACGACTGGCAGCGATCATCAAATATCTGCCATAACGGAAATACAAGCCGATCAGAGCATTCCGATGCGTCAAATCACCACTTTTCACAGCATCCAGCAGCGCATCGGTTGGAATCAGCTTTGCTGTTTTGTCCTCTGCGCCCAAAGAAATATCACAGCGATCATACAAAGCACCATAATCTGCAAGGTGGTCTTTTTTCAGCGCAATGTAGCTATGACTGAGAGCAAATGCTGTATCAGATTGTGCCATAGCGAGCAGATCTGCATCTGGGTGATAATAATTTGTGCGTACCCCCAGAACAACCGTTGCATTGACAGCATTTTCTATGCGCAGCGTATTGCCATAAGATGTAACAACACCATCAGTAGCAGTTGCCTGTACCGCAACCGCAAAATGAATGCCATCCTTGCCGCCCATACTGCCCGTATAGCACAGAACGGCACCATTATCTGTTTGCTTTACATAATTACCATCATAATAATCATCTCTGCCGTCCAATGAGAGATCGCAAGTGATTTTTGCTCCGTTTTCTGCTTGCAAATGGATCACCATCACCTGCGCAGGAGCAGAGCAGAATATGCTCCTGGTATAGAGCGCATCGCCTATGGTAAACACGGTTTTCTGTATCGCCGTGGTGACATCCAGGCTGCGACGATAATTGGTCACTTTACCCTCTGGCAGATGCTGACACAGCGAAAGATTACCCAGTGGCATATAGTGCCGTGAATTAGGAGGACAGCCTTGCATTTTCTCAAATGCAACCTTTTCCGCATCAGCGATTTTTCCCTCCAGAAGCATTTTGCGTACTGCATGAAAACCTTCCAACGCATTGGGATTACGGCGACTGCGTTTTCCCCCTGACCATACAGAATCCTCATTGAGTTTCAGTAGCTCATTGTGAGGATCCCCGAACACCATTGCCCCGAAGCGTCCTGCGCCAACCGGTAACGCTTCTTCAAAAATGGTAGCAGGGTTTTCATACCAAAGACTGTGCAGACCATAGCAATCAAATCGCTCATTCATAGTAGACTCCAATCTATTATCGGTCAGTTGTAGGTTGTCAACAATTCTTCTAAAACGGACTGTGCATCCGCAAGCTGGGTATCCGTTGCAGATTCAGGGGAATTGATAGATTCTACATCTGGTATCAATCCCACGCCGTTATAACATTCTGTTTTACCGGTGGAATAGGTTGCTGTAGTCAAAGTCAAACCACCGCCGTCAGGCAACGAATAAGTCGTTTGCATGATACCTTTTCCAAATGTTTTTTCGCCAACCAATACTGCATTGGCATAATCTCGCAGTAGACAAGCGAAAAGTTCCGAAGCACTGGCGGTGTTGCCGTTGGTCAGAACAACCATTGGCATATCGACACATTTTGCATCGGAGTCAATAATCGGTGTTGGAGTTCCGTCTTGGTCATATGCAAAAGCAAGTTCGCCTTTCGGCAGCAGGGGATCAACCATTTGTTCCAGTGCATTCAGCAAGCCACCGCCATTATCTCGCACATCGAACAGAATGCCTTTTACATTTTGCTGAGAAAGTGCTGCATAAGCATCAGAAAACTGTTTCACGGTGACAGTACGAAATTTCTTAATGCGGATATAACCAATCTCATCGGTCAACATTTGATACTCGATAGTCTGCTCATCGACATATGCGCGCTTCATTGTAGTGGTATATTCACTGCCGTCTGGATGTCGCACGGCAATCGTGACTTCAGTTCCTGAAAGACCTTTTATGGCTTCAACGGCTGCCGTAGCATCCTCTTCAACAAGCAAATCGTTGACACGAATGATATAGTCATCAGGCAGAATACCGCCTTTTTCAGCAGGGGAGTCAGGTATCACTTCTTTCACCAGCACGGTATTTTCCGTGGGCGATTGCAATACCGATACACCGATACCTACATAATGTCCAGCACTGTTTTCGTGGGTGTCGGCAAGTTCCTCATCGGTGAGATAAACGCTGTACGGGTCGCCCAAACCACTGACATATCCTTTAAGCATTGCGTTCATCAGTGCCTCATCGTCAACATCAGCCAAATAAAAATTCTCGCGTATCTCCGCATCCAACGCATCCAGTCGAGCATATTTCTTTTGCAGATCGGTGTTATACCGCGCTGTGAACCAACTCATCACAAGGGATGTCAGCAATGCAGCCGCCAGTGCAGTTATCACAGACAGGATGATTCCATTTCGTAGACTGATTTGTTTTTTCAAGTGAAGATGCCACCTTTCATCGGATCACATGATAGTATGGGAAAACGGCAAGAAGGCTCCCTTCCTACCGTTTTCTGAAACTTCGTTGCAATGTGCAGATCCTATAAATACAGCTGTGGATCCACATATGTGCCATTGACAGTTACGCCAAAGTGTAGATGATAACCTGTTGAGTTACCCGTTGCACCAACATATCCAACCACAGTACCCGCGGATACCTGTGTGCCCACTGATACCGCAACGCGGCTCATATGTGCATAAATGGTAGACATTCCATTGCCGTGACTTACGATCACATAGTTACCATAACCGCCACCGCAACCGCAAAAGCCTTTGGAATCATGAGAGCATCCCGTCACAACTTTGGTAACGGTACCGCTGGCAGCAGCTGTAATGGGTGCATTATGAATGCCGCCGCCTGCGATATCAATACCCTTATGCTGTCTTCCCCAACGATGCCCAAATGGGCTGGAAATCCAGTGAAAACCAGGTACTGGCCACGCAAGCACTCCGTTTTGTTCAGGGGGATCATTCAAAGAGGGTTGCTGTGGTTGCTGCTGTTGTTGCTCTTGCTTATGCTTTTCTTCTTCCTGCCGTTTGATCTCAGCAAGAATGGCATCTTCTTCTGATGAGAGGGAGTCCAATCGATTCTGATAGTCGCTGATCCAGCTTTCCGCATCTGCCTTCTGCTGTTCCAACTCCATCTTGACTTCCTCAGTTTCGGTCATCGCGGCATCAAGCTGCTGATAGCTTTTATCATATTCCGAACGCAGACTCTGCACCTCGGTTCGTTTGAGTTCCAAGGCGGCGATGCGTGCATCGAGATCAGCTTTATTGGTGTTGAGAACCTCCAACTGTGCAGTCAATGTATCCATCATTTCGTCGTCATGTTCAGCAATTCGATTGATGAGGTCTATCTTTGCAAGAACATCGTAGAAATCTGTTGCGCCGACCAAAGCAGAGAGCAGACTGTTGTTACCATGAACATACAACGTACGAACGCGTGCCTTAAAGGTTTCCAGACCTTCGTCAATATCGGTTTGCTGTTCTGCAATACTCACCTCCAAGTCAGCGATGTCGCTTTCTTTGTCGCTAATATCGCTGTTGAGGCTGAGCAACTGTTGATCAATCAACGAAAGCTCCTGGTTGATGAGGTCGATCTTTTGCTGTAAAACTGCCTGATACTTTTCCTGCTGATCAATACTGCCCAGTAGATGATCCAATTCCTGTTGCTTTTGTTCCTGCTGTTTACGGATTTCCTCTCGCTCTCGATTGATCTCGTCCAATGTTTTTGCAGAAACAGTTGGGGCAATCATCAAATTCGGAAATTGCGGGAAAATACAGCATCCCAACGCAACACAGGCAGCTGAAAGCAAAGCGACAAGCTTTGTTTTTTTGCGATTCATAATGATCCTTTCGTTACATATTGGCGGCACGGTGCTTGAGGTGGGCTCTCGTGGATAGTACGCTACCCAACGCACCAATCAGGGAACCAGCAAGCAAATAGGCAAGGGCGACCCCGAGCGCGATAGATTCGTAAGGAATGATACTGCCCAGACCGATTGTGCTTAACACATTAAAATTGCCGAGCATATCCACCAGACGGTCATAGGTGAACCACGTCAGCAACGTAGCAACGGCACCAGCCATAAAGCCGTTAATCATGCCTTCAATGAAGAAGGGAAAACGGATAAAGGCTTTGGTTGCGCCCACGCTCTGCATAATACTGATCTCGCGTCGGCGCGCGAACACACTGGCACGGGTAGTATTAGAGATGATCACCATGGAAACAATCAACAGTGCAATGATTATGGCGATTGCAATAATTGCGATCACACGTCGTAATTCAGTTAGAAGTTCCACGAATGAATCTGGGGCACTGACATACTCAACATCACGGATCGCGTTGGCAGATACAACGGTTTCTTCCATTTTAGAGATATCGCTAACGCGAATCCGATAGGCATCGGGCAGGGGATTGTCATCACCAAGAGATTCAAAGACCTCGGTATAATCGTTCATGCTCTCCTTCAGATCAGCAAAAGCCTCTTCACGAGAATAAAGCGTCACGGAACTGACATTTTCCATGGCATTGAGTTGCTTGCCGATTTCCTCAATACGCTCGTCGGTGGTATCATCCAGCAGATAAACGATCACCTCGTTTTTGTCCTCAATACCTCCGATAATTGCATTGATATTGATATAGAACAGTACGGATATGCCAACAAGCAGAAGACTTACCAACAACACGCAGAAGGAGGCGAACGCCATCACGCGATTCTTCCAGACATTATCGAAGCCCTGACCGACAAGATATCGAAAACTACTGAGCTTCAACTTCTGCCCCTCCAATCACTTCATCGAACACGACCTCGCCCTGATTGATGTTAATGATTCGACCGCCAAAGTGGCGAACCATCTCATGGGCGTGCGTGACCATCAAAATGGTGGTGCCGCATTCGTTGATGCCCTGCAACAGTTCCACCAGTTCATAGGCGAGTTCCGGATCCACATTACCGGTAGGCTCATCGGCAATCAGCAATGCAGGATCATTGACGAGTGCGCGAGCAAGAGCGCAACGCTGCTGTTCGCCACCAGAAAGTTCACTGGGATAGCTATCTGCCTTATCCTGTAAACCCACCAAAGAAATTACATATGGCACACGTTTCCGAATCAGCTTCATGGGCGCATCAATCACGCGCAACACAAAGGCAATGTTTTCGTAAACGGTCATGGTTTCTATCAAGCGATAATCCTGAAACACGACACCAATAGTGCGGCGGAACTCGGGCACCTTCTTTTTCTTCATTTTAGTCAGATTATAGCCATTGACCAAGACCTCACCGCTGTTTGCGTCCAATTCTTTCAGCAGCAGCTTGATGAGGGTACTTTTGCCTGCACCAGAACGACCGATAACAAAGGCAAAATCGCCATCCTCAACTTTGAGGTTGACATCGCTTAGCGCCTCAACGCCAGTGCTTTCGTAGGTCACAGATACGTTTTTCAATTCAACCATAGGGTCCTCCTTAACAAATGTGGGAGGAAGGAGAAACGGCAACAACCATAGAAGCCGTTCTACTACAGAGACATGGCACTCCCTGCATCCGCATTGTAAAATCCTTCCTTTTAATTCTGATGTACTGGCATCCATTGCAAAACCAAATTGACATTTTGCAGCTGTGCAGCGCACAAGATGGACAAATGCCAAACGAACATCACGAGTCGTCTGGCACTTACTGTCAATGTTCAAATGGGAGATCAGGGTACCAAGCAGAACCGTTCACGCAGATACATCAGAACTTCACAGGACTTGCCGACAGATACTTCTTGACCATTAGTGCGATTTTGAAGATGATTGCATGGTCAAATTCGCGCAAATCAAGGCCCGTCAGCTTCTTAATCTTCTCAAGACGGTAAACAAGAGTGTTACGGTGAACAAACAGTTTACGAGATGTTTCGGAAACATTCAGATTATTCTCGAAGAAACGCTGTATGGTAAAAAGTGTTTCGTGATCAAGGCTTTCGATACTACCGCGCTTAAACACTTCATGAAGAAACGTTTCGCACAGGGTAGTGGGAAGATGATAGATCAGACGAGCAATGCCGAGGTTATCGTAGCTAACGATGACCTTATCGGTATCAAACACTTTGCCAACCTCCAATGCCATCTGCGCTTCTTTGAACGAACGAGCGAGGTCGCGGACACCGACCACACTGGTACCGATACCAACATTGACACGGGTGTAGAACTCGCTTGAGAGCGTATCGGCAATAGAGCGTGCCAGTTTCTCCAGATCTTTACCCTCCACAGAGGATTTGATTTCCTTAACCAAGACGATATCTGTTTCTGTGATATTAAAGACAAAATCTTTGCTCTTGTCTGGAAACAGATTCTGGATAACATCGTAAGCAGAAATATCGTTTGCGGAAACGATACGTATGAGCAGTACCACACGAGTAATCTCGGCACTGAAGTGCAATTCTCTTGCCTTTATGACAATATCGCCAGGCAGAATATTATCCAACACAACATTCTTGATGAAATTGTTGCGGTCGTACTTTTCGTCATAATACTGCTTGATATTCGACATAGTGATCGCCATGATATCTGCATAACGAGCAGCATTTTCGTCAGTACCTTCCACAAAGACAGCATAATCGGGAGTTGTACGAGAACCAAACGGCTTGTAAGTGCAACCGTCACGGATGAACAGATCTCCGGATTCGTTCATATCCAGTGTTACGAATTCATTGGTGGTACCGACACGAGAAGCGTCGGAGCAGGCAATGATCGTTGCGGTTTCATCAACAACACCCACCATGGCGTCGATGGTGTCACGCATCTGACATACAAGGGTCTGAAACGGTCTGTTAGGCATAGTGAAATCCCTTCGCTTTCTTCATGATTTCTATTCTTAGGATACCTGATTCACTGGTGACTTACGATATAAATATCCCAGAGAGAAACAGTACGATAATCGAAACCACAATAATTGTAGCATATTTCGCCATGTGGTTTGTTACCGATTTGTTAACAGACTGTGAATATTCGTCAGAACGGCAATTTTTGGAGGGCTGTATTGTCCAAAATACCGAAAATTTTATGCCAAATCGTATCATCCAGAGCAAATGCGGTGCCAAATAGGTTACAAGATTGTAACCCTTTACATTTTTTCGGGAGACGTTACTTTCAACATCGTTAGTGCGTTGCAAAGCACCTGACGAGTCGCCGCACACAGCAGAAGACGTGCATCACGCAAAGCAGGGGATTCTGCATCCTTGACCTTGCAGGCATCATAGAACTTATGAAACATAGATGCCAATTCCACTGCATATTTGGTAAGTTTTGAGGGGTCAAGCTGTTTGGCTGCATTTTCGATTTCCACTGGCAGAACAGCCAGTTGGCGTATCAACTCACGTTCTGGCACAGATTGCAGCAGAGAGAGATTTGCAGCATTTACATCTGGGACAGTAACGCCCTCATCGGCAAGGGTACGGATCAGGCTGCAAAGACGTGCATGGGCATACTGCACGTAGTAGACAGGGTTGGAAGAAGATTTTTCGACTGCCAGATCGAGG
Organism: uncultured Ruminococcus sp.; assembly: GCA_964463355.1. Classification (GTDB taxonomy): domain Bacteria; phylum Bacillota; class Clostridia; order Oscillospirales; family Ruminococcaceae; genus Firm-04. Next base: position 63,285 of record CAYXBP010000004.1, on the reverse strand, counting down.
TCAAACTCAAAATGCGAATTTGCTTCACGGAGATTGAAAAAGAATCTTGCTGCATCCACTGGAATATCCTCCAGCAGCGTTACCAGTGTTAGTGCTTTACCGCTGCGTTTGGATTGCTTAACAGGCTTGCCGTCACGCATCACAGCAACCATCTGCATCAAAACCACGGTGAGTCGTGAAGCATCTACGCCCAATGCAGTCAGTGCTGCTTTTAGACGAGGCACATAACCGTGGTGATCTGCTCCCAGAATATCAATCGCCTGATCATACCCACGAGTCACAAGTTTGTTATAGTGATATGCAATATCGGGCACCACATAAGTGGGGATACCATTAGAACGCACGATCACAAAATCTTTATCTGCGCCTAATTCCTCCGCCTTAAACCACAGCGCACCTTCTTTCTCGTAGGTGTAGCCGCTGTCCTTCAATTGTTGAATGATTTCCGCCACGCTACCGTCAGCGTGCAGTGTACTTTCTGCGAACCAGCGGTCGTACTCAATGCGATACTGGAGCAGATCATCTTTCAGCCCCTGGATATTTTTAGGCAGTGCAAATGCCACAAGGGCATCGCGACGTGCTTTGGAATCATCACCTGCGTAGGCATCCTGATGCTCGGCATAAAAATTCTTGGCATGAGCGATAATATCCTCACCCTGATAGGCATCCTCAGGCATCATGATATCCTGACCACAAGCCTGCAAATAGCGCACCTCCAGGGAAGTTGCAAATTTTTCAATCTGGTTACCAGCATCATTGATATAGAACTCACGGTCAGCCTTGTAGCCTGCGGCATTCAGTACAGATGCCAAACAGTCGCCGATTGCGCCACCACGGGCATTGCCCACATGCATAGGTCCAGTAGGGTTTGCCGAAACAAATTCCACCAAAACCCGCTTGCCCGCACCGATTGCGATTTGACCGTAAGCATCACCTTCCTCCATGACGCTGTGAATGACAGTATCGTACCACGAAGAGGAAAGGAAGAAATTCAAAAAACCAGGGCCTGCGATCTCCACGCGGGAGAACATAGTGCCATCGAGAATCAAGGCATCTGCAATTGCTTCAGCGATCTTTCGAGGAGCCATATGCAACGTCCTTGCGCAAACCATTGCCACGTTGGAGGCAAAATCGCCGTGGGAACGGTCAGCGGGAATTTCAATAATAAAACCGGGCAATGGCTCGGCAGGGAATGTACCATCGGCAACCAGTCGCCCCATGGCATCAACGATAATCGAATGCGCATTCGAGGATGCAGCAGCAATGCTGTTCAAAATGCAGCGCTCCTTTCTGTATAGAAGAGATCTGTTGAATATATCATGTTTGAAGATCGTCATGACACTCCACCAAAAACCGTATGGAATGCGTGGTATGGATCATGTCATTCAAATCAAGTGAATAGCGAACCAGCATCATACCGCCGTGTTCATCAAAACGAAACCGTACTTTTTCGGTGTAAATTGTCAGCGGCACTTGCCCCTCTGGAACAGTATAGGTCGTATGATGTGTAACGCCCTCTTCCAAAAGCAAGTCCATGCAAAACTCACCAACACGCTGGATGGTCACTACCCGTCTTGGCAGCACCGTAATGACTGTATCGGGCGCGTTGTTTTCATCCAGTCCAGATTCTTTATAGCGTATCGTCACCTCTTCGGGGGTGAATGCATAGCGGCAAGTAGAATTCAAATCTGTTTGATTCGATTCTCCGTCAAGTCCCTGTATGCTGTACAGGCGGAGGATTGCGTTATCCTTTGTTCCTGCCATATCAGCACCCCGCGTGTTCAATGGCCTGCTCGATGAGTTTTTCCAGCAAATAGCTGTAGTGCATCCCCAGATCTTCCATCAGCAGGGGATATGCAGCTTTTGCGGAAAGGCTCGGCGCCGTGTTGACTTCGTCCAATAAAACTGCCCCGCTTTCTGTAAAGTGGAAATCCACCAGAGCGAGACCGCGGCACTCAAGCGTCACATAAGCTTTCAGGGCTAGGTCACGAATGGTATCAGAAAGTAACGCATCCAGTTCGGCGGGTACAATCACAGAACCATCCTTTTTCTCGCCGACAAAAGTTGCAAAGGGCATATCGTATCCAAAAATGCCCACGCAAAGTTCTTTGCCGACCACAAACTGTTCCACGAGTATCGTGCAATCTTTTGTGAATGCACGCTTCATGGCGGTAAGCAGCTCCTCACGGTTATGCGCAGCATTCTCTCCAAAAGTAGAATCTACGCAGGCGGGCTTTACGAACACAGGATATCCCAGCGTGTGTTCCACTCTTTCGCACTCACGCTCAAGACGGCTCAAACTGCGCTGAGAAACGGCAACCCACTTCGGGGTAGCAATTCCCGCAGCATTGAGCAACGTGTTGGCAATTTTTTTATTATGGGCAATTGCGGAGCCCAGCACATTGTTCCCCACATAGGGGATCCCCGTCAGCTCGCACAATCCTTGTACTGAGCCATCCTCACCGCTGCGGTCAGACATCAGCGAAAACACCACATCAATGCGCTTATGTGTAAAGCCTTCGTCATCGGTGATAAGAATCCCATGATGGGCGGCATCGGGTGACAAAACCGTGGGGATGCAATCGGGATTGCATTCCCACGAACCATTAGCGATTTCAGCATAATTACCCTGAAAATAGAGCCATCTGCCTCGCGCATTGCGTCCAAGAGGGATCACTTCATATTTATCTTCGGGAATCGCTTTCAGGACATCGGCAGTAGCGATCAGTGACTGCCTGTATTCGTTTGCCGTCATGCCTCCGAATAAAACAAGTACCTTGATTTTTGCCATAATGCCTGTCGGCAGCGAAAATGCCGCCACTCCTTTCCCGAACAGGTGACTCCTTGATATCAGTCAGATGCAAGCGACTTGTCCGTCGTTTGTGCATTTTTCTGAAAAGGGAGGGGAGTTCACCAAAATCAGCGAAAAATCGCAGTGCTAGGCGAAGAATCGAAGTCAAATGGTTCAACGCACAGCAGAATAATTTTAGCATACTTCACAAAAAAATGCAAGTGTTTTTTTGCAATTTCACAAAAAAATTTTTTGAAAACCGGTTTTGGGTGCGTTTAGGCAGAAAAGTTATTGTAGATTTTCACAAAAATTGGAGATCGTACGGTTTTAGCAAGAGTTAGTGATGACAAAACTACAAAAATCTGGTATGATACAATAGTAAGCAGAAACATCACCCAAAAAAGGAGTAAAGCTATTATGGATATGATTGCCGTACTTGCACAGGAATTTAAGCTGCGACGCGAACAGATTGAAAATACCGTTGCACTGCTGGACGATGGCTGTACCATCCCGTTCATTGCCCGTTACCGCAAGGAACGAACAGGCTCTCTGGATGACCAAACCCTGCACTCGGTCGCCGAACGTCTGCATTATTTGCGGAATCTGGAAAGTCGAAAAGAAGAAGTGAAATCCGCCATTGATGCACAGGAAAAACTTACCAATGCGCTTTCCGAAAGCATTGATGCTGCAAAAACACTGGTTGAAGTCGAAGATCTTTATCGTCCTTACAAGCAAAAGCGCAAGACCAAAGCATCAATCGCAATGGCGAGGGGGTTAGAACCGCTGGCACTGTGGATCATGGAGCAGACGCATCATGATGTGCAAGCACAGGCAGCCAAATATATTGATCCTGAAAACGAAATTCCAGATGCTGATTCTGCCATTGCAGGCGCAACCGATATCCTCATTGAGAGAATCTCTGACGATGGTTCTCTGCGTAAACGTCTGCGCAATTTGATGAAGCTTCGTGGCTCTATTGTCGTCAAGGCTGCTAATGCGGATACTGACAGCGTCTACCGCAACTACTATGATTACAGTGAACTCATTGAGCGTGCCGCAAAGCATCGCATTTTAGCGATTAATCGCGGTGAGAAAGAAGGATTCCTGAAGGTTACGCTGCAATTACCCGATGGCATTGGTGAAAATGTCGTCAGCAAAAGCTATGTGAAGGAAAGCAACGCCTGCGGTCAGATTGTCCTGCAAGCCTGTCAGGAAGCGTATAAAAAGCATCTTTTGCCTGCTGTACAACGAGAAATACGCAACGACTTGACGGACAGTGCTTGCGAACAAGCGATTACAGTTTTTTCATCCAATCTGCGGCAATTATTGTTACAGCCGCCCATGCGTGGTGCCATAACACTTGGACTGGATCCGGGCTTCCGTACAGGCTGTAAGGTCGCGATTGTCGATCCAACTGGAAAAGTGCTTACAACGGATGTTGTTTACATTACCGCCTCTTCTCCCGACCGTATTGCAGATTCCAAGCGTAAACTGAAAAAGCTGATCGTCGATCACAATGTTACAATGATTGCCATCGGCAACGGTACTGCATCCAGAGAATCTGAAGCCTGTGTTGCAGAGATCCTGCGCAGTCTGCCTGAGCGTAAGATCTCCTATATGGTGGTCAGCGAGGCAGGGGCATCTGTATATTCTGCTTCTAAGCTAGCCGCAGAAGAGTTTCCTGATTATGATGTGTCCCTGCGCAGTGCGGTTTCCATTGCGCGGAGATTGCAGGATCCCCTTGCAGAACTTGTAAAAATCGAGCCAAAAGCCATTGGCGTGGGTGAGTATCAGCACGATATGCCTCCTGCGCGGCTGAGCGAATCGCTGGACGGTGTAGTGGAAGATTGTGTCAATGCGGTCGGCGTAGATGTGAATACAGCATCCCATAGCCTGCTTTCCTATGTATCGGGTATTCACAGTGGCATCGCGAAAAACATTGTAGCATACCGTGAGGAAAATGGTGCATTTACCAATCGCCGTGGATTGCTGAAAGTACCGAAACTGGGAGCAAAAGCATATGAGTTGTCCGCCGGTTTTTTGCGTGTGCGTAACGGTAAAAATCCGTTGGATAATACCGCAGTACACCCCGAAAGTTACAAGGCTGCCGAGGCATTGCTGAATGCCTGTGGTTATACCATAAACGATGTGGGGAATGATATCTCGCGTCTGCCTGCCATTGTGGAAGAAAAGGGCTGGGATGTTCTCAGTGAACAAATTGGCATCGGTGTGCCGACTTTGCAGGATATCGTCATGGAATTGCAAAAGCCAGGGCGGGATCTTCGTGATGAATTACCACCACCCCTGATGCGCAGTGGTGATGTCATGACCATTGAGCATCTGAAACCTGGCATGGAGTTTGTGGGAACAGTGCGAAATATCGTTGACTTTGGTGCCTTTGTGGATATCGGTGTGCATGAGGATGGTCTGGTGCATATTTCAAGAATCGCTGACCGTAAGATTCATCATCCGCTGGATGCAGTTAAAGTCGGACAGATTGTGCGCGTACAGGTACTGGATGTAGACGTTAGTCGCAAGCGCATTGCCTTAACCATCCGCGGCGTTTCTCAGGAGAATCTCTACTAAAAAAGCTGGATTTCTTTATAGCGATCTGATTTTTCTTGACTTTTTTGGCGAACCATGGTAGTATTAATCTGTACGATGTTTCCGTGAGAAATTATAGTACCAATTCATTTCGGAAAGGATTTGTTATTATGAAAATCGCTCGTAAGGTCTGTGCTGCGGTCGCATCTCTGATGATGTTCGGTACGGTTACTCCACTGCTGCCCATTACTGCTGCCGTAGACGGCGTAGAAATGACCGCTACGATCACTTTGAATGGCGATACGATTACTGCCACGGGAAAAAATGTTACTGTGGACGGCAGCGTTGCCACTATTACCGCATCTGGTTCATATGAAATCAGCGGAACGCTTCATGCAGGGCAAATTCGTGTTGCCGTACCTGATGAGGTTGCAGACCCCGAAACTGTAAAGCTGTATCTTAATGGCGTAAACATTACAGGCACTACTGATGCTGCAATTTATGTGATCAATGCGGAAAAAACTTCACTGAATCTGGTTGCAGGCACCGAAAACTTCCTCTACGATGGCGCAACCTACACCGAAACGACTGCCGTGATCTATGCGAAGGATGATATCACTATCAAAGGGGATGGCGCACTGACCATCACCGCTGCCACGCAACAGGGTGTGCATTGCAAAAATGATTTGAAAATCAATGGCGGGCATATCCGCGTGGACACTGCATTAGCCGATGCACTGCGCGGAAAAACTTCTGTTGAGATAAACGGCGGCTTTCTTAATATCAATTCTGAAGGCGACGGTATCAAATCTACCCAAGGTGATGTTTTCATCACTGGGGGCGTGCATGAAGTCAAAGCAGGAAACGATGCTGTACAGGGCGAAACCTCTCTGGTCATCAGCGGTGGCGAACTGCTTGCCAATGGCGATCGCAGCCTTACATGTGCCACCGCAGCAGTAACGATCAGTGACGGTAAGGTGCTGGCAACTGCTACCGACAATCAACCTGTTGCCGTGAATGCGACTCAACCTGTTATGATGCTGAATTTTACGACGGAGCAAGTCAAAGACCAAATCGTCAATGTGTACGATGCTGGTGTGGTAGATGCGGATGTTCTTTTGCTTACCATGAAACCTGACAAAAAATTTTCCTATATGTTGATCTCTGCGCCGGAGATGGCTAGCGATGGAATGTATGCTGTCACAATGGATGATGTGTACCTGACCTACGGCACTGCGATGGACAATATGAGCTTCATTATGACCGATTCGCTTACTGCTTTTGATGCTGTGGCATCTTCAGGTAAGGCGTTTATACCTACGATCACCGATAAAAATCAAATGGGCGATGTAAACTGCGATGGCTATGTTAAGGTCAATGACGTAATTCTAATGAGTCGGTTCATTGCCGAAGACCGAACATTGGAGATCTCCGAAGCAGGCTTCACTCGTATGGATATCAATGGGGACAGCATTACTGACGCTGCTGATGTCACTGCATTGTTGTGTATCATTGCAGGCATTACCACATAACTCGAAATTCACTTTATGCAAAACTCCGCAGAGCCCTTGCAGACTCTGCGGAGTTTTTGAAACAATAGGAAAAAAACCACAAATACCCCTTGCAAATTACGTTGCAAAATGGTATAATGTGATAGATTGGTTGCAATATGCAATCCTCGTGAACATTTAGCTTTACGACTTATCAAGTTTATGATATCGTTTTTGCGTTGAAATACGCTGCTTATCAATCGTATACACCTGAACGTATTCCAGTTTTCGCATTATGTGTAGCAGCAAAACTATCTAATAAGATAAGGAGGCCGCAAATATGGCTGATCGTATCCTGACCAGAGAAAATGCAAAATCTCTCATCCTTACCAATACGGAAAAGCTGAAGCTGCCCAATGATATCACTGTAATCGGCGAGGGGGCACTCGCTGGCTTTTCGCAGGTCAAGGAACTGACCATACACGAATATATGCATAAAGTAAACGCCCATGCATTCTATATGCGCAGTTTTAAAAACACTTGCGGATTGGAACGTATTACCATCGCAAGCAGTGGCACAGAGTTTGATCCTTGGGCGTTTTATGATTGCGATGCGCTGAAAACAGTCTTTCTTCCAGAAGATTTTCCTCCACAACTTGCTATGGAGCTGTTCTTTCATACGCCTGGCGTTACACTGAATTTCGGAAAAAAACTGCTGTTTGCCGCAAAGTCCGTTACAGTAGCACAGCTGATGGAAGAAACATCCGGGATCTTGCTCCTTGGCGCAGGAGGGATGCTTCCAGTAAAAGATGGTGTACTGGAAATCCCTACTACTTATTATGCTATCGCATCCCATGCATTGCGTTCACTTGCAAACAAGAATGTCCGTAAAGTGATCCTCCATGCTGGCGTGCGCCTAATCGCCCCGGAGGTGTTTGCTGATCTGCCTGCGCTGGAAGAAGTCTTGCTTGCTGATGGTACAACACATATAGATAATGCAGCGTTTGCACGTTGCAAGAAGCTCAAATCAATCATTATTCCAGAAAGTGTGAAGCGTATCGGTGCGGCAGCATTTTCGGAATGTGCATCTCTGACGGATATCCGTCTGCCCTCTCATTTAGAAGCACTGGAGGACGAGGTCTTCAACGGCTGCACATCCCTTGTGTCATTGCCTATTCCAGAACACATCGCAAAGGTAGGCGCGGGCGCATTTGCAGAATGCACTGCGTTGCGCTCTATTGTGCTGCCCGGTTCTGTGCATTCTATTGGTACGGGTGCCTTCTGGAACTGCACCGCATTGCAGCAGCTTTATATTGCTCCAACCACTGAGAGCATACAGACATCAGCCTTGGGCAATTGTGATGCACTGACCACCCTTTATATGCCTCATATCATTCATGATGCGCTGGAAATGAAGCGTGTTTTTGGTGAAAATACAACTATCCCTGACATTCATTGGATCACAGCAGAAGATACCAAGCCAGCATTTGCAACGATGACTGTTGAGGATGCAGTGAATGCTCTTGGAGAGCTGGAAGATATTGCAGCGATTGAAGTGCCTACCGCTCCTGTAATGCCTGCGACAAATACCGCCGCATTGCATGACGATACCCCTGCTTCTGCGGTTGTGCAAGATGTAGACAACGCTGAATCTGTACGTAGACTGGAACAGACCATTGCAGATATGCAGAAAAAACTGGATGCGCTCTCTGTACCTAACCCCCAAACGGCACAGCAGCCCGCACTGAATGCCGATGCCATTGATGCACTAAATGCGAATCTGACGGCAATTCAGGCAAAGTTTGATTCCATCTCTGGTATGCAAGATTCCGTTGCTGCTATTTCAGCAATGCAGGAACAGGTTGCCTTCATTGCAGCCATGCAGGAAACTGTTCATGAGCGCGTGGATGCCATCAGCGAAATACAGGAAAAAATGAACGAAATCGACGATATCCGTGCCCGTGTGGATGCCATTCAGCCCGATGCTCTTGGAGATATGCAGCAAACAGTTTCTGAGATATCCGATATCCGTGATAAAATTGATGCCATCTCTGACATTCAGCAAAAAGTAAGTGCCATTTCCGATATGCAGCAAAAAGTCAGCGAGCTTTCTGAAATGCGTCAGCAGATTGATGCGATCTCCGATATACAGCAAAAGGTAGATGCCATCACGGATGTACAAGAAAAAGTCGATGCAATCTCCGATATACAACAGAAGGTCAGTGCCATCCCAGATGTGCAGGAAAAAGTCGATGCCATTGCCGATATCCAGCAAAAAGTCGGCGCAATTACCGATGTACAAGAGAAAGTCGGCGCGATCTCTGATGTGCAGGAAAAGGTCAGTGAAATTTCATCTACACAGGCAGATATGAATCAACGATTTGCTGAAATGACAGGCAAACCGATCGCAACAAAGGATAGTACCGTTACCGATGAAGTCATGTTTGATTCAGCGTTTGTTCCTGTGCGTCGCGGTAAGTATCGTAAGGATGATAAAGTTTTTACTTATGAGATATCTAAGCCCGTGGAAGGGCCAAAGCAGCGCAGTCTGATGTTGAAGGACTTTACAGTCATCGCATTCCGTTCTTTCCGTGAGAAGGAAGGCGGTGAACGTTTTGAGATTCCAGAGGGCGTACGTCGTGTGGAAACACAGGCATTCTGGAATTGCCCCAGACTTCTTGCTTTGGAATTGCCACATTCCCTCAATGAAGTGGAGCCTGATGCATTCAGCGGATGCTCGCGCCTAACGGATGTTTATCTTTGTGAGGAGTTTCCTGAGCGTCGCGCTGCGGAGTACTTCATGTTCCGCCCTGAGATCAAGCTGCACTGGCCGAAGAAAGGTTTTCTTTCCAAGCCAAAAATCCTGACGGTAGGCGAATTGCTTGAGCAATATGACGATATTCTCACCGCAGAAAAGGTGAAGAAATTGCAAGTTGGCAATCATGTGCTGCAAATTCCAGAGGGGTACACCATCATCGCACCCGATATGGCAAAAGGCATCAATCCCAGAACCAATGAGCCAGAGCATATTCTTGAAACCATCGTTCTTCCTAAAAGTGTACGCCGTATCGGTGCAAGAGCCTTTTCCGGTTTGGAAACTTTGCGACATATCGTAATGTCCAAAGGGCTGCAAATCATTGATATGAATGCTTTCACTGGCTGCGTGGGGCCGTACCGTCTTGTTCTGCCCAACGGCGTGCCATATATCGGGCCATATGCTTTTGCAGCACCTTGCAGGTTTGAGCAAATCCGCTTGCCGAAACGATTGACAGTCATCTATGAGAATACTTTTTCCAACTGCGATTCGCTTTGTTCGCTGCGTATCCCTGCGGCCGTACAGGAGATTGGTGATTGTGCCCTTTCGGGATGTACTGCGTTGACTGGTCTTACCTTACCTAAACGCTTTGAAAAAGATCTCAAACGCATTTTAGACGGCCCTGTAAAACCAAATATCATGTGGACAGAAGATGTACAGGATGCGTTTCGTAACACGCCCCCGGAGGCGTTCTGCGATATCCTTGCACCCTCTATGGAGCCGCTTCCATCTCACCGTATTTTTACCAAAGAAGCTGCGGCAGAGTGCAATACCTTTGTCGATCGCATCGCGTTGCTGCGTACTCGCCCATATGTAGGGGCACTTGCACTTTCTGATATGGCAAATCAAACCAAATTTGAGATTCCTCTTGGCGTGGTACGCCTTTGCAGCTACGCGTTTGGACACAATGACCGTTTGCTTACATTGACAATTCCAAGAGCCATCCGCACCTTTGAGTATGCTGCGTTTTACGGTCTTTCTATGATCCGCGACGTTTTCTTGCCCGATGAGTTTGACCGTGATTCTGCTGCTGTACTGTTCATGAATTATCCGCAGGTGCTGTTGAATATCGGCGGAAGCCGTGCGGTGCGTGTGCGTCAGGTACTGAACGATTGCCCATGGGTACTAACCGCAAATGACATCTCAGATATCTCAGTGAAAGACGGTGTTATGACCGTTCCTGCGGGCTATATGGTAATCGCATCTTATGTTTACCACGGCATCACTGGTATGACGCATCTGCACTGCTTGCAATTACCGCCCACCGCGCGCATCATAGGATACCGTGCGTTTAACGAGCAGGAACATTTGGAGGAGGTCATTTGTGCCGAGGGTCTGCTTGCAGTAGAGCCTCATGCATTTGTCAATTGCCATAGCCTGCGCCGTGTGGTGATGCCCTCTACATTACGGTTTCTAGGCTCCAATCCGTTTGTGGGCTGTATGCGTCTGGAAACACTCGTTCTGCCGCGTTCTTTTGCAGATCGTGAAGAAGAACTGTGCCGTGATTGCCCACATTTGCAAATCCAGTGGTGTGAAGATTTTGATGAATCTGCAAGGCCCTCCGTTATCATGGACTATTCCGATATCATGCAAAATGCCCAGCCAGCAGCACCTGAAATGCTCACACCCTATGATGAGGCAGACGTACCCGTCCATCATGCTGTGGACACCGACTATGACACGCCCATTGAAGCTTCCATGCTCTCGGAAGAAACCCTCGTGCAGGCGGATGAATCTCATATGTTGGATACCATTGCCAATACTGCGCCTCTGATTGAAACCCATTCTGCATTGGAAAACACCTCCGACACCGCAGAGAAAAACGTTGCAGCGGATGATGCGGTAGAAATCACAGAAGTATCCAATGAAGTGGTCGAAGAGGCAGCTGCTCCTGCTGATGCCGCAAGCGAAGAAACAATTGTATCTGATGAAACTACCGAAGATATTGTGTCTGATGATTTGCTTTCCGCCCTTGCTGATTCCCTCTTTGTATGCACGAATGCTGCAAATCAACAGGATACTGCACCTGAAGCGACAGATATAGATCCAAGCATATCCATAACGAACGATGCAACAACCCCTGCCGCTGCAACTTCCATTGAACCGCTTGGGAATGAAGATGTTCCTTCTACGAAGGATTCACCCGATGATACGATGCCCGCCTTGAATACTGCAACGACTACGAACAGCGCAGCAGAAACAATGGATGCTATTGCTGCTATTCTTTTCCAGAGTAATGTTGAAACCGCAGTGCGCACCGACGCTGAGCAGGAAACTCCCGTGGATACCTCATCCAACGTAGCTGTACCTGATTCCGTTGAAACCATTCATACCGAATCGGTAGATACTGTTGCTGTTGATCTCTTTGAGGATAGTGCTGCTGTAATCGCAGCGTCTGATGCAAAGCAAGATGATGAAATCACCTCTGCCGACATGACTGAAAATGTCACCGTGGCTGATCTTGCCGCGGCATTGTTTGCGGAACCCGAAGCGGAAATTACATCTGCAACTGAAAACGCGCAAGAAGGCATTGCCAGTGCCGAAACATTCACTGAGGCACTCGCGTCAGCGGAAGAACCAAAGGTACAGATTCCGATAGGCGGCAGATTGACCGCCAAGGAATGCCGCCGTATTTACAAAGGAGAGGCAGAATGGATCATACCTGATGGCTACCGCGAAATTCGTGCAGGTGCTTGTGCCGCCCTTGAGGATCTTCACATTGTCACCATTGGCGAAACCGTAGAGCGCATTGCGAGCGGTGCTTTTGCAGATTGTACTGCATTGCAAACTGTTTTACTGCCGCTGTCACTTCAAAGCATTGAAGACGATGCTTTTGAAGGCTGTGATGCCATTACCGCCGTAACCGCTCCAGAAACCATGCGGGAACAAATTCTTGCAGTATTTGGAGAACATATCGCCTATACATGGACGAAAGAGCCGCCGAAAATAATTGGTGACGGTCGTTTTACCGCAAAGATTCGAAACGCCATGTACCATGACGAAGCGGAACTTGTGATTCCAGAAGGGTATTTGGAGATTCGTGCGGGGGCTTGCGCCGGATTGGAAGAACTGCAAACCGTGATTCTGCCGCAAACATTAACAAGAATCGCATCTGGTGCATTTGCAGATTGCACTTCGCTGGTTTCCATCGCCATTCCGTGTTCTGTTACCGAACTTGCAGATGATGCCTTTGAGGGCTGTACTGCGCTCTCCCATGTGATTGCACCCGCCCATTTGGAGGCGATGATTCGTGCAGTTTTCCCGAATGTTTCGGTTGAACTGACGGAAAATGAATGAATTATTGAGAAACACTTGTATTTTTCATGGCTTTGTGCTATAATAATCGTTATGGATTTTCTCGAAAGGAGATTCGTATGATCGTAATTGAAAACCATCTTGGCAATATCCGCGTTTCCAAGAACTACCTGTATACGATAATTGAACATACTGTGACTTCCTGCTTCGGTGTTGCCGATCTGCATGAGTCCTCGCTGATGGAAACCATTGCTACAAAGCTCTTCCCTGGTGATATTCGCCGCGGAATCCAGCTTTCTTCACGCAACAATACGCTGGTAATCGACCTGCATATTGTCACGGGTATCGGTGCAAATATTACTGCGATTACCGATAGCATCCGTAATAAGGTGCGCTATGCTGTGGAAGAATCCATTGGAATTCAACCTGCGCAAATCAATATTTATATTGACGGCATTTGTGTATAACGATTTGGAGGCTTAAGTAAGTGATGAACGGAAATCAATTGAAGCTCGCAATAATCCATGGTGCGATTCTTATTACCAACCAACGGCGTCGTGTGGATGAACTGAATGTTTATCCTGTTCCCGATGGCGATACTGGCACCAATATGTCCATGACTATCTCAGCAGCAAAGCGTGAACTGGAATTGCTGCCCAAGGATGTAACCGTATCGCAGGTCGCAGATACCGCAGCATCCGCAATGCTGCGCGGCGCAAGAGGAAACTCGGGCGTAATTTTGTCTTTGCTGTTCCGTGGATTTTCCAAGGGTCTGGCTGGCATGAAAGAGGCAAGCAATGCCGATTTCGCAAATGCACTGCAATTAGGCGTTTCAGGTGCGTATAAGGCCGTCATGAAGCCAACGGAGGGTACCATTCTGACCGTATCCCGTATGGCAGCAAGCAAGGCACAGGAACTTGCGAAGCAAGATCTCACTACAGTTGATTTCTTACAGGGCGTATGCGATGAAGCAAACGATGTTCTCAAGCAAACCACTGAAATGCTGCCCGCACTGAAAAAGGCAAATGTGGTAGATGCTGGTGGTCAAGGCTTTTGTATCATCCTTGAGGGTATGCTGGCTTCGTTGCGTGGTGATGCGCTACCCGCCGAAGAAACCGAACGTGCTGCCGTGGTTGATCCTGCCGTTGATTTTACTTCTGCCGTTGCACAGTATGATGAGGAAATCAACTTCACCTATTGTACCGAATATATCGTAGAAAAGTATGATTCTTCCGCTGATTCCGCCAAGCTGAGGGCCTATCTGGAAACCATCGGTGACTGCGTTGTTGTGGTGGAAGACGACGAGATTATCAAAGTGCATGTGCATACCGACCACCCAGGTAAGGCGATTACCAAAGCACTTGAATTTGGTCGGTTTATCAACGATCCTAAACCGAAAATTGAAAATATGAAGATCCAGCACGCAGGCAAGGTGAAGGAGGCGGCAATTGCAAAACAGCAGGAATTTGTTCCGGTTGAGCCAACAAAGGATTTTGGCTTTGTTGCAGTGGCTGCTGGTGCAGGTCTGGAACGTACCTTTATTGATCTTGGCGTGGATCAGGTGGTGCGCGGCGGTCAAACAATGAATCCCTCCACAGATGATATTCTCAAGGCAATTCATGCAACACCAGCAAAAACCGTTTTTGTTCTTCCCAACAATAAAAATATCATTATGGCTGCTGAACAGGCTGTTAATCTTGCTAATCGCAATGTTTGTGTGTTGCAGACAAGAACTATCCCGCAAGGCATTGCTGCAATGCTTGCATATGATGAGCTATCTCCGCTGACCGAAAATCGTATCGCAATGACCAAAGCTGCCGAAGCAGTTTCCACTGGCTCTATCACATTTGCAGCTCGTGATTCCGAACTGGATGGCAAACCAATCCGCAAGGATGAGGTATTGGCGTTGGATAATGGCAAGCTTTCGTTTACTGAAAAAGATGTTAATAAGGCAGCCTATAAGCTGACCAAGAAAATGGTCAAGGGCGATAGCAGTTATGTTACCGTGATCTATGGCGCAGATGTCACCGAGGAGCAGTCCCAACAGCTGAAAGAGATGCTCGCCGCAAAGCTTAACAACCGTATTGAATTAACCATGATCAATGGAGGTCAACCCGTGTACTATTATCTGATTTCTGTTGAATAACCCAAAGGGCGGTCTGACCGCCCTTTTTTATCATACAGTAGGGGAGTGTTTATGAAACACCAATACCATATTGAAATGCAGAAAATTCTGCAAAGGTTGCCAAACGATCCAACGCCAAGGCTGTTGCTGCATAGTTGCTGCGGCCCATGCAGCACTGCTGTTTTGGAATGTCTGACACCGTATTTTGAAATTGTTCTTTATTATTATAATCCTTGTATTGCACCGCAAGCAGAGTTTGAAAAACGTGTGAAAACGCAAAAACAGCTTCTTTCAAAGCTACAGCCCATGAATCCAATCACGCTTGTCGTTCCGCCATACACATTCCAACAGTATTTGCAGGCAGTTGGAGATGCCATCGACACACGAGAGGGTGGCGAACGCTGCCGTCGTTGCATCGCGCAGCGTCTGAACGAAGCTGCCCAGGCGGCGATGCAATATCATTGCGATTTTTTCACTACAACACTTTCGGTCAGTCCGCACAAAAATGCAACGTATATCAATGAATGTGGCGAAAAAATAGCAGGGGAGTGGGGAATCCCGTTTCTGCCATCCGATTTCAAAAAGCAAGGCGGGTACGCAAGATCAGTGGCACTTTCTCATCGTTACGAACTGTATCGGCAGGATTATTGTGGCTGCCCTAATAGCTTGAAAGAGGCTGAAGCGCGCCGTTTGCAGCATACTTTGCGACAAAATGGCAATAGCGACAAATAACGGAATGAAATGGTTGTTATTTTTTTCACAAAGAGGCAGTTTGGTACTTGACATTTGACGAAAAAAACTGTATACTATAGATAGGATGCAGTAGCTGGAGTAGTGAGATGCCGAAGCTAACATCTAAGCGAAATAGGTCGAAATGACCAATTTAATGGAGGTTTTAACAATGAGCAGAGTGTACAATTTCAGCGCAGGTCCTGCTGTTCTGCCCGAAGAAGTCCTGAAAGAAGCAGCAGAGGAGATGCTCAATTACCGCGGCTGCGGTATGTCCGTTATGGAGATGAGCCATCGCTCTAAGATGTTCCAGCAAATCATTGATGAGGCTGAGCAGGATCTTCGTGACCTGATGAACATTCCTGACAACTACAAGGTGCTGTTTTTGCAGGGCGGTGCTTCACAGCAGTTTGCTGCGGTGCCCATGAATCTGATGAAAAACGGAAAAGCAGCTTATATCATTACTGGTCAGTGGGCAAAGAAGGCATATCAGGAGGCTCAGAAGTATGGCGATGCTGTTGCTGTCGCTTCTTCTGCGGATAAGACTTTCTCCTATATTCCCGATTGCACTGATCTTGATATTCCTGAGGACGCAGACTATGTATACATCTGCCAAAACAACACCATCTATGGTACTGTTTATCATGAACTGCCCAATACTAAGGGTCATGAGTTGGTAGCTGACGTTTCTTCTTGCTTCCTGTCTGAGCCAATTGATGTGACTAAGTATGGCGTAATCTACGGTGGCGTGCAGAAAAACATCGGGCCAGCAGGTGTTGTCATTGCAATCGTTCGCGAGGATCTGATTCCCGAGAAGCCCTATGTCGAGAACACTCCCACCATGCTTCAGTGGAAAATTGCTGCCGATAATGGTTCTATGTATAATACTCCCCCTTGCTACGGTATCTATATCTGCGGAAAGGTGTTCAAGTGGCTGAAGAAGATGGGTGGCTTGGAGGCCATGAAGGCACTCAATGAGAAGAAAGCTGCAATCCTGTATGATTTCCTTGATCAGAGCAAAATGTTCAAGGGTACTGTTCGTAAGGAAGATCGTTCGCTGATGAATGTTCCCTTTGTGACTGGCAATGAGGAACTGGATAAGAAGTTCGTTGCAGAGGCAAAAGCCGCTGGCTTTGAGAATCTCAAGGGTCACCGTACAGTTGGAGGTATGAGAGCATCTATCTACAACGCAATGCCCATTGAGGGTGTGGAAAAGCTGGTAGCTTTCATGCAGAAATTTGAAGAAACAAACGGATGATGCTGTTGATTCTCCTGTGTGCCGTAGCGTGCATCGCCTACGGCATATGGGAACATAAGAATAGATACAGCAAACAACAATTCTGCGAAGCCAAAGTGGTCGGCTATAAAAGCCCCAATAAGGGTACTTTGATTAGAATAGCAAGCTCCGCACTTCTCGGTATTGTGTATCCTGTGGTCAGAGTGACAATGCCTGATGGAACCACACAAGATGTTACACTGCACACGCAAATCTTGACGGAAACCTTAAATGTTTTTCCCGAATTTGAAATTGATGGGCGAGTGGATGTGACATTTTTTGGCGATTCACCTCAAGAAGCCTATCTCATCAATCATCCAATGGCAGAAACTGTCGTAAAATTCAGTGTACCGTTGGTAATCGGAGTAGTTCTTGCTGCCGTTGAAGTTATCATCGTGGTATGTATGCTCTTTATTTGACCCCTATTTTGATTGAAAGGAATGTATGAAAATGTTTCAAGTTCAGACATTGAATAAGATTTCTCCCGTTGGTCTTGCAGCTCTTGGTGCCAATTATCAAGTTGCCGATGCCTGCGAGAATCCTGATGCTATCCTCGTTCGTTCTGCCGTCATGCACGAGATGAAGTTCGACAGTAATCTGCTGGCAATTGCAAGAGCTGGTGCAGGCGTTAACAATATCCCCGTTGATCGTTGTGCAGAAGAGGGTATTGTTGTGTTCAATACACCTGGTGCAAACGCAAATGGTGTTAAGGAACTGGCAATTGCAGGTATGCTGCTGGCTTCTCGTGATATCATCGGCGGCATCCAGTGGGTACAATCCATCAAAGGCGAGGAAACTGTTGCCAAGATGGTTGAGAAAGGTAAATCTAAGTTTGCAGGTACCGAGCTGAAGGGTAAGAAATTGGGTATCATCGGTTTGGGCGCAATTGGTGGTCCTCTGGGTAATGCTGCAACGCATCTGGGCATGGAGGTCTACGGATGCGACCCTTACATCTCTGTTGATGCTGCGTGGAATCTGTCCCGTACCATTCACCATGTCAAGACTCGTGAGGAGATTTTCCGCGAGTGCGATTTTATCTCTGTACACACTCCGTTGATTGAGAATGCTGATCCTAATGTTAATACCAAAAAGATGATCAATGCGGAAACTATCGCCATGATGAAGGACGGAGTCGTTATTTTGAACTTTGCCCGTGATCTTCTGGTAGATGATGATGCTATGGAGGCAGCTTTGAAGTCTGGAAAGGTACGGAAGTATGTGACAGATTTCCCCAATGCAAAGTCTGCAAATATGGAAGGTGCAATTGCGATTCCTCATCTGGGTGCATCTACTGAGGAAGCTGAGGATAATTGCGCGGTTATGGCTGCTAGTGAGCTGGTAGATTATCTAGAAAACGGTAATATCCGTAATAGTGTAAACTTCCCGAACGCTGAGATGAAGGCTGTCGGCAAGAAATTCTGCATTCTGCACAAGAATGTCATGAATGTTGTCGCGAGTCTGACAACTATGGTAAGTAGCGCAGGAGGCAACATCGAGAATATGGTAAATGCAAGCCGCAAAGATTATG
The DNA here is from genome assembly GCA_964463355.1 of uncultured Ruminococcus sp. GTDB lineage: Bacteria > Bacillota > Clostridia > Oscillospirales > Ruminococcaceae > Firm-04. Next base: position 44,732 of record CAYXBP010000004.1, on the reverse strand, counting down.
CCTACACCATGATTGATGTAACTGGTGACCTCAAGGGAGATCTGGCGTCCGAAATGAAGAATGTTGAAGGCGTCATCCGCGTTCGTGTGATTGACTGACCGCAACGCGTCCCTTATGTAACGGCACACACCGATTGCGTGTGTGCCGTTTTTCGGTTTCTTTGATGCTTAGTATGCCTGTGGATTGTTGTTCAGATGCAAATCAGCGTTGCTCAGGTTTTCGTTTTGTGATTCGCCGTTCTTCTTGTTCTCGCCATTGTTGTTCTTTTTATTTTGGCCGTTGTTCTGCTGCTGATTGCGTGCATTACTCGCATTACGCTGCTCATTCTGCTGTTTCATAAACCAAATCTCCATTTCTATATGCGTATCAAATCATTGGGGTTCTTTTCCCCTCATCAAGTGTGCCCACATGATACTCTTTTATGCATTGAATCATCTTGATGACTAGTGAGGGAATTCTAATGCGTTATGCACCTAATCGTAATTTGGTGCAATTCATCGTTTCGCTCACATTAACTATTTTAGAAAGGACATCCTATGAAAGAATTCCGTCGCGGTTTCAGGCATGGCATCTCCATTGCATTGGGATATCTCTCAGTGTCATTTAGTTTTGGCATAATGGCTGTACAATCAAAGCTTAGCATATGGCAAGCTGTGCTAATCTCTCTTACCAATCTGACATCCGCTGGTCAGGTTGCTGGCGTAGGTCTAATTGCTGCACACGCAAGTTTTTTTGAATTATTCTTGGCGGAACTTGTCATCAATATTCGTTATGCACTAATGAGCCTCGCATTATCACAAAAAGCACATGAAAGCTTTCATCTGCCGCAGCGTCTGCTGGCTGCTTTTGGTATTACAGATGAAATCTTTGCTATGTCATCCATTCAGCCAACACAAATCAAACCTAGATACCTGTATGGTATGATTTCTATTGCGTTTCTTGGATGGGTCGGCGGTACATACCTGGGTGCAGCTGCTGGAACGCTGTTGCCGCAATCCATTGGAAATGCGCTAAACATCTCGCTGTATGGTATGTTCCTGGCAATCATTATTCCACCTGCACGGCAATCCCGTGGCATTTTGATTGCTGTTTTGTTTTCTGCGGCTTTGAGTACTTTGTTATATTATTTTGCTGATTTTTTATCTTCTGGGTTTTCTATGATTATCTGTGCTGTGATCTCAGCATTGGTAGCAGCATATTTCTTTCCTGCAAGTGATGACGAGAGTGAGGAGGAGCAATCTACATGAAATACATATTGATATGCATGGCGATCATGGCAGTTACAACCTATCTCATTCGTATGATTCCCTTTGTTTTTTTCCGCAAAAAAATCACAAACCGCTTTATCAAAAATTTTTTGTACTACATTCCTTACACTGTACTGAGTGCCATGACAATTCCATCGGTATTCTATGCCACAGGTGATGTCCTATCAGCAGCTGTTGGTACAGTAGTTGCCGTAATCCTTGCGTGCAAAAAATGTCCACTAATCGTGGTTGCCCTTTTTGCAGCGTTGACGGCATATCTCACGATGTTCCTCTGCTCCTACATAGGATGAGTGGCGTACGAGATTACATCTTTGCAAATCAGCAAGAGCGTTCAGATACATTCTTCTGAACGCTCCGGTTTTTATGTGGGAACAATCTCTGTTTTTTTCTTTGTGCTAGGCAATTGTTCTAGAATGCGTAGTAAGAAAAGATCCAACAGTCCACAAATGGTGGTGAACAATGCAAAGTATAATGTATCACCAAGCTGCTGTGCGCGGAACACAAACATTAGCAACGCAGTACATTGCCATGCAATGAGCAATGTGAATGCTGGACGCAGCAGAATGCGTTTCCATGAGGGATGCAGCCTTGTGGTACGAAACACAAAGAACATACGAACGGCGTTCCCTGTGAGATTACATGTCAAATACGAAGCTATGATGCCGTAAAATCCAAACAGAGGCACGCAAATCAACAAAACTGAAATACGCACAGTGTATTCAGCCAGATAATTCAATGAGGAAAAGCCCTGTTTGCCAATTCCGCGTAGTACACCCTCTAAAATAATCTCGATATAAATAAATGGGATAATAGGTGCCATTTTGCATAATACAGAGCCTGCAAAGGCATCTCCACCAAGAAAGCTACCTATCGTATGACCGAACAACGCAAAGATTAATGCAGTAAATAATGCGAATCCAACGGTTTGTTCCAGTACGCGCTGCGTTGTTTTGCGTATGCCTTCGTCATCTCCTACTGCGTGCAGCTTTGAGAGGGTAGGCACAAGTAATCCAGACATACAACACTGCACAACCGATGGAAAAAATAACGCGGGAATAATAATTGCCTCAAATTCACCAAATTGGGATAGTGCCTCATCGGTACTATTGCCATATTGCAATAAAGTCAATGGTACCAGCGCATCATTTGTACTGCTAAGCAGCGACACCAAGCAGGCATTTGATAAAATTGGGAAAAGTTGTCGCAATAATCGCCGAAAAGTCATGGTGCATGGATGCTCTACGGGCGTACAGGGCACATGGGCAATAAACAAAAACAGCGCAGCACTGCCCTGCCCAATAAGCATGGAAAGCGCAAAAGCACTCAGCAGCGAAATACTCCCCTGTGGAATTAAAAACTCAGTTGAAAATGCCAATACCGCTGCGCGAAGTACAAATTCGATGCATTCGGCAACGGCAGGAAGATATACTCGCTGATAAGCATAACATCTTCCTTTGCAGCAGGCATAAAATGCGGCAACGGGTAAGGAAACGCCTAGCAAACGGATTGCTGTTGCACCAATTGATTCATGTGAGATCAGGCTAACGATTTGTGTTGGAAAGATCAACAGGAGAATTGCCGCAGGGATACTCAGTGAAAAACAGAACCGCAGAATATATCGAAAAACCTTTCGTGCATCGCCCTGTGCCCCCAGTTCTTCTGAAAGAAATCGACTGGTTGCAATGAATCCGCTGCCGCCTGTAAACACGCAGGCAAGGCTGTAGAAGGAACTCATCAGGGTAATCATGCCAACGGATGCGGCCCCAAGCCGCTTTGTCAGAAAAACATTCAACAGCAGACCAAATAGCTGCAAGCTAACAGAAAACACACTCAGAACGGCTGCCGTGTGCGACATCCCACACTGCGTGCGTCGATTATGATCGGACATGAAAATCACCTCGGTACATACTATGTGTGCCAAGGTGATTTTAGAATTTATGCATTGGGGAATGTTGCTACAAAGGTCACAACACTGTTTTCGCTATGCACAACCAGTATGCCATTCATATCCTCTACAATACTTTTCGCGATGCTAAGACCCAGCCCTGAACCGTTAGGACTGCCCGAATAATCTAAGCGGTAGAATCGTTCAAACAAATGCGAAAGCTCCTCCGATGGGATATCTTTGGCTGTATTGGCAACCGCCAGACGGATCTTGCCCTGTGCATCTCTGGAAAGCGTCACGGTGATATCAGCACCCTCTGTGGAGTGTAACACCGCATTATCCAGCAAGATTGAAAGCAACTGTTTGAGATTATCTTCATCGCCATGAAGCATTACATTGCGCTGCAAAACGGTATTCAGTGTCTTGCCGTTTTCATAAATGATTGGCTCAAACACCAAGCAAACATTTGCAACCAGTTCATGAAAATTAAGCAACGCGGAAGATTCCTTTTCTTTTGCGTGTTCCATGTTTGCCACGGTCAGCAGATTGGTAACCAGCTTTGACATCCGCATAGTTTCTGATTTGATATAATTGAGCCACTTACTCTGATCGGTTACCGTATCATATGGATTAGCAAGCACGACTTCGGTATTGGCAGAGATGACAGCCAGTGGTGTTTTCAACTCATGAGATGCATCTGCAACAAACTGTTTTTGTTTTTCCCATGCAAGAGAAATGGGATAAACCGTCCAGTTGGCAAGAAGCATACTAATGGCAAACATACAAGCCAGCCCAAATATCGCGAGTACGATGAACAGAAGCAGTATGCGACTAAGTGTTGAGAGTTCCAATGTACGATTCAGCAACACCATCTGGTATCCACCCGTGGGTGATGTCTGCAACATATAACGATATGGCACATCATTGACTTTCACCGTACCGCTTTCCCTTCCCTTTTCATGAATCTCGTATAAGGCACGGTTGACTGTATTCAGATCTTCGTCCGCAGCAGTATCACTGCGGTTGCCAAGATACGCAGAAACCTGACCGTTTGGCAAAATCTCAGCAATGAATGCATCGGGTACATACACACCTTCCTGCGGGGCTGTCAGCTGCTTTTGCGTGGTAGTGCTAGTTCTAGTGGCAGAAGTAGTTGTCGTAATCAGCTGCATTGATTGCGTTACCGTAATTTCAGTGGTACTTTCTGTAAAGGAGGTTGAAGCAGACGTTGCAGTGGAGCTGGTATGCGACGGCATCGTTTGCTCTGGAGGTGGCTCTGGAGAAGTCGCAGCAGCAGACGTCTGCGGAGGTGGTGGCATGGTGGGAACAGCAGGCATTTCCCAGTACTCTGGTGGAGGCGGATCATCGCTCCACCACGCATCATACCAGTAAGGAGGATGATGATATCCCCTTTGATCTTTCCCTTCCCAATCATGCGGATACGTTTTCTCCTCCCAATTGGTTATCGTGGCAGTGGTTGATATTGATTGCCCATTGATATCGGTCACCTCCTGATATGTTTGCGCCACAGGAGCGACCACAGAGTACGTTTCCTCCTGCAAATCATTGTGAGCGAGCATATCGCGCATTAATTCATAAGATGACTGCACCTCCGCACGATACATCAGCACAAACAGGATCGTCAGTGCAATCAGCAGTGTGCCGGAAAGCAGCGTCATATTTGCCAGAAAATACCTGCGTTTCAGCTTTTGTATCACACGGATTCCCCCTCTCCTATCTTATCTTACTATTTATCTTAATGTTCCTCTAGACAGTATCCCACACCACGCACGGTCTTGATGGCCACCTTTGAGTGCAGATGCGCCAATTTTTTGCGCAGAAAGCTGACATAGACCTCAACATTATTATTCTCGACATCTGATTCATAGCCCCAGATACGCACAATCAGGGTATCTTTAGAAAGAATAATGCTACCGTTTTTCATAAACAGTTCCATCATGGAAAACTCTTTCAGCCCCAGTTTCAGCGAATGCTCTCCACAAAAGAGTTCATATGTAGAAAGATTCAATGTAAGGTCGCTCCAATGAAGGGCGTTTTCGCAGATTACATTGGTCTTTCTGCGATACAACGAACGGATTCGTGCCAACAACTCATCGGACGAAAACGGCTTTGTTAGATAATCATCCGCGCCCACATCCAGCCCCGCAACCTTATCAGCAACGCTCGACTTTGCGGTGAGCAGAAGCACGGGTGTGGTGAGCTTTTTGCGGCGAATCTCACGAAGTACATCCAGGCCATTCATTCTCGGCAACATCACATCCAGAATGATCATATCATAAATATCGGAAAGCGCATTATCAAGACCGCTTTCGCCATCGTAGCAAGCGTCTACAATATATTTATTCTTATGAAAAATCTGTACCAGAGCATCGGATAGACCGACCTCATCCTCAACGAGCAAAATGCGCATAGTGGGCACTCCTTTCACATTTTGTTTCTGTTATCAGTATACAACAAACCATGAAAAATTGCAAGCCTTTTTGCAAAACGAAGCACAAAACCACAGCAACTGCATAGAATATATCATCTCAGATTGAAGGGAGTTTATCGGTATGCCGAAAGTGTTTTTAAGTCCATCCACACAAGAATGGAATATCTATGCCACCACAGGTGATGAAGAAACAGTCATGAATCAGCTTGCAGATGCCATGGAGCCATATCTACGCGCATCTGGGATCGAATATGTACGCAATGACCCCGAACGAAATGTAGGAGGTGCCATTGCTGATTCCAATGCAGGGTGGTTTGATGTTCACCTCGCGCTGCATTCCAATGCAGCACCAGAACAATTTTCCGGAAAGCTGCGCGGTGTGGATTTCTACTACTCCCCCATCAGCTATGAAAGTGAACGACTTGCCACAATTCTATCCAACAACATGAAGGATATCTACCCCTTGCCTGACCGCGTGACTCCAAGAGCAACCACAAGCCTCGGAGAAGTGACTCAGACACGCGCTGTGGCCGTTCTGGCAGAGCTTGGGTATCATGACAGCATCGAGGACGCAACATGGTTACAGCGCAATCTAAACGCAATTGCAAAGAACCTGACGATCTCACTGACAGATTACTTCGGCATTCCATTTATTGAACCAACACCAACCCGGTTGGGTACCGTAGTAACGGACGGCAGCAACCTGAATTTACGCAGCTACCCTTCGATGTACGGCACCATCATCGGTGTTGTACCTAACGGTGCAAAACTATTCATTGATGGTCAGAGCGGCAATTGGTTTGTGGTGCGTTATCAAGGGAAAAGTGGGTATGTCAACAGTGATTTTGTCAATGTTGACGGCACTCAATAACCTGAAGTTACCATGGTATCTATGATCTCGCGAAACACGGGTGCTGCACACTGATTGCCATAGCCGCCGTTTTCAATCATGACAGTCACAGCATATCGTGGTTTTGTAGCAGGATAAAACCCTGTCATCCAGCCGTTGCAGAGTTCATCGCCGTTTTCATCATGCTTTCCCGTTTGTGCGGTAGAGGTTTTTCCACCAGCTGTGGTAAATGAAGGTAATCCCTTTGCATCCTCTGCGGTATTCAGTGACGTAATCATCAATTGCTGCACCTTTTCTGCCGTTTTAACCGAAACGGCCTGTCTGGCATCCATAACAGTTGCGTTGATCATACTTTCGCCGTCTTCGGTCATCCCCAGCAAAATACGCGGCGTAATATATACACCGTCATTGGCAATGCATGCAGTCATTGCCGCGACCTGCAAGGGTGTTGCAAGCAGCTTGCCTTGTCCGAAGCAGAAATTTGCTTTTTCTGCCTCGACCTCCAGTTCTTCCGCAGTTTGCAGATTCCCTGACGCTGAGCGTATTCCATCTGCCAGTACAATACTCTGTCCAAATCCAAAAGATTTTGCAGTATCTACGAGATGCTCTGGTGTCATGAACCGACCAAGAGATACAAAATACGGATTGCATGAAACAGTCAGCGCATTTTGCAAATCCAGCAAGCCATGTCCACGATGCGTATGACATCGGAACACCTGACCGTAAATCTGTGTTTTTCCTGTGCAGGTATACATATACTGCTCTGCAAGCCCTTCTTCCAGTGCGGCGGATGCAATGACCAGTTTGAATACCGAGCCAACACTATATGCTGCCAATGCACGATTCATAAACGGAGCATTGATATCGTCAAGATAATCCGCAAGATGATTGGGATCATATACAGGCAAACTTGCCATTGCGACAATCTCTCCAGTATGAATATCGAGTACAACGGCTGCACCATTGCCTTCTGCTTTGGCAAGTGCCGCCTCAGCAATAGATTGCACTTCTGCGTCCAATGTGGTAATAATACCTCCTGCGGCACCACCATCACAGTAAAGCGTGTTATCCAAACCAGGCAGCATCACACCAGTTGCATTGACCGTACACTCCAGCTTTGCAATGGCATCACAGGAACGCAGCCAATCATTATAGGCAAATTCCAGTCCAGTAACACCCTCTCCTTCCTTTCGGTAGCCGATCAAATGCTGTGCAAGCTGTATCCCTTCGTGAGGTACAGATACCTTGATTACCCGAATATCGGGATGTATAATATTGTCATCGGTAACCTCGCAAAAAAATGGTTTGCTACGCTTGGCAGCATTGCGCAACGCATCCAGATCTTTTACCTTCGTAAATAAGATTGCCACTGCGTCCGCCGAGGGATGAACAATAGCATAATACCTGATATCGGTGTTGGTCAAACGTGAAAATTTACGATCATAGACCGTACCTGTGGTGACGGGAATTTCCAGTACATAACTCCCCTGCCCATATCCCGCAAGCAGCGTATCCTGATTGGTCAGTATTTGACACAATCGCCACAAAAGAACGGCTGCGATTAACACAAACGCGCACATCAGTATTCGAATGCGCTCATACATGGCTTTCATGGCATCGACTCCCATCCGTTTTATTCTAGTATGGGATATATTCATGGAATTATACAAAAAAACGGAGGACATCTCTGTCCTCCGTTCGTGACTCATGCATTAAAAGGCAAAAGAGCCGGAATTGAAGTCATCATTGACAACATAATAAACCCTGCTCTCAGCGGTATTGAGATACACAGCCAGGTTCTTGATCTCATCAATCGAGTGTCCTTGTGCTTCCCAGTCAGCCTTTGCACGGTCGACCATTTCCTCAGGTGTTGCTTCTTTGCCCATAATCTGGATCACAACATTCACTGTAGGAGCAGCAGCCGTTTTCTTAGTAGCAACACGTTTGGCAGCAGGCTTTTCCTCAACAAGAGTCGGTACTTCATCAGCCTTGGACTTGCGCGTGCGCTTTATGGGTTTCTCAGTCTCTGATGCCGCAACAACAGCTTCAACAGCAACAGGAGCGACCTCCTCGACAGCTGTTACCTTTGCAGGTTCTTCAACAGTTGTAACGGGCTTCTTTTTAGCAATTGCCATAGTATTTCCTCCTGGTTCACCGATTACTCAGCAGGGTTGATCGCGTCCTTCAGTGCCTTGCCAGCCTTAAATGCCAGAACATTGCAAGCCTTTGTGGTCATCTTCTCCTTGGTGCGGGGGTTGATGCAGGTCTTAGACTCGCGACGACGGATTTCAAAGGTGCCGAAACCAGCAATGGAGATCTTCTCACCAGCAGCCAAAGCATCGGTCATAGATGTCAGAACCAAGTTGACAGCCTTCTCGGCATCCTTCTTGGTACAGTTCTCTTTTGCAGCGATTGCTGCGATCAGGTCATTCTTCTTCATGGATATGTCCTCCTAAACCTAAGTATATTACCCTCATTATATAACGATAATTCGCGGTTTGTCAATTCAAATTTGAGATTTCAGACTTTTGAATCAGAAAAGGTCGAAAAAACAATGAAAACTTGGCAATTTTACCATAGATTTCGCCATGCAAAAGGGAAAAACACGCATCAATCAGAGGAATGTTGCGCGTAGGCTCTCACCAGAAAGCGGAGAAAGATCAGCTGGAGCAATGTCAAAAACAGTCTTGCAGCCATGTTCCCCTCTGCTTGCAAGACGCATTGCTGCCCTTGCATAAGCAATGAGAACGCTGGTGGTAAACTCTGGGTTGGAATCCAACTTAAGGCTGTACTCAATGAGATGCTTATGCGCATGATTAACACCTGTTGTACCGCTTCGCATAACAAATCCACCATGGGGAATCTCACTGTGATTCTTCTTCAACTCCTCAGCGGATATAAAATGCACAATTGTGTCGTACTCATCGAAATAATTGGGCATTGTACGGATATCATGCTCGATGCGTTTGAGATCTGCGCCCTCCTCTGCAACTACAAAACACTCACGGAGATGCTTCTGTCGGGTTGTCAGATCAGGTTGCTGCCCACTCCTCACAGCATCCATTGCTGCCTGAATGGGAATGGTATACTGTCTGGCATCCACAACGCCCTCTACGCGGCGAATAGCATCGGAATGCCCTTGGCTGATGCCCTTGCCCCAGAAGGTATAATCTTTGCCGTCAGGCAGGATGCAGTTGCTGTACAACCTTGCCAGAGAGAACATACCAGGATCCCAGCCTACAGAAATGACCGCCACATGACCAGTTTCCTCAGCGGCTGCATTGACAGCAGCAAAATGCGTGGGAATCTTTGCGTGGGTATCAAAGCTGTCTACCACATGGAACATGGTCGCGATTTCAGGTGTCTGTGTGGGGAGATCCGTAGCAGACCCGCCGCAAAGGATAATGACATCAGCATCATCGCGGTGATCTTTCAGTGAATCATAAGCGTACACAGGCACATTGGGTGTTTGCAGCTTTACAGTTGCTGGATCGCGGCGAGACGCTACAAACGCAAGCTGCATATCACTGTTGCTGCGAATCGCTAGCTCAACGCCTTTACCCAGATTACCATAGCCTACAATGCCAACACGAATCGGATTCATAAATTGAGTACCTCCTTGTATTTTTAAGCTGCATCTATTATATACCAATCCAACGAGTTTGTCAATTTCTTCTTTGCAATTCCTCGTATTTTTTCTCGCTGTGTCACATTGCCTTGACTTTTTTTCGCATTTAGGGTATAATGCCATACAGAGAACCATTGATAACAAGGAGTGTATAAAACCATGTCTGCTATCCACATTATTGCTGATAGTACCTGCGATCTCTCGCCTGAGCAAATTGAGCGTTACCATATCCAGATTATACCGCTGTATGTAACAATCAACGGCAAGTCTTATCAAGATGGCATTGAGATCAAGGCGGAGGATATTTTTCGCCATGTTGCCGATGGCGGTGATCTTCCCAAAACCGCTGCAATCCCTGTTGCTACTTATTCACTGATCTTCGATCAGGCACTGAAGGAACATGATACCGTTATCTGCCTTACCATTGGCGCAAAGTTTTCCAGCTGTTACCAGAATGCCTGTATCGCTGCTGAGGGAATTGATCGCGTGGTCGTGGTAGATTCCGCAAACCTCTCCACAGGCTTTGGACATGTTGTTTTACAGGCTGCGCATAAGGCTAACGAGGGGCTTTCTCACACGGCAATTGCCACTTATCTCCGTGAGCATATTATTCCAAAGGTGGATGCAAGCTTCATTGTTGACCGACTGGATTATCTGCACAAGGGTGGCAGATGTTCTACTGTTGCCGCACTGGGTGCAAATATGCTGAAACTGAAGCCCTGTATCGTTGTTCAAGATGGTGAAATGCGCGTGGTAAAGAAATATCGCGGCAACTTTATTGCTTGTGTCACACAGTATGTGAATGATCGTCTTAGCGATTCTGATACCCTGCAAAAAGAGTTGATTTTTGTCACCCATACCCGTGCTGAACAAGGTGCCGTGGATGCAGCCAGAACTGCCATCTGCACCCACGCAGATTTTGACAACATTGTAGAAACCATTGCAGGATGCACAATTTCCAGCCACTGCGGGCCAAATACACTTGGCGTGCTGTTTATTCGCAAATAAAAGCAAAAGTGCAGTTGTCTGCATACTGCACTTTTTGTGGAGATGACACTATGGATATTCCCGTGATCTTAGAGCAGCTGCTGCGGTTGTTTCTGGTGCTTTGTATTGGTGTAGTGCTTGCAAGACTGGATATCATTGACCAGCATACCAAGCAGAAACTCACAAAACTGATGCTCTATGTCACTACGCCGCTGATGATCCTTGACGCATTCAATGACCGACTGCAAATGATTATCAACGATGAAACAGGCGGCACCTCGTTACATGTCGGGTATTTGTTTATGGTATCCGTTGGGTTTTATCTGGTGATGATTCTTCTGGGCATTGTCGTAACAATGCTGTTTCGGTTTTCAAAAGATACACGCAACCTCTATACCTTTATGACGGTATTCGGCAATGTAGGCTTTATGGGATTCCCTATTGCTCTCGCCGTGTGCGGCACCGAAGGTTTATTCTATGCTGCAATCCTCAACAGCGTGTTCAACGTGCTGATCTACACGGTAGGTGTAGTATTGATCTCTGCCGACAAAGCAACCGACAGCAACGACAAACGCAGTGCGTGGCAACGGATGCAGCCCAAAAAGCTTCTACTAACACCTGGTGTACTTTGCTGTGCCGTGGCTGTCCTGCTGTTCTCGTTGAAGATACAGCTACCTGCATTATTGGCAGATGCCTGTGATACATTGGGCGGGCTGACCTCTCCTCTTGCGATGCTTGTAGTTGGTGCAAATCTTGCAGGTACACCCTTGAAAAGCACCCTTAGCAACCGACGCCTGAATCTTTATGCACTGGTACGGCAGTTTATTCTGCCTATACCCATGTGGTTGATGATACGTCTGGTCATCCCGCACGAAACCCTAGCTTCCGTTTTGCTGCTGATGGCTGCAATGCCAATTGCCAATATGGCGGCACTGTTTGCCACAGAATACAAATCCGATGAAAAACTGGCATCGCAGGCGATATTTGTAACAACGCTCTGCTCGCTGGTATCTTTGCCGCTGATCGTTTGGTTTTGCAACACTGCGTTACCGTTTTGATGGCTTGATTTTTGCCCAATAGTCCTTTGCTGCCTGCTCCTGACGGTTATCGCCGTATTCGTAATAGATTCTATCACGCAGCGTATCAGGAAGATACTGCTGCTCAACATAATGATTCGGATAATCATGGGGACAGCGGTAATGCTGTCCCTTTTGTTTTGCATCAGCACCGTCGAAATGTACATTCTGGAGGCAGCGAGGAAAATCACCCGAAAGACCTGCACGGATATCTTTCAATGCTGCATCTACGGCAAGGTATCCGCTGTTGGATTTTGGCGCAGTGGCTAGCAGGATTACAGCATCGGCAAGGGGCAATCTTGCTTCTGGAAAGCCAAGCTGCAACGCAGAATCCACCGCCGCCTTGACAATCGGAATTGCCATAGGATAGGCTAGCCCAACATCCTCAGCTGCAATACAGAGCAATCTGCGGCACAGAGATAATAGATCACCCGCCTCCATCAATCTTGCAGCGTAGTGAATTGCCGCATTTTCATCGGATCCTCGAATGGACTTGTGCAGAGCAGAGAGCAGGTCATAGTGCTGATCACCCTCGCGATCATAGCGCATATTACTGCGCTGTGTCAAACTTTGCACGCCTTCCGTATCTACAACGATTCCCTGTTCGGTCCTTTCGCCGGAAAGCACAGCAAGTTCCACAGTATTGACAGCTTTTCGTACATCACCGCCGCAACCTGCTGCAATATATGGCACAACGGTATCATCATAGCAAATGGGCGTTCCCTGTTCATTCTCCAGAAACTGAAACGCACGTACGATGGCTGGTACAAGTTCCTTTGCCGTCACGGGCTTGAATTCAAAGACAGTACAACGACTAATAATGGCATTAAACACCGCAAAATACGGGTTCTCCGTTGTGGATGCAATCAGAGTAACACTACCGTTTTCGATGTATTCCAAAAGACTTTGCTGCTGCTTTTTGTTGAGGTATTGTATCTCATCCAGATACAGGAGAATGCCATTTGAACCGAATAATGAGCCACTTTCCTGCAATATTTCGCGGATATCCCCTACCGAAGCCGTTGTACCGTTGAGCTTAAACAGGCGTAAATCTGTACGATCGGCAAGAATACGCGCCAATGTGGTTTTTCCCACACCAGAAGGCCCGTAGAATATCATATTAGGAATCTTGCCTGATTCTGTGATGCGTCGCATCGGACTATTTTTGCCAAACAATTGTGGCTGCCCCACCATTTCATCAATGTTTTTTGGGCGAAGCCGTTCCGCTAATGGTACCATATTTACCTCCTTTGATACAAAACGGCGGTGCTATCAGACAACACCGCCGTTTCTATTATTCTGCTGCGACGGGAATCTCGCAGATGTAAAAAATATCACTGGAATAACGCCCGCCATTATATGGCTGATTGACGCGCTCGCCGTTAAACACCATCTCGGACGAAGTGCCACCATCAAGGTTGTATGCCTCCGTACAACCGAGAGAATCCATCAGCACCGCAAATTCGTCCATCGTCATTCCAATGGAATAACCGTCCTGTCTACCATCACACTGGACAAAGCAATAGTGTCCTGGCTCATAGTATCCAAGCGCACTACGCGGATTTGCACCTGCAATGGGCCCCGTATAGCCACTGATTGGTTCACCATCCTCCAACAAGGCAGGGCCAAAGGTAGAGGTCTGCCAGATATCGTCCAGTTGCTCCTGCGAAAGCGCACGGAACTCCTCGTTGGTATAGGTCGTCAGCACGCCGTCATAACTGATTGCTGCTACCTCATCCTTGTCTACATCACGATAAAGCACACCGTTGCGATACAGAATGCCTGTGTAACGGATCTCGCAATAATCTGCATTGATCGCCAGAATCGCGTTGTTTTCTTTCGCCATATTACGCACGGAGTCCGTCTGGGCACTTCTCGGTTCTGGATAAGTACCCTTTGCAAATGCCGAACGGAAACTGTCAAGATCACGGATATAGATATCCGCAACATAATATGCCATGTTATCACTGATATGGTCGGTAATGGTGATACTGACATCGTGGCTCACATAACTGTGATCCGTAATGGTGACGCTGTCATCTTTGGAAAAAACCTCAGGCCACTGATACGCAAAGCCACTTAAATCGTAGCCGTTCTCATTGACCGTACCGAAGAATTCTGCTTGCGTCAGCGATCCAGCCAGATACAACAGCAACCGCATTGAATCATCTACAGTAACCAAATCATTGTGATCTGTATCCGCATTGACAAGACCATCTGACACAAGACCATCGGCATCCTCGGCAACAATACGATTGATCATGATCGCATCCGCCACCGTGACCTTACCATTGGCATCCACATCTCCCAAAATCGTGCTTGCTGCGGTAGCCGATAAAACCGGCGTAAAAGCAGATAGTGCAACAGCGATGATCAACGCTGCGTTTTTTGTTATCAGTCGCACAATCAACAATCCTTTCCTGTATACGTTGTTAGTTGAAACGACCCCAAATCTCCCCTGTTTGAATCAGGAAGCTTTACCGAGGGCATTCACATCAATAATGCCTGCGAGGTAGCTCAGGATCAGCACACTGTCACCAGCATCTGGCGAACCGCTCGCGTTGCAATCGGCATTCAGCATACCCTGTGCAGTTACACTCGCAGATGTATCCTCGCTCAGTAAACGGTTCAGCAAAATCACATCATTGATTCTGACGTTCTTATCGCAGTTCACATCGCCATACAATGCCTTCAATTCTGCACCAGGGGCATCATCAGGTGCATTGCCCCAGACTTGCTCACCATCCACATACATAGTGATCTTCTCATAATAGACTGGTGCTTCATTCAATGGAACACCTAGTTCATCAGCAGTTTTCAAATCTGAGCGGCTGTAATCATTGGTGGGATCCCATACAAATACATACTGGCTATTCTGCACAGGTGCCATCAATGCAAACTGGAATTGCAGGTCACCGTAAAACTGATAGTCTGACCATGTAAACTCAATGTAGCAATCGCCTTGATCGTTATACTGCTCCATTTCGTAGGTAACATAGTATTCGCCGTTGGTATCGGATTTCATTTCGTCATAGTCAATGCGAACATCCAGATCATCAATGGTCTGACCGTTCGCCAAAAGCTCGGCAATACTGAAATAGTAACGCACCTTAACCTCATCCAGATAACGGGGCGGCTGGGAACTTTGATTGGTAATCTCAACCAGCACCTGAGTCGCCTGCGCATCTTCCTGACCAACTGCGGCAGCTAGCGTAAATTCTACGATTTCAGAGCCCTGCATGCTTTCCTCAGAAGGTGGGAAGTTTGCATCAATGGACATCTCATCTGTACCATAATAGTGATAAAACCCTGCACAAGCACCCACAACGGCTGCATTATAGTCCACTGCAACCTCGTTGTAGATGTAGTCCTTTGTAATATCACGATGCCAGTCGCCAGAATCGGGCCCGCCGACCAATGCACCCCAGAGTACGTGAGTTTGATCCCACGGTTCATCCATATTCAGCGTCATGGAACCATGTGCTGCGCGGTGATGAGGATGAGATGCAGCAGTATCCGAATAGCCAACGATATAAGGACGATTCATAGGATTCTTGCCCATGACATATTCCATCTGCGTATATGCCCAATCAGCAAAACGCATGGGATCATGGGTCGTTTCAGGAGAATACTTTGCATACACCAATGCACAAAGCTGTGCCGCAGTATTATAACGCGCAGATCCATACTCATTCAGCATGGAGAATCCCGCAGGTGTTTTGGCAAGATAGGTTGTATCTCCTGTATCCAAGGGCAGATCTGGATTGTATTCCATGTTCCACAGTTTATCATCAGGCCCAGGATCGAGATGTGTAATGCCCGACCAGTACTCAAGATTCCAACGGAAGATATACCAATCACGAGCTGTATTGGTGATTGGTGCCAGCTTTGCAAAAACGCCGCCCCAGACCGTATCCCAGCAGTGTACCCAGATATTCTGCCAACAGTTGCCAGTATCTGCAATAATGCGCTTCACATAACCAGTATACGGATGCGCACCCATATCATTGCTGATGGATTCATCTACCGAAATGATCGCATTGATATACTCCCATGCTTTTTCGGTTGCAGTAGGATCATCGGTCAGGGTACACTCATAAAGCCATACGGCAGCCCACGCCAACTCATCGTAATCATAGCTGGATGTATAAAATCCGCCATCGTAACCAAGAGAAAGTACCTTCAAGCCTTCATCCTCTGCATGGGTTTCAACAGCAAAATCATAGAGAGCGTATGCGCCCTTACGGCATTCTTCGGCAAACGCAGGTTCGGTTTCTCGGAACAGCAAATAGCAAATAGCAAGCACCGCAGAAGTACCTGCACACATATCAGAAGCAGGAGTATCTACTGTTGCAAAATACGCTGGTCTTGCAAAATCCAGCAAGGCTGTCGTGTTTTGCAGTTCCGGAGCGATCCAGTAGTTGTGGTCGATATTGCCCTCACCGACCTGATAACAGTATGCCAACACAGAGCCGTCCTCATTATAGTAAAGACATTTCAGGTAGTAATCCGCAAACCAATGGATAATTTCCTCTATCTGTTCGGCATTACCTGTCTTTTCATATGCGTCACGGAACTCGTAATAGCCCCATGCCAGCGTAGATGCAGCATAAGAGCCAGGTAAACAGAATTTCACATGGTCGCCTGCATCATGCATTCCGCCATCGCAATCCACAGTCCCGTCACCGTCGGGATCCAGTATATCAATATGCTCGTCAATGAATTCCTGCGAAAGATTGGTACCAATGAAATCCTCACCGTAAGGCTTCAACGGAATCGCACCATCCTCGGTATGACAGTCACCGCGCCATTCCAATCTGCCGCCAGAAATACCGCTACCACACATATTTGCGTTGTAAAAATGCATGGTATATTGCAGTGCCTTGGCAAAGTCTACCTCTACATCATCGTAAGAAAAACTGTCGGGATCCGGAAATACCTTTTCTGAATCATCCACAGTGCCTGGATCCTCACCCGCGCTGGAAAATGCAGGCATTACCATGCCAACGGACATTGTCGCCGCCAGGCACAAGCAAGCAGTCGCCTGAAATATCTTTTTCAAATCCATAATAGCTTCCCCTTTTTTCGGTTATAACGATTTAGGCACCACCGTAGAATACAGATGATGCCTTTATATTACATTGCGATCAAATCGCAAAGAATACCAACACGATGCATGACTTCCATGCACATTCTGCCGTTGTGGTACGGACACTTCCACGGCCCTGCCATATCATTCGCAGGAATGGGCGTACCATCCAGCTCTAGCTCTGCAAACCATTCGCCTCCGTCACGATGGTCAATCTGTTGTGCTGTAATGTTTGCATACACTGCAACTGCATTATCGACCATGCGCGCGCATTCCGTTTGCTCTGAATGCCTTGCCGCATATTCGGCAGCATTCAGAAAACCGATCACAGATTCAGCCTGCACCCACCATACTCTTGTTTTATCTATTTCTGTTTGGAATCGCTCGTTGTATACGCAACCATCATGCAATGCAAGATGCTCGATATGTAAAGCCAAACGATGATTCATTTCGCGCAGTACGGTAGTAGTTTCATTGTCCTGCAAGCAATCACAAGCATGATCCATCAACCAACTGGCTTCAATATCATGACCATAAGAATGCAGATCACCCAACACATTCAGATGTGCATCAAAGAACACACGCAACATATTCTCCTGGGGATCATAAATGCGCTCTGCCATCAACTGAAGCAAAGATTTCAAAGCCCTGCCAACTGCCATATTTTTAGTAATACGATACAGTTCGGCATATGCCTCAATCAGGTGCAATGTAGTATTCATGGTTTTGGCAGCCCCAAGATCATGCTCAGAAAGATGGTCATTTTCCAACGGTGACCAATCCGCACAAAAACTCTCCAGATAACCATCAGGCTGCGCGGCATACTGTTCGATCACACGGAAAAGACGCATGGCATAATCCAGCGCATCACTTTCGCCGCTTGCTTCCGCATACAAAGAAAGACCATAGATCACAAAAGCCATGCAATAGGTATACTTATTGGTTTCACAAGGAACGCATTCCGCATCAAGCGACCAGTAAGTACCGCCGTGTTCGAAATCCTCTGCCTTACACAAAAATTCGTAAGCGTGCTTTGCAGTCGTCAAATAAGCAGGATTCTGTTCAAGAAGATAGGCAGAAGAGAAAGTCCAGAGAATTCGCGCATGTAAGATCACGCCTTTGAACGCATTGGTATGCACACAAAGATCATGTGTCATCTGACCGTAAAACCCGCCACGATCGTCCTGCAATCTCATCCAGAACGGCAGAATATGCTCTGTCAGTTCGGCATGACAATCGGCAGCAAGCTGCGTTAGTTTTTCACGATAGCACATCATTGTTTTGCACCACAGCACAGCTTATATTTCTTGCCACTGCCGCAGGGGCAGGGCGCATTAGGACCAATCTTCTTTTTTGCAGTAGCCTGTGCAGTAAAGCTGCCGTCACCTGCGCCCGCATTGGGTGCAGCAGGTTTTGCAACCTGCTCACGTTCTGGTGCTTTATTATTCACCAAGCGAATGGTCAGCAGCATACGAACGGTTTCCTCACGAATGGCTTCGATCATAGCATCAAACATAGCAAAGCCCTCGTAACGGTATTCGATTACAGGATTATGTTGTGCCATACCGCGCAAACCGATACCACGCTTCAGTTCATCCATATCATCGATATGCGCCATCCACTTGGTATCCACGATCTTCAGCAGCACCACGCGTTCCAACTCTCGCAATTCATCCTTACCGATATTGTTCTCGCGCATTTGATACACAGCAAGGGTACGGTCGGTCAGCATCTTAACGATATCTTCACGGCTGGTCTTGTAGATTTTATCCTTATCCCAGTCAAAATCCTCAGGCACTGTGATCCAATCCATGAAATACTCACGCAAACCGATCAGATTCCAACCATCGCGATCCACATCATCTGCCAGATACTGATAAACGGTATCGTGAATCAGTTCCTTGATCATGTTAGTGATATAGGCATGCAGATCCTCACCCTCAAGTACCTTGCTACGCTGACCATAAATGATCTCACGCTGCTTGCTCATAACATCATCATAGTTCAGGACATTCTTACGCACAGCAAAATGCCTTGCTTCGACCTTCTTCTGCGAGGACTCGATGATCTTGGTCAACATTTTGCTCTCAATGGGCATATCTTCTTCCACATTGAGTCGTGCCATCATGTTTTCAAGGCGCTCGCCCGCAAACACACGCATCAGATCATCCTCCACGGAGAGGAAGAACCGGCTTTCACCAGGGTCACCCTGACGACCTGCACGACCACGTAACTGATTATCAATACGACGAGATTCATGACGCTCAGTACCGAGAATGTACAATCCGCCTGCTTCCTTGACAGCAACAGCGCGCTCTTTAACCTCCTCATTGAACTTGGCATACAGCGAACGATACACCTCACGAGCTGCCAAAACTTCTTCATTATCGGTATCTGCAAAGCCCACAGCTTCGGTGATAATATCCTCTGGAATCTCACGCTTACGCATCTCAGCCTTTGCAAGAAACTCTGCATTACCGCCCAGCATGATATCCGTACCACGACCTGCCATATTGGTAGCGATGGTAACAGCGCCCAGCTTACCTGCTTGTGCAACGATTTCTGCTTCCTTGGCGTGATATTTCGCATTCAGCACCTCATGCTTGATGCCGCGACGATGGAGCATTTTGGAAAGTAACTCAGACTTTTCAATGGAAATCGTACCCACCAGAACTGGCTGTCCCTTTTCATGGCAGGCAAGTATCTGCTCAATGATTGCAGCATATTTCGCCTTTTCGGTACGGTAGATGACATCTGACTGATCTTTACGGATCACGGGACGGTTGGTAGGAATCGCAATAACATCCAACTTGTAGATCTCTCGGAATTCATCTTCTTCGGTCATGGCGGTACCAGTCATACCAGAAAGCTTATTGTACAGACGGAAATAGTTCTGGAATGTGATCGTGGCGAGAGTCTTGGATTCATGCTTAACCTTTACGCCCTCTTTCGCCTCAATTGCTTGATGCAAGCCGTTATTGTAGCGTCTGCCAAGCATAAGGCGACCTGTGTTCTCATCAACAATAATGATCTCATCGTCCTTGACCACATAGTCAACGTCCAGGTGCATTACGCCATGCGCATTGATCGCTTGGTTAATATGGTGCAGCAGAGTCATATTCTCTGCATCCATCAGATTCTCAACACCAAAATACTTTTCTGCCTTCTGAACGCCGCGACGCGTAATTGTTGCTGACTTTGCCTTTTCATCTACAATGTAGTCGTAATCCTCAAAGCTTTCATCCTGATCTTGTTTTTCATCCATTTCTACAATGGTGATAGGCGTCAGGGTGCGTGCGAACTTATCGGCACGGTCATAAAGATCGGTAGACTTATCACCCTGACCAGAAATAATCAACGGCGTTCTTGCCTCATCGATCAGAATGGAGTCAACCTCATCCACGATGGCAAAATTCGGTGCCCTCTGCACACGATCTTTCTTGTGAATGACCATGTTATCACGCAGGTAATCAAAACCGATCTCGTTGTTTGTGGCATAAGTAACATCGCAGGCATACGCCGCACGTCGCTGATCATTGTTCAGTCCGTGCAGAATACAACCGACGGTCAGGCCAAGAAAGCGAAGCACCTTGCCCATCTCATCGGACTGTGTCTTTGCAAGGTAATCATTCACCGTAACAACATGAACACCCTTGCCACTTAATCCGTTGAGGTATGCCGCAACACATGCAACCAGCGTCTTACCTTCACCAGTACGCATTTCTGCGATACGACCTTGATGCAGAACAATCGCACCGATGATCTGTACTGGAAAGGGCTTTTTGCCCAGCACTCTGTCTGCTGCCTCACGAACAGTTGCGAGGGCCTCAGGCAGAATATCATCCAGCGTTTCGCCGTTTGCAAGACGCTCTCGGAACTCCGTGGTTTTTGCTTTCAGCATCACATCGGAAAGACCTTTGTAGTCCTCATCAAGAGCCAAAACCTTTTGCTTCAAAGGTTCAATTCTTGCCAACTCTTTTTCGCTGTAAGAACCGAAAATACGATCAAATATACTCATTGGAAAACCGCCTTTTTGAATCATTCATCAGATATCATCTCGACTGCATTCGCAAACGATACAATACCCCATACTCAATAAGTGTACAATAAATTCGTGATTTTGTCAATACTCTGGCAATAAAAACAATGGAAAAATCAACGCTCAGTCAAATTATCGTCCTGTTCCGCACGATTGGAAAGATAAGTTTCCACAAAGTATTTTGGACGCTGTTTGGTTTCCAGGTAGATTTTGCCAATGTATTCACCGATTATGCCAAGCGCAAACAGAATCAGACCACCGATTGCCCAAACAGAAATTGTGGTAGAAGTCCAACCAGCAACAGTGTGCCCAGTAAAATAACGCACAAGGCAGTAAACGATCATGGCGATACTGACAACGAAAATCAAAGCGCCCAGTGAAGTAATCATACGAATGGGCTTGGTCGAAAGCGAAGTGATGCCCTGCATTGCAAAGGAAAGCATCTTCTTCAGGGGATATTTTGATTCGCCTGCAAAACGCTTTGCGCGCTCATAATACACAATTGTGGAAGGATATCCGATCATCGGGACAATACCGCGCAAAAACAGATTGACTTCCTTATACTGAGCGAGTCCATCCAAAGCTCGTCGGCTCATCAGGCGATAATCGGCGTGATTATAGACCACTTCAGCCCCCATCATATTCATGATCTTATAAAAGCTTTCGGCAGTCATACGCTTAAATGCAGAATCTGTTTTACGGGCACTGCGTACACCGTATACTACATCATAGCCCTCGGTAAACTTTTCGATCATTTCTACAATAGCATTCACATCGTCCTGCAAATCTGCATCCAACGAAATAATTGCATCGCAGCGATTGCGCACCGTCATCATTCCGGCAAGCAACGCATTCTGGTGACCCTGATTACGAGAAAGATGAATACCCTCGAAAAACTGTGGCTGCGTATGGTATAATGCCTCAATTATCGACCATGTGCGATCTTTGGAGCCATCATCCACCAGAACGATTCGACTATCGGCAGTAATGGTGCCTTTTTCCTGTAATTGTGTCATCAACGCTGTCAGACGCTTCGTTGTTTCAGGTAAAACCGCTTCCTCATTGTAGCAAGGAATGACAAGATAAACTGTTTTCATGGACTGTACTTTCTGCAATTCAGTTTGCGTTGTTTGCAAATACAAGGCTACGAAAATGCTCGCCTCGCACTTCAAAATTCTTATATTCGTTATAGCTCGCTGCGGCAGGAGAAAGCAATGCAATCTTTCCCTTTTGGGTGATTTGCTTTGCAAGCTGTACGGCTTCAGTCAAATTCTTTACCGTAATAATGCGATCTGTCAGTGTACTGTCATACGATTTTGCTTCTTCCGTTATGCGTCTGCCAGAATCTGACATTAGAATGATATGGGGCACATCGGAAGTACTCAGATAATCCAGCAGCGGTGTATAAGAGATTCCTCTATCCATGCCGCCGATCATCACAGTATCGGTATCATGGAGGCTATTAAGTGCCTGAATACAGGTCTCACAAGCAGTGGATATGGAATCATTCACCCAACGGATGCCATCCCATTCACCCAGCATTTCTAAGCGGTGAGGCAATGGCTGAAATGTCGCAATGCCTTCTGCAATCTTCTCATCGGCAACGCCGAGTTTGTGAGCAAGAGCGTACACCACGGCGCAATTCAGACGATTATGCAAACCAGTCAGCGACATGGTATCGGGCAATTCCATGGAATCCTCACCACACCGTGCAATGGCACCTCCATGCAAAGAAATAGCAGCCAATGGATCGTCTATCGCAATATGCAGTACATCAGCAAGGCAATCCCCCGCCTTTGGCAGGGAAATTTCTCCGCAAAGAAGAAGATCCCCTGCTTGTTGGTAGCGGTAAATGTTCTCCTTGCAGTAGGCGTAGTAAGCAAACGTGCCGTAATGATCGAGATGTTCCTCAAATAAATTCAGAAAAACCGCAATTTTCGGAGAAACCTTCGTGTATTCCAATTGATGCACGCCAATTTCCAAAACAATAACCGTTTCCGGCGTAATCTGCTCATACAAATCTGCCATAGGGATACCGATATTTCCGCCCAGCACTGTTGGCAGACCTGCTGTCTGCAACACATGATACAGAAGCGACGATGTAGTTGATTTCCCTTTTGTACCCGTAATGCCGATGCACTGCTCACGGTAAGCCGTAAGGAATACTTCCGTCAGCGAAGTAACTGTACAAGGAAGCTGTTCTGGAGACGTTTCCAGCACAATACCAGGACTTTTAAACACGATATCGTAATTGTACATGGCTTTCTGGTAATCAGCACCGATGTGCAAAACTGCACCGCCTGGTGCATCGGAAATGGGATTCTGGTCAGCAATGCCAAGGACGGTATAGCCACCCACCTGCGTGATCCTGCGATACAGTGCCCTGCCCTCGCGCCCAAAACCAAGCAACAGCACGCGCTGGTTGCTAACCGTTTTTTTCAGGATGTTCAGAAGCATGAAAGACTCCTTATAGAGATATTAAGTCAGACTGTTGCATTGGGCAACAGTACCGCTGCACCCTCAGCACGGATATTCAGCACGTGGCAAGCATTCTCACCAAGCATGGCATTGATCGCCGCGCAGAATGGTTCACAATCAGCAAGAGGCACATATGCCTGCACCGTACCTGCAAACCCACCGCCATGTACACGATACGCGCCCTTATTGCCTAGAAACTTTTCACAAAGCGCAAGAGCAACAGATACAGCCTGCTGCTGTGGTTTGTGGCAGGAATAGATATTTTGCAGATTGGCGAAAGAAGAGCGACCAGATTCTGTGACCATTGCAAGATAGTCAGCAAATCTGCCCTCAGATAGCGCAATGGTTTGCATATGCACACGCTTGTTATCACCATAAAAGTGAATGGCACGCATAACGGCACGGTCACCGCAAGTCAGACGAATCGCGGGCAAATTCTGCCAGAAGGCACTCTCTTCGGTATTACGCAAAACATCGGCACAAAGATACTGCGCAACAGACTTCATCTCAGCAGGGATTGCTGCATAATCATCGGTTAGATCTGCATGATCACCACCTGTATCAATTATACAGAAAGCGTAACCTTCTTTCGCAAAATCCAGCGAGAACTGCTGCCACTGCGGTTTTGCCGGATCAGCAAAATCAATTGCAACAACGCCGCCCAACGCACAAGCCATTTGATCCATCAAACCGCAAGGCTTGCCAAAATACCGATTTTCAACCTTCTGCGCAATAATCGCAAGAGTAGTCTGCGTCAAAGCATCGGCAGCATAAAAATGATTGCAGATAGTACCAATCATGACCTCAAATGCTGCTGAAGAAGAAAGCCCGCTACCCTTTAACACAGAAGACGTGGTATATGCAACGAATCCACCTATTCTGATATCTTGCTCTGCGAAAAGTGCAGCAGTACCGCGTATCAACGCAGCAGAAGTACCAATCTCATCTTCGTGAATGCGCAAATCGTCAAGAGAAATGCAGTCAGCAGGATACCCTTCGGATTTTACGGTAATGGTATGCTCCCTAACAGGTGTCGCCACAGCAATGATATCCAGACTGACACCAGCCGCAAGCACGCAGCCGTGCTGATGATCAGTGTGGTTACCGCCAAGTTCTGTTCTGCCAGATACGGAAAACAGCTGTACAGGAGTTTCTTCACCATTACAATACTGCGGAAATTCTGCAAGAAAAGCGTCCAGCGCATTCATCAAACGAGTACGGTACGGAACCAGAGCCGCACCTGTTACACCATACATTCCCGAAAGACGTGCATCCAGTTTTCCATCAGAAAGATACTTTCGTGTCTGTGCAATTGTATACATTCAGAATACTCCTTTGTTTACCAGCCAAGCCAATTGCGAATGTAATCGCTGAGGGCTGCCGCTGCCTTGTCGTGGGTCTTTGCAGTAGGATGCCAATCCACAGCATAACCATCCTCTGCGAGCTGTGCTGCAAAACGCATACTGCTGATGTTGGTATCACCAGTTTCGGCTTTATAATCAGATACTGCCAGTTCCAAAGCATCGCAAAGCTGCGTTCCCATAATACCAAGGGTGCAGAGAATCGGTGCATTGGGGTTCTGCTCGCGTATTTCTTTCAAAAACGCAACATACGCATCTGCGTATTCTCTCTGACGATTGCCGTCACCACCCGTATAGGAGGCGTCATTTGTGCCGAGGTTAATAACGATCAGTGAAGGTTCATTTTCAAACTTCCACTTGATATTCTGGGGCTGAAGTGAGCCTTCAAATTTACCGTAGCAAAAACCCAGTTTATCATAATACGGAGGAACCAGTTGCTTCGTATTCAACTCACCATTTCCTGTATATCCAGAAAGAATACCGTGACCACTGTAGCTGACCATACTGTAGTCGACATCAAGCATTTCTGCTGTACGATATGCATAGGCGCGAGTCACATTCTCTGTAAGAGTCTTAAATCCACCGCCAGTATCTTCCAAATCCACACCATAGCCGCAGGTGATGGAATCACCGATGAACTCAATGGTATATGCTTTGTTAGCGACTGGTACAATACCTCCTTCGGCATTCACTACGATATCACGAATGCCAAGAGAAGAATTGCACGCTTCAGAAAGCTTTATCACACGAACTTCATGGGTTGCCGCAGCATCTGTATTCAGCACTTCAACATCAATAGTGGGTGTTGTCAGCTGTGCGTCCTTAATCAGAGTGCCATCCAGATAAACCGCATAGCGTGCAGCATTTGCCTCCCTTGCGGTATACTGTGTATCTGCGACTAGCGTCAGCGTACATTTGGATCCATGAAAAGAAAATGCAACTCCTGTGCCAGAAAGCGAACACCATGTGGTTTTGCTATCCTCATGATAATACGTACGTCCAAGCTGCTTTGCGTACTGTTCGGTGGGTGCAAAGATTTGTGACTGATCGACATCACCGCCCAAGACTGCTTGATACTTCGCCCTGATCCAGTCCATACGATCCACTTTGCCGTTTTGATCCATGTCCAACAATGTCACTTCTTTCTCTGTGAGATTTTCTGACCCGTTCAAATAGGCACTCAACTTATCAACTGTGATACTGCTTCCAAAAGCCAGCGGCGATACTGCAATACCCAATGCCGCCGCAACCGCGATTGCAGAGATGATAAGCACCTTTTTCTTCATGTTTCAACCTCCTTATCTCAGATTGCGAAAAACCGCTCCCAATATTATACCAAATTATCTTGCAAATTGCAACCTTTTGTGCTATAATTTAGAAGAAATTCATCTTTACAGCGTACAATTTTATAATGGAGGGATATGCCGTGATACCGCTTTCTGCGCGCCTGCTTTGTTGTGCATCCTTTGTGCAGGGCGAATATGTCTGTGATATCGGCACAGACCACGCCTTGTTACCTGCCTACCTCGTACAAAGTGGAAAATGTAAACATGCCTTAGCGACTGATATCAAACAAGGCCCGCTTTCAGCTGCCGCACAAACGCTCAAACGGTTCAATGTGGAGCAAGCAGTATCGCTTTGTTGTTCTGATGGTCTGCGTTCCGTCCCTGACAAAGGCATCACCGATGTTGTAATTGCAGGCATGGGCGGTGAAACCATTCGGGACATCCTAGCAGACCCCTGCGCAAAATGGTTGAACCGCGGTACAAATCTTGTATTGCAGCCAATGACCAAAGCAGAAATCTTACGCAGCTGGCTTGCCGAAAACGGATTTCGAATCATAAAAGAATCCGCAGTCAAAGATACGCATCTTTACACCGTAATGCAGGTACGGTACACAGGTGATACAGTCCCACTGACAGAATCGCAAAGCTATGTGGGGCAATTGCGTCAAACCGAACTGCTGACGAGAGTCTACATTGCTACGATTCTGCAACGACTCGGCAAAAAACTGGAGGGACAGAGATCAGCGAACAGCCCCGATGCTAAACTGACTGAAAATCTGATTCATGAGATCAATCTCTGGCTTAAGAAGGGAGATATATGATGATTACCGCAAATGATATTTACGCAGCATTGGATGCAGCTGCACCCTTTGCTTTACAGGAGTCCTACGACAATTCAGGATTGCTCGTCGGCGACGGAACAGAAGCCATTACCAAGGTTTTGCTTGCCCTTGACATCACCATTCCTGTGGTCGAAGAAGCCGCCGCACTCGGTGCGCAGCTGATTCTTTCTCATCATCCTGTTATTTGGGGCGGATTGAAGCAGGTTTCCCCTTTGCATCCTGTATGGCATCTCATTGAAAAACACATCACAGCAATTGCTTCTCACACCTGCATGGATATTGCAACAGAAGGCACAAATAGAATGCTTGGCAATGCACTGCGCAATGTTCTGCCTCTTTGTGATAATATCACACCGCTGCATTTTCTCTCAGGGAGCAGAACTCTTGGTTGCTGTTGTGATCTGCAACATCCACTGAAACCAGAAGATTTCATTCATGCATTGCAGCAGGCCCTACACTGTGAAGGCATACGCTACTACCATGGCCACACATCAATTCAGCGGATCGCATGGTGCGGCGGCAGCGGTGGTAATCTGATTCCTGATGCTCTTCTCTGTGGCGCAGATGCCTTGATCACAGGCGATTTGAAACATAGCGAATGGTGCGATGCCGTCAATCGCGGAATAGCTGTATTTGATTGCGGGCATTTCTTTACAGAACAGCCTGTACTGACGCAGTTCCGACACATTCTGCAAACGGCTTTCCCAACACTGGAAATTGTCGACAGTCAGGTTTTACAAACCTCAGTATACCGCGTAGAATAAAAGCAAATCCCGGAAAACGCAAACAGAAAAAAGGTAGAATACAAGCGGTCGCGCCGCCTTTTGCTTCTTCTGCCGCAAAACTTGTCCGCACATAACCGTTATCGCATTCTTGTAAATCAACAAACCAACTCCGCATGAATTGCGAAGTTGGTTTGTCACTTAACCTGTTCAGCTATGGCGAATGCTCTCGATCATAATGATAGCCTCTCCTTTATGGATTGTGGATTGGTGGATCAACCTGTACATTTTCCAGTGCTTCAGTGGATATAGTTGCATCGCGGTGAGCATTATGGATATCGTCATCAGTTCTGTTACGGAACGCCAGTTTCAGGGTAATGGGGCAGAGAATGGAACTGATGATGATCAAGCAAATGGTGGCAACCAGTGGGTCAATACCGACAAGCGTGCCGTTATCGTATGCGATTAAACTATGGCCGGAAGCATATACTGCAAGAGCAACCTCACCTCTTGCGATCATGCCGCAGCCCACTGCGAGTGAATCTTTTCCCTTATGCCCAAAACATCTTGCAACAGAACCGCAACCCAATATCTTGCCTAAAATACCGACCGTCACAAATGCAATGGCGAAGATCAATGCATTTGCGGAGAAGTTGCTGAAATCTGCGCTGATGCCAATGTATGCGAAGAACATCGGCGTGAATAGCATATAACCGCTAACGATGACCTTGCGGTCTACAAATTGTGTATCACCAAGACCGCTGAGCATTAAACCAGCCATGTATGCACCCGTAATGGCTGCTACCCCAAACAATTCCTCAGCGCAATACGCAAAGAGAAAACAGGTGGAGAGCGCAAAAATACTGGTTCTGCGCTTGTGAGGGTAAATCCGCACCAATGCACGGAAGGCACGGCGCAGCAGCCATCCCACACAGATGGTAAACACAAAGAATCCCGCGGTGCGCAGCAGTGTGCCCCACAAGCTCCCTTCGCCACCAAGACTTGTGATGATGCTCAGTGCAACAATGCCAATGACATCATCAATAATGGCTGCGCTTAGAATGGTAGTGCCAATCTTCGTATTCAGTTTTCCCAGTTCACGCAATGTTTCTACGGTAATACCAACACTGGTTGCGGAAAGAATACAACCGACAAACAGCGCATTCATCAGCAGATCAGGATGAGCAGCAGCCGAGAATCCACCCATAAACAGCAACGCGACCACTGTTCCCAGTGCGATAGGAACAATCACGCCCGCCAATGCGATAAAAGTTGCTGCAATACCGCTGCGCTTCATCTCCTGGAAATCGGTTTCCAGACCACTGGAAAACAAAATAAAAACCACGCCAATCTGTGAAAAACTTTGCAGCACGTGCATCTCCATTTCAGTGGGATGGATCAGACCAGAAAAACTGCCTCCCCCTGCAAAGAGAGCGGGACCAATCAGCAAGCCAGCCAAAATCATGCCAACAACCTGCGGCAAACCAAGTTTTCGGGTGAGCATCCCGAGCGCTTTTGTGGCAAGCAGGATCAGCCCACAATCCAATAAAATATGTGTTACCTGAAAATCTTCCATGATGTCTCCTTTTGACAAACACGCAACAAAAGCAGGGCTACGCAGCCCTGCTCTTGCACAAAACATATGCGATTTTTGGGTTAGTCATAAAGAGGATACTTCGCGCACAATGCATTTACACCCTCACGGATGGCATCAGCTTTTTCCTCAAACTGTGTTGCAGCCAAATACATAAACTCTGCGATTTTCTCCATATCCTCGGTAACCAACCCACGGCTGGTGACAGCGGGTGTACCTACACGGATACCGCTGGTCGTACCAGGCTTTTCTGGATCGTTGGGGATTGCGTTCTTATTAACGGTGATATACACCTCATCCAAACGATGCTCCAGCTCCTTACCAGTAATCTTCACAGGGCGAAG
The DNA here is from genome assembly GCA_964463355.1 of uncultured Ruminococcus sp. GTDB lineage: Bacteria > Bacillota > Clostridia > Oscillospirales > Ruminococcaceae > Firm-04. The sequence goes on along the minus strand of CAYXBP010000004.1, from coordinate 14,831 downwards.
GTCAACGAGCATCAAGTGATTATCTGTGCCATTGGAAACGAGATCAAAGCCACGGTCGAGCAGACCCTTTGCAAGTGCCTGCGCATTGTTGATCACCTGCTGCTGATAGATCTTGAACTCAGGCTTCAATGCTTCGCCGAAGCAGACAGCTTTTGCAGCGATGATATGCATCAAAGGACCACCCTGAATGCCAGGGAAGATTGCTTTATTAATCTTTTTTGCAATTTCCTCATCATTGGTAAGAATCAAGCCACCTCTTGGTCCGCGCAAGGTCTTATGAGTGGTAGTAGTAACAATATCTGCATAACCAATGGGAGATTGATGCAGACCAGCTGCAACCAAACCTGCAATGTGAGCCATATCCACCATAAGGTATGCGCCTACAGACTTCGCAATCTCAGAAAGCTTTGCAAAATCAATGGCGCGAGGGTACGCGCTGGCACCCGCAACGATCATCTTCGGTTGATGCTCCTTTGCAAGAGCAGCTACTTGATCATAGTCAATAAACTCGTTATCGCCCAGACCATAGGAAACAAAATTGAAATATTTACCTGAAAGATTGACAGGAGAACCGTGCGTCAAGTGGCCGCCATGTGCAAGGCTCATGCCCAGAACAGTATCGCCAGGGGCAAGCAAACCGAAGTAAACGGCAGTATTTGCCTGCGATCCAGAGTGGGGTTGTACATTGGCAAACTTACAACCAAACAGCTGCTTGGCACGTTCAATCGCAAGGTTCTCAACGATATCAACGCACTCGCATCCACCATAGTAACGCTTTGCAGAATAGCCCTCAGCGTACTTGTTGGTTAGCACAGATCCCATTGCAGCCATCACAGCAGGAGAAACGATGTTTTCGCTCGCAATCAACTCCAGATTTCTTCTCTGCCGGTCAAGCTCCAACTGCATGGCGGCACCAACTTCAGCATCACAGCTTCTTACAAAGCCAATGGTATCCATCAGATTATCAAACATTCTTCTTCGTCCTTTCGGTGATCATAGATTCAGTAACAGACACTCAGTCAGTTATTGGTATTATATCACAATATCGTACACTTTGCAAGCATTTTTTAGGATTTTTTCGCAAAAATAAAAAGTCCGCATATCATAATGCCGATATGCGGACTACAATGTGTGCGTTTCAGCAAGGTCAATCAGTTCTGATTGCCCATCTGCGTGTAAGGAATCAACCCAGCGAGATATTGCAGAATCACGGTAGCATCGCTTGCATCCGTGTTGTTGTCGTAATGGCAGTCGGCGTTCAGCAGACCCTGCGAAGAAATGGAAACACTCACATCCTCAGCAAGGAAGCGGTTCAGCAGAATGACATCAGCAGTCTTAATATTGCCATCGCAGTCTACATCACCCCAGTTGTTTTCACTTGTCTGACCACCTGCAACGGTAACAGAACCTGCGGTAGAGGTGCAATCATAGCTTGCGGTTGCGCTCTCACCAACGCCAGCAAAGACAATCGGAGATTTTACGCCAGAACCGGGATAAGTTTCGCGGTCAACAGCGGAAACAGTCAATGCAGTCGAAGCACCAGGCGTAGCATCAGCATCAACAGTACCGCTGATGGTAACGAACACGCCATCATTCTTGATCCAGTAGCTGGAATCAACCATACCGGTACTCCATATCAATGTGATCTGAGATCCGGTATCGTCCCAAGTAAACAGCGTTTCACCAAGGTCACCTTCAGCAGCTGCCGCGCCAGTTTCACCAATTGCGCCCAGCTTTACATCGGTCACATCAATGATCGCATCATCGTAATCAATGGCAAAATCAATGCTGCTGAGACCCGCTGCGGGAACAGAAGCCAGATTCACATCAACAGAAAACGCCGCGCCCGGTGCTTGTGTATCCTTTCCTACAGATACTGCCACGGTGCCATCAGCGGCACTAGCAACGGTCACTGCGGAGGCGGCCATAGCCATAGCCATCAGGCAGGAAACCAACTTCATCTTTTTCATCGTAATAACTCCTCCATTTTTTTGATTTAGAGAATCGAGACTCATCGCATAAGAATATTACATTTCTGCACACTCCAGTGTGATGCGGAACATCCCCTTCGATTCCACAAGCACATTATGCTACTATTATCTTAACTGAATCTGAAAGAAATTGCAATGATTTTTTGTATTATGTTTATGACCTTTTGAGTGCAATGCCTCCGATTTGCAACGCAAAAGCAAAAAATGAGCTGTTTCAGCCGTTTCGGGCAGTGTTTTTCCCGTGTTATGCCGTTGCTATCAAGGAACGAGCAAAAAAGCACAATAAAATCGGAATAAATCTGCGCAGCAGAATTTGATTTTTTCGTGCAAAATCTTGGAAACTGCGTTCGCAACTTACAAAAAGTCGCATTTTTAAAAAGTGCGAAAAGCAGTTGCAATTCGCAAAAAAACATGGTATAATAGTATCGTTTGTTGCACACATTGCAAAAACCTACCATTTTTGTGTGTGAAGTCCATTTTTACAACTGGAGGGATCTGTTTGTCTGCTATGCAGGAGGAAATTCGTCGCAGAAGAACCTTTGCGATTATTTCTCACCCGGATGCGGGTAAAACCACATTGACTGAAAAATTGTTGCTTTACGGCGGTGCTATCGCTCTTGCGGGTTCCGTAAAGGGAAAGAAAAACTCCCGTCATGCCGTATCTGACTGGATGGAGATCGAAAAACAGCGTGGTATTTCCGTAACTTCCTCGGTGATGCAGTTCAATTACAAAGGCTTTTGCATCAATATTTTGGATACTCCTGGACATCAGGACTTTTCGGAAGATACCTACCGTACCCTTATGGCTGCCGATGCGGCAATCATGGTGATTGATGCATCAAAGGGCGTTGAAAATCAGACGCGCAAGCTGTTCAAAGTCTGTGTGATGCGCCATATTCCCATCTTCACTTTTATCAATAAAATGGATCGTGAAGCGCGCAACCCCTTTGATTTGTTAGAGCAAATTGAGCAGGAACTTGGCATTAAGACATACGCAGTGAATTGGCCCATCGGCTGCGGAAAAGAATTTCGCGGTGTGTTTGATCTGGAAACGCGACATATCCTCTCATTTGAAGGAGATAGCGGCAAGCATATGGTATCACAGACTGAAGTAAGCCCCGATGATCCAGATCTGGCCATGCTGATCGGCAAGGCGAATCATCTCCAACTTGCAGAGGATATTGAACTGTTGGATGGCGCATCCGAAGAGTTCGATCTTGCCGCAATTCAAGCAGGTGAACTTTCACCAGTATTTTTTGGCTCTGCCCTGACCAACTTCGGCGTGGAACCATTCTTACAGCGTTTTCTTGAGCTAACGCCACCGCCCCTTGCACGCAATACTCCCGATGGTGAGATTTCGCCATTTGACGAAAATTTTTCCGCATTTGTATTCAAAATTCAAGCAAACATGAATAAAGCGCACCGTGACCGTGTCACATTTCTGCGTATTTGTTCTGGCAAGTTCACCCGTGATATGGAAGTATACCACGTGCAGGGTGATAAAAAAATGCGTCTTTCTCAACCGCAGATGATGATGGCAGAGAATCGAGAGGTCATTGACGAAGCGTACGCGGGTGATATTATCGGCGTATTTGATCCTGGGCTATTTGCCATTGGGGATACGATCTGTTCACTCAATCGCAAGATTTGCTTTGAAGGTATCCCTACCTTTGCGCCTGAGCATTTTGCCCGCATCCGTCACAAGGATACCATGAAGCGCAAGCAGTTTGTAAAGGGCGTTATGCAGATTGCCCAAGAAGGTGCCATCCAAATCTTCCACGAGCCAGAAATGGGCATGGAGGAAGTCATTGTTGGCGTTGTGGGTGTGCTGCAATTTGATGTGTTTGAGCATCGTATGCGTACTGAGTATAATACCGAGATTATCCGTGAAAATCTCAGCTATCAGTATATTCGCTGGATTGGTGGAAATGTCGAAAAGCCCTCTGCCTTGACCATTAGCGGCGATACAAAACTTGTGCAGGATTTCAAAGACCGTTACCTGCTGCTGTTCACCAGTGAGTGGAATATCCGTTGGGCACTGGAGCGCAATGACGGTCTGGAGCTTATGGACTTCAGCAAAGAATGATCTCCATCTCATCAACCATAAAAGTGATAAAACCGAAGCAGCATCAGCAAAAATGTACAGTGACAAAAAACCTCCTACTGGTAGAATAGAAACCATAGGAGGTTTCCTGTTTGATAAGCAACACCGCATAATTCGTTTCTCTACAAGATGGGTAATCACTTGATGCTGAAAAACCGCTTTACAAAGCAGAGAATCTATGTTATAATGTATTAAAATATGATCATTACGGAAAAGGAGATATCTCATGAACGGAATCCGTAAGCGAACTTGGGCAGAAATCAATCTTGACCATGCCGCATGGAATTACGAAAAGGTTCGCGAACAAGTTGCCCCCGAAACAAAGATCTGCTGTGTCATCAAGGCAAATGGCTACGGTCACAACGCCGTACACTTTGCGCAGCTGTATACTTCTCTTGGCGCAGATTGGCTTGCTGTTTCCAACCTTGAAGAAGCACTGCAACTGCGTAAACATCATATTTCACTCCCCATTCTGATTCTGGGCTATACCCCTCCTGAATGCGCCTCACTGCTCGCAGAACATCGCATCTCACAATGTGTGTATTCGCGCAGCTATGGAGAATCGCTTTCGCAAGCTGCTATGGCATCCGGTGTGCGACTGATGATCCATATTAAAATTGACAGCGGTATGGGGCGTATCGGATTTCAGCATCACGACAGCCATTCGGAACTTGCCGATGCACTTGTCGTTTGCAAATCACCTTGCCTGATACCAGAGGGGATTTTCACACATTTTGCTTCGGCTGACGAAGGTACAGATGGCGATGCCTTTACAAAAAAACAATTCACCGCTTTTATGGATGCCATCGACTACTTACAGACAAAAGGCGTCACTTTTGCGCTTCATCACTGTGCAAACAGTGCCGCAATCTTCGACCATCCTGAATATCATCTGGATATGGTACGCGCAGGTGTTGTACTATACGGTCTTGCACCTTCTGCACAGATACGCAATTTGCCTCCGCTTCGTCCAGTAATGGCACTGAAATCCGTAATCTCCCATATCAAAACGATCCATACGGGTGATACAATCAGCTACGGTCGCACCTACACTGCCGAAAGTGACCGCATCATTGCAACAGTGCCCATTGGCTATGCAGACGGCTTCTGGCGCGCCAATGCAAAGGGCGAATGCAAAATGCTCATACGTGATTCGCTTTGTCCACTGGTAGGCAGAGTCTGCATGGATCAGCTGATGCTTGATATCACAGACGCGCCCCAACTGGCCGTGGGTGATACTGTTACAGTATTTGGTGATGGGGCTGGGCTTTGTACTGCGGATGCTATTGCACACGCCACCGATACTATTAACTATGAAGTCGTTTGCGCTGTTGGTGAACGTGTACCGCGTTTCTTTTTGCGACACGATATCATGGTGGGCGTTTCCGATAATCTTGTGGATACAAATTTTGTGCAAGGAGAGTACTAATGGTTCACATCGGCAATGATTGGGATGCGCTGCTTGCAAATGAATTTCAATCAGAGAATTATCAGCAGCTGCGGCAGTTTCTCATACAGGAATACCGCACCCATACCATTTATCCCAATATGTATGATATCTTTAATGCACTACGCTACACAGCATATCATGATGTGAAGGCAGTCATCATCGGACAGGATCCCTACCATGGAGAGGGGCAAGCGCATGGGCTGAGTTTTTCTGTACGACGCGGTGTTGCACCACCACCCTCACTGATCAATATTTTCAAAGAGATCAAGAACGATGTCGGTATTGATAATCTGGGAAAGCACGGCGAACTGACCGCTTGGGCACAGCAGGGCGTACTGCTGCTCAATGCAGCACTGACAGTACGCGCTGGACAGGCAAACAGCCACCGCAATAAAGGCTGGGAGCAAATCACCGATGCCGTCATTCGTTGCCTGAACGAACGTGAACAGCCTGTGGTATTTCTGCTGTGGGGTGCCAACGCACGCGCAAAAGCACAGCTTGTCACCGCGTCAAGACATCTTGTTCTGAGCTGTGCGCACCCGAGCCCTCTTTCCGCCTACAACGGATTCTTCGGATGCAAGCACTTCTCAAAAACCAACGCATTCCTTGCCCAAAACAACATTGCACCCATCGACTGGAGCATTGCTCCATAACACCGTATCACGAAAGGAAACATCATGAAAGCTATTACATTGTTCGAGAAAAAATGCGTCCTTTCTTTTGAAGTATTTCCGCCAAAGCCAACCACGCCTATTGAACGCATCTATGAAACGCTGGATGATCTGAAAGATCTGCAACCTGATTTTATTAGCGTGACCTACGGCGCAGGAGGCGCAACACCTTGTTCTTCTACCTGCGAAATCTGTGCAACCGTACAAAATCAGCACGGGATCATGTCTGTAGCGCACCTTCCCTGTATCAACGATTCCAAAGAAGGCGTGAAAGCAAAACTTGCACAATTCAAGGAAAACGGAATACAAAATGTGCTTGCTCTGCGTGGTGACCGCAATCCTGATATTGCGCCTAAAAATGAATTTCACTATGCCTGTGAACTCGTCAGTTTCATCCGTGAACAAGGCGATTTCGATATCTGTGGCGCGTGCTACCCAGAGGGACATCCCGAAGCTGCCGATCCCTTCGATGATGTACGCCATCTGAAAGAAAAGGTAGATGCTGGCGTTTCCCACCTGATTACGCAGTTGTTTTTGGATAACCGCAGCTTTTACCGCTTCCGCGAACTGACTGCTGTTGCCAACATTCAGGTGCCTATTGAGGCGGGTATCATGCCAGTGACGAATAAAAAATCCATTGAACGCATGGTGACCATGTGTGGCGCAAGTATGCCTGCAAGGCTTTCCCGTTTGCTTGCGCGATACGCCGATGATCCTGCATCGTTGAAAGCGGCGGGTTTGGAATACGCCATTGAGCAGATTCTTGACCTCATCAAAAATGATGTGGATGGTATTCATCTGTACACCATGAATAATCCTGATGTGGCAAGATATATCGTTTCTGCCATCAGCGATGAAATGAAACGATGAATGATGAGGTACTCTGGCGGGAGATTGAAAATGTTCTCGGATGCAAATTGATTGACAAACAGACAAGACAACTGGCAGAGCAGGCACTCTCCACTTTGCAGGCAGAAGCAACACCTAAATCAACATGGAAAATCGTTCCGCTAAGCAATCAGCCTCACGAGCTGCTGCTGGGCGGTGTACCACTTGCAGGAAACGATATTCAACAGCACTTGCACGGCTGTGAAGCTGCCGTTGTCATGGCAGCAACACTCTCGCTTACAGCCGAAAGAGTATTGCGACGTATCGCAGCGGAAGATATGGCACTGGCTCTAGTTGCCGATGCGGTAGCTGCTGCCATGGTAGAGATGTTGTGCGAAGATACTGAGAAGGAGATTCGCAGCAAAGTCCCCTACCCTTACATTACTGCGCGATTCAGCCCAGGATACGGTGATTTTCCGTTGCATACGCAACCACTTTTGCTGCATTTGAGCGATGCCACAAGGATTCTTGGCATTACAGCTACACCACAGCATATTCTGATTCCGCAGAAATCCGTAACGGCAGTACTGGGCTGTTCCCATCAACCTGTACATGATGCCAGAAAAGCGATTTGCGGCATCAATTGCTGTGGATGTCCGCATCTGCAAAACTGCAAGCACAATCAAATCAACCATGAACAGGAGTGATTCCTTGAATTTTCAAGCACTGATGATGCAGGAATTTGTTCTGCTGGACGGCGGCATGGGCACCATGTTGCAACTCAACGCAGGCGAAATTCCGGAAGCACTGAATCTGACAGACCCTGCGCGTATTGCGGCGATACACCGTGCATATGTGACGGCAGGTTCCAATATTATATATGCAAACACCTTTGGCGCAAACAGAATCAAGCTGGCTGGTACTGGTCTAAGTGTTGCAGAATGCATTCGTGCAGCCATTACCATTGCCCGTGAGGCAACGAACGGTATTGCCTATGTGGCACTGGATATGGGGCCAACAGGACAGTTACTTCAACCAAACGGCACGCTTTCCTTTGCGGAAACCTACGACTGTTACAAAGAGGCTGTTTTGGAGGGTGCAGCAGCAGGAGCAGATCTCATTGTGATTGAAACCATGAGTGACCTCTCTGAGATGCGTGCGGCACTGCTTGCAGCGAAAGAAAACACCGATTTGCCTGTGATTTGTACCATGTCCTTTACTGAAAACGGCAGAACCTTTACTGGCTGCCCTGTATCTGCAATGGCTATCACATTGGAAGGTCTGGGTGCGGATGTTATTGGAATTAACTGTTCTCTTGGGCCAGAAGAAATGATTTCCATGGTGCGTGAGCTTGCGCAATGGACTGCACTTCCGATCGCTATCAAGCCAAATGCAGGTTTGCCTGACCCAATCACCAACACCTACCACATCGCACCAGAAGAATTTGCTCAACTGGTGGCGGCATACACCGATTGCGGTGTTCGCTTCTTTGGTGGATGCTGCGGCACTACACCAGAATATATCAGCGCACTGCGTACTGCCCTTGATCAGAAACGCCGAGCAAGACTGCCACATCACAAAAAAACAGCGGTGTGCTCTGCAACTCGCACTGTGGAACTGAATATGCCCCGTGTCATCGGCGAACGGATCAATCCCACAGGCAAAAAAATGATGCAACAGGCTCTGCATGAGCATAACATGGACTATTTGCGCAGTGAAGCCATTGCACAGACACAGGCAGGGGCTGATTTGCTGGATGTGAATGTTGGTACACCTGGTATTGATGAAGCGACAGTTCTGCCTGAGGCAATATGTGCCGTGATGGAAGTTACTGATCTGCCGCTGCAACTGGATTCATCCAATCCTGCTGCACTGGAAGCAGCACTACGCATCTATCCAGGAAAGGCAATCGTCAATTCGGTTTGCGGCAAGGAATCTTCCTTGAATGCTATCTTGCCATTGGTTAAGCGGTACGGCGCAGCTGTAGTGGGTTTAACGTTGGATGAAAACGGCATTCCGAACACGGCACATGAGCGTTTTCGCATTGCAGAACGTATTTTACAGCGCGCAGTTCATTGCGGCATCCCAAAAGAAGATGTGTACATCGACTGCCTGACGCTTACGGCATCCACGGGTGAAAATGGCCCATCTGAAACCCTGAATGCACTACGCCGCGTTCGTGAAGAACTGGGCTTGCAAACCGTTTTGGGAGTCTCAAATATCAGTTTTGGCTTACCCAACCGTCCCATTGTCAATCGCTGTTTTCTTAATATGGCGTTATCCGCTGGACTGACCTTACCCATCATCAACCCCAAAGCACAAGATATGATGGACACAGTACGCGCATATCGTATGCTGGCAGGATTCGATACCAACTGCGCTGAATACATCGCCTGCTACCGCGATACGCTGTCTACGACACTTGCCACAAACAATATTCTGACTCTTGCTGAGGCGGTTGCTCATGGTATGAAACAAGAAGCTGCAAAGCTGACTGCCGAAGCGTTGGAATCCACCGAACCACTGGATATCATCAACCAGCATATCATTCCTGCACTGGATCAGGTAGGCACACAATATGAAGCAGGCTCAATGTTTCTGCCACAGTTGATTCAAGCTGCAACGGCTGCACAAAGCGCATTCGCAGTACTTAAGCAAAAGTTTGCAGATGCAGACTCTGCACAGATCAAGGGCTCTGTAGTCATTGCCACTGTTCAGGGCGATGTTCACGATATTGGCAAAAACATTGTAAAACTACTGCTGGAAAACTACGGCTATCATGTGGTGGATTTGGGCAAGGATGTACCGCCTCAGCAAATTGTTGACGCAGCCAAGGAACGCCAAGTTTCTTTGGTAGGGCTGAGCGCGTTGATGACAACAACGGTACCTGCTATGGCAGAAACCATTCGGTTGCTACATGAGCAATACCCAAAATGTAAAACTGTTGTGGGTGGAGCTGTATTGACCGAATCATACGCTATGTCCATTGGTGCGGATTATTACGCCAAGGACGCAAAGGCAACCGTCGATGTTGCCCGCATTGTGTATGATGGAAAGGATTGATCATGAAAGCATTGTTACAGCGTGTAACTCACGCATCAGTGATGGTGGAAAACCGAATCGTTGGCGAAATTGCAAACGGTTTGCTGATCTTTTTGGGAATTACCGTCGATGATACTGTTGATGAATGCGAAATGCTTGCCGAAAAAATTTGCAAACTGCGTATTTTTGCAGATGAAAATGACAAGACCAATTGCGCAATTAATGATATCGGCGGTGGATTGCTAATTGTATCACAATTTACACTTTGCGCCGATTGCCGCAAGGGAACGCGTCCAAGTTTTTCCAACGCCGCTCCCCCCGATACAGCAAGGCAATTGTACGAGTTGTTCGCTGATTTGTGCCGACAGCGTGTTGCGCAAGTCGGGATGGGCGAATTTGGCGCGCATATGCAGATTGATTTATGTAATGACGGCCCATTCACCGTCTGGTTAGATACTGATACGCTCAAAAAGCCAAGGAATCAATAGAGAAAAGCCTGAGGATATTTTCATATCTCTCAGGCTTTTTCATGTATCAAGGGAAAGCGTTGCGGTCAGCTCAAACCTCTTGCAAATGCACAACCGAAATAGAAACCAACGCAGTAGCAAGCTGATACAACAGCACCACACCGCCGCTAACATCTTCTTCAGCACCGATCAGCAAAAAGATCATAGCGTACAATAACCCCAATGCAGCAGATGCGACCTGTAATATTGCACCAAGATTTGCCGCACGGCGAATACGTTTTGCACCAACGAGTGTCTGTACAAAACCTGACAACCTTCCTGCGCAAAGCATCGTGGGAGAGGCTTCCTGCAAGGGTCCGGTTTCGGCTTCGTATTCGGGTTCCAATCGAGAAGGAATTACCTTCAACAAATGCTCAGGGAAGTCAAACATCTTCGCAATACGCCGTTGCGACAGCATCGCATCATTGCTGCGTATCAGCAAATACATATGCTCCCGTTCCAACTCGTGCAACCAGCGTTTAATGGCACGACTTGCGCTGAACTCAATAATAAAAAGTGCGACCGCTGTGCCTGAAACAGAAAGATATACAGCCTCTTTATTCTTGCCAGTCAGTTCCAGTTCCTTGGCGTAGGCAGGCAGAGCAGCAATGTTATGTTCGGTCATCAACTCACGAGTACCCAGCAAAACACGCTTGTTATCAATCCAGCCGCTGACACCCTTGCCTTCCTCATAAGCATAATTATCAATAGCAGGCAAGGCGTTTTCCTCGGCGACGAGTGCAGCCGCAAAAGAATCCTTCAGCACACTACCAGCACGGTGGGTCAGTGCAGCGGCATAGCATAGAGCAACTTCAATATGGCTTTCGCCGATCACCTGTATGGATGAAAGTTTTCCTGTTCCCTGAGGGAACAATGTGGTAATATCCACCATTACCGTGTTGATATCATAAAAATCGTCAATGCTTTGGTAGCCAAGCAGCATACCGTGATTGCGCACATATCGTTTGGTACCAGTATCCATCGGCAGATTGGAAACCAATGGAATGGCGGCACAGGATGCAGCCGAAAAGCAAAGTGCAAACACGGAAAATCCATAACACAGTGCGCTTTCCACCGTATCACGGCGTACCACCGCAAGCAAAATGGCAAACAAAGCAGCCACCGCCGTAACGATCGGCACAGCATAGCGACAAATACGGTCACCAAGATCGCTCGAAAAGCTATACCGCCAGAAATCATTAATCTGATCGGCGGGGCGCATAGTTGCCATGATGGGGAACGCGCCCCCATTCCCTCGCGTCAAATTCTCCGCACGGGATTCATTTTCAACATAATGCACAGCATATTTCGGTTCGCCGTCGCTCAGCACAGCAAAGTTTCGCTGCGCACGGGTCACGATCATTCTACGTGCGATGGTATTCAAACACACGGCAAGCAATGCCACGGAGATATACAGCGATACGGTATGCTCACGCAACATCCTCGGAGCGACCATTGTTAAGACGGCAGCAAGCTCTGCGGAAATCAGTGATATGGATGCCATGCTGTCACTATCTGGTCGCAGATGCAAAAGCTTCACCAATCCGCTTTTCAACAATTCTCCGCTGAAAACGATACAGATTGCGCCAAGCAAAAGCTGGATAAGCGTCACACTTTGGGGAGATTGTTCCACGGAAAGAAATGCCGGCAGGGGTAACGAAAACAGATTCAGCACCGAAAGCACTGCACTGCAAACTGCCGCAGGAATCAGGAAAACCATTCGCAGAGTCAATGCAATCTGTAAATCGGCAAGGTTACTGCGAATATTTTTGCCATCCTCTTTGCTTCGATATCGCTTCTCCTGCTTTGGTAGATCCATGCGGGGGCGACGTTCTGCGCTGTAACGCACATCAATATCAATATTCTCCGCAGATTCTTCCGCAAATGACAAATCAATACTCGTCTGCGCTGCTTTCTCCATATACTGAATTGGTGCAGACTCCTCGTAAGGCTGTTCCATGAGTTTTTCTGGAATGCGACTCGACTTATCATCAGACTTCTTCTTTTTTCGACGACGCGCGCCAAATCTAAAATGATTTTCCGCCACTGGCGAATCCTTTTCATAGGGCATCCCCGAACGCCGCTTTTTCTTACGCGATGCCGCTTCCTTGGCACGGGTTGAATCACGCATACGGCGGATTTTGGGACTATATCTTGATGCACCTTCCTCCGCACCGTCCTCACGCAGCACAGCGTGGTCATAAGCATGGGCTGTGGCACCCGTCCATGCGGAACGAGCAGCAGGCTCCACATTTGCCACAGAATTCATAAATGACACCTGTGGCTTATGAATATCGGCAGGAGTCACGGTATTCACAGGCGTTTTACTACGCAGCGGTGCGCCTTGTTTCCGTTTGCGTATAGGATTCCCATATGGGTCGGTTTTCAAGGCTCTGCCATGTTTTCCGTATGCAGGCATGGGCTTTTTTTTGTGCGGCACAGATATCACACCGTCAGCATCTGACTTCGCGCGTTCTTCAATCTCATCCTGTTTTTGGGCACCAGAATCTGTTACCGATACAACATCGGGCTGCACAGATGCTTTTGACATATCTGAAACGGGCACATCAGCGCATAATCCATCGGTATGAACATTGCTTATTGCACTTTCTGATACCACTGCATCTGCGTCTGGCAGTTGCACTGCTTCCGATTCCTGTTGACAAGTTGCAATCAATGCATCAATGGAATCACTTTCTTTGAATGACATATTACTACGTCTGCCGTGCAGCAGACGACTTCCTCCCTTTCAGACAATTGGATCATTTGGCAGCACTACGCTGTCTTACTGTCTCATAAATCAAAATTCCTGCTGCCACGGAAGCATTCAGAGAATTGACTTTTCCAAGCATCGGCAAGCTGAGAATGCCATCGCACTGTGCCTTAACAGGTGCGCTCAGTCCAAAGCCCTCCGAACCGATAACCAGCCCCACAGCACCTTTCAAATCGGTTTTGGTATAATCTGAGCCATTCATATCAGCACCAAAAAACCAAAAGTTCTTTTTTTTCAATGCAATCATTTCCGTAGCAAGATTTCCAACCCGCGCAACGGGAATCCAGCTCGCAGCTCCGGCAGAAGTTTTAAACACTGTCTGCGTGAGCGATGCACTTCTTCGCTTCGGAATAATGATACCATCTGCACCCGCTGCCTCAGCAGTACGCAAGATCGCGCCAAGATTATGTGGATCTTCAATACCATCACACAGAATGATAAACGGTGCCGAACCTTTCTCCTCGCTGCGGCGTAAAATATCTGTCACAGAAGCGTACGCCACGCAGGCACCCTGTGCGCATACGCCCTGATGCGCTGCGTTTTCAGTCATAGCATCCAATCTGCGGTTATCAGTTTGTTTGATAACGATGCCACGTTTTTTCGCCTCGGCACAAAGCGCGCCCAGTGCGCCGCCCATTGCCGTCACATAGATACAATCAATCGGGGTGTCGGCGCGCAACGCCTCCATGACCGCGTTTCTTCCATATATCAACGATTGCTCGTTCTTTTCATGCTGCATTGTTTTTTCCTCATCGTTTTCATTTTCTCCTGTCGATGGACACGCACCGACTATTTTATTATAGCACACCTCATGCAAAATGACAAGATGCGCGAAAAAGTTTTTTCAAATACAATCAGCGCGATAATGCATACGATAAGCAGTCAAACAATCGCGCAAACTTCGTACGGTATCACCTATATAAGCAGCATCGCCACAGCATAAATCAGCGCACCCGCTGCGGCACTACAAAGCATCATGCCAAACAACTTTACAGCACTGACTGTCGTCTGCTTTTTTCGTGGCAGTATCTCACCGATCCATTGTTCAGCCTCATGATGCAATGCTTTTGCTGGCACACTATTACAATTTGGCTTGAGATAAAACACTGCACGTTCAAAATAAGCATGATCTACCACAGGCAATTCAATCACAGATTTACTGACACCTTTCAATCCAAGCATTCGCTTCAGCTCCCTTCACAGGTATTCTACCCTCCTCATGGAAAAATATACAAAAACATCTTGAACGGGATTGTTCCTAAGTGCAAAACAAAAAAGAGCCACAAAATGCGACTCTTCAGCTAAAAGGGCTTGTACGAAATTTCCATTCCTTCGACACAAGACACAAAAAAAAGAACGAAGCCGAAGCTCCGTTCTTTTTTACACGATAAGGATATTTCCCCACCGAGTGATGGAGCGGATTACGAGGCTCGAACTCGCTACCTCCACCTTGGCAAGGTGGCGCT
>CAYXBP010000003.1:0-135596 GCA_964463355.1 uncultured Ruminococcus sp. | reverse complement strand
ACCCTTGCTGGTTGTAAGGTTTTACCCGACCAATTATATTGTAACAGGAGGAAAATCTATGAAATTACGAGGTATTTTGAAATCAGCAGGTACGGCTTTAACTGCCATGGTGCTGTGCGTATCTGCCATGCCGATCGCTGCTGAGGAGGACAGCGAACTAGAACTTGAAACCTATGTATGCGGCGATTATACTTACAGCCTGATGGTAGGTGCCAGCAATAAAACCGAAAAAGCTGCCTGCATTGAAAAATACAGCGGCGAGTACAAAACATCTCTGGTGCTGCCCGAAGCATTGGACGGTTATGATGTGGTTGCGCTGGGCGATACATTGTTAACACAGTGCCAGTGGCTGGTAGATGTCACACTGCCCTCTACGCTGATGGGCCTTGGCAATGCCACCTTTGCAGGCTGCACGCAGCTTTCAAATTATTATGTTGCAGAAGGCAACACCTACTTTGAGAGCGTGGACGGCGTGCTGTATGCTGAAAAACAAAGTTATCTGGTGCGGTATCCCATTGGCAGAAAGGAAACGGAGATCACGGTACCAGATGGTGTAACGGATATCGGTTATGTGGCATTCGGTTACTGCGATACACTGGAAAAAATCCAATTGCCCGATTCAGTGACATATATCGGCGCATGGGCATTCGCAGAGTGTTCCAACCTCAATCACGTGATTGTACCCGATCAAGTGAAAACAATCAGCGACTTTTTGTTCTACCGCTGTAAGGCACTGGATGATGTGGTGGTTCCCGATACGCTGACCAAAATCGGCGATGCTGCCTTTGCAGGCACTGCTCTTGCGGAGTTCACCATTCCGAGTAAATGTACCACCATCGGACAAGCCACCTTTGCAGGTACACCCATGAAGGAAATTACCATTCCCGAAACAGTCACCTCCATTGATTTTTCAGCATTTGGCTGGTTGATGGATCAACAAGGGCAGCTATATGCCAACACAGATTTTATCGTGCATGGCGTGACGGGTACCATCGCGCAAGAGTATGCCGCCGATAGGGAAAACGGCAACAACTTCCGATTTGTACCGCTGGAAAATGAATCGACGACTGCTTCTTCAAATTCCGATCAGAGTACGACTACTACTGTCACCACCGCTAAAACGGATAACGGCATGGGCGCAGGGCGCATCATCGGGATCATCGCCTGCGTGGTGCTGCTCATCGGTGTAATCGTGGGTGGAATCTTCTGGGCAAGAAAAAAGTAAAGGACTGCCGATATGCAACGAAAATATCTTCGGTATGGCGCGCTCCTGCCGTTTATGGCGTTGTTGCTTGCCGTACCATGCTACGCTGATGAAACCTCTGGTACGCCGACACTGGAATATGATGATATGGGAATGTACACCGTCAATGATTCCTATATTACGTTTGGTTATGTGAATGGCGGCGGCGTGATCATTACAGAATGCCAGAAAGAACTGCAAGGCGATCTTGTGATCCCAGAGATATTGGATAATCAGCCTGTGGTTGGCATTGGTGAGGGCGCATTCTATGAAGTGAAAGGGCTGACTTCTGTCACGTTGCCCGATACTGTTACAGAAATCGGTGCAGGGGCGTTTTATTGCTGCGAGGCATTGCAACGCGTGAATTTGCCCGAAGGCTTGCATACCATTGGAGAAAGTGCATTTTTTCAATGCACATCACTGCAATCAATGCATATTCCGAATGGCATTACAACCATTCCCGATTCCTGCTTTTCCCAATGCTGCGCACTGACAGAACTGACATTGCCTATCGCACTGGAAAAGATCGAAGCAGAGGCGTTTTACGCAGCAGGACAGAATATCCATACGCTGGTGCTGCCCGATACCCTGACCGAGATAGGAGAGCTGGCTTTCTATGGCTGGAACCATATAACTACAGTGACCATCCCAAAGGCATTGCAAACATTGGGCGATTATGTGTTTGATGGCTGCGACGCATTACAGGAAATCTGCGTGGAAACGGATAATCCCTGCTATATCAGTATCGAGGGCGTGCTGTATAATACGGCACAAACAAGGCTCATCAAATACCCTGCCGCTAAGCAGGACGAAAGCTACACGCTGCCCGATCGTGTAACGGCTGTGGACGGCTGGGCGTTTGTTGGCGCGAAATATCTGAAGCACATTGACCTGAATTGCGCCGTTACCATAGGGGAAGAGGCATTTTATGGTTGCAGTGCATTGGAAACCATTTCCATGAACGATGCAGTATCAGAGCTGCCTGCTGCTGCATTTACCCTTTGCAGCGCACTGCAAGAGATCACCATTCCGCAAAACTGCACAAGCATTGGAGCGTATTGCTTTACAGGCTGTGCTGCGCTGCAAGAAGTGACCGTGCCTGCAAGTGTGTCAAAAATCGGCGACTATGCCTTTGGGTTCGATTTTGACCCAGCCAACCAGCAGATGCAAAAGCTGAAACGGTTTCGCATGAATGTACAAGTCGGCTCCGAGGGGATCGCTTACGCCAAAAAATTCGATGTATCATACCGCAGCAACTCAAAAATTGGCTGGATTGTTGGCATTTGTGTGGTTGCTGCTGTAATCGCTGTCGTAATCATCCTTATAGTAATGCACCAACGCAATGTTGTGCGCATCGCCGCAGGCCCCGATAAGGGCAAACCAGTTACCAAACAGAATCATACCAATCCTAAGAATGGAGGAAAGTAAAACCATGAAGCTGCGTAAGTTTTCTGCCCTTTTCATTGCCTGCTCCCTGCTGTTGCGTGCCACTGCCATTTTCGCAATGCCAGTGTTTGCAGAGAATGATGACGACGATCTGATGACCGATGAGGTGCTGACCTATCGCAAGGTTGATACAGGTGTGGAGATCATTGATTGTGCGGAATCTACCATACAGATGCATATCCCCAAGGATTTTATGGGGTACCCCATTGTCGCCATTGCAGATGAAGCCTTTGCCAACTGTACAAAGCTTGCAACCCTTACATTGGATGCGCCCATTGAAACCATTGGCGTGAACGCTTTTGCCAACTGCACTGCGCTGAAATCCGTGGAACTGCCCGATACAGTCACTTCTTTGGGCGATGCAGCATTTTACAATTGCAATGTACTGGAAGAAGTCATTCTGCCTGACAGTATTACCAGCATGGGATTATATTGCTTCGCATACTGTTTCGGCTTGAAAGAGATCGCTTTGCCCGAGAATTTGAAAACACTGCCTAGCTATTGCTTCTATTACGACTTTTCTCTGGAAAATGTTGCGCTGAACACAAACCTGGAAATCATTGATACACTGGCGTTTGTCGGCTGCTATGTAATGAAGGAAATCACCATCCCTGCATCGGTCACCAATCTCGCCCCGCTTGCACTGCTCGCCTGCTCCTCCTTGGCAGATGTTACCGTTGCGGAAGGCAATACCGCTTACTGCTCAACCGAGGACGGCGTGCTGATGAATGCCGACTGCACCGAACTTATCCTGTATCCTGCTGGTAAAACCAAAACCAGCTATACCGTGCCGGATACCGTCAAAACAATAGGCTATTACGCTTTTTCAAGCAACGCGACACTGACCGAAGTGCGACTTCCCGCCTCAGTCAGTGTTATCAACGAAGGTGCGTTTTCGGATTGCCTTTCGCTGACTACTGTCAATATCCCTGACGCTGTCACGGTGATCAATAACAGCCTCTTTGCTGATTGCCCGAAGCTGAAGATCACCATTCCCGAACAAATTACAGCCATTGGTGAGTACGCATTCTACTGCTGTGAATCGCTGGATTCTTTAACCATTCCTGCAACGGTAACCTCCATTGGCAGCTACGCCTTTACGGGTTGCAGTGGCATTACTGATGTAACAGTGCCTGAAACCGTTACAAGCATCGGTGATTATGCATTTGGCTATCTGATCAAGGAAGATGCAGATACCCAGGAGGTTACGCCCTATGTGATGGAAAACTTTGTACTGCGCGGTGATTCTTCCTCTGTAGCGAAGACCTATGCTAAAACCTACGATGTGAAGTTTAAACAGACAGATTTTCCCATACTGCCTGTGATGATCACTGTCAGTGCGGTACTGTTGATCGCGCTAGCTGTGGTATTCTTTGTGGATTACCGTAAGCGTCGTAAGCTGCAAAACGTGGAGATTGATGAATCTTCCATTGCCGATCCAGATGCCCTGCAAGATGCGAATTACTCCAGTATTCTGGGCGATGACGAGGATGGCGACCCCTTTGACCGCAGCTACGGATTCTGCATTGATGACCACGAAGATACTGCCTTCGATACAAAACCCACGGAAAACGCTTCTGAAGAAAAAACCGAAACCAGCACATCGGATACGAACGAGGAACAGATATAATACTGCTGCGATTGACTGTGACGATAAGGCAAACGCTCCGTTGAAAAGACTTGCGTGAAACCTTCATACTCACTTTTCTACAAGCAAAAACGGTACTCCCTCATTGTGAGGAAGTACCGCTTTTTTTATATTCTTTTCAAGGATCAGTAATCCATGCCGCCGCCAGGCATTGCGGGTGCAGCAGGAGCAGCCTCCTTGATATCGGTAACAAGGCTTTCGGTGGTCAGTACCATAGCCGCAACCGATGCTGCATTCTCCAGTGCGGAACGCGTGACCTTGGTGGGGTCAACGATACCTGCGGTGAGCATATCTACATATGTTTCATTGTAAGCATCAAAGCCGTAGCCCACCTTATCTGCACGGCGAATGTTCTCGATGATCACGGAACCTTCCAGACCTGCATTTGCAGCAATCTGACGGATGGGCTCTTCCAGTGCGCGCAAAATAATGGTTGCGCCAGTCTTTTCATCCCCTGCAATACCTGCGATCATATCGGAAACAGCTTTTGTTGCGTTCAGCAGCGCAACGCCGCCACCTGCAACGATGCCTTCCTCAACGGCTGCCTTGGTTGCTGCAAGAGCATCCTCAACGCGCAGCTTCTTCTCCTTCATTTCGATCTCGGTGGGGGCACCGACCTTAATGACAGCTACGCCGCCAACCAACTTTGCAAGACGCTCCTGTAGCTTCTCGCGGTCAAAATCAGATGTTGCATTGCTGATCTCGGAACGGATCTGTGCAACTCTTGCTGCGATAGCATCGGATGCACCTGCGCCATCCACGATAATGGTGTTCTCTTTCTGGATGACAACCTGACGTGCGCGACCGAGCTGTGTGATCTGGGTATCCTTCAGTTCCAGACCCAACTCAGAGGTAATCACCTCACCGCCGGTCAGAATTGCGATATCCTTGAGCATTTCCTTGCGTCTGTCACCAAAGCCAGGTGCCTTAACACCTACACACTTAAAGGTGCCGCGCAAATTGTTCAAAATCAGCGTGGTGAGTGCCTCACCCTCAATGTCCTCTGCGATGATCACCAGCTTCTTACCAGTCTGTACCACCTGCTCCAGCAAGGGCAGCAGCTCTTGAATCGTAGAGATCTTCTTATCGGTAATCAGCAGGAAAGCATCATCGTAGACGGCTTCCATTTTATCGGTATCGGTGACCATGTAAGGGCTGACATAGCCGCGGTCAAACTGCATACCCTCTACAACTTCGGTATAGGTTTCTGCGGTCTTGGATTCCTCAATGGTGATAACGCCATCCTTGGAAACCTTCTCCATTGCCTCAGCGATCAGTGCGCCGATCTTTTCGTCAGCAGAAGACACAGTCGCAACACGGGCGATATCTGCGCTGCCATCGACAGCCTTAGAATTTGCCTGAATGGAGGAAACAGCAGTCTTTACGGCTGCATCCAAGCCTTTTTTCAAAATCATGGGATTTGCGCCCGCAGCGATATTTTTCATACCCTCGCGGATGATTGCTTGTGCCAACAGCGTTGCGGTAGTAGTACCATCACCTGCTGCATCATTGGTTTTGATGGAAACCTCTTTCACAAGCTGTGCGCCCATGTTCTCGAAAGCGTCCTCCAGCTCAATCTCCTTAGCGATGGTCACGCCATCGTTGGTGATCAGCGGTGCGCCGAACTTCTTATCCAGAACCACATTTCTGCCCTTGGGGCCAAGTGTGATCTTTACGGTATCCGCAAGCTTATCAATACCTGCCTGCAATGCTTTTCTGGCATCCTCGCCATACTTCAAATCCTTTGCCATAGTAAATACACTCCTTCTATATCAAAAATGGTGGCTTACAAAAGGTGAAAAGCGAAAACCCGAACCTCACTCCACAATCGCGAGGATATCGGACTGCTTGAGAATGGTATACTGCTCGCCATCGAGTTTGACTTCAGTACCCGCATACTTGGAAAGCAGCACCTTATCGCCAACCTTGAGGTACATTGTCACTTCCTTGCCGTCCACGATGCCGCCGGGGCCTACTGCCACGACCTCTGCAACTTGGGGCTTTTCTTGTGCAGCAGCCGTCAGAATGATACCGCCCTTTGTAGTTTCCTCAGCTTCGGTCATTCTGATGACAACTCTGTCTGCTAAAGGTTTGATAGTCATAATGTTTCCTCCTTGTTCCTATCATCATACCTGCAAGATACAGGCTGGATATGTTTTTAGCACTCAAACCTCTCGAGTGCTAATTCTTATTTTACCATCATTTCAGAAAAAATCAAGGGGTTTTTCCATCTTTTTCCGTATTTTGTATGCCTGCACAAAATTATAAACTGGTTTTGATTCACTTTGTGCATTTTTTTCACGAGACATTCTTCTGTACCGCGCTGCTTGTTTGACAATTTCATCGTTTTTTCATTATCCATTCATAAAAATTTCATATTTGAGAGGAATTTTATGATATACTATATCATGAGTAGTTGCATATATTCTGCGGATGCGGCGGAGTTTTTTGAAAATTTGCATAAAAATAAAATTGATGGGGGTAATTCTCATGGCTATGAATAAAGTATTAATCGTGGACGATGACCGCAATATCTGTGAGCTGCTGCGTGTGTATCTGGAAAAGGAAGGCTACTCCACCATTTTGGCATACGATGGCGAAGAGGCTGTAGCAAAATTCAATATGCTGCACCCCGATATCGTACTGCTGGATGTGATGCTGCCTGGCATGGATGGTTGGCAAGTCTGCCGTGAGATCCGGAAAAAATCGAATGCGCCCATTATCATGATCACCGCCAAATCCGAAACCTTCGACAAGGTACTGGGGCTTGGCTTGGGTGCCGATGACTACATTGTAAAGCCCTTTGATACCAAAGAGGTCGTGGCTCGTATCGCTGCCGTGTGCCGTCGCGTGGGGCAGGCTCCCATGGAGAACGAAGTGCGCGAGGTTCAGTACGATAAGCTCTCTGTAAATATGACGCGCTATGAACTGAAGGTGAACGGCAAGGTCATCAACACCCCCCCGAAGGAGCTGGAGCTGCTGTTCTGTCTGGCTTCACACCCCAACCGTGTATATACCCGTGACCAACTTCTGGATGAAGTATGGGGCTTCGAGTATTACGGCGATTCCCGTACCATTGATGTGCATATCAAGCGTCTGCGTGAAAAGCTGGAGGGCGTTTCTGATCGTTGGGAATTACGTACAATCTGGAGTGTGGGATATAAATTTCAGGTGGCAGAGGGTGATGAATAATCGCCGCGCCCATTGTGTACGGAGATTTCTGCCATGCTGAAAAGTGTTTACAGCCGCATCTTTTATTTCTATACCGTGTTTGTGATGTTTGCCTGCGCTGTTGCAGGCATCACCGTGATGGTGAGTGCGAACCGCCGCTATGAACAAGAAGTGCGGAATGAGATTGAAGATTCCGCGCAGTTGATTCTTTCCACTATACGCAATCGCTGCGTGGATATCGACAAGCTGCCACTGGACGCAGTGCAAAGCGATCTGCAAAGCTATACCATGACCTATAACATCGACTGCTATCTGTTCGATGCCGAAGGGGAATGTCTGGTGCGTTCCGATTTTGCCACTGGCGAAATCCGCCTGAACGAAACGCTGCGGATGAGTGCTGATGCAGAGCCTTACTGTCAGTTTGGTGCCACCGCTGCGGGGCAAACGGAATCTACTGCGCGTTATGTTGAATATCTGGATATAGACAGTAATCGCTACTACCTGATGCTGATGTATCCCATTACCAAACTTGAGGAGTTTTCGCAAAATCTGCTGATTGTTTTAACGATTGTCGTGCTTGCCATCGGTGTGGCGGCAGCATTGGTGTTGTATCTCAATACCCGTCAGATGCTGAAGCCTGTGGCGCAGATTACCCGTGCTGCCGAAGCGTACGCCAAAGGCGATTTTTCGGTACGGTTGCAGCTGCAAGGCGATGGCGAATTGGATTATCTGGCGGCAACAATGAATCGTATGGCAGAGTTTATTGACCGCAACGAACGCAGCCGCAAAAGCTTTGTTTCCAATATTTCACATGAGCTGAAAACACCAATGACCACCATCGGTGGCTTTGTGGATGGCATTTTGGATGGTGCTATACCAGCAGAACGTTCGAAGGAATACCTACAGGTGGTTTCTTCTGAGGTGCAGCGCATGACAAGGTTGATTCACTCTATGCTGAACATCTCGAAGTTTGAAGAGGGCACTCTCGCCCCCAATTTTCAGCGGTGGGATGTGACCGACCTGATGATACAGACGTTGCTGCTATTTGAACATAAAGCAGAGGCGAAAAAGTTAACCGTGGTGGGTCTGGATACCGCTGCGCCCACCTATATTGAAGCAGACCGCGACCTGATGCAACAGGTGTTTTATAACCTGACAGAAAACGCGATCAAATTTGTAAATGTCGGCGGCACGCTTTCACTGGTGGTGCGTACCGATGATACCAATGCGATCATTCGGCTGCGCAATACTGGAGAAGGCTTGACCGAAACCGAAATGGCGCATATCTTTGAGCGGTTTTACAAGACCGATGCCTCTCGCAGTAAAGATACTACCGGTGTGGGGTTGGGATTATCCATCGTCAGCCGCATCGTTGCATTGCATAGCGGCACCATTACCGTAAAAAGTGTGCCAAACGAATACACTGAATTTGTTCTGTCATTGCCGTTGCAACAGCCAAAAGCCGCGCAACCAAAGGATGCAGCAGCTGCATCACCAAAAGCAAAACGAGGAAAAGGAGAGCCACATGAACGAAATCCCAACCAATCCCAGTGAGCAGGATGCGCTGACATCCCCTGAGGTGCAAAATATCCCTACAACGCAGAATATGCCTGATGCAACGCATAATCTGGAGATAGACGGTACTTCCGCCGCACAGGAAACAACTGTGCCAAACAATGTACCGCACGATACTCCGCATTGTGCTATGCCACCAGAGCAGCCACCATATCCTTATCAGCCACAAACAGCAGCTGGTGCCGTAGCCCCAAAATCCACCACAAACGGCGTTTCCGTGGGGGCGAAAATTCTATTGGCACTGATGTTTCTTTCCATTGTCGGCTTTTGCGTGTTCTGCATTGTGTGGGATCTGAAAAAAGGCTCTCAATCGGGTGGATATGTCGCAGGGGAAATCACCGAGGTTTACATCGGGCAGCAAAGCAAGCCCAATACCGAACCCAATTATATCACTGCCGACGGCAAATATACCCTTGAAGGCATTGCTGCTACCGTCATGCCGAGCATCGTACAGATCTATACTTATGAACACGGCGTAATCAAAAGTACGGGTTCGGGAATCGTGCTGACAAAGGACGGCTATATCGCCACAAACGCACACGTGGTGAAAGGCGGTGACTCGTTCTCAATCACCATGAATAATGAAACCGTTTATGATGCCGTTTGCGTGGGTTATGATACGAAAACCGATATCGCCGTGATGAAGGTTGAGGCAACCGATTTGCAGCCTGCCGCCATTGGCAATTCCGATGAAACAGTGCTTGGCGAGGAAGTTTGCGCATTGGGTTGTCCAGCAGGGTTTTCTGGCTCGATTTCCAGCGGTATCATTTCGGGTCTGCATCGCAAGGTGCGTGCAGAATCCAATACCTATGAAATGGACTGCCTCCAAACAGATGCTGCAATCAGCCCTGGCAATTCGGGCGGCGCGCTGGTGAATCTCTATGGGCAGGTCATTGGTATCACATCATCAAAATATGTTTCCAGCAATATGTTTGATTACGGCAGCTATGAGGGCTTGGGCTTTGCCATTACCATCAACGAGGCGTTGCCGATCCTCAAAGATATCATTCAGAACGGATATGTGAGTGGCAGAGTGCGCGTTGGCATTCAGTTTTATGATGCCACCAATGTTGAAGGTGCAACAGGTCTGCGGCTGCCTGAAGAGTTGCAGGGGGTCGGGGTGTATATCACTGCGCTGGATGAGGACGCACCCATCGCTGATACGGCATTGGTCCCTGGTGATTTCATCGTAAAGATGAACGGTGTAGAAATCAATGGCTATGATTCACTGAATGAAGCATTAAAAGGTGTGAAAGCAAATGATACTGTCAAGGCAACCTGTGCGCATCTCAACAATGATGGTACAGTTCGATACTATGATATTGCCTTTGAGGTACTTGCCGATACTTCCGGCAATTATTGAGTGAAGACGATTTTGTAAAACCGTTTTTGACTGCAAACCCATATAAACCCATTTTGCGCAGCTTTACGAAACACGGGTCAACACTTCGAGGGGAAAGCGATACAATCGCTCTCCCCTCGTTCCTTTTGGTATTCGGTTCTATTGAAAGTGCTTAGCGAAAGGTTAAGGTTTTCGGCGAAGCCTTTAGAAGAGCATTTCAGACTATCAGAAATATTCCATGGACATGAAAAAAACACAAGCACAGAAAAAGGCTGCACAGCAACAGCTGTACAGCCTTCCTGTTCATGAATCACAGGGAATCAGTCAATTTCAACCATAACTCTGAGGTTTTCGCGAGCGGCACCTGCACGCACCACGGTACGAATCGCCTTAGCAATTCTACCCTGTTTGCCGATTACTCTGCCCATATCCTCAGGAGCAACGGTCAGGTGCAGCACAATGATGCCTTCATCATTCGGCTCATCCTGTGTGATCTTGATTGCATCTTTATCTGCAACCAAGCCCTCTGTGATGGCATACAACAGTTCTTTCATGTTCGGCTCTCCCATTGGTGATTGTTCTGGTTATACCTGCACCTTACAGAATCCCCTGCTTCTTCAGGATGACTCTTACGGTGTCGGTAGGCTGTGCGCCGTTTGCCAACCATGTCTTTGCCTTATCAGCATCAACCTTTACCACAGAAGGCTCCTTGGTGGGATCGTAGTAACCCAGTTCCTCAATGAAGCGACCATCTCTGGGGTATCTGCCATCAGCAACAACAATACGGTAGAAAGGAGCCTTCTTGGCGCCCATTCTTCTCAGACGAATCTTGACTGCCATTTTTATTTCACCTCCGATAAACGATGTTGTTATATCAAAGCGGCGTTAGCCGCAATGAAGCGTAGTGAACTGCAACTGTTACATTCCCATTCCTGGAAAACCGCCCATGCTGCCGTTTTTATCCATCATTGCCATTTGTTTGCGCAATTTACGGCTCATGGCTTTATTTTTCATCAAGCCCTTGCCGCCACCTATTTTTTTCATCAGCGATTGCATCTGTTCAAACTGTTTGAGCAGACGATTGACATCTTCGACCTTTGCGCCGCTGCCTTTTGCGATTCTACGTTTGCGCGAAGGATTAATAATCGAAGGCTTTGCACGCTCCGCTGGCGTCATAGAAGTGATCATTGCCTGTACTCTGCCAAACTGCTTCTCATCCACATCCAACTCATCGACCTTGTCGCCGACACCAGGCATCATGGAAAGCAGGCTTTTGATGCTGCCCATTTTCTGAATCTGCCGAATCTGTTCCAGCAGATCGTTCATATCAAACTGATTCTTTTGCAGTTTTTGGGTAAGCTTCTCGGCTTCTTGTTGCGAGTAAACCGTTTCTGCCTTTTCAATCAGCGTCAGCATATCGCCCATACCCAAAATACGAGATGCCATACGCTCCGGGTGGAACTGCTCAAACTCATCCAACTTTTCGCCCATACCCACAAACTTGATGGGTTTACCTGTAACAGACAGCACAGAAAGTGCCGCACCGCCTCTGGTATCGGAATCCAGTTTAGACATCAGCACACTGTGAATGCCCAGCGCATCATCGAAGGCTTTTGCGACATTGACAGCATCCTGACCAGTCATAGCATCCACCACCAGCATAATCTCGTGGGGCTGTGCCACTGCCTTGATTTCCTTCAGCTCGTCCATCAGCTTTTCATCGATATGCAAGCGACCAGCGGTATCAAGAATGACCAAATCATGGTTATGATCTGTGGCGTAGCGTAAGCTCTGTCTTGCAATCTCCACGGGATTCACTTGCCCCATTTCAAACACGGCAACGCCCGCCTGTTCGCCCACAATTTTCAACTGGTCGATTGCGGCAGGGCGATAGACATCGCAAGCAACCAGCAGGGGATGGTGTCCCTCTTTTTTAAGATATTTCGCAAGCTTTGCGGCGTGGGTAGTTTTGCCGGAGCCTTGCAATCCGCACAGCATCATGATGCATGGTGGCTTTGATGGAAAGTTAATGCGGGAATTGGCATTGCCCATCAGTGCGCAAAGCTCTTCGTTCACGATCTTGACCACCTGTTGTGCAGGGGTCAGGCTTTCCAGTACATCACTGCCAACGGCGCGTTCTGTGACCTTGCCAACGAAATCCTTTACGACCTTATAGCTGACATCCGCTTCCAGCAGTGCCAGACGAACCTCACGCATAGCTTCTTTTACATCTGCCTCGGTGAGTTTGCCACGGGAGCGCAGCTTTTTAAACACCTGATTCAATTTGCCAGACAAACCTTCAAATGCCATGTGGAAGCCCCTCCTTTGCTATTTGCGGAATGAAAGTTACGAATTACAGCAGTGCCTTGCCCTGCTGTGCGGCATCGGCAATCGCATTTGCGATTGCAATTGTTTGTGTTGTATCTGATTCTTTAAG
Organism: uncultured Ruminococcus sp.; assembly: GCA_964463355.1. GTDB lineage: Bacteria > Bacillota > Clostridia > Oscillospirales > Ruminococcaceae > Firm-04. Next base: position 122,734 of record CAYXBP010000003.1, on the reverse strand, counting down.
CTGCACACCGTAGCCCTCAATGGTTTCAAACAGGGTGTAGCACTGCTGCAAGCGATGGGCAAGCCCCATCTGTTCCTCAAAGCTTAAGAGTTGGCGTTCTCCGCGGCGGATGCTATCATGCACTGCCTGACGTGAAACACCCAGTGGCTCTGCCAATTCGGCAAGGGAAAGATCCTCGTCATAGTACCCTTCCAGAAGATCGCGCTGCCGTTTGGTCAACAGACTGCCGTAGCAATCCAGCAGAAGAACAAAATCCAGATTTTTCATTGTATCCGTCCTCGCATTCGGAATTGCTGTCATAGTGCAAGCCTTTACAAGCAAGAATCATTATATCAGTTTTCGCTGTAAATGTCAAGGGCTTTACAGATTTTTTCTCTTTTGTCATGGCTAGCAGCTGTATTTTTCGTGCTTTTGTGGACTATTCACAACATCATGCGAAAAAGGCTGCAAAGCATACATTGCTTTGCAGCCGTAAACAACATCAAATCAAACAAAAATGAAAGAAGTTAAGGCAACACTGCACAAAGCCTGATGACAAACGATGTGCAGGATTACCAAAAGAAAGGGAAAACAGAAAATAAAGATGAATCAGAGGAAGCTGGAAATCAGACCCGCCAACAGTCTTAGAATTTCTACAGCATCTGCGCCATCTGCCTTACCGGAAAAATTCACATCGGCGTTGACCAGCCCTTGATCGGAAACAGCTGCGGTAGTATCTTCTGCAACAAAACGGTTGAGCAAAATAACATCATCGACCCTGATAATGCCATCGCAGTTGACATCGCCCAAGAGTGTTGCGGTTTGCTCACTGGTAGTAGTTGTTGTGGTAGTGGTAGTTGTTGTGGTGGTTGTTGTAGTCGTTGTTGTGGTTTCCACAACAGTGTTGTAGTAAACGGTAATATCGGTCAGGGTGACGCTGTCTTCGTTCTGACCGTACCAGTAGCCAAACAACGCGTTGCCATAGTTGTTATCCACATATCCTGCCACGCCATCGGGCAGAATCCACATGATTTCGGCAGTATCGTCCTCCTCATCAAGAATGGCATAGCTATTGCTCATATAGAAGTAATCGCTGGTTGCCGCTGCGCAATCTTCGGTAACAGATGCGCCCATACCGAATACGATTTTGCCCAGAGCAGAACTGCCCTTGATGGTAAACTTTATTGCCTGAATCTGATCATTCTCAGTCAAGCCCAACTCAGAAAGTGCAACCTGAACAGAATTGGTAGTATCAGAGCCTGCCGTAATCTTTTCAGAAACGCTGACAGATGCTTGACCAGAATAGGGAACGGTCTTTTCAACGGTGTAGGTGCAGGTTGCAGCAGTCAGCGTTACTTCGTCCAAATCGCCATACCAATACTGCAAAGAAACGGTATCTGATGCGCCAGTGGTGGCATAGGGCTGCACGTCCGCCGGAACATCCCATGTAACCTCGAGCCACTTACCGCAATTCTTCAGCGTAGTGCCCTTACCAACTTCAATTTCAAAATCAACGCCCTCTGCGTCATCGCCATGCTCGTTATACCAGTAACCATTCTTACCCAGAACAGCTTCTGTATCAGCAGGAGAATTCTGCACAACGTTCATACCGCAGCCGTACATGAAGGTACCAATATCCTCGGTGGATTCCACCGTGAAAGTGAAGGACTGCAATGTGATACCATCGCCCGCCGGCACGCCAAAATCGCTGTATTTAATTTTGTGACTGTTGATGAGGTCGCCTTCTTTCCATGAAGAAACCCCATTTTCATCAAGATATTGTTCCTCATCATAGCCCTGCGTCAGCAAAGCATCGATATCATCCACGGTTGCCGCAAGGGTTGCTGTGATGGTTGCAGTGCCGTCTTTGTTGTCTTTGAAGGTATAGGTTCCGCTTTTTGTATTGGCAGTACCGCTTGGCGTACTGGGTGTATCGGGATCCGCTGTGCCACTGATGGTATCAGATACTTTATCCACGGTAACTGTGCCGCTGGAATAGTTGCGGAATTCGTACTTGCCGGGGTACTGATCGGATTTCGGATTGTAGCTCAGATCCAGACTGGAAACATCAAGAGAGATGGGCGTAGAAACGCCTGCCTTCAACTGGATTTCCGTGCCCTTGCCCTCGGCAGCAAAACCAGAACCAGTGTACTCATACCAATAGGGCGTGGAAGCTGTGCCGATACCGAAACCATATGAAAAAGTAGTATCGGTTGCGCTGGTGACATATATCACGATGGTATCCAAATCAGAACTTGCAAGTTCTGCCGTATAGCCGAGGTAAACATCATCCTTTGCGAGGTTTTGCCCTACGGTAACGGTTGATGCAGAGGCAACCGATGTGGGGAATGTTGCAATGGCAGCAGTCAGACATACGCTTAGCACGCCTGAAAGCAACCGCTTGCCCTGTGTGATTTTGTTCATAGAGAACCCTTCCTTTCCAAATGCCGAATACGCCGTCGCAAGTGATTATGCAATACAAGCGCATATCATAACAAAGATACCACACAAATCATAGCATTCTATGAATTTTTTGTGAATTCAATATGAATTTAGTGAATTTTAGATGAAAATTTCCCTGATTTTGGAAGAAAAACAGAGTGATATTACGCAAGCTTTTGACGCAAGAAAATGAAAACGCCCTCTCCGTTTGAAGAGGGCAATATGGTAAGATATAATCAATCGATACGCGAATCTGCGGTGTATTTTTGCTGCATCTCCTGCATTTTACCGCAGCTGAAACGACCTTCTGGGCAATGCCCTGTGGTACAGCAGCTTGGGCCAAACAGATGAAATACATCGCCGTGTTCACGCAGTGCAAAGAGCAGCATCTCTGCCACTCCGCGAATCTCCCACTGGGCGCGGTTGCAAGTACGCAACGCAAAAAAGTGCTGCAATTCTCTACCATTCATAGCGCAGGTACAATCCAGAAGATGCCCTGCCATTGCAAAGTATTGCAGTGCATTCGTGGGCAGTCCCATTGCAATCAGTTCACGCACGGATTGTGTATTTTTGGCAAATGCTTCGTGGTACAATACGCTCGCCTTGGAATTATTCAAAACGGTTTGCGGCAATACGTAACGATTTGCTATCAGTGCTTGCAATATCTGCGGCACCAGCACCGTCTGCACCCGATGGCGCACCAGATGCGTCACAGCGGCGAGTGACAAGCCCTTGATAGTAAAGAGTGCCTGTATCAGCTCCAATTCACGGGGTCGCTCAGCAGTAACAACCTCTTTTAAGGTCAGAGGTGTATAATCGGTTGTGATTGCACCATTTGCCCCCGCTGCCGACTGCACAATCATATCCGCATCAGGTGTAACAGTACGCAGAATAATCTGTGCTTTTTCTACTGTAGGTTCAGGAATGGTTGGAGCAGTCTGCGGCAGGATGTAGCGGATATCTGATGCGTGGCTTTCATATCGAGGTCGCATGGTATCAAGCAAGCTTGGAAAATATTGTTCAAACTGTTCTTTCAATTTGCTGCCGATGCTGACCAGTTCAGGAACAAATCTTCCTCTGCCCCACAGCATAGTCGCGATCATATGGGCAAGTTCACGAGCATTCATCGTACAGTAAAAATTGCTGCGAAAGCAATAAGGCAACACAAAGCGGGCATCCTCCTTGGGAATGTCCAGTGCAAGAAGCTGCGCGTAGGTATCAAACAGTGAAGCCATGTGTGCGCGGTAGGGAGCAACACATTGTTCGGGCATGGCTGGTTGATAGAATCCCGTGTTGGAGAAATCCACATAACGGCGGGACTGTACCGTGTAAGATGCCAGACGGAATTCAATCACAAACTCCTCGGTACAGACGCTTACATTATCAAATGCAACGGTAAATACAGCGTGTTCCACCACCGATTGATGCCCCGAGGCAACGACTTTTTGGATGAGTGTGCCGTTGTTTTCCTTTTCTTTCGAGCGTTCCAAAATAGAAAGTGCTGTGCCCTGTGTAGTAGAAATCCTTGCAGATGCAGCACAAACCAGTTCTCCTGCGTTGGCGTGCGAAACAATCTGCACTTTGAGCTGTTCCATATATATGGCCTCCTGTTCAGTCAAATAGCAGGCATAACTCTGCCACCAGAAACGGGAATGTACGCTCCTGTGGTAAAACTCGCAAGCGGCGAAGCCAAAAATGCACACATTTGTGCGATTTCCATATCTGTACCGCGTCTGCCAAGGGGTACGCTGCGGTCATAATCCGGCTGTATTTCAGTATGGTTTTTGCGGTCGTTTTCGGTGATTGTCCAACCGGGCGCGACTTGATTTACTGTAATGGCATGGGAGCCAAGTTCTTTGGCAAGGCAGCGTACCAAGCCATCCAAACCGCGTTTGGCAGCGGTGTAAGCGGCACAATTTGCTTCAGCCATTGCGGCACATTCGGTGTTGATGACAACGATTCTACCGCCTTTCCCTGCCGCAATCATATCGGGTACAAACGCTTTGACCATGTGTACGGTTTGCATAACGCAGGATTGATACTGACTGTCGAAATCCGAAAGCGGCTGTTCTAATACTGAGGTCCATGCATATTGGATCACTGCATTGTGTACGAGAATATCTGCAACGCCGAGGTTTGCGCGTGTTTGCTCATGTATATACTGTACATCTTCGGCTTTGGTAATATCACCACCCACGGTAATGATACGACGACCTGTTTCGGCACGCAGGGCATCCGCGAGGGCCTCTGCCTGTTCTTTTCCGTGATAGTAGTGTAAGGCGAGATTAGCCCCACACTGTGCAAATATTCGCGCGATGACGCGCCCAAGCATACCCGATGCTCCAGTGATAACAGCGATATGTCCATGCAAATCAATCTGCAACATGGCAAAAAGCTCCTTTTGGAAGATGTCGGGATCCATACACCTGCATCTGCGGCAGATGGTACTCTATCCGCTGTACCGTATGGCTGTTTGGTATACAAATTGCCACGATATGTGCATCGGGAAGCAAAAGCTGCAAAAAGGCGTAGGCATCCCCTTGAGGGTGACAAAAAGCGATGGTATCATTGCGAACTGCAAAGGCGATCTCTGCAAGGGGCAGACGAATGCCTGCGCCAATGCATTTCCCGTAGGATTCCTTCAAAGTCCACAGTCGCAAAAAATCATAGGGCTTGTGGGCAGATGCTGCCAGAAAACTCTGTTCCGCACTGCTGCATACTCTTGTGATGGTGTTGTCTTTTATCGCACGGGGCGATTCGCAATCCGTGCCAACAGGCAAAGCTGCAACTACGCACACCGCCAACCCTCTGCAATGGGAGATATTCACAAATGGGAGCATATCTGCGAGATATGGTTTTCCCTGCGCATCGCGCAGCATACGGCAATGTGGTTGATGCCAGTCAGCGGCAAGTGCAGCAGAAAGCAAATCAAGTGCTGTAAGATGAAAAATGCGATTCTTCTGCCCTTTTGGAATATCTTCATTCAGTGGCGTGGCATACACGCGAAGCAACAGCTTGTGATCAGTACCAACGAGTGTACAGAGCCGCTGCATTAAAATCCGAGGTCCTCGGCAACCAGAATCACCTTAATTCGGTTGGGGATTCTTTGCCAAGCATTTACCACATAACTACAGCAAATACGCTGTTCGCTATGGCAGCCATCTTGCATATCACCATTGACCCCAGCGCATACGCCGCATCTTGCACAAGGCGTTTCCTGCGAAAGTCGCATGGTATTCACGGGGGCTGCCACGCGCTTGACGCGCTTTATGGCTGCTTCCAGCGTGGGCACGATCTTATTTGCACCTGCAACCACAATCACGGACTTCGGCCCAAAGGTCAGTGCTGCCACGCGATTGGCGTTTCCATCTACATTATATAATGCGCCGCTTTCGATAACTGCGTTGCTGCTACAAAGAAACACATCGGCAGAGAAAACCTTGCGGTAAAGCGCACCGATCTCATCCGGAGTGCATTTTTCTCTATCCAAATACTGGTAATCGCCGTTGCGCAACAGTTCCATGATGCCGCATTCTTTTAGCGTTTCCGAACCACCGCTTGCGATTACCGCGTTCTTAGGCAGCATGGAGCGTACCATTTCCAATGCCTCCTCTTTGGTTTTAACCCAGTGCGCGTCCATGCGGTTCATGCAAAGAGCATCCGCAACGCGTTCCAATTTCTGATACAGGTGTGCCAGCATAAATTCGTTCATTTTTAAGCATCCTTTCTGATTAAAAAAGGGGCAATGAAAACTTGTTCTCATTGCCCCTTGCTGTTGCAGTATCAGCTGCGACCGTAGTAATAGCTGTAGTAGCTTTGCATCAATGCCGCCTGATATTCGACGACATCTACATTCAGCACCTTGTAACGCTTATATGCCTTTTCGTTGCGTTGTTCGGTAAATTTGCTGTAGATATCCTCATCCATCATTGTTTCAAATTCCTCGTAGTAGACGGTCGAACGGACAGACTCCTTGGCATTATCGCTCCACAGATCGTTTTCGGTCATACGATCTTCGATATCCATCTTCACGACGATATAGTAGCACTCGTCATCTTTGATAAGGGTCGGCTCGTTGTAAGCGGTGTTCGCATCGGCAACCCACTCATAGACTTTCTGGCAGGGGGTGTATGTGGGAGCAGTAGTGGTAGTGGTTTCTGCTTCCGCAGGTGTTTCGTCCTCGGTAGCGGAAGTGCTGACAGCCACGATAACCTCCTTGTCCACATCGTAGCCCAGTGCATTGGTCGTGGTAGTAGTTGTGGTAGTCGAGGTGCCTGTACCAGTAGTACCAGTTGTTTCAGCGGTAGTGGTTGTGGTAGTAGTTGTTGTTGCAGCTGCTGTTTCAGAAGTAGTTGTAGTTTCGCCAGCCACTGTGGTTTCCGTGGAATCGGTAGTTGTTTCTGCGGAAGTTGTTGTCTTTTCCGTGGTAGTAAGTTTTGCGGTCGTTTCTGTCGTCACGGTAGAGCCGTTTGCGTCGGTAGTGGTAACTGCTGCCTTGGAAAGCGAAGTCACATAAGCCTCGTGTTCTTCGATGAGGTAGTCAAACTCCTCCATCAGATCAGCTTCGCTGTCGGATTTTTTCTCCAACCGCGCAAGATAATCCTCTGCCATTTTTTCGATCTCCGCCTTGCCATCCGCTTTCAGCAGATTGCCTTCGCCGTCCTTAAGGGGCATAGAGATATACTTGTAACGAAGATAATTCTCTGCATAATAATCGTAGAGGGTATCCTCCTGCACGCCTACGGAGCCATCCTCGCCGTAATACGCCTGCCAAATCAGATCCAATTTTTTCTGGGAGATGAGGATATCCTTTGCAGACTGCTCGCTGATGCCGCTATCTTCAAAGAACGTAGCGAAGAAGGTGAGCGTACTTGCAAGACTGGAATCCACCTCTGCAATATCCTCGCCAGAAAGCTCCAGCCCAAGGCGATCAAACTCGCGCTGAATCGCCACATATTCAATGCAGGATTCGGTTGCCTTGTTTTGAATCCACTCTTCGGCTGAGATATCATCAATGGTAGTATGCTTCAAAATCTTCTTGATATCCTTGGTCGTTTCGCAGTCTTGGAAAGATTCTCCGTTTTCGGTTGCCACAGAAATGGCATCGTTGTATGCGTTTACCACATAATAAAGGTAGATACCTGCACGGACATCATAACCGTCAACGGTCATCGCGATGCCAGTATCCTCGCCGCAGGCAAAGCAAGTAAACATCATGCAAAGCGTGGTGACTGCGGCGGTAATGCGTTTCCAGAGTTTCATGGGAATAGGGTGCCTCCTTATGCAAATAATCAGTTACACTTCATTATACATGATTTTTCTGAAAAAGTCCAGTGTTTTTTTGATTTTCATCAAATTTTCAAGGACTTCGCCGATTTTTGTTACAGCGGCACTGCAAAGGATCAAAATACGGTTGCCAATTGCCGCAAAATATGCTATACTAAAAAAGATGTACTTCGTACTATTGCAAGATATGCAGGCAGACGTGCCGCCAAGCCGTCAGGTGGCTTTGTGTGGGGCTGCTTTCGTATATCATCGAATACTGAGAGGAAGTGCCCATGAATCATGACAATGGAAAACAAAAAAAATGAACAGCTTGTCATCTGGCAAAAAATGCACGCGATTCTTTGCGGTTTTTCGCATACGCCCAAAGCCTTTGTGCAGAGTTTCGGTTGCCAACTGAATTTCTGCGATGGAGAAAAATACAAGGGCATCCTTGCCGACCTCGGCTATACGCTGACGAATACCCCTGAAGATGCCGATGTTATTTTGTTCAACACTTGTGCCGTACGCGCCCATGCGGAATCTCGTGTATTGGGCAGATTGGGCACGCTGAAGCCTTTGTATGAGCGCAATCGCAGCTTGATCATCGGACTTTGCGGCTGCATGGCAGAGGAAGAAGAAGTTCGTGCGCAGATACAGAAATCTTATCCTTTTGTGCGGTTGATCCTCGGTGCGGGAGCAATGGAGCATCTCGCAGAAGCTTTGCTGCGTATTTATGCTGGCGAAAAGCGTCTGACTGTCACCGAAATCACTGGTACACCTGATGAAACCTTGCCCACTGTGCGTGAAAACAGCTTTATGGCAAGTGTTCCAGTGATGTACGGTTGCAACAATTTTTGCACTTATTGTATTGTACCCTATGTGCGTGGAAGAGAGCGCAGTCGTCAGCCTGAAGCAATTCTTGCTGAAGTGCAGCAGCTTGTGGATGAAGGCTACAAGGAGATCCTGTTGTTGGGGCAGAATGTAAATTCCTATGGCAAAGATCTGGAACAGCCCATGGCTTTTCCAGAACTGCTGCGAAAAATCGATGCGATTGAAGGCGAGTATTTTATCCGTTTTATGAGTTCACATCCGAAGGATGCTACTCCTGCATTGATTGATGTCATGCTGCAATCCAAGCATATTGAGCATCACTTGCATTTACCTGTGCAAAGCGGCAGCGATGCGGTGTTGCAGGCGATGAATCGCCGCTATACAATTGCACAATATTTGCAGCTGGTAGATGGCACACGCAAAAAAGCCCCTGATTTTTCCTTCTCCAGTGACTGTATTGTGGGATTCCCCACGGAAACGGATGCTGATTTTGAACAAACTCTTGCGCTCATCCGCCACGTTCAGTATGATAATCTCTATACATTCATATACAGCCCTCGGCCAGGCACTAAAGCCGCAGCCTATGAGCAGTGTTCCTCTCCTGATGCCATTGCAGAGCGTATGCAGCGTATGCTGACCGAACAACGAGAAATTTCAGAGAAGTTTAACAGGCGGTTTTTGGGCAAAATCTGCACAGTGCTGGTTGAAAAATACAATGCAGAAACGCAAAAACTGGTTGGTAAAAACCGTCACGCCCTGAATGTGGAATGCGATGGCGACCCATCAATGGTAGGCAAAATGGTACAGGTGCAGATTACTGCGGTGAAAAACTGGGCATTGGGCGGCATCATCATTTAGGGAAAACCCCGTAAAGAGCAGCTGTGCCGCCAAGTCAGGCGGCGGATGTTGCATGGCATCGCCTTCGCATTTCAACAGCTGTTCACGGTGCTTTCGGCGGATTTTCAACAGGATTTCTCGCTTTACTCACAAGGCAAGGGTAGAATATTCTTGTAACGCAAGGGAGCGTGCAGCCATCGGGTATTGGTTGCAAAAGAACGCTTCCTTGTGATACAACGAAAGCGAGCAGATGCTCTTTCCCTTTCTGTTTTCATTTGCTGAAAAAAGACAGTCCCCATGTCTTTTTCTCCTACATCCTTTTATTTGCAAAACGGCGCATCATTCTCTTGCCACCCTTTGAGATGATGCGCTGTTTTGCTTTTTTGTTTCAGCTTTACAAGAATGATGTGTTCTGGAGATGAATCACAGAAGTATTCCTTCAAAGAGCCTGCCCATATTCGGAATCTACCGACGAAAGGGTTTCACGGATAGGCGCAGCGGTAATCGGCAGCGTGACCAATGCTTTGAATAGATCACCATCAATCTGCAACTGCAATTCGCCATGCTGTAAGCGCATGAGATCTTTTGCAATGGAAAGCCCCAACCCGCTGCCCTCGGTATTGCGGGAAGCATCGCCTCGTACGAAACGCTCGGTCAGCTCATCGGGAGAAATATGCAGCACTGCCTGCGAAATATTTCGCAATGCAACGCATACACTGTCTGTACTTTTTGTCACGTCCAGATACACACGCGTTCCGGGCATGGCATATTTCACCACATTTCCCAGCAGATTATCAAACACGCGCCAGATGAGTCGACTATCAGCGGAAACGAACAGCTCTTCTTCCGGCGTATTGAGTACTATCTGCAACTGCTTAGCACTGAAACGCGGCTCAAACTCGGCAACCAATTGCTCAGTCAGCACCTGTATACTGGTAGGCTGCAATTCCACTGCAATATTGCCTGTTGATGCCTTGGATGCTTCCACCAGATCTTCTGTCAGTTTTTTTAATCGTGCCGATTGTCGTTCCAACACAGCAAGATATTCTGCAATATTAGGATTATCAATGGGTTCACGCTTTATCAAGTCCACATAGTTCACGATAGAAGTCAGCGGTGTTTTTAAATCATGGGATACATTCGTGATCAACGCCGTGCGCATTCGTTCTGCTTTGGTTTGCTCGGCAACTGATATGGCAATACCCTCGTTGACTTTTGCCAAAGAATCGGCATGTTTTTTAAAAATACCCACCAGCGCGATCGGTGGCTTCGGCATGGTAAAATCGCCCTGCTCCATGCGTTGTGTATATCCACGCAGCACTTCATAAGCGTAAATGCAATATGCAAGTCCTAACAGCACCAAAAAGTCCAGTTCCAGTGCCATCAGCAAAAAAAGCGGTCTGGCTGATGCATGTGTTATCGCCTGTGCGTTAATCAGAAAGAGGACTCCTGCACCAACAACGAGCAGAATACAAGTTGCCGCACGGTTGCTACACAGATGGTACAAAAATCGCAAAAAACGCACAGTTACAAAGCTTTCCCAAAAACGTTTTGTTTTTATGCGCACTGCCGCAGTGTATAGCAGATAAATCGCGCCAGCGCACAAACAAAGCAGAACACCGCCGATGCATATGCCCATACCCTTCCATAAAAAGCTGAAGTAATGGTAGATTTCGTCGATGAAAAAGGCAGCCACCACAACAATGCCCACTGCAATTGCAATCAGCAGTTCATAAGGGATGCGGTGCATCCAACCACAGACAGGCTCATCCTGATCATGTACATAGCCCGCCACCTTGCACATACCCGTCATGGCGGCGATGGTCAGCAAACCACAGACAAAAATACCGCCCAGCATCAAATAACGGTAGGAGAACAACATTTCGGCAAGCTGAATATTTGATGCAAAGGCATCATCTACGGTCATTTCCTGCGGAAGATACAAGTAAAGGTCATATTTCTCGTACTGTGCCACTATGCCTACGATGGTAATATCCAAGCCATTCGCCAACGCTTTGGCAAGTACATCATCAGCAAGCTCCACGCAGTAGCCTCTTTCCAGATAATCGTAATAATCTCCCAGCGAAATGATTTCATAGTCGTTGTCAGCACGATTATGATAGGTCACCTGCACCTCTACTGCGTTGGTTATGGGTGCTGATTGTACTGATGTTTCAGATTTTCCAAAGTTCCCTGTGTAGTTGCTGTTCGCATCCGTTGTACTGCTTTGCTGATTGATTTTCCACGTGGCACTTTCGCCGTAAGCCGCTGTATAATCATAGCTGATTGCTTCTGCAACAGAATCAAAATACAGCGTATCTGTAGACTCCGTATATACCAATGCAGAAAGACCGTTACGGTAGGCGGTATCCACGATGTTATCGGAAAAATACCAGTGGTGATAGTCATCGACTGTTCTCATGTATTGGGTTAGATTCACATGAAAAATTTCCTGTAGGGAGTCAAAGTTTTGTTTCACCTCGTAGCGTTCCTCCCCCACCTGAATAAAGACCGATTCATGGGCACTTGCCAGTGCATTGCTTTCATTCAGATCTCGGGTGTTATTGGTCAAAAATACCTCACCGTCGGCATTGATCACCACAAAACGCAGATTGGTTGCCGTATGTGAAAAATGTTTGCTGTACATTTCCTTTCCTGCGGTAGAATCTTTTTGTGTTGCCGCAATGTATTGTTCCAGCATGTACTTCATGGTATTGTAGTCATCATAATAAGTGCCATCGTAGGTAGAGAGCAGCAGCGTATCATATGGTACACTGCTGTGACTGTACGCCGAAAGAGATAGGCACACAACCGTCAGCAGCAGACAAACAACGGTTGCCCACAACAGCAAAATCGACAGCACCACTGAGATGACACGTGCAGGCAGAGATTTTCGCCATGGTATATTCTGCGGGTTCATAGTGTCTCCTTTCCAAAAGGATTCGGTTACACGCCTGTCACTGACGCTCCAGCTTATAGCCCTGCCCCCATATCACCTTGATGTAGTGTGGCTCACCAGGGTTTACTTCCAGCTTTTCGCGCAAATGACGGATGTGTACGGCTATGATATTCTCTGCACCCACAGGGTTTTCGTTACGAATCGCCTGAAAAATATCTCTGGGTGCAAATACGGTACCAGGGTTTTTCATCATCAGTTCCAGGATGGCAAATTCTGTGGGTGTCAGGTTGATCGGTTCTCCGTTCAGCGTTACGGTTCTGCCTTTGGGATCCATGCTGATGCCACCCACAACCAGATGATCGGGGTCTTGAGGCGTGGCGGAACCAAGCCGCAGATATCTGCGCAGCTGGGATTTTACCCTTGCAACCACTTCCACAGGCAAAAATGGCTTTGTGATGTAATCATCCGCACCAACATTCAGACCCAATATCTTGTCGGAATCCTCACTTTTTGCCGTCAGCAGAATCACTGGCACATTGCTGAAGCTGCGGATTTCTGTCATAGCAGTAATGCCATCCATTTCAGGCATCATGATGTCCATCAGCACAAGCTGTACTGGTTCCCTGCGCATGATATCCAGTGCCTGCCTGCCCGTATATGCACAAAGCGTGCGGTAACCCTCTGCTTTCAGATAAATTTGCAGCGCGGATACGATATCTCTCTCGTCATCGCAAATCAGAATCGTTTCCATGTCTTTTCCCATCCTTCCTGTTTGTATGATTCCATTATACCCGATTTTTTATTAAGATACAAGGGCATTTTTTCTGAAGATTTTCTTAAGGCCTGACGAGCTGTTTTCTATGCAACGATGCGTGGAAAATCATGACTGTGCCGAATTTCAACAAAAACTGCGCGGCAAGTATTCGCACTTTGCCGAAAATCAAAAATCCGCTTTACAATTGCTGTGGAATATGCTATAATAATAGGAATAAAAGGAGGGGACGGCATGGCAAAAATTATCGCGGTTGCGAACCAGAAGGGCGGCGTCGGAAAATCTACTACCGTTGTCAGCCTCGCGGCATATCTCGGTTTGCGTGGCAAGCGTGTGCTGTGCATTGATACCGATGCACAGGGCAATACCACAACAGGCTTTTCCGTCAGCAAAAAGAATTTGACCTGCTCCTGCTATGAGGTTCTGACTGGTCAGGTGCGGATTCAGGAAGCAATCATCGAAACTGAGTTTGAAAATGTTTCTCTGATCCCAGCCGTTGCCGCGTTGGCAGGCGCGGAAATCGACCTGATTGAGCTGGATAATCGCATGAGCCGCCTGAAAATGCAGCTTATGAATTGCCGCACCGATTACGATTACATCATCATTGATTGCCCTCCCTCACTGAGCCTCATTACGCTCAATAACCTGGTGGCTGCGGATTCCGTGCTGATCCCCATGACTGCGGAATTCCTCTCGCTGGAGGGGCTTTCGCAGCTCAACGAAACGATTAAGATCGTAAAAGCAAAATATAATCCCGCCCTGAAGATCGAGGGCATTCTGTTTACGATGTTTGATGCAAGACTCAATCTCTCATTGCAGGTGGTTGCCGAGGTTGAAAAATATTTTCCGGGACTTGTCCTGCAAACGAAGATCCCACGCAACGTTCGCCTTTCTGAAGCACCCAGCCACGGCAAACCCATCCAGTATTACGATCGGCTTTCTAAGGGTGCTGAGGCGTATGAACTATTGGGGCATGAGCTGCTGCATGAACCGCTTGCGGTGGAAAATCAACGCAAGCATTCTCTATTTCATAGAAAGTAGGTGCTGCAATGGCAAGAGCCAAGGGCGGTCTGGGCAACGGTTTGGGCGCGCTGTTTGAGGAAAACGCCACCGAGCTGCAAAGCACACAGACCCTTCGACTTTCCGAACTTGAACAAAACCGTACCCAGCCACGTAAAAAATTCGATGACGAAGCCATTACCGAGCTTGCAAAGTCTATTCAGCAGCACGGTATGCTACAGCCGATTCTTGTCCGTCCAAACGGAGAAGGTCGTTACCAGATTGTTGCAGGTGAACGCCGTTGGCGTGCCGCGAAACGCATCGGGATGACCGAAGTTCCCGTTATCATCCGCACGTTGAATGATAGCGAGGTTTACCAGATTGCGCTGATCGAGAACTTGCAGCGTGAGAACCTGAATCCCATTGAAGAAGCCACGGGCTATCAGACGCTGATGCAGGATTATGGCATGACCCAGGAGGATGTTGCGAAAATCGTGGGGCGTTCACGCTCAGCAGTGGCAAACGCATTGCGTATGCTGAATCTACCCACGCTGGTGCAGGATTATCTGGAAAGTGGTGCCATTACTACAGGCCACGCAAAGGCACTGGCTGCCATCAAGGACGAAACGCTGCTGCTGGAATGTGCAAGGCGCGCCGCCGAAGGCAGAATCACTGTCCGCGAGATCGAACAGGTTGCGCAAAAGCAGAATCAGCCCCCTGCGATGCCGAAGCAGCGTACCGCTGATCAGGTCTTTTACGAGGAAATGGAGATTCAGCTGGCGGATATGCTGGGCAGAAAGGTTCAGGTGCAGACAAAAAAGAAAACTGGCACCCTGACGCTGGAGTTCTATAATCGCGAGGATTTACAGGCCCTCTGCGAGAAGTTGACCAATCAATGATGGAAAAGGAGAATGAAGTATGTTTGAGAATGCAGACAAGTTTGCCAAGGAAGGCCTTACTTTCGATGATGTGTTGCTGATTCCCGGTGAGTCCGATGTGACCCCCAACATGATCAAGTTGGGCACGCGTCTAGCGCGCGATGTGATGCTCAATACTCCTATTATGACCTCCGCAATGGACACAGTCACCGAATCCAAAATGGCAATTGCTATGGCAAGAGAAGGCGGCATTGGTATCATTCACAAGAATATGTCCATTGAAAAGCAGGTCGAGGAGGTGGATAAGGTCAAGCGTTCCGAAAACGGCGTAATCGTCAATCCCTTCTCGCTAACCGAGGATCGCTATGTCTATGACGCAGATAACCTTATGGGCAAGTATAAGATCAGTGGCGTGCCAATCGTTGACGCTGCCGGTAAGCTGGTGGGTATCATCACCAACCGTGATATGCGCTTTTTGACCGACTTCAATCTGCGCATCAGCGATGTGATGACCAAAGAGAATCTGGTAACTGCACCCGTGGGCACTACCCTTGCACAGGCGCAGAAAATCCTTTGTGAGCATAAGATCGAAAAGCTGCCCATCGTGGATGAAAACGGTATCCTGCGCGGACTGATCACCATTAAGGATATCGAGAAATCCGTGAAATACCCCAACTCCGCCCGCGATACAAACGGCAGATTACTTTGCGGTGCCGCCATCGGCGTGACCGCAGATATGCTTGACCGTGCAGCGGCACTGGTGGATGCAAAGGTCGATGTTCTGGTGCTGGATAGCGCACATGGGCACAGCTCCAATATCATGCGTGCCGTTCGTACATTCAAGCAGGCGTTCCCCGATACCGCTCTGATTGCTGGTAATATTGCAACCGCAGAGGCCGCAGAAGCACTCATCAATGCAGGCGCAGATGCCATTAAGGTCGGTATCGGTCCCGGTTCCATCTGCACCACTCGTGTAGTCGCAGGTATCGGTGTGCCGCAAATCACCGCGATTTATGACGCTGCCTGTGTTGCACAAAAGCGCGGTATTCCCGTTATCGCCGATGGCGGCATCAAGTATTCTGGCGATATTGTCAAGGCGTTGGCTGCGGGCGCAAATTGCGTGATGCTGGGCAGTCTGTTTGCAGGCTGTGATGAAGCTCCCGGCGCAACAGAAATCTATCAGGGCAGACAGTTTAAAGTATATCGTGGTATGGGCAGTCTGGGTGCCATGGAGTGCGGCTCCAAAGATCGTTATTTCCAAGAAGGACAGAGAAAGCTGGTTCCAGAGGGTGTTGAAGGTCGTGTGCCGTATAAGGGGCTGCTGGCGGATACCGTATTCCAGCTTTGTGGCGGCATTCGTTCCGGCATGGGCTATTGCGGCTGCGTTGATATTCCCACATTGCATGAGCGCGCAAGATTTGTACGAATTACCGGAGCAGGTCTGAAAGAGAGCCATCCTCACGATATTTATATCACCAAGGAAGCCCCCAACTACTCCGCGCAAATCTGATATTGTCAGCGGAGGTGTTCTATGCACCTCCGTTTTCGACATTTTGCAAGAAAGGGGTTGCCGTATGAACGGCTTTGTGGATATTCATGGGCATATTTTAGCCGATATGCCGCATAGCGGCGCGGATATGGTCACGGCGATTCAGGCAATCAATCGTTTGGAAGCCTGTGCCGAAAAATATTGCAAAACGATCATCGCGGCACCTTTGTATCAACCATCACAAATCAGTGAAAAAGCTTTTTTGGCGCAGCGTGACGCGGCAGTGGCGGGTATGTGCGATTTTGCACTGACGTTGCCAAAGCCTGTACGTGTGACAGCAGGTGCGGTTGTACCAATGGATGACTGCTTGTTTTCATTACGTGAGCCGCAGCGTTTCGCATTGGCAAAAACAAACTATATCCTGATTGCACCGCCCCAGGTACCCTTTCATCGTTCTATGTTGGATTTTTTTCAACGCACTGAGATTTCTTTGAAGCTGCATCCCATTCTCGCGGATATTGACCGCTACTTTCATCTGTATTCGCTGGAGGATCTGCTTTCATTGCGTAAATGTGGCATTCTCACGCAGCTTTCTGTCAGCGGGCTGATGAACCCTGAATATCGTAAGCTTGCGTTGTATCTGATCGCAAACGGTGTGATACAATTTGTGGCAAGCGGTAACAGTCCGATGGATCTGCCAGTGGCAATGCATGCGCTGAAGCGCAATTTGCCATTAGAACGCTACAAACGCATCAAGGGTAATTCCCGTATGCTGCTTTCTGGTGCAAGCCCTCAAAGCTTTTTAACGGATTAACCGTTGCTTTGGCTGAAAAGCAACGGCTTTTCTATATATGGACGAAAATACAACGAGGGGAAAGCAACCAAAATTGCTTTCCCCTCGAAATGCTGTTTCTTGCGTAGGATTTTTATCATATTTTGCAATTACTGGAAAGCCTAATTCAAGCTTCCGATTCTTTTTTGGAGGATGCAGTTGCAAGCGGTTCTGTCGAAATAGATTCTATGATTGCACGGCAAGTCGAAAAATCTACGCCATACATAGAGATAAGATACTTTGCATCTCCAACCGCGAATGCGACATGATAGCGATCTTCTTCTTCCAGCGTAATCATGTAGATGCCATTGCACTCTTCCTCTTTGAACTGGTAGGTTTTTGTTGGAACACTACACACAGTCTTCATGTTTTCTGTATTGTCTTTTAACATTGCAGAAAAAACAAGGCTACCCTTATCGAGCTGATACCACGCTGTAATTACTGTTTGATTCACATCTGTGTGAATGGAACGGTATGTTTCTTCTACGCGATCAGTGGCGTAGCTCGGCACAAATGCCGGAATCTCTAGCGTTTCCAATTCATCTGTAATACTCAGGGGATCCTTCTGTGCATTTGCAGGCTGCAAATGTGCATTGCGGCTGCCATCCAACAAAAGCGTTGCTGAACCATCGGTAACATCTACAACTTCGGAAATCAAATCTACACCCAAGCTGCGTATCGGCAGATGCGCTACAAACAACAGTGAGCAAATTCCGATCATGCAAACTGCCAACGGTTTAATCCACTTATTGATCATACGTTTTTGGCAGTTTTGCTTTGGGAAAAGCCTTGCGATACACTTCTCCTGCCCACGTGCAAGCTCCACTTCGCTCATACCATATATTGTGCAAAGTGCCTCGGTGATCTCTTCGACCAAGGCATAGTCAACTTCGCGCTCTGGCTTTGCAAGTTCTGTTTGCAATCTTTGTTCCAATTCGGCACGGATCTCGCTGTCGTCGTCTTCCATGATCTTCTGCATTAGCGTTGGACTGATTTGTCGATTATTTTCCATTTTCATCCCCTCCGTTTTTATTCTTTGAAGCACTTTGATTCTTAGCAGGCGAAAAGTGTTTTAATTTTCGTTTGATATAGCGGACTTTTTCATACAACTGTGAGATTTGTAAACCGTATTGTCTGGCAACCGCGCTATGATCAGCGTACCCTGTGTTATAGTAATCATACAGCAAGCGATATTCTTCTTCTGTCAGGTAACTGCGCAGCACAGCGCATTGAAGCCTTGCCCTACACGCAGGATCCTCCACTTTCTCGGCATCCTGCAAGTCATCATGGCTCGGATTCTTTTTACAATAGTTATTTACCACAATTTTAGCGGTTGTATACAACCACGGCAAAATGGCAGTGGTCAAATCCAGCGTATGCTGCTTCTGAATAAAAACCAGAAACACTT
This sequence comes from uncultured Ruminococcus sp., assembly GCA_964463355.1. Classification (GTDB taxonomy): domain Bacteria; phylum Bacillota; class Clostridia; order Oscillospirales; family Ruminococcaceae; genus Firm-04. The sequence continues at coordinate 104,103 of CAYXBP010000003.1, read as the reverse complement.
CCTGTGTACAGTCCTCGGCAGCCACAGCATCATACGCAAGGGAAGCGTAACAGTAGCGATATATGGGAGTGTAATATGTCTGTATGATCTTCTGACATTGGCTTGAATTGCCCATCCTTTCACCTGCCTTGCTCTGTAGTTGACTCCTTCTTTTTCCACAGCCCATAACAGTATTCGTCATGTGGTTCAGTGGCTGTTGCCACCAAACGGTAGTTTTCATATAGTCCTGTAAAGCTGTAAGTATCCTCCATGCGTGCATCAAGCGTCCAACGGATCACCACATAATCGGTTGCCTGTTCGGTGATCAGTCGCTCTTGCTCCTCATACATCAGGGGCAATGCCTCCCGTGGGATATTCAATCGGCAGAAGAAATCACTTTCTGGCATCGGGGAACCACTCATGAGGTAGTATCCGCCATCCAGAAAGCCATAATTCAATAGCGTTGCACCAGGGGTTGATGCCATCACCTGTGCAAACTTTACCTGCGGGTAATATGAATGCGGCTTGCCGATAAAATACAGGCAATTTCCTGCCGCGATCAGTACCGCGAGATACCCACCAGCCAACGCGACGCTGCCGAAACGGTCGGGAGTATATTTTCTGCGCAGAGATTGGGTCATATGCAAAATGGCGATCACGCCAAAGGGCACAAATGCTCCAAGAATCAGCAGATAGTACCGATACCGTACGCCGCCGATGAATACAAACACATAAGTCAATATCAGCGTAACGGGCACTGTCCATCGGCTGAAGCAGTTTGCCGCCAACGCCCTTGCTTTTCCATGATATACTGCGCCAAACAACACAATAGGCATCATCACTGGGTTCCACAAAAGATCCTTTGTGAAAAAATCTGCAATACGCTGCCAAATTGTAATTTTTCGTGGATACAGGGCAATATTCGAGTAGAAATATACATACATCCACTCACTGACGGCATCATTAGCAATAAAATAAATCAGCCAAGGCAGCGTTGCAAGAAGCATTCCACCAAGCACAAGCAGTGCTGCACGGCAAGCAGAGAAAAATCCGTGCTTTCTCCAGCAATATAGCCCAATCAGCAGACACCACCCGATGTAAAACCCAAGCATGGTAAACTTGATCCACAGCACGCATCCAGCAAATATGCCGTTTTTGAAGATCAACCCTTTGCGGACACGCCCCTGCCGCTGAAACACATCCAGTAAATCATACAGAGAGGAAAGCACCATAGGCAGGCAAAATTCTTCGGCATTGTCACCACGACTGTAACAGAACGCTGTTATAATCACCAGCGCACTGATTGCGGCGGCAAGCAGGCTCTCCTTGTGGGAGAGATACAGTTTTGCAATGCAGTAGATTTCGTACAAAATCCACACCCAACAAGCAATCTGCACCAGATATACACCGAAAAATCTCCCCTGTGGCAGCAATGCAGCAGGCAGATGCAGCGCATACAGCAGCGGGCCTTTCTGCTCGTAAATATCGGCATAGAGGACTTTTCCATCAAGCATTGCCTTTGCCACGGTGAGAAAGCAATTCTGATCCACGCCAGTGTGCAGCGGGAACAAAAATGAGGTCATAGATCCAAAAGTCATCAGCAGTGTGGCAAGCATGATTGCTCCGCAGAGGTAGCGCAGCTGTTTCCATTGGTGATTGCGTATCATGGCAGTGCAAATACCGCCGCTGAGGTCATATTCAGGTTCATCACGATATGCTCCTTTTGTTCATCGGTACGCGCGACGAATCCACGCAATACAGGAATCAAACCATGGTGCGCAGGCGGGGTTATCATGCCATGGGCCAGACATGGTGGTTTCATCTGAGAGGGAAAGTCCATGACCGCCCATAGGATAGATATGCGCCTCAAAGCGGATTCCTTGCGCGGCAAGCCCATTGATGTAATCCAAACTGTTGCGTACGGAAACACAGCCGTCATCACTGGTATGCCACAAAAATGCAGGGGGTGTATCGCAGTCGATCTGCTGTTCCAGTGCAACCAGAGCGCGCTGCTCCTCCGTGGGAGATGTACCAATGAGATTTTCAATGGAACCCTGATGGGTATATGCCCCTGCCGTGATAACAGGGTAGCAAAGGATCTGTGCATTGGGACGATAGGCTTCCCCATCACCCAAAATTTCTTTCAGCCACGCATGATTCCAATGCACGGCAAGACTTGCTGCGAGATGTCCTCCTGCGGAAAAACCGCATACCGCAATGCGATCAGGATCAACTTCCAGTTCGGCTGCATGATTACGCACATAAGCAACCGCTGCGGCAAGCTCTATCAATGCCATGGGAAATGGCTTGCGGTAGGTACTGTATTGCAGAACAAATGCCTGCACGCCATATCCTGCAAAGCGATATGCTACAGGTAGAGCCTCACGCTCAGAACAATAATCGTAGCCGCCACCAGGACAGATAATCACCGCGGGACGACACTTTTTTCCATTTTCTTCCGAAAACGCAATGTATATGGGGGTCAGCGTTGCAGGCTGCTCCGGAGGCTGCAAGCCTGCCTTGGCATATGGGGGCGTGATCACAACGGAAGCCATGGGGCATTCTCCTTTGGATGTGAAATTGATGTATACTGTATCCTCTACATTATATTGCAAATCTTATAGAATGTCAAGTTGCATTTTTCATTGAAACGTGCTATAATAAATGAAAACGAATGATGACGTCAAAAACAAGGAGTATATGCTATGAGAATCCGACACAAGCCGTGGGCAAAACCAGAACTGGAAGCAGCAGAATTCTGCATGAATGATGCCTTTGCGCTGCGTGGACAGTGGCGAACACAGTTTGCACGCCCCGAACAGCCCTTTTATGTGGAGCTTGGCTGCGGTAAGGGCGGATGGGTATCACAGGCAGCAGTACGCCGCCCAGAAAACAACTATCTGGCACTGGATATCAAGAATGAGATGCTTGGCATGGCAAAGCGCAAGACAGAAGCCGCTTTTGCAGAGGCTGGCAGAGAGATCGATAACATTCGCCTTGCCATTTTAAACATCGAACGCGTTTCTGAAGTGCTTGCACCAGAAGATGGCGTAGACCGCATCTACATCAATTTCTGCAACCCCTGGCCGAAGCCCAGCCATAAAAAACGCCGTCTGACACATCCCAGACAGCTTGTGCAGTATCAGGCAATTCTGCACGGTGAGCTGCATTTCAAAACCGATGATGATGATTTGTTTCATGAATCGGTGCAGTATTTTGAAGAGTGTGGCTGGCAGATTCTTTACCGCACTGAGGATTTGCACGCAAACGAGCCGATGGATAATATCCGCACCGAGCATGAAAATATGTTCACAGCGGAAGGCAAAACCATCAAATTTCTGATCGCTATACCGCCCAAAAACGAAGCACAGAAGTAAAAGGGAGGGGTCAGCTATGCCCCAGTGGATTTTTCAATCGCCAAAAAAGCGGCAGTTTATCAGCTTTGGCTACGGCACGCTGCGAAGCGATACCAAGGACGAGCAGGTTCCCCTGCACACTGCGGTGACAAAACAGGTGGGCAAGCAGGCGGTCAAGACACTGAAAGCTTATGCCATTCGTAAGGTGAAAGAACGCCTTTTTCGCAAAAAACTGAAATAAATAAAAGGAGTGACTGCCATGCGTTCTCTTTGTATTCGCAATGTGCGCGCTGTAGATGCAAACCGTGACAGCATCTGCGATATTTTACTGCAAGAGGGCAAGATTGCTGCCATCGGTACGACGCTTGCCGCAACAGCTGATATCGAAATCGACGGCACTGGTCTGACCGCTATGCCAGGTCTATTTGATATGCACGTGCATTTTCGTGATCCTGGGCAGACCCATAAAGAGGATCTGCAAAGCGGTACTGCTGCGGCACTTGCGGGCGGCATAACAGGCGTATTGTGTATGCCGAACACTGTTCCGCCTATGGATAATGCCGATACCGTTGAAGCGTTTCTCTCGCGCGCCGAACATTGCGGCATTCATGTGTATCAAACGGGTTGCCTGACGCAGAAAATGCAGGGCAAGGCACTGGCAGATTATGGCGCATTGCAGATGGCTGGCGTCACTGCTCTTTCCGATGATGGTAGACCCGTTGCCGATACTGCACTGATGGAACAGGCTATGATTCAGGCGGCAGGATACGGCATCCCGATCGTATCGCATTGTGAGAATCTGGATATCATCAACGGCGGCATCATCAACAAGGGAGAAATTTCAGCACGTTTAGGTGTAAAGGGCATGGACAGAGCATCCGAAGACAGCATCACTGCAAGAGAAATCGCACTCGCAAAGAAGAACCATGTGCCCATTCACATCTGCCATGTCAGCACCAGAGGCAGCATGGCAACCATTCGCGCGGCAAAGGCAGAGGGCGTAGCTGTTACCTGTGAAACTGCGCCTCACTACTTTATGCTCACCGATGAAAAGCTGCTGAGCCGTGACGCAAACTATCGCATGAATCCGCCACTGCGTACTGCCGATGATGTTAAAGCCATGATTGAAGGCATTTTGGACGGCACTGTGGATTGTATCATCACCGACCATGCCCCCCATGCGTCTTACGAAAAAGCGGATTTTGAAAAGGCCCCCAACGGCGTTGTTGGCTTGGAAACCTCCTTGTCTGCCACACTGACGGCATTGTACCACACGGGGCTTGTCAGCTTGCAGCAAATCATTGCCATGATGTACGATCATCCGCGGAGCATTCTGCATTTGCCCGCAGAGGGCATTGCAGAAGGTGCAGCAGCCGACATCATTCTGGTGGATACTGAAAAGGAATGGGTAGTGGATCCTGCAAAGCTGCATTCTAAATCCCATAACACTGCCTTTCAGGGCATGAAGCTCAAGGGCAAAAACCAGGTTACTATTGTTGGCGGCGTGATCCGTTACGCAGATGACCGCTTTGCCGCATATCTATGAATCATACGAGAGGAGCTATTATCATGAAAGAAATTTTAACACTTCTGAAACAGAACGCAAGACTTTCCAATGCGGAAATCGCTGCTATGACTGGACACACCGAGGCGGAGATCGCCGAAATGATCACAAAGATGGAACATGATGGCATCATTCGCGGCTACAGCGTGATTGTTGATGATGAACTGGCTGATCACGATACAGTAAGCGCATACATTGAATTGAAGGTTACCCCTAAGCCCGATTGCGGCTTTGAGGAGATCGCACGCATCATCACAGCTTACCCCGAGGTGGAATCTGTCACACTGATGTCAGGTGGCTATGATCTGGGACTGACCGTGCGAGGCACCAATCTGCGCGATATTGCCGCATTTGTGGCACAGCGTCTTTCCACGCTGGATGGCGTGCTTTCAACAGCAACGCATTTCGTACTCAAGCGTTACAAGGAAAAGGGCATTCTGATTATCGAAGAGCCGCATGACGAGAGGAGCGTTGTTTCGTGATCGCATACGACCAAATTCTTTCCAAGCGCGCACAGGCGATTACTCCTTCGCGTATCCGTCGCTTTTTTGACCTGGCAGAAACTATGGAAGGTGTCATCTCTTTGGGTGTGGGTGAGCCAGATTTTCGTACGCCATGGGCGATTCGTTCTGCCGCCATTCATACCTTGGAACATCAGGCAATTATATATGGCGCAAACAGTGGTCTGATGCAGCTGCGTGAGGAAGTAGCGCGGTTTATGCAGCATCGCCATCATCTAACCTATGACCCCGCACACGAATTGTTTATCACGGTGGGCGGTTCCGAGGCGGTTGACCTGACTTTTCGCTCATTGCTGGATCCCGGCGATGAGGTGCTGATTGTTGAACCTTGCTTTGTTTGCTATGCACCGTTGGTTACTATGGCAAGTGCGGTGCCCATTGCACTGCCAACTCGTCACGAGGACGCATTCCGTCTGACAGCAAATACCCTAAAGGCTGCTTTGGAGGCACATCCCAAGGCAAAACTGCTGGTGCTTTCTTACCCGAATAATCCCACTGGCGCGATTATGACCAGAGAGGACTATCTGCCACTGGTGGAGTTGATTCGCAAAACCAATATGATGGTGCTTTCTGACGAGATCTACTCCGAATTGACCTATGGCGCAAAGCATTGCTCCATTGCCACTTTGGAGGGGATGCACGAACGTACTGTTGTTGTAAATGGGTTTTCCAAAGCCTTTGCCATGACAGGCTGGCGACTTGGCTGGATGGCAGGCCCTGAACCAGTCATTCAGCAGGCACTAAAGATTCACCAATACGGCATTATGTGCGCCCCGATGGTCAGTCAACGTGCGGCACTGGAGGCTTTGACGCACTGCAATGACGAAGTATCACGCATGGTTGAGGAATACGATCACCGTCGCCGTTATATGCTAAAACGATTTGCCGAAATGGGTCTGCCTTGCTTTCCTCCAGCAGGTGCGTTTTATCTTTTCCCATGTGTTGCATCTACTGGCATGGATGATGAAACCTTCTGCGAGCAGCTGCTGCATGAGGAAAAAGTTGCCGTGGTACCGGGTTCGGCATTTGGTGAAAGCGGAAAAGACCATGTGCGAATCTCCTATGCGTACTCGCTCAAGCATCTTTCTGAGGCTGCTGACCGTATGGAGCAATTCATCCAGCGGCACGCGCAAAAAGGAACAGCAAAATGAACGAGAATACGCTGATTCTTCAGGCACCTGCAAAAATCAATCTTTCACTGGATATTACAGGCAGGCGCACCGATGGGTACCATACACTGCGCAGCGTATTTCAGACCGTTTCCGTGTATGATACGCTGCACATCACACGCACTGACAGCAGCACACCGTTTACCCTAACCTGCGATGCAGAGGAGATTCCCTGCGATGCGAATAATCTTGTGACAAAGGCTGCCATTGCGCTGTTGGGTGCACATCCTTGCGGCGTGAAAATACATCTGCAAAAAAGAATTCCCTCACAGGCGGGTATGGGCGGCGGTAGTGCCGATTGCGCCGCTGCACTGCTTGGTATCCGCAGAATAATGGGGCTTCCCGTCAACGATACAACACTGCATGATATTGCAGCATCGCTGGGCGCAGATGTACCGTTTTTCTTGCTGGGTGGCACAGTTCTTGCTGAGGGTATTGGAGAGCAGTTAACACCGCTTGCCCCTGTACAGGATCGTATTTTCGTGCTGGCAAAAGGAACAGAAGGTATCTCAACCCCCGCTGCGTACCGTCAGATTGATGCTTTGCAGCAACCGCTGCCGACTTACACAGACGCTGTAATGCGACATCTTTATGGCGATGCCGATGCATTGTTTGCTGCCTGCGGCAATGCGTTTGATGCTGTTGCGGAAAACGCAGAAATCCATAGCATACGTCAAATCATGCGCGAACACGGCGCGAACCCTGTGCTTTCAGGCAGTGGCGCAGCAGTATTTTGCGGCATGGCAGATATGACAGCTGCCCAAAACTGTGTTGCAGCATTGCAAAATGCAGGGCTACCCTTCGCCTGTATCACACACACGACTGCGCAGGGCATCACCGCCCGGATACAATCATAGCATACAGCACCGCAATATAAATACAAAACCGTCCCTGTGGCATATGCTACACTGCACAGGGACGGTTCTTTTCTATCTATTGATTGATATCGGTACGAAAGCAAATTACAGGCGTGCTGATTGAAACAAAAATACGCCGCTTTTGCGCATGGAATGTGCCTCGCCATCCGCACCCACAATAATGTGATCGATGAGGCTGATATTATAAAAATCCAGCTTTTCAAAAAGATGATGTGTTGAAGCAATATCCTGCGCGGAAGGCATTGCGGTGGTTTCTGGGTGGTTATGCGCAATGATCACATTTGAACAATCATACTGCGTACAATGGCGCACAATATCTTCCACAGTGGATTCCACACGGGCGATTTTTCCTTGCGCAATCACCTCGCAGCTTTGGATACGCAAATCATTATACAAACAGGCGATGCGCAGCACTTCAACCGTATCAAACGCATAAACATCCTGAAAATACCGCATACTGTCATCTGGATAATACAGCGGACAATCTGTGTTGTTTGCACGAAGGCATTTGGGGTAAATGGCAGGCAGCATTTTCAGCAGAATTGCAGCATTTTCGGTTACGCCCTTTACCTTTCGCAAATCCTCCATATCGGCGCATAATACACCATACAGGCTGCCAAACTGCGTGATCAGGCGATGTGCAATATCATTGGTGTTGATTCTTGGAATGGCATAGAACAGCAGCATTTCCAACACCTCATGCTCACTGAATCCAGACAGACCATGACGCACGAATCGGTCACGCATTCGTTGCCGATGCCCGTCATGCAGATGCTCTGCCATGCCCTTACCCCTTTCCAAAATATCATAAATTTGCAGCACATATCGTATGTTGGGTGCCGCAGCTGTATCCTACAATTCGCCGTTTTCATCCTCACGTTTTTCATTATAGCATATCCCTTGCAAGATGTCAAATGGATAAAGGGCACACTGAACAGAGTTGTAGCTTGAACAACATCACATTATGCTGCCCGATACTTTGGCGGCAGCTGGGCTTGCGGCAGTGCATAAAACAGTATGGCAATGGGCATACTGGCAAAGAGTATCCATCCGATGGAACAGCCAAACACACAAGAATACACAGTATCGAAATGTGTCGAAAATGTCTTTCTACACCCTTGCAAAGACAAAAGCACTTGACTTTTCAGCCGATTTGTCGTATACTTGTATGTGTATGAGTATGCTTATACGGTCTGGCAGAATTTACCGTTTGGTTTTTACCTGCTAAGAAAAAGCAGGCTTGATAAATATAATATATTTGATTTTTCATCACAAACAAAGTGTAAACAACTATATAAGAAGGAGCGTATCATATTGAACAGAAACCCGAACCACAATAGTAACAGTCGCCGCAACGGTTATCACGCAAAAAGCAAGGGCGGTGTGCCGCTTTCAACAGTTGGGAAAAAATGTTTCCGCACTGAAACTGTGACCCTTGCCGAAAAAGAAAAGAAATCCCCGCCCCGTAAAGTGGAGCAGCATTCAGTAGTTGCAAAGAAAACCGCAACGTCGGATCACAATGGTGCGGGTGAACGTCCGAAAACGCCCGTACACATCATTCCGTTGGGTGGGTTGGGCGAGATTGGCAAGAATCTGACCGTTATTGAATGTTCCAACGATATGTTCGTCATTGATTGCGGCATGGCTTTTCCAGATGCGGAAATGCCTGGTGTCGATTCGGTCATCCCCGATTTTACTTACTTGGAAAAACACGCAGACCGTCTGCGCGGCGTTGTGCTGACCCATGGGCATGAAGATCACATTGGCGGGCTTGCATATTTATTGAAGAAGATCAATGTGCCCGTGTATGGCACACAGCTTACCCTTGCACTGGTGGAAACCAAGCTCAAGGAGCATCATCTTGTTCAAAGCGTGAAGTTGAATGTGGTAAAACCGCGCCAAACCGTTCGTATGGGCTGCATGGCAGTGGAATTTATCCATGTGAACCATTCCATTCCCGATGCGGTAGGTCTTGCGGTGCATACGCCTGCTGGCGTGTTGGTGCATACAGGCGATTTTAAAGTGGATTATTCTCCCATCAATGGCGGCATCATAGATCTGGCACGCTTCGGTGAACTGGGTTCTAAAGGTGTATTGGCACTAATGGCAGATTCGACCAACGCGGAACGCCCGGGCTTTACCCCCACAGAACGCACTGTGGGTGAATCTTTTGAAAAGCTGTTTGCCACCGCCGAGGGCAGACGCATCATTGTGGCAACTTTCTCTTCCAATGTTCATCGTGTGCAGCAGATTATCAACTGCGCGGAACGTTACGGCAGAAAAGTTGCTGTCATGGGCAGAAGCATGGTCAATGTCATGAACATTGCCACTAAGCTGGGGCATTTGCAGGTGAAGAAAGGCACACTCATCGAGCCAGAATTGATGAACCGTTTTGCCGCAAAGGATATCGTACTCATCACAACGGGCAGTCAGGGTGAGCCGATGTCGGCACTGACCCGTATGGCTATGCATAGTCATAAACAGGTGGCGATTACGCCGCAGGATTATATCATTATCTCCGCAACACCGATTCCCGGCAATGAAAAGTATGTCACCCGTGTGGTAAACGAACTGATGAAATCAGGTGCGCAGGTGGTATACGAGAGAATGTACGAGGTGCATGTTTCGGGGCACGCTTGTCAGGAGGAGCTGAAACTCATGCTTGCACTGACAAAGCCCAAGTTCTTTATTCCCGTACATGGCGAATATAAACATCTGAAAAAGCACGCGCAATTGGCGATGGATATGGGCATTCCGAAAGAGAATGTACTCATTGCAGAATTGGGCAATGTGATCGAAACCAACGGTGTGCAGATGAAAGTCGTTTCGCAGGCACCATGCGGCAGCGTCATGGTGGACGGCCTGGGCGTGGGTGATGTGGGCGCAATCGTACTTCGTGACCGCAAACATCTGGCGCAGGATGGCTTGATCATCGTGGTACTGGGCATCGACAAGAATGGTGCGGTCGTATCCGGACCCGAGCTGATTTCCAGAGGCTTTGTGTATGTGCGCGAAGCAGAAGAGATCATGGAAGGCGCAAAACAGCGTGTGTGTGAGGCAATTGAAAATTGCTCCGCTACTGAAATACGCGAATGGAATACCCTCAAGCTGACGCTGCGCGATGTGTTAATCGACTATATCCGCGAAACGACACAGCGTCGCCCCATGATTCTGCCGATCATCATGGAAATGGAATAAGATACACAAACGGCAATTTGAAACAGAAAGCGGTGAGAAAATGCGCAGGAAATCAACATGGCGACTGGTTTGTGCGCTGCTAATTCTGATCACGGCAGCGGTATGCATCCTTTGCGTGGTCTATTTTCAAAAGCAGCAGTGCGCGCTGTTCTATACATCGGCGGTGCTGCTGGGTGTCGGGGCGGTGTGGACTGCCATAGAGGGCTTTCTGCTGCACCGCAATTTCTGGGGATATATCTCGCAGATGAACGCCGCGCTCGTTGATGCTGCGCAGATTTCCACTAAGGAGATGCCCATTCCCGTGGCTGTGTTGAGCGATGCCCGGGAACTGCTGTGGTATAATGACCGCTTTTCAAAGCTGATCGCAAAAAATGAGGACTGTCATGGCAGAAGCATTCAGCATATCATACCGCTGGATTTTCGCAAACTGCTGGAAAGCGGCGCATGTACCATGCATAATGACAGCGGTTTCTACCGCGTATACTACAGTGAGCATCAGTGCAAAGAGCAGAAACTCATCCTGCTGTGCTTTCAGGATTTCAGCGTGGAGCTGAAATATCGCGGTTTGTTTGAGGACAGTCGGCTCTGCGTACTGCACATCATGGCGGATAACTACGACGATCTCGTCAATGGCCTGAAAGCCGGCGAGCGTGCCGCATTGACTGCTGATTTGGAGCAACTGATCGACAAAACCTTCAGTGGCTACCAGGGCATCGCCTGCCCGCTGGGGCAGGATCACTTTATCGTCATGATTGAAGCGCGGCATTTCCGTACGTTGCAGGAGAAAAAATTCTCCATCCTGGATGCTGCACGAAAAATCCTGGTGGGCGGAAAAAAAGCACTTACATTGTCAATCGGCGTGGGGTGCGACGGCGCAAGCTTTGCCGAAAACGACCTCTTTGCGCGGCAATCACTGGATATGGCAATGGGACGCGGCGGGGATCAGGCGGCGGTAAAAACGCGCTCAGGATTCGATTTCTTCGGCGGCGTTTCCAAAGCGGTGGAGCATCGTTCGAAAACCCGTTATCGTTATGTTGCAAAGGCATTGCAGGAGATCATTGAGGACAACGACCGCGTGCTGGTTATGGGGCACCGCTTCACTGATCTGGACGCAGTGGGCGCAGCCGTCGGCATCGCGTACTTTGCGCAGCAATTGGGCACACCTGCCAATATCGCCATTCACGCGGATGCCACTCTCGCTGCACCTCTTGTGTCAAGACTGCAAAAAGAGTATGAGGGCTTGCTCATCACGCCAGAAGAAGCAATTGCCCTCTGCGATGAGCATACTGTGCTGGTGATCGTAGACACGGTTAACAAGGATCTGGTGGAAAGCAAGGAACTGTACCAGAAGGCGAAACATATCGTGGTGATCGACCACCACCGCAAGATGGCAAACTGCATCGACGATATGACACTGCTGCTGCATGATCCGCAGGCTTCTTCAGCGGCAGAACTTGTTACCGAGATGCTGGCATATCTGGAATTGCACAAGGAGCTGCCTGTGTTGTACGCGGAATCTCTACTGGCAGGCATTATGCTGGATACCAAAAATTTTGTTATGCAAACAGGCGTACATACCTTTGAAGCAGCGGCGCTGCTTCGTGAATGCGGTGCCGACCCTACTGTGGTAAAGGCACTGTTTGCCGCTACTATGAGCGCATATCGTCAGCGTTCACGCATGGTGGTGGATGCAGAGCTGCATCGCCACTTTGCCATTACCGTGGCACGGGATGAATGCCCGGATATTCAGATTGTTGCCTCGCAGACTGCGGATGAGTTGCTGGGCATCGAGGGCGTGGATGCGTCTTTTGTGATCTATCCAAACCGCGGTGTCAGCTGTATTTCGGCACGCTCGCTGGGCAAAATGAATGTGCAGATTATTATGGAGCAGCTTGGCGGCGGCGGTCATCAGACAATGGCCGCTGCGCAGTGCAAAGATTGTTCCACGACCGAATTGCGCGCCAGACTGATTGGTGTACTGGATGCGATGGCTTCCGCAGAGCAGACCATAGGCACCGAAGCATGAACGAAAGGATGAGAAAACCATGAAAGTAATCTTGTTGCACGACGTAAAAGGCACAGGCAAAAAAGGCGATGTGAAGAATGTTTCCGATGGCTTTGCCAGAAACTTTCTCATCGGCAAGGGGCTGGCTTTGGAGGCAACCCCAAAGAATTTGACCGAATTGCAAGGCAGAAAAGATTCTGCGCAACATAAAATTGATGTTGCAAAGGCAGAAGCCGAAGCACAGGCTGCCAAACTCAAGGGGCAGACCGTGACCGTTCGCGCAAAGGCAGGGCAAGGCGGCAAGCTGTTTGGTGCTGTTACCCCTGCAAGCATCGCGGAAGCGGTAGAAGCACAGTTCGGTTTTGCAGTGGATAAGCGCAAAATTGCCACTACAGTTGAAATCAAGAACGCAGGCTCCTACTCTGCCGAAGCAAAGCTATTCAGCGGCGTGAGTGCCGAGTTTACCGTATCCGTGGTGGCTGAGAATGCCTGAGCATGACGGTCAATCTCACGGCACAGACAGTTTTGCTGCCACCAGCACTGAGCGCAATGGCCCAGCCAATATCGAAGCGGAGCAGTCAGTACTAGGCTCTATTCTGCTTTCTCCCGAATCCATCAGTACCGCTCTGGAGTATATCAAGGCGGATGCATTCTCGCTGCAACAGCATCGTGAATTGTTCAGTTTGTTGGTTTCCATGTTCACAGGCGCACAGGCGGAGAACATGGATCCTGTGGTGGTACTCAATGAAGCTTTGCGGTTGGGTATCTTTGAAAATGCTGCGGAGGGCAAACGGTATCTGACCGCGCTGGTGGATACCGTTCCCTCTCCCGACAATATCCGCAGCTACGCTAAAATCGTTGCTGAAAAACACAGCGAACGAATGCTGGCTGCCGTTGCTCGTGATGTACTCAATCAAATTGCAGAGGGCAGCGAATCGGCACAGACTTTGCTGGATTCTGCCGAGCAGCGCATTTTTGATATTCGGCAAGGGCGTGATGTACGCGGGCTGATACCCATCGGGGATGTGATGGTTTCTACTTACCGTCATCTGGTGGATATTTCAGGCCCTGATCGCGACCAGTTTGTAGGCGCACGAACTGGATATCCCGAACTGGATCACATCACAGGCGGCATGAACAACTCTGATCTGGTGTTGCTGGCTGCACGACCTGGTATGGGCAAAACCTCTTTTGCGCTGAACCTTGTTACCAATGTCAGCCGTAGTTCCGGCAAAACCGTTGCCGTTTACTCTCTGGAAATGAGCATGGAACAGCTTGCTTCCCGTATGCTTTCCACCGCCGCATTGGTCGATTCCCATAAGCTTCGTACCGGCAGACTTGACCCGAAGGAATGGGGCAGAATTGCAGAAAGTGCCGATATGCTTTCTGGCATGAATATTCTGCTTTCTGAGGCAACGGGTATTACCGTTTCACAAATGAAAGCGCAGCTTCGCAGAGTGAGAAACCTCGGCATGGTAGTCATCGACTACTTGCAGCTGATGGATTCTCCTACGAAAAGTGATAACCGTGTGCTGGTCATCTCCGAAATTACCAGAGGCTTGAAGCTTATGGCGAAGGAGCTGAATGTGCCAGTGTTACTGCTTTCACAGCTTAACCGTGGTGTCGAAAGCCGCCCCGATAAACGACCCATGCTCTCTGATCTGCGCGAATCCGGCTCTATTGAGCAGGATGCCGATATTGTTATGTTTCTCTATAATGACTACTACTACAACCGCGATACCGATAAGCCTAACATCACTGAATGCATTGTGCAGAAAAACCGTCACGGTGAAACCGCAACGGTTAATCTCATTTGGGATGCGCAATACACTCGCTTTTCTGCTCCTGCACGGGATGATGCCGTGCCTCCGACATGAATAATCATTTGGAAGATGTTGTGGCGCAGTGCGATCTTTTACCCCATGAGGGCAAGCTGACTGTGGCACTTTCGGGTGGCGCGGACAGCGTTGCACTGCTGCTGCTGCTGCTGGAATTGCAACCGCGGTTCGGTTACGATTTGCAAGCAATACATATCCACCACGGCATACGAGGCAAAGAAGCCGACCATGACGCGGCGTTCTGCGAGGCGTTATGCAACAATCGGCAGATTCCTTTTGACTGCCACCATGTGGACGTTCCCGCATTCGCAGCAGAAGAAAAACTTTCCATCGAAACTGCAGCGCGGATTCTGCGCTACGAAGCACTATTGCAGCTTGCCCCCACTGGGCTTATCGCCACAGCACATCACGCCGATGATGAAGCCGAAACGATGCTGTTCCATTTGATGCGTGGTTGTGGCTTAAATGGCTTGTGCGGGATTCCCCCGAAACGTGGTAGAATTATTCGTCCCTTGCTTGGCGTTTCCAAAGCCGAGCTGCTTGCATATCTGCAAGCGAGGGAACAGGGATTTGTTACCGATAGCAGCAATCTCACCGATGATGCTGCCCGAAATCGCCTGCGACATCGCGTGCTGCCTATGCTGCGTGCGTTTCAGCCATCACTGGTCAGTCATCTCACCCGTACAGCGCAGACGTTACGCGAGGATGAAGCGTACCTCACAGAGCAGGCAAACCGCATCTTTGCGCAAAGCTTTCACACACAGTGGGGCGGTCTGCGGCATCTGGCAGAACAACCCAAGCCTTTGCGCATACGCTGCTACCGCGTGTTGCTGACGCGTTATCAAATTGACCCATCCTATCTCCTGCTCTGCGCCATTGATGAAATTGTCCAGAAGAATGCTGGCAAAATCACCGTAAGCGGTGATGTTTACGCGCAGGTGCATCGGGGAATGCTGTTTGTGATGCGTGATGCAAAACCTTTGTGCGATGTGCTGCCACTGCATATTGGTGATAATCAGCAGTTTGCAGAACGTATCTGCACGGCAAGCCTTGAGAATGCGACATTATCACCGAAGGTTCACAAATCATTCACCCAATATGCGCTCGATTATGATAAAATAATTGGAAAGCCGTGTTTCCGCCTTCGACAGAGAGATGATCGCATCACACTGACGGGGCAGAAGCATTCGGTCGCACTGCGAAAAACAGTGCAGGCAAAAGTGCCTCTTCCCCTGCGGCAGAGTATCTATGCGCTGTATGATGATACAGGCTGTATATTCTGTGAGGGCGTTGGTGTCGCAGCAGACGCTGCGCCCGAAACCACAAGCAAACGGCTGTTGTTGCTGCAATGTACAACTACAAGCCCGACAGAAATCTAGTAAGGAGTGAAACCATTGCAAGGAAAAAACCGTGGCATTCTCGCCTATGTAGTGATCGCAATACTGTTCATCACTGCTATTATGTTCGTGCTGCCTGCTCTCTCAGAAAGCAAGAACAAAATCACTTATTCAGAGGTCATTTCGCATTTTGATCACTACGAGGTCACCAGCTATACGCTGGATCTTGGTACTGGTGAGCTGAAATATCAGCTGCGAGGTGAGAGCAAAACCTATACCTACGACGTACCCTATGTGGCACTGTTTGTGGACGAAACCCACGACTATCGCACAGAGTACAACGAACGTTACCCCGATGCACCGCTGAAACAGGATTACTTTGAGATCAAGGATAATTCATGGCTGCTGACTGTGCTGCCTACCATTTTGATGCTGGTATTGGGCATTGCGCTGTTCGTATTCATGTTCCGTCAGGCAAATGGCGGCGGCAAGATCAATTCCTTTGGCAAGGCGAATATTAAGGCGCAGACAGGACAAGGGAAAAAAGCTACCTTTGCCGATGTTGCAGGCGCAGATGAGGAAAAAGCCGAAATGGCAGAGATCGTGGACTTTTTGAAGAATCCCAAAAAGTATGACGAGATCGGCGCAAGGATTCCGAGAGGTGTGCTGTTGCTTGGACCTCCTGGTACTGGTAAAACCCTGTTGGCAAGAGCTGTTGCGGGCGAAGCTGGCGTACCGTTTTTCCCTATCTCTGGCTCCGATTTTGTGGAAATGTTCGTTGGTGTGGGTGCAAGCCGCGTGCGTGATCTGTTTGAACAGGCAAAGAAGCACGCACCCTCTATCATCTTTATTGACGAGATTGATGCCGTGGGTCGCCACAGAGGTTCCGGACTGGGTGGCGGTCACGATGAGCGCGAACAGACACTGAACCAGCTGCTGGTCGAGATGGATGGCTTTACCGGCAACGAAAGCGTCATTGTGATTGCAGCTACTAACCGACGCGATATTCTTGACCCTGCGCTTCTGCGTCCTGGTCGTTTTGACCGTCAGATCACCGTGAATTATCCCGATGTTCAGGGCAGAGAGGCTATTCTTAAGGTGCATAAAGGAAAAAAGCCCATCGGGCCGGACGTAGATTTGCGTGAAATCGCAAGAGATACCCAAGGGTTTACTGGCGCAGACCTCGAAAACCTGTTGAATGAGGCAGCGATTCTCGCTGCAAGAGCAAATCGTAAGGCGATCACGCACGCAGATATCGAAGAAGCTACGATGAAGGTTATCGCAGGCCCTGAGAAGAAATCCCGTAAAATTACCATGCGCGATAGGAAGATCACAGCATACCATGAGGCAGGCCACGCCGTAACGGCATATCACCTTGAAACACAGGATACTGTGCAGCAGGTCAGCGTGATCCCCCGCGGTATGGCGGCTGGTTTGACATGGACGCGTCCTGATACCGAGGACGACCACATGACACGCCGCAAGCTTTCCGAAAGTATTGTGATGCTGTTGGGCGGTCGTGCCGCAGAGGCTTTGGTACTGGAGGATGTCTGTACGGGTGCTTCCAACGATATGGAGCGTGCAACGCAGATTGCTAAGAACATGGTTACCAAGTGGGGCTTCTCCGATGAGCTGGGACTTGTGGTGTACGGTTCGGATAACAATGAGGTCTTTATTGGCAGGGACTATGGCCATGTGCGCGATTACTCTGAAGATGTGGCTGCACGCATTGATGCTGAGGTGCGCAAACTGGTAGAAAACGGCTACGCACAGGCAAAGGATATCTTGCAGACATACCGTGGCCAGCTGGATGCACTTGCTGAATACCTGATCGAATATGAAAAGGCAAGCGAGGACGAATTCTTGCAGATCATGAAAGGCGAGCTGACCGTTGCTTCCCGCAAGGCAAAAGAGAATCCTGCCCCTGCACAATCTGGCGATCATGCATCTGCGAATGATGCCCCTGAAGCAGAACCAACCGTCGAGTGATTCGTTATGGCATGAAATAGACCGCTCCAAATCATTTGGGGCGGTCTGTTGTTGTTTTTCGCCATGAAAGCTCAGAACGAACTGCGCTGGAACGAGTTAAATTGCGAAATCGAAAAAAAGTTTTGAAAAAGGATGACAAATCGAGAAATATGTGATATAATGACAGTGTATGTAAAAGATCCGTTGCACGAGAAAGGAGTCGCATTATGGAAAAAAACACAAAAACGAAATCTGCTGCGAACAAGCAAAAATCTTCAGTAGCGATGCTATTGCTGGCACTGCTGTGTCTGGCTGGTCTTGTCATGGGCGTATATCTGATTGCAAACAACGGCAAGGCTCACCAGAGCAGCTACCATAATATCAACCTGGCGGTCGGGCAATCCCGTACGCTTGTGACAAGCTTTACTGGCGATTTTACCTGTTCGGTTTCCGACAGTAAGCTGCTGACCGTTGATGATACCCATCTGATCACTGCGCTGGCACCCGGCAATGCTGTGGTGATTGCCGAGGGTACAACAGGTGAGCGCGAAACCTTTTACGTTACCATTAGCGGTGATGCGCAGCCCGAGTTGACAACTACCTCCACGACAACAACAGAAGCTACAACCACATCGTCCACGACAACGGTATCTCTGGCACCGGGTTCGGTAACAGGCATTGAGCTGACCTTTTATGCGGTGAGCCTGAAGGTTGGCGAGAACAAAATGCCCATCGTGACCATGTCACCTGCCGATGCGACTGACAAAACCGAAAAATGGGAATCCTCCGATGAAAACGTTGCAACTGTCAACTGGTTGGGTGATATTACCGCAGTGGGGCCTGGCGTATGTACCGTACGCGTTACCTCCGTGAATAATCCTGCGGTATATGCTGAAGTGACTGTGACCGTTCTGGGCGAAACAACCGCGCTGCCCCCAACTGCAAACGTGGAGGTTATTGATGGTGTGACCTATGTGCAAGGCATCATGATTGCCAACAAAACCTACGGTTTGCCAAAAAGTTATGATCCTGGTGTGAACTCTGAGGCGAAGGCTGCATTTGATCGCATGCAGGTGGCTGCATCAGCGGAAATGATGAGTTTGAGCATCGTTTCGGGATACCGTTCCTACTCGACGCAGGAAACAATCTACAATCGCTATGTAAACCGTGATGGTAAAGAGAAAGCCGATACCTACTCGGCGCGCCCTGGGTATTCCGAACATCAAACTGGGCTTGCATTCGATATTAATTATGCGGGCGATAGTTTTGCCAGCACGCCTGAGGCAGCATGGCTTGCCGAAAACTGCTGGAAGTATGGCTTTATCATTCGTTATCCAAAGGATAAATCGCATATTACAGGCTATAAGTATGAGCCATGGCATATACGCTATCTGGGTGAGGAAACTGCAAAAAAGGTCTATGAAAGCGGTTTGACACTGGAGGAATATCTTGGAATTACTTCAGAATACGCAGAGTAACCTTTTGCAAGAATTATACTATTGTTGCAAAAGCACAGTCGGATCGGCTGTGCTTTTTTTTCGGTAAAAATCATCCGTCTGTTCACGAATTTTTCATATATTCTTGATCACTAAGCACTTTTTTCACGATACATCCTCTCATATTTATGATAATATTGCTCTAGCATCAGCGGGCATTTTCTTAGAATAAGGTGCAGTTTTGTGTGAAATATGCACAAAAATCGTGCTTCAAATTTG
This sequence comes from uncultured Ruminococcus sp., assembly GCA_964463355.1. Lineage (GTDB taxonomy): Bacteria > Bacillota > Clostridia > Oscillospirales > Ruminococcaceae > Firm-04. The sequence continues at coordinate 84,575 of CAYXBP010000003.1, read as the reverse complement.
GCACATCAGCCGATTGACAATTGGAGAATATTGTGGTAAAGTGGTATTATCACATTTTTTGAAAAGGGGAATGTTACCATGAAATTATATCATAAGCTGCTTTCAGGTGTTTTAACGGTCGCCCTCGCCTCCAGTGTGTGCGCCTTTGATATCCCTGAAGCAAATGCAGCCACCGATGCAGTCGCTTTGGTCGATAGCATGGGCATGGGTTGGAATCTTGGCAATACCTTTGATTCCGCTGCCGTCAGTGGCTGGGTCAGCAAGGATCCGTATGTGGATACCGAGGTGGGCTTTGGCAACTCGAAAACCACTACCGCAATGATCGCACTTGTTGCCGCTGCTGGCTTTGATACCGTCCGTATTCCTGTCACCTGGATGGAGAACATGGACAGCAACGGCAATCTGGATGTCGATTACCTCAACCGTATTGAGGAGGTTGCAAACTATTGCTTCGATGCAGGTCTGAAGGTTATCATTAATATGCACCATGATGGCGCATCCTCCTGCGCGGGCGATGTTTCCACAAGCAATGCAACGCAGGCCGATGTGAACGGTGCCTGGTTGTGGCAGGGAACCTCGCAAAAGACCAAGTTCAAAAATGTCTGGACGCAAATTGCTACGCATTTTGCCGATTATGGTCAGGAGCTTTCTTTTGCTGGCTGGAATGAGATCAATTGGACGCATTCCGTCAACACCGAGATGGGTCAGGCCTTTGTGGATGCTGTTCGTGCGGTGGGCGGCAACAATGCAAACCGTCTGCTGATCATTCCCGCGAACAACACCAACTGCGCTGCCGCGTTGGAAAGCGGATTTACGCTGCCTAACGATCAGGCAAATATGCTTGCAGTGGAGGTACACTACTATGAACCGCCTGTGTTCTGTGTGGCACCTACCGATTCTACTTGGGGCTACTCCTCCACATGGGGCAGCGATTCCGAAATCAACGCCCTGAAAAACGATATCAACAACCTGTACCAAAAGTTTGCTGCGAAGGGCGTGCCTGTCATCATCGGCGAGTGCGGTGTTCTGACCAATGCCAATAAAGATGCTGCGGATACTGAGCTGTTTCTCAACACTCTGTTCTCTACTTGCATCGGTTACGATGGCATCTGCCCCATTTTGTGGGATAGCGGCAACTGTGGCGATATGCAATATGTGGATCGCAACAGCCTGAAGTGGTACAACTCCAGCATTGAAACGATGTTCAAGAGCCTGACTGGTGTTTCTACCGATACCGCAAACAGCTTTACCTATGATGCAGACCTGATTCACACTGCTGCTACTGGTGACAACGGCGAGTATTGGCTGATTGATATCAAGCCCTTCCGTGATATCGCAACCATTACTGGCGTTATGATCCGCGCAACGGCGACTGCTACGGGCAAAGATCCCTGCTTTGGCATCACGATGGGCTGCAATGGCTACCTTACCGAAAAGGACGAAGGCAAAAATTATACATGGATGATGCAGCAGATTTCCTATGGCGCAACGCAGGAATCAGTACAGATGCTGTTTGATGATGGCATGAACGATGGCGCGTTTACTTCCGAAGGCGAGGACTGGAAGCTGTGTTACGATTTCTTGAAGTTTGAATCGTGGTGGATGAGTGGTGTAAGCGATTTTGAAATTGAATCCATTACCGTACTGTTCAAGAATCCTGTGGTCATCCCTGATGAAGTGCTGAATTACGGCGACCCTAACTATGTAGCATCCTCCACCACAACCACTACAACGACTACCACAACCACTACAACTACCACTACAAGTACCACCAACACTACCACCACCGAAGCACAAACTGTTAAGCTTGGCGATGTAAATTGCGACGGCAATGTGAAAATCGGCGATGTAATTCTGCTTAACCGTTTCTTGTCGGAGGATAAGGCGGTCGTTATTAGCACACAAGGCCTGAGCAATGCAGATATTGATGGCGATGGCAGTGCCACTGCCGCAGATGCAGTAGCAATTCTGAAGCTTTTGGCAGGTCTGTAATGCGCTGCGATACAATATGATACAACGCAAAACCGTCAGGCAATGAAATGCCTGACGGTTTTGCGTTGTAGATGCTAGAATGTGTTTCTTTCCATGATTGCCGATGACTCCGTCATAATACTGATGTACTCACAAGCCCTGACAAGAAATTCGCGGTTGGTGCAGTGTCCCCACGCCTTTGCCGTTGCTGAGGAGCCATTTTCTTCAGCACGCAGCAATGCATGACGAATGGCACGCTCTACACTTTGTGGGTTGGTGTGAAATTCCTCTGCCAAAACAGGGTAGCACACCTGTGTAATGCGATCAAAGAAATAGGGATTGACCAACCCGCGCATCAACGCCGAACGTATATAACGATAGCCCAGCAGATGCGGGTAAATACCATGAGCCATCAAAAAATCGCTGATGACATCCTTGTGGTAAAGCTCTTGCGCAGATTTTGCAGCAATGCAATCTTGTAATGCATGATTGTCGCTACAAGCGACGCTGACCGAGTAGTTCGAGTTTGTACTGACGGTTTTGACCGGCATGACTGATTCGTATGGTTTCATAGGCTGTTTCCTATCTTTTGTTACCACACAGATCTTCTGCCAACGATTCTCATGCTCGCAAACATATTACAGCAACACTCCACGCGATTATTGTACCGCATCGTAAGTTATTTGTCAAGTCTTTCGACAAACATAGACATGAATCTCGTGATTTGTTACAATGTTCATACCTGATTTTGCAAATATGCGATCAGAATGTGCATCGCTTCCACATAACCAGCAATTCCCTTGCCACGAACGTTTGCGATACACCCTTGCCGAATATACGAAACATGACGAAATTCTTCACGAGTATCGGGATCCGTCAGATGCACCTCGATGGTAGGAATCTTCACTGCTTTTACGGCATCCAGCAGTGCCACGCTGGTATGCGTATATGCAGCAGGATTAATAATGATACCATCTGCTTTGCCGTAAGCCCCTTGAATCTCATCCACCAGTGTGCCTTCGTGATTGGATTGCTTGCACTCGATGGTGATATTGCAGTTCTTTGCCTCCTGCTCCAGTCGCGCGACCAAATCTGCGTAGGTCTGTGTGCCGTAATGCTCTGGCTCACGCAAGCCCAATAGATTCAGATTCGGCCCATTGAGAACGAGTATATGCATTGTATTCCTCCATGATGGCGGTCGCCGCTTCCTGCGGTGTACCGTTGTTTTCGGTGCTGCACTGTGCAAGTTTTTTGTACAGTGGCGTGCGGATTGTTTCCATTTCCTCTAAGCGATTCTTTTGTGAAAGCGGTCTGCCTTCTGTGGGCAGCAATGCAAGATCACGCCGTATCCAGTAAATCCTACCGTTACTACGCAGTGGCGCATGATTTGCCGCATCCAGCACCACACCACCGCCTGTCATCAAGATCACGCCACGTTTCTGCGATTCTTCCAGCAAAGCTTTGTGTTCTAATGCACGAAATGCAGCTTCACCCTCCTCTGCAAAAATAGCGGGAATGCTTTTGCCTGCCATCTGTTCGATAACTACATCCAGATCAATCGCCTCTTTGCCCGTCATCTCCGCAAGCTTTGCGCCAATGATGGACTTCCCACAGCCGGGCATGCCAATCAGCACAATAGATTCATTCTGCTGCTGCAAAGACTGCCCCACACGAGCGATTGCTTCATCCTGGATTGTTCGATCAAAGAACAGCTCTTCTGCCTGCTTTGCCTGTGCTACCAGCATCGGCAACCCACCACTGCACGGAATACCCAATGCCTCTGCTTGTAAAAGCAGTGCAGTACGACAGGGGTTGTAAATCAGATCCACCACACCCCTACACTCTGGAAACTGCGTCAAATCTACCAGCTTCTGCCCAGCATTGGGATACATTCCCACAGGAGTCGCATTGACGATCAACGTGCTGTCAGTGAATTTCGGCAGATCCGCATAGGTATATTCGCCGTGCAAGTCCAAAACAATCAAACGCTCCGCACCATCCAGCTTTGCCAGTGCCTGCACGGTCTGTGATGCGCCACCATTGCCCAGTACCAACACCTTCGCCCCTGCAAAGGAAAGCCCTGCACTGCGCATAAGAAACCGAAAACCATAAGCATCCGTGTTATAGCCTGTCCAACTACCGTCTGCCGCACGCACCATAGTATTCACGCTGCCTATTGCCTCTGCCAAAGGATCCAGCTGCTTACAGTACGGTATCACTGTGATTTTATAAGGGATCGTCACATTCAGCCCCTTACACTGTGGCTGCGCAAGAAATTCTGGCAGTGCTTCAGGTTCCATAGGGTAAAGGGCATAATCAGTATTGCCGAATGCGGCGTGAATGGCAGGGGAATCACTATGCCCCAGTTTTCTGCCGATTAGCCCATAGGGTACATTGGTCTTCATGATGCTGCTCCTTTCAACCGATACACTCCGTATAATTGCCAAGAAATGTAAATGTCTCGCTGGTTCGCTGCAAATCATCCAGCAGAGCAATGACACCTTCCTGATGCAGGGAACCATCCAAATCCATATAGAAGCGGTAGGTAAAGCTACTGCCCGAAATCGGCACACTTTCCAGCTTGCACATATTCACACCCGTTGCCGATATCTTCGCGATCATTTCATACAGCGCACCAGGACGGTTTGCACAAGTCAACATCAGGCTGATACGATTTGCACCTGCGAACAGTTCTGGTTCATTTGCAATGCAAAGAAAGCGTGTTTCGTTGTTATCATGATTCTGGATCGCATCATTGATCACACGCAGACCATACAGCTTGGCACAATCCTCCGAAGCAATGGCTGCAACACCTGCGTCTTTGCTTTCCGAGGCACGCTTTGCGGCGTGAGCGGTACTGGTACAGGGTACAATATCTACATGGTTCAGTTCGGAAAGAAATGTGCTGCACTGGTTGAGTGCTTGCTCGTGAGAAAACACCGTGTGGATATCCGTAAGCTTTGTGCCAGGCTTTGCAAGCAATACCTGCCGCACTGAATGCCGAATACTGCGCACTACAAATGCCTGTTCCTTACGCAGCAGCGCATATACCGCACGCACCGAACCGCTGTTACTGTTTTCAATGGGTACTACGCCATACTGACAAAGCCCTGCCTTCACCGCACGAAACACTGCGGCAAATCCATCCATATGCACTAAATCTCCCCTTGGAAACAGTGCATCCGCAGCAGCCTGTGCATGACTGCCCTCAATGCCTGAACAAGCAACCCTGCCTGTTTGCGGAAACAATGGCTGCTCCTTTTCACACATGGTATGCAGCATCTCGCTCAACGCAGAATGATGGGATAGTGTGGCTGCCTGCTGCGCCTTGGAAAGCTCCATCAGCTTGCAAAACAGCTGATGCGCTGCCTTTTCCTGCATTGGCCCTGCTGCCTTATGAACCTTCTCCAGAATAGCGCGTTCACGGCTTGGATCATATACAGGTGTGTGTTCGTATTTTTTTGCCTCAGACACCTGTCCCACCAGTTCCATGCGTTTTAAAAAGAGTGCAAGCAGCTGATCATCAACGCGATCAATCTCCTGTCGGATATCTTTGAGTTCCATTATATGTGTCCTTTCATGATTCTGCAAGCATATCCAGAATCACCAGAGCCGTTACTGCCTCAATAACAGGTACGGCACGGTGGGCAATGCAAGGGTCGTGTCTGCCCTGAATGATAAGTGTTTCTTCGGTATGCTTGGAAAGTGATACGGTCTGCTGTGGCTTGCCAATGGAAGGCGTAGGCTTTACTGCTACACAGAAACGCAGAGGCATACCATTTGTGATGCCGCCCTGTATCCCGCCACTGTGATTTGTTTTGGTGACGATCTCACCATTTTCGTCAATGGCAAAAGGATCATTGCACTGAGAACCGCGCATGGTTGTACAAGCAAATCCGCTGCCAAATTCAATGCCTTTGATGGCAGGCACACCGAAAATCGCGCTCGCAATATGATTTTCTACACCATCAAACATAGGGTCGCCCAATCCGGCAGGCAAGCCCAGAACCATACATTCAATAGTGCCTCCCACAGAATCTTTCTCCTCAGCAGCCGCCATAATCTCTGCCTGCATGGCATCTACGGCGGTATCATCACAAACGGGAAATGCCTTTTTGCCTGGTGCAAGCAAAGTTGCCACATCGGGGCGCATGGGATAAGGAGTATCCTGCGCATTGCACACGCTTTGCAGATGTGCGCCAACGAAAATTCCCTTTTGCGCCAAGATCTGCAACGCAATGCCGCCAGCCGCACAAAGGGGAGCAGTCAATCTGCCAGAAAAATGTCCTCCACCGCGCATATCTGCATAACCATGCCACTTGAGATAGGCAGTATAATCTGCATGAGAGGGGCGTGGCAAATCGGAAAGCATTTGATAATCACCCGAACGAGTATCCGTATTACCAATCACCGCGCACAGCGGAAAGCCTGTAGTATGGCCCTCATACAGCCCCGAAAGAATGACAGGGCGGTCGCTTTCCTTTCTTGGTGTAGAAAAAGGGCTGCCGCCAGGTTTGCGGCGCGACATAAATTCGTACAACGTATCTTCAGAGATAGCCATACCCGCAGGCAAACCGTTCATCACCACGCCAATGCCGCCGCCGTGAGATTCGCCAAACACGGAAACCTGTATATGTTCGCCAAATGTTGATGCCATGTCAAACCTCCTCTGCGGAGCATATCATTCCGCCCAGTTGCTGATAATCTTCAAAAAATGCAGGATATGACTTGTTCACTGCTTCGACACCAAGGATCGTAACAGGGTGTTCACAACGCAATGCCGCGATTGCCCCTGCCATCACCATACGATGATCATTGCAGCCATCCACCGTACCACCGTGAAGCGTTCCACCCGTAATGTGCAGCGCATCTTCGGATTCTACAACCCTGCCACCAAGGGCACTCAGTAGCCTTGCAGTTTCACGCAAACGGTCGCACTCCTTCAGGCGCAGTCTTGCTGCATGATGCAAATGCGTTTCACCCTCGACAAATGCCGCCAGAACAGAAAGCACCGGCAGCAGATCAGGAATCTCTCGCATATCGGCTGAAAACGACTGTAATACGCCATTTTTTGGTGGCGCAACTGTTACGCTTTCAGCAGATTGTGTGACCTCAGCCCCTGCCATGCGTAAAATATCACAAATGGCTTTATCGCCCTGTACAGAATCGGCATACACCCCATGCACTGTAATTGGCGCAGAAAGCGCACCAGCCACCAGAAAGAACGCCGCATTGGACCAATCGCCTTCCACATAAAGATGGGTGGGAGGGTGCAAACGGCATTTTCCTTTTATGCGGTATACAGGCAAATCATGTTCCGTTGCTTCGATTATCTCCGCACCAAATGCACGCAGTACCTTGCAAGTCAGGGCAACATATGCCGCCGATTCCAGCGGTTTTGTCAGACGAATGATACTATCCTCCCTGACATGGGGCAAAGCCATCAGCAAGCCACTCAGATATTGAGAGCTAACATTGCCTGCCAGTGCATATTCGCCGCCATTCAGCGTCCCTTTTGCCGTCATAGGCAATGCAGGAGCAGAAAACCGCACGCCGTGGGCAGACATCGCATTGGCTAATGCATCGATGGGTCGTTGTGGCAATCTGCCGCTGCCGATAAACTGCACATTTTCGGCAAAAGCCATTGCTACGGGCATCAAAAAGCGCAATGTAGAGCCGCTTTCCAGGCAATTCAACAGGGGAACTGCACCTTGTCTGTTTGGGTCAATGGGCGTGATCTGCACACCATGCCCCTGCTCAACGAACTGTGCGCCAAGCGCAGTCAAACACTGCATGGTTGCAATGATATCGGCACAATAAGGTTTTTGCAGCGGCAAAAACGAAGAAACTTGTGCGCAGGCAGCACAAATCAGTTTACGGTGAGCATCCGATTTGGAATGCACCGCTGAGAGTTCGCCATGAAGTTTGGTAGGAGCAAGCGTCAGATTCATGGGCGATACGCCTCCTCCGCTACACCGTCAGCAATCAGCCGCCGCATCTCATCCAGCGCGATTTTTTCTAACCGACAATTGCCAATCCCTTCGGGCAGAATCACAGTAATCGACGCACCCGCTGCCTTTTTATCTACCTTGGTCAGTGCATCCAGTGTATCAATATCGAATGTAGTGTGAATGGGCAGTGCGTTGCGTTCCAATGTAGCAAGAATCCGCTTTGCTGTATCCTCTTGCAACAATCCACGCTTTTTGACAGCTCTGGTAACATATGCTATGCCAATGCTCACTGCGTGCCCATGAGAAATGGCAAAATCTGAGGCTCTTTCAATGGCATGACCAACAGTATGTCCCAGATTCAGCAGCTTGCGCACTGAATGCTCTGTGGGATCTGCTGCCACAATTTTCGCCTTATAAGCTACGCAACGCGCAATGATTTCCTCATAAGATGTAGCAGGGTTGCCGTTTTCATAGATATCAAACAGCTGGTCATCACCAAGAATGCCCGTTTTAATCGCCTCTGCCGCGCCATCCGCAATACAATGCGATGTAAGAGTCTGCAAGCATTCAGGATCACATATTACCATTTGGGGCTGATAAAACAATCCAGCCAGATTCTTGCCCGCATTCAAATTCACAGCCGTTTTGCCACCCACAGAAGCATCCACAGCTGCAAGCAATGTAGTAGGCATCTGCACAAAGGGGATTCCACGAAGATAACAACCTGCGGCAAATCCTGTTAAATCACCAACAACACCGCCACCCAGTGCAAGGGCGCAATCTGTACGGGTAAATTTTTCCGCTGCCAGCCTCTCTACAACCTTGGCAAGCGTTTCAAAAGATTTTGAACCCTCACCAGGTGCTACAATAATGGGCAATACGGTAAATCCTGCCTGCGTCAGCGATGCGCCCACATCAGCAAGATAAAGCGATGCAACATTTTCATCTGTAATCACAGCAATCTTGCACGGCTTGATCCGTTCCGCAAGCAAGGCACCACAGCGGTGTCGCAAGCCTTGCTCCATCATCACAGGATATGCTGCATCGGCAAGCTCAACGGTTACTGTTTTCATGGTATTCTCCTTCGGCTGCATTAATTTCCGCCAACATTTGCCTTGCAGATTCTGCCCTCTTTCAGACATTCACGCAGTGCATCAGCATCTTTCGTTTGCAACGCCTCGCAGTATTCGTTCAGCTTTGCAATAAGCGTAGCCAACTCCTCGCAAAGAAAATCACTGTTTTGCATCATCAGCTCCGTCCACATATCCTCATCCAAACGTGCCACACGGGTCATATCTTTAAAGCTGCCCGCAGAAAAACCGCGCCGTTTGGCGGCAGTGGGTGATTTTACATACGCGCCCGATACGATATGTGCCAGCTGCGAGGTGTAAGCAATGATTTCATCATGCTCCTCTGGGGTAGAAAAAGTCAGGTTGGCAAAGCCGATATCTGTGAAATAGTTTTTTAGCAGCTCCAGCGTTTTCATATCCACACTGTTGTCTGGGGTCAGAATCATAGAAGCACCATCATAGAGGTTTTCAGCAGCGTTTACAAATCCGCCGCACTCCTTGCCTGCCATAGGATGCCCTCCCACATACATAAAGCCATATTGCTTCGCAATGGCACCCATCTCCGCACAGACCTCACGCTTTGTGCCGCACATATCCACCACAATGGCAGTTTTCGCAATCTGCGGCGCGTATTCCTTCAGCCAGTTGATCGCCGCATGGGGTCGCAATGCCAACAGAATCAGGTTACTTTCGGGCAGCAGAGTCGCATCAAATGGCTTATCAATCGCCCCGGTCAGCCTCGCAAACAGCTTAACCTCATCATCAAGATCGCAACCCATTACGGTATGCAGCGTACGGCTCTTTGTTGCCTTGGCAAACGATCCACCGATCAAACCCAGCCCAACAATTGTGATGTTCATATACGATATATCCTTTCTACTCATCAGCTTTCTTCCATATAGCTATGCAAACCGCGCAGTTTCTTTGCCAGCGCATCAAATGTTTCTGGACGAATAGACTGGGGGCCGTCGCAGGCAGCGTGTTCTGGGTCATTGTGTACCTCAATGATCAAGCCATCACAACCTGCCGCAACCGCCGCTACCGAAAGCTGTGGCACCAGCCATGCCTTACCGGCAGCGTGACTGGGATCAATGATCACGGGCAGATGAGTCAATTTGCGCAGCACAGGTACTGCACCAAGATCCAGCATATTACGAGTATATGTTTCAAAGGTACGTACACCACGCTCGCAGAGAATCACATTGTGATTGCCCCCTGCCATAACATATTCGGCACTCATCAGCCACTCCTCATAGGTCGCAGAAAGTCCGCGCTTGATCATAACAGGTTTTTCCTGCCTGCCAAGCTGCTTAAGCAAATCAAAATTCTGCATATTGCGCGCTCCCACCTGAATCACATCTACATCCTTGAACAAGGGCAGTTGTGCGGTATCCATGATCTCGGTAACGATGGGCAGACCTGTTTCCTGTCTTGCAACTTTCAGCAGTTCCAGCCCTTCGGCACCCATACCTTGAAACGAATACGGCGAGGTACGTGGCTTGAACGCGCCACCGCGCAGCAGCGTGGCACCGCTTTCCTTTACACTTTTTGCAATGGCAACAATCTGTTCTTCGCTTTCCACAGAGCATGGCCCCGCCATCAAAGTCAATGTACCGCCACCGATTTGCGTATCACCCACGGGAACAATGGTTGGTTCGGGATGAAATTTGCGGTTTGCATTCTTATATGGCTCCTGCACGCGCTTTACATCCTCTACAATATCCAGTGCAGCAATAAGATCTGCATCAATCGCAGCGGTATCGCCCACCAAGCCCAGAATCGTGTGCAGTTTACCGTTACTGGCGTGTACCTCGATATGCTTTTCTTTCAACCAGTCAATTAGTGTAGCAAGCTGCTGTGCATCGGGATTTTGCTTCAATACAACGATCATAATAGATACATCCTTTCTTAAAAAACAAAACGCCCACAGCCGTTGACTGTGGACGTTTGCGGTTTACGGTTTACGGTTTTTCAATCGCGGAAATTCACCGATCATACTCCGTAGGCAGCAATGCTTTTCGCAGTCAAACGACAACAGACCTTATCAAAATAATAGATAAAGCCATAAAATCGATATGCAATTGCGTAAAACAGAGTAGAAATACGGTTCATGACGGTTTCTCCTTTACAAAATTCGGCAATACGCCGTGGTAACTGTTCACTGTGCAGTCGGGAAATCAAAGCAATAAGATATCTTACGCATTTATTATACCACGATTTTTCGCAGGTTGCAAGTGGCAGCTATGCCGAGATTTGCAGAGATTTTTTGCTCCGTTTTGTGTACTTTGATGATTTAAAGCTTTTTACCGCTAAATTGACACGGCAAACATTCAGCTGCACTTTGCCTCACGCTCTAAGATTTGAAACGCTTCTTTCAGATTGGCAGCCCCCTCCAAACGGATATGAAACCGCTCTGTCTGCAAGGTACGCAGGGTTTGCTTTGGAAGTATACACAGCGTAAAGCCCAACCGTTCTGCCTCCTGAATGCGCAGTGCTGCATTTGATACGGCACGAATCTCGCCACCCAGACCGATCTCACCAAATGCCATCACTGTTTCCCCAATGGGCTTATCCATCAATGAAGAATACAAAGACAAAGCAACTGCCAGATCACCAGCAGGCTCATCCAACCGAAAGCCGCCGACAATGTTCAAATACACATCCAACGCGCCAAAAAACAATCCCATACGTTTTTCCAGCACGGCGAGCAGAATATACACGCGGTTATAATCAAATCCAGTTGCAGTGCGACGAGGCGCAGAGAGCGTACTTTTGGATACCAGTGCCTGTATCTCGGCAAGAATCGGGCGGCTGCCTTCCATCATGCAGCAAACACAAGTACCAGATACTCCCAACGGTCTACCCTCCAGCAGCATAGCAGATGGGTTTTCAACCTCGCGCAGACCATGATCCGACATCTCAAACACGCCAATCTCGTTGGTAGAGCCAAAGCGATTCTTTACCGCACGCAGAACACGGCAGCTCTGGTATCGATCGCCCTCAAAAATCAGCACTGCGTCCACAATATGCTCCATAACCTTTGGCCCCGCAATCGAGCCTTCTTTGGTGACATGGCCTACCAAAAATATCGGTATCTCCTTGGCTTTGGCGGTATGCATCAGCAGATTGGTACATTCTCTCACCTGCGGCACCGAGCCTGCCCCCGAATTCATGCTATTGATATGCAGTGTTTGCACAGAATCGACAATCACCACATCTGGCTCAGTTTCCATGATCGTATCACAAATCGCCTCAGCATCTGTAATGGTCAGCAAATAGAGGCTTTCAGTATCCACACCCAGCCGCTGTGCGCGCAGCTTAATCTGCCGTGCGGACTCTTCACCAGAAACATATAGCACTGAATGAGTTTCTCCCAGAAATTGACATATCTGCAACAACAGCGTACTTTTACCGATTCCTGGCTCACCGCCCAGCAACACCAGTGATCCCTTCACCAATCCACCACCAAGTACACGGTTCAGCTCCCCGATGCCTGTATCATAGCGGATATCTTCGTTGGTGCTGATATCGGCAAGTTCGCGTATCTGCGCTGCCGCACTCGTGTTTCCCTTCGTGCCACCGATGCTTGCAGCAGGGGTGTTTGCCGTTGGCAGCTGTTCTTCGATGCTGTTCCATGCGCCGCAGGCAGCGCACCGACCGTTCCATTTGGGGTATTCCGCGCCGCAGGCTGTGCATTCGTAGCGAATCTTTGTTTTCGCCATGCATGATCCTCCTGTCTATAAAAAAGCCGGCATCATTGCGAATACCGGCAGATCATTATACTATTATGTGAAAAAGGGCATGAGAATAATACCCAGCGTCATCACTGCGGCAAGGATGATGACAGCAATGCGAAGCGCACGCTTCTTGGAATCCTGTTTCTGCTCCTGTGCAGGCTTTACTTTCGCCGCTGCGCGGCGTTGCGCACGGTTATTCATGATGACTGCGCTCCTTTCAGGTGGCGGGAGGGCGGCAGCTGCCGCTTGTAAGTGTACAACGTGTACCTTGTTAAAAAGCGACTTGTTATACAAGTCGCTTTCCTTTGAGTGCCGATGGCGGGACTTGAACCCGCACGGTATCGCTACCAACGGATTTTGAGTCCGTCACGTCTGCCAATTCCATCACATCGGCCTGGAATCAATTATACCACAGCAGTGAAAAAAAGTCAATATCTTTCCTCGAATTTTTTTCGGCTATGAAATGTTGCAGCCGCAATTCGTTAGGATGCACAAAATCAATACTCAATTTTCATAAAAAATGATGAAATTTCAAATATCGCTTGCAAGTTGCCACATTGCGTGTTATAATATTTTTTGTATTGGGTGTGCTGTAGCAGTACGGCTCGTGCGAATGAATCCTGCACTGCTTTTCCGAAATCTTTATCAAACGGTATAGACTGCGCACACATCTTGATAGGGAGGATCTCATGAAACAATTGGAAACCGGCAAAATCAAAAATGTCACACTCGCCGGCCATAGCGGCTGCGGTAAAACTGCGCTTGCAGAAGCACTGCTGTTTCAGGCCGGAGTGACCGACCGTCTGGGGAAATCCGCTGAGGGTAATACCGTATGCGACTACGACCCCGAGGAGATCAAGCGCAAATTTTCAATCAACCTCTCCCTTGCCAATTTTGAGGTTGGCGAAAACAAGATCAACTTGATGGATACCCCTGGTCTGTTTGATTTTGCAGCAAGCATGAATGAAGGCTTGTACGCTGGTGATACGGTTATGATTTGCGTTTCCGCCAAATCAGGCGTTCACGTGGGCACAAAAAAAGCGTATGAAGCCGCCATCAAGCGCGGCAAGCACGTCATGTTTGTCATGACCAAAATTGATGACCCCAACCAGGATTTCTACAAATCCCTGAAAATGCTTGAAGAGAACTTTGGCACAGCGGTTTGCCCTGTTGTAGTGCCGCAGATCGTGGACGGAAAAGCGGTTTCTCTGGTACATCTGGGCAGACTGAAATCCTACACATATAGCGGGAAAGGCACTCCTGCCATCGGTGAGATCACTACCGAAACGGTACTTTGCGATAAACAGAACATTACGGCTGAATCGCTGATTGAAACCCTTAGTGAGGCAGTTGCCGAATCCGAGGACGCGTTGATGGAGAAATTCTTCGCGGGTGAGCCATTCACCCAGGAGGAGATCAGCCACGGTATCCATGCAAGTATGCGTACTGGCAAGGCGTACCCTGTGTTTACAGTATCCAGCAGCAATCTGATGGGCATTGACCTGCTGCTTGAGTTTACCAAATATCTGCCAGCTGCCAATGCCATGGGCGATGTAAAGGCAACCGATAAAAACGGCAGGGAAGCTGCCGTTGCCATGGACGAAAAATCACCTGTTTCCGCATTTGTATTCAAAACCATCGCCGATCCCTTTGTGGGCAAGATGAGTTTCATCAAGGTGATGTCCGGTACACTTTCTGCCGAAAAAGAACTGGTCAACGCTACTACTGGCGCACCTGAGCGCATCGGCAAGCTGTATACCATGATTGGCAAAAAACAGACCGAAATCACAAAAGCAATTGCAGGCGATATCGTCGTTGCAACAAAGATCGCTGCTAATACGGGCGATACTATCTGCGCACCCGAGCGTGTGATTGCATATCCTGAAATCGGCTACCCCAAGCCCTGCTACCAGATGGCGGTGAAAGCAAAGGCACAGGGCGATGAAGCCAAAATCTCCACGGGCATTCAGCGTTTGCTGGAAGAAGATAGAAGCCTTTCCTATGGGCTGGATGCTATGACCAAGGAGAGCATTCTGAGTGGTCTGGGCGATCAGCATTTGGATATTGCAATTTCCAAGTTAAAAAGCAAATTCGGCGTGGATGTTTTGTTGGAAATACCGCGCATTGCATATCGTGAAACCATCCGCAAGAAGGTTTCACAGCGCGGCAAGCATAAGAAACAGTCGGGCGGTCACGGGCAGTTCGGCGATGTCGTCATCGAATTTGAACCCTGTGACAGCGATTCTCTCGTATTTGAGGAGCGCGTGTTCGGCGGAGCCGTGCCAAAGAATTTCTTCCCTGCGGTAGAAAAAGGTCTGCAAGATTGCGTCAAGAAGGGCGTACTGGCTGGGTGCCCGGTGGTTGGTCTGAAGGCAACATTGGTCGATGGCTCGTATCACCCCGTGGATTCCTCCGAAATGGCGTTCAAAACTGCCGCCTCGTTGGCATACAAGGAAGGTCTGAAGCTTGCCGACCCCGTGCTGCTTGAGCCGATTGGTTCTCTGGAGGTTTCTATTCCCGACGCAAAAACGGGCGATGTGATGGGCGACCTGAACAAGCGTCGCGGCAGAGTGCTGGGTATGGAGCCTGCCGGAAAGGGTCTGACTGTGATCTCTGCGGAGGTGCCGATACGCGAAATGCACGATTTTGCTACATATCTGCGGCAGGTGGCAAAAGGTATGGGCGAGTTCACTTTCAACTTCCTGCGCTATGAAACACTGCCCTCTAACTTGGTCAATGAAGTCGTGGAAAGCTTGAAAAACGAAAGCACTGCCGAAGACTGATTGCTCGGCTTATTGATCCAGCAAGTGTTCATAATCAAAGCTTGCAGGATTTTCCACCACAATTCCGTGCAATTTGGTTTCAAATGGAACAAAAACCGTCAAGCATCTCTCAGCTTGACGGTTTTTTCTGTTGTGAAAACCATAAAATAATTTTGCAGTTGATTTATCTAATTCGTATCAAGAACGATCAAGGAGTGAATTCTGGATCATATTCTGCGATGTCGGGCAGATTCCGATACAATTCGTCGCAATCCATCCCGTAGCCAATCACAAAACGATCTTCAATGGTAAACAGTGCATGATCCGCATGGAAATCCACTTCTCTGCGGCTGGGCTTATCCAGCAGTGTTACAACCTTTAGTGAAAGCGGATTTCTCTGTTGCAATAGCTTTTTCAGTTCCGAAAGCGTTCTGCCAGTATCCACAATATCTTCCACCAGGATCACATGATATCGGCTGATGTCCTGTTCCAGATCCATCAAAATGGTTACCTTTTCACTGGAAACCGTGCCATCAAAATAACTTTTCACACGCATAAACCCAATCTCGCAGGGAATAGTCAGTGCGCGACAAAAATCTGCCAGGAACACAAACGCGCCCTTCAGCACGGTCACAAGCAGCAGCGGCTTGCCCGCGTATTCTGCACTGAACTGCCTGCCAGCTTCAGCAATGCGCTTTTCAATCTCCGCATGGGGTATCAAAATTTGCTTGATTCTGCCATAATATTCCTGTGTAAACATAGTCATATTGCTCCTTCCCACATTGTATGCTTCTCCTTCATTCTAGCAAAATATTCCCGTATTGTCAAGAAACGGCAAATTCGTATCACATATTTCTAAGGAAGTACACAAGGAAACGAAAAAAAACAGTGACTTTACCGAATTCAAAGAAAATTTTCAAATAGGGCTTTCTTTTTTGCGAGAAATTATGTATAATAGAGGGTGGAAGATTCTTTTCAGGCAATACAGCAAGGAGATAATGCGTATGAATCAGATGTATGAAGGCTGGAATGGCTTTGAAAAAGGAACATGGGTAAACGAGATCGCTGTGCGCAGCTTTATTCGTCACAACTTTACCCAGTATGAGGGCACTGAGGATTTCCTCTGCGGCCCGACGCAGCGCACCAAAGAACTCTGGGCACAGGTTTTGGAGCTTTCTCGCCAAGAACGCGAGGCAGGTGGTGTGCTGGATATGGATACAAAAATCATCTCTACAATCACCTCTCACGGCCCTGGATATCTGGATAAGGACAAGGAGCAGATCGTAGGATTTCAGACAGACAAACCTTTTAAACGTGCCCTGATGCCCTATGGCGGCATCCGTATGGCAGAGAAAGCTTGCCGCGACCATGGCTACACCATTGATCCGCAGGTCAAGGAGTTCTTCACCATACACCGCAAAACACACAATGCAGGCGTATTTGATGCCTACACCCCCGAAATGCGTGCCTGCCGCTCCAGTCATATTATCACGGGGCTGCCCGATGCCTATGGTCGCGGCAGAATTATCGGCGACTACCGCAGAGTGGCACTGTACGGCGTGGACAGGCTCATTGAAGATAAAGAAGAACAGAAACGCACCACACGTTCCGCAATGTATTCGCAGGTGATTCGTGATCGCGAAGAGTTGGCAGAGCAGATCCGCGCACTGCAAGACTTGAAAGTTATGGCTGCAAGCTATGGCTTTGATATCTCAAAGCCTGCACGCAATACCAAAGAGGCGATCCAATGGCTGTATTTTGGCTACCTTGCTGCTGTCAAGGAGCAAAACGGCGCGGCGATGTCCCTTGGCAGAACCTCCACTTTCCTGGATATCTACGCGGAGCGTGACCTGAAAAATGGCGTGTTTACAGAATCGGAAATACAAGAGCTGGTCGACCACTTCATTATGAAACTGCGCCTGATCAAATTTGCTCGTACCCCAGAATATAACGCGCTGTTTTCGGGCGACCCCCAGTGGGTCACAGAATCCATTGCAGGTATTGGCATTGATGGCCGCCATATGGTCACAAAAATGTCCTATCGTTATCTGCATACGCTGGAAAACCTCGGTGCCGCGCCAGAACCGAATCTGACAGTACTGTGGTCGCCCCGTTTGCCTGATCATTTCAAGCGGTTCTGTGCCAAGATTTCTATTGAAACTTCGTCAATTCAGTACGAAAACGACGATTTGATGCGCGTGCTGCATGGTGATGATTATGCCATTGCCTGCTGTGTATCTTCCATGAAGGTCGGCAAGGAAATGCAGTTCTTCGGCGCAAGGGCTAATCTGGCAAAATGTTTGCTGTACGCCATCAACGGTGGCATTGACGAAATGACTGGCAAGCAAGTTGCACCCGAATACAGACCCATCACCTCTGAATATCTGGACTATGACGAAGTGATGAAGAAATATGACGATATGATGCAGTGGCTTGCAGGCGTATATGTCAACACGCTGAATATCATTCACTATATGCATGACAAATACTGCTACGAAAAGCTGCAAATGGCACTGCATGACAAGAATGTCACGCGATGGTTTGCAACCGGTATAGCGGGGCTTTCCGTTGTCGCAGATTCCCTCTCTGCAATCAAATATGCCAAGGTCAGGGTCATACGTGATGAGAACGGCCTCGCAGTGGATTATGTGGTAGAGGGCGATTTCCCGAAATATGGCAACGATGATGACCGCGTCGATCGAATTGCTTACGATATCGTACACCGCTTTATGGAGCATATTCGCAAAAACCACACCTACCGCGATGGCATCCCCACTACCTCGATTCTAACCATTACCTCCAATGTGGTATACGGCAAGCATACAGGTTCAACCCCCGATGGACGTAAAAAGGGTGAGCCCTTTGCACCAGGTGCGAATCCCATGCACCGCCGTGATACCCATGGTGCAGTGGCTTCACTCGCATCGGTTTCCAAACTGCCCTTCAAAGATGCGCAGGACGGCATCTCCAATACGTTCTCCATCGTTCCTGGTGCGCTGGGGCAGGATGACCACATTTTTACAGACGATCTTGTCATCAACTTTGATTGCACAAACGGTGCTTGCATGATACCTACTGTGTTTGAAGGACTGGATATTGACGAAACCGAATCCTAAACGTTTTTACCGCGAAAGGAGCAAGATCATGGCTGCAACACAAAAGCAGATCGACAACCTGGTGGCACTGCTGGATGCCTACGCACAAAAAGGTGGGCATCACCTGAACGTGAATGTTTTTTCAAAAGAAACCCTTCTGGACGCACAGGCGCATCCCGAAAAATATCCGCAGCTTACCGTGCGCGTCAGCGGCTATGCGGTCAATTTCATCAAGCTGACCAAAGAACAGCAGGATGAAGTCATTTCTCGCACCTTCCACGATGCCATGTGATTGCTATGACAGGAAGAATCCACTCCATTGAGAGTTTCGGCACGGTGGATGGCCCTGGTGTGCGCTATGTGATATTCATGCAGGGCTGCCCCCTGCGCTGTAAATATTGCCATAATCCCGATACATGGGAGATGCACGGCGGAACGGAATATACCGTGGAAGCACTTCTGGAAGCATACAACAAAAACCGCCCGTTTTACAAGACGGGCGGTATCACTGTAACGGGCGGTGAGCCGCTGCTGCAACTGGATTTCCTCATTGAGCTGTTTGCCGCCGCCAAGCAGTCTGGTATACATACCTGCATTGATACTTCTGGGGCGGTGTTTGCACCAAATGATCCGATACAGCAGGAGAAAATGAATCGTCTGACAGAATGCACCGATCTTGTGCTGCTGGATATCAAGCATACCGACCGGAAAGCGCACAAATCGCTGACAGGGATGGACAATGCGCAGATTTTCTCCTTTGCAAAGTATCTGGAACAACGGCAGATTCCCATTTGGGTGCGCAGAGTTGTAATACCAGACCTGACTGATGACCCCGCAGAACTGGAACAGCTGGGAAGATGCATCGGCAGCCTGCGAAATCTGCAAGCACTGGATGTGATACCCTATCACACTATGGGCAAAGTAAAGTATGCCGCTATGGGTATCCCCTATCCGCTGGAGGGCGTACCTGCCCTTGCCAAAGAAGCTGCCATACAAGCCAAAATGCATATTCTGCATGGCATACAGGCAGTGCGTACATTGCGGACATAATACCTCGACCGATACAATTTGCATAGCAACAGGTAGTTGCTTGCCCTTCCTTCGAGAATATGATACAATAAACCCATACTAAACGAAGGAGAATATCACCATGGAAACCAAAACCATTCTGTTGGAACTCCGTACTAAGCATGGATTTTCGCAGGATCAGCTTGCCGAAAAGGTGTTTGTTACCCGTCAGGCTGTTTCCCGTTGGGAAACTGGCGAAACTGTACCCAATACCGAAACGCTCAAGCTGCTCTCTAAGCTATACGATGTGTCAATCAATACACTGCTTGGTTCGCCCATGAAGCTGATCTGCCAATGCTGTGGAATGCCCCTTGAAGATGACAATATCTCGAAAGAAAAAGACGGCTGCTTCAATGAGCATTACTGTAAGTGGTGCTATGCCGATGGCGAATATATGTACAGCAATATGGACGATCTGATTGATGTGTGTGTGCAGAATATGGCGAACGATCAGTTTTCGGAAAAAGATGTCAGAAGCTATCTGCACGATACCCTGCCAAAGCTGGATTACTGGAAACGCTATCAAGCACTTGACGGCGATCAAAAATTCGAGAAGTTTAAACAAGCCCTCATAGAAGAAATCAACGAACTGCATATTGATGGAATGCCAAAACTCACCAAATTGAATGCGCTGGTGGGCAGCTATGTCAATTTGGCGTATCGGCTGCCAAACGGAAATACAGTCAAGTTTTTGAATGATCAAGCTACATACCTCGGCAACCAGCTGGAGTGTGAATACGGCGGAAACAGATGCTTCGGAATACTTGCGAACATGGAGTTTATTCTGATTTCCACCTACGAACAAGACGGCGCAAATCCAGAACTGGTCATTTACAAAAAAAGATAAATGCTTTGCCTAGCAATTGAGCAGCGTGAGGGTTCGGTTGATTCTCTATTATGTCTATGTCACTCAAAGGGAGAAAAACCATGCCAAATATGATTGAAATCACCGACTTTGCCGCAACTGAATTAGACGTTTATGCGCGCCTTTCCGAAACACAATTGATGCACTACTATGAGCCGCAAGCGGGTTTATTCATTGCAGAAAGTCCAAAAGTCATATGCCGCGCTATGGACGCAGGCTTTGAGCCTGTTTCGATGCTGATGGAGCGCAAGCATATCGAAACACAAGCAAAAGAGATCCTTGCGCGCTGCGGGGATATCCCCGTGTTTACTGCCGACTCACCTGTGATCACCCAATTGACAGGCTATACGATGGCAAGAGGCGCATTATGTGCCATGAAACGCAAGCCCTTGCCTTCGGTGGAGGAGGTATGTCATGGTGCAAAGCGCATCGCCGTACTGGAAAACATTATGAATTCCACCAATATCGGCGCAATTTTCCGTTCGGCTGCTGCGCTGAATATGGATGCCGTACTGCTTACCCCTGCTTGCAGTGATCCGCTGTACCGCCGCGCAGTTCGCGTAAGTATGGGCACGGTATTTCAAGTGCCGTGGACTTACATCGGGGTGGATTCTGCCGACTGGCCGCAAAAAGGTATTGCACAATTGCGGCAACTGGGGTTTCAGACCGCTGCCATGGCACTGCGTGATGATACCCTTCGCATAGATGATCCCCGACTTGCACAAACGGAACAGCTTGCTATAGTGCTTGGCACAGAGGGGGATGGGCTTGACGATGCCACCATTGCCGACTGCGATTATGCTGTCAAGATTCCCATGACACATAATGTGGATTCGTTGAATGTAGCTGCCGCCGGCGCAGTGGCTTTCTGGGAACTGGGAAATCTGAAGCGTAAATGATCCATGTGAGCGAAAACAAACAAGGTTGATGGATCCCATGGGCTTTTCAAAAGACTGAAAGCGGTATCACCTCAAAAAGGCGATACCGCTTTTCATTGTATATAAGTTGCAGCAACGATTATCGGTAGGAGGCAAGAATCTCCTCGGTTTGCAAACCTGCACCGCCGTTGCAGTCATATTCTTCATGAAACAGTCTGGTCGGCTCGTTTTTCGGAATGGTATGGATGCCCCCTGCATGGGTAAATCGCGTGATACGGAAACTCAATCGATCTTCATCAATCGCATCAATTACCACAGACATATCATGCTCTGTCTGTTCCACGCCGATCAAACGAGGAACAGCAGCAAACTGATAAATCTCCGGCAGACCAAAAGAAGAGGTATGCATGACCGTCAACACGGGCTTGCGCACAGAGGAAATATACGCCTGCTGCGGCGTTTCTACGAAGGAATCAGCAGCAATCAATTCGGGAATAGCCGACATTTCAAGGGTCTGCAATCTCGCACAGCCCGAAAATGCACCACTACGAATCGCGCGCAGTGTACGGGGCAGCTTGACGTATTCCAATGCGGCACAGTTGTGGAAGGCATTCGCATGAATCACGGCAACCCCCTCGGGGATCACCAGCTGACGGATAAGCCCACAGCCGTCGAAGCATCCAATGCCGATTTCACCATTGGATCCGTCAGGATAGCGCATTTCTTCGGGGAAAATAACAGTTTCCAATGCATCACAATCGCGGAATGCATATGCGCCCAGCTCGCAAACCTTTGCAGAGAGTGTAACAGCTTGCAGATTCCGACATTCGCGGAAAGCGTCCTCGCCAACAATACGGATAGCATCGGGCAGCACCAAATGGCTCAGCGCATTTCCGCGAAACTCGCCGCGCTCCACCATTTCCTTGTTGCGGAATTTCAGATTATCGTTGTTCTTTTTTGAAAACAGTCCCATAGCATTTGTCCTTTCTGCGTAATACGTCAAAAATATTTGTATTTTTTGGTCAACCGCAGCAGCAGTTCCAAGCGGATGCGGTCTTGCCACTGGGGTTTTACCATGTAGTAGATGTAGGTTTCCAATACATTGATATCGGGCAGCGAACGTCCCTCTATCTTGAAATTAACAAAGCCTGCGGGAACATACTGCTCATACAGTGCCTGCGGTGTGATATGGGTGGTAAAATCCACGGTATCATACAGCGAAAGCGTCATATATGGGCACTCGAATTTTTCCACATCGAGAACAGGCGGCTTTGTACCGGGCTTTGCATTTTTTGCCCATTTTGCGTATTGCAACTGTGATTTGCCAATGGTACGGTAATGTGCGCCGCGGCGTTTACAGTTCGGGTCACAGCAGGCGTTAATCAGAAGTTCACATTTTTCAGGGTGTGTAATTGCGGAAAGCAATTCCCAATGATTATTATGGCGGTAATCCAGAACCACCAGCTTGTAGTCCCTTTCCAGTTCCTCTGCCAGTGCCTGCGGATCGGTCAATTCCTTGCAGGTTGAAGAAATAATGGGATACGATGGATACTGTGTACGGATATACTGCTCCAACGCAGGGGATGCAACGATCACCTCATTGAGGCCGTTATCACCCAACCGCAGCATCTCATTGCACAAGCGATCCTGCAAATGACGTTCGTCGATCAGCGGATTGGTAAAGGTGTAACGGCATGGCACGCCCTGCTTGTTGAATGCTTTCAGCACCTCCTGCATGACTCTTGTGTCACAAGTGCCCTGCAAAAACCGTCCGCCATTCCAAAGTGCAGTAGGAAATACACCATACACCGAACCGATGGTAACGCCGTCATAGAAGGCTTCTGGTTTGCGCTGCATCATTTGCAGCAGATGCATATTGAGCGAAAAATGCTTTAAAAAATCTGGGATGTGAAAGCGAATCTGCTGCGCCATATTGATTGTAAACCCTCCTATGATACTTCCAGTTGTTTGGGTATCAGTGTAATGTATTCGGTTCGGGTAACGCCATCGGTAAAGGTCAACACCACACCAATGGTGAGTTCTTTTGTGCCAATGGTTGCAGCGCGCTCATAGCCAACAGAAAGCAAATTCTCTGGATAGCAGTCTTGGTTCAAGGTGAGTACAGGGTCGGGCAAAGGGCTGTTAGATTCTACGATGATTTCATTGTAGACATAATCAGGTATAAATGCAGACTCGCTTTTGGGTGCCACTTCGGAGATCACCAGCCCGATGAGCAGCACACCGAGAGTGGCAAAAATGATAGCAGTCAATATTTTCGCCGCAAGATACAGCTTTTGGCTTAAGGGAAGAGCAACAGTACGCTTCATTATCGTTGCGCCTTTCTGAGAAGTCGGAAGATCAGCTTTGCATATTCACAACAAGATATGCTCATACCTATTCATTGTAGCACGAAGCGGCTTTCCTTGTCAAGACTTTTGCGGTGAAAATCCCAAAATAATAGGCATTGGATGAAACAGTATTATGGCATCACCAAATAGTCAAGCTTGCTTTGCACGATGCTCAATTGTGAAAATGATGGTAAAATTTGAAAAAATGTCGTAAAGGTATCGCTTTTTTTGATTAGATGTGGTATAATAGTTCTGTGTGAACTTCTGTACTGCAAAAAGGAGGATTTTTCAATGGCGCAACAGCCTTTCACCGTCTCTCTCGATGGCGGTATCTCCTATACGGAGTTGTATGACCCTAAATTCAAAACTTGTTCACTGTATTTCCGATTCTATGTCAGACGCGACCCTGAAACCGTGGCGGAAAACGCGCTGATGATTGATCTGCTGACCAATTGTTCGGCGGAATACCCAACGCTTGCAGCACTTGCACTGCAAAAACAATCACTGTATGGCGCATCACTGCAAAGCAGCCGCGGCAGCAGCGGCGATGTGCAGGAACTGACCATTTCCGCTCACTGGATCGATGACCCCTTTGCTTTGAATGGCGAATCTATAACCGATGCCATGCTGCACCTCGCCTTGGGATGTCTGCTGCGACCCAACGTACAAAACGGCGCATTCGAGGCAGAATCCTTCAGTTATTGTAAGCAAAATTTGCTGGATGCCATTGACTGCGAAATCAACCAGAAGCGCAACTATGCCATGCAGCGTGCCGCAGAAATTGCCTATGTCGGCGAACCTGCCGCCTGCCCACCCTATGGCACCCGCGCTTCTGCTGAAGCAGTGACCGCTGAGAGTGCCTATATCGCATGGCAGCGAATGCTTACCACTGCCCCCCTTGAGATCGTTGCGGTACTGCCCGAAGAAAAAGATCAATTGCTTCCCGCATTGCGTGCCGCATTCCAAAATATCACACGCAAACCTCAAATGGTGGATTACGAAAGCATCAGTCCGGCGAAATCTGCTGTGGAAAACGTAGAGGAACCAATGCCTGTTACACAATGCAAACTGGTAATGGTCATGAAAACCATGGATGCCGACCACGATGCCATGCGCATGCTGAATCTGCTGTTGGGCGGCACCACTGGTTCACTGCTGTTTACTAATGTGCGCGAAAAACGAAGCCTTTGCTATTATTGCGCATCGCGCTATGTGCGCAGTAAACACGCTTTGATCATCGACTGCGGCGTGCGTACCGAAAATCTGGAGGAAACTAAGGCTGCCATCATGGAACAGATTGAAGCACTCCGCAGCGGTGACTTTACCGACAACATGATGCGCGAATGCACCATGTACTTCGAACATACACTCGCCGCTGCTTCTGATTCACAAAGTGGCCTGGCAGGGTGGGTGTTGCAGCAAAAGCGTGAAGGCAATCTCCGTACTATGCAGGAAACCGCCTCCGCACTGCGCAATATCACTCGCGCGGAGGTGATCGCTGCCGCAAAAACATTGCAGCCAGATACCGTATACACCTTGCTTGCGACCAGATCCGATACAGAAGGAGAGGAGGCGTGAATCATGACATACGAAACCACTGTTTTGCGTGATGCACGCACAGGCGATATCTGCCATTGCATACAGCATCCCAGCGGATTGGAGATCCGTGTAATGGAAAAGCCCGGCTTTAGTACAGCACATGCCATGTTCGGCACAAAATATGGTTCAATTCACACGCGATTCCGCTTGGAAGGCGATGCCGAATATACCACCGTACCCGAAGGCATTGCACATTTTCTGGAGCATAAACTCTTTGAAAATGAGGACTGTGATACTTTTGCACTGTTCAATCAGGTGGGTGCTTGTGCCAATGCATACACATCCTTCGACCGCACAGTGTATCTGTTTTCCTGTTCACAGAATTTTGACCGCTCTCTTGAAATTCTGCTGGATTTTGTACAGAAGCCCTATTTCACTGAGGCAACCGTCGCCAAAGAGCAGGGCATCATTGCACAGGAAATCAAAATGTATCTTGATGACCCTGGTGACCGACTCTTCTTTCAACTGCTGCGATGCTTGTATCACAATCACCCTGTTCAATTGGATGTGGCGGGCAGTGTGGAAAGCATTGCAAAGATCACGCCAGAATTGCTGTACACTTGTTACCGTACTTTCTATAATTTGCACAATATGGTGCTTTGCTGTGCAGGCAATATTACCGTGCAGCAGGTGCTTGCCGTTGCCGATAAATTGCTTGTCCCTGTCCCGAACCAGAAACTGGAAACGGTATTTCTGCCCGAACCTGAAAGCGTGGTAAAGCCCTATGCCTGCACAAAGATGGCAGTGGGCAAAACGATGTTCATGATCGGCTTCAAGAGCCGTCCCGAGGAGGGCATTGAAGAACTGCGCGCTGCACTGACTGCAACCATCGTATTCAATGTGATTGCAGGCTCAGCATCTCCCCTGTACCAGAAGCTGATATCCGATGGATTGATCAACGATGCATTTAATACTGATTACCTCAGCGGCGACGGATTCTTCTGCATGATGGCAGCAGGTGAGTCCGATGATCCGCGTGCGGTGCAGGACGCACTGCTTGCCGAGATCGAACGCGTAAAGGCAGAAGGACTGGATGTGAGCCTGTTCAATACGCTGAAACGCGCCGCCTATGGTGAGGCGATCACAATGAACAATGCCCCTGAAGGTGCTGTTTCCACACTGGTGGATTCCTTTATGGCGCACCGCATTTCACCTTTTGCCAGAGCTGAAGTACTCTCTACCGTAACCCTCGAAGACGCAATGCAATGCTTGCGCGAGCGTTTTTGCGCAGATAAAGTCAGTCTTTCGGTAATTGCACCCGAAGACGATGCCTTGTGAAAGGAGAAATTATGACACATTTGGGAAATCTGGATATGAATCAGATCGTCTTTCCGAAGCTGGGACTGGAACTGACAGTGGACAGCGTTGCATTTACGTTGTTTGGCGTTGATGTGAAATGGTACGGTATCATCATTGCAGCGGGTCTTTTGCTGGCGATGTTGTACGGCTTTTCTCGTATGCGCAGCTTTGGCATTGATCCCGACCGTGCGATTGATGGTGTCATCGGTGGCATTATTGGCGGTGTCATCGGCGCAAGAACCTACTATGTCCTTTGCCGCTGGGATACCTACGCGGGAAACTGGAAGGCAATTGTCAACATACGCAATGGTGGGCTGGCGATCTACGGCGGCATCATTGGTGCATTGTTGGTGGGCATACTCATCTGCAAAATACGAAAAGTTAGACTACTACCCATGCTTGATCTGACTGCATTGGGCTTTCTGATCGGTCAGGGCATCGGAAGATGGGGCAACTTTACCAATCACGAGGCGTTTGGTTGCAATACGGACAGCGTTTTCGGTATGTCCAGCGGCAGAATCCAGTCATATCTCACCGTACACGCCAACGAGCTGCCTGGCGTAGTTGCCACTGAACCCGTACACCCGTGCTTCTTGTATGAGTCCTTCTGGTGTTTGCTGGGTTTTGTGCTGTTGCATACCATCTCCAAAAAGTGGCGCAAGTTCGATGGACAGATCTTTTTGCTGTACATGGTATGGTATGGTGTCGGCAGATTCTTCATTGAAGGTTTGCGCACCGATAGCTTGTATATCGGCACACTGCGCATTTCACAGGTGGTTGCCGTTGTGACCGCTGTGGTAGGTCTGGTGCTGTTTATTGTGATGTACAACCGCGTCAAGCGTATGCACGGCGACTATGTGCTGTATGTCAACTCGATAGAATCCCAAAAGCTGCTTGCTGAAGCTGATGCACGAGAAGAAGAATATCAAGCCCACCGTGCCAAAAAGAAAGCTGCTAAAACAGCAAGCGTAGCACATATTGAGCATAATGACGAAGAAGCTACTGGATCCGTAGCAACGAAGACAACAGAAGGATCCGACGAAATTGAAAACCAGGAAGAGAAGGAGTAATAATCATGGCTATGCTGATTGATGGTAAGAAAATCGCCGCAAATGTAAAAGCTGAGGTTGCAGCAGAGGTAAAGACCCTGAAAGAAAAGGGCTACGATCCCGGATTGGCTGTGGTGCTGGTCGGTGATAATCCAGCATCCCGTGTGTATGTCAACAACAAGAGAAAAGATTGCGCAGAGGTTGGATTTGCCTCCTATGAGTACGCATTGCCCGCCGAAACGACTGAGGCAGAATTGCTGGAGCTGATTGCCAAACTCAATAGCGATGCAAAAGTCAATGGTATTCTGGTGCAGCTGCCCCTGCCAAAGCATATCTGTGAGCAAACCATTCTGCACGCCATTTCCCCCGCCAAGGATGTGGACGCATTTCACCCCGAAAATGTCGGCAGAATCATGATCGGCGATTATTCCTTCCTGCCCTGTACTCCCGCTGGCGTTATTGAGATGCTGGATAGCATCGGCTGCGATATCAACGGCAAGCACTGTGTGGTTATTGGCAGAAGTAATATCGTTGGCAAGCCTATGGGGATGCTGCTGCTGCATCGCAATGGTACTGTGACGATTTGCCACTCCCGTACGGCTGATTTGGCAGCCCAGACGCGACAGGCGGATATTTTGGTAGCTGCGGTAGGTAAAGCAAATTTTGTCACCGCAGATATGGTCAAACCTGGTGCAGTTGTTATTGATGTAGGCATGAATCGTAACAGCGAAGGCAAGCTCTGTGGCGATGTGGCATACGATGAAGTGGAAAGAATTGCCTCGGCAATCACACCCGTTCCCGGCGGTGTTGGCCCCATGACCCGTGCCATTCTGATGCGTAATACCCTTACCGCTGCAAAGGAACAGTTCAAATAATCAGGGAAACAATCCCTTCTTTTCGTCCGTCGAGAAAGTATTTTCAACAAAGTGCTTCATGAGAGTTTCTCGTCAAACTAAAATCCCCTGTCCCTTTTATGGGGTAGGGGATTTTGAAAAAAAGGAGAAGAATATGCACCACATCAAAGAAATACACACAATGCTGCAAGGCACAGATGCGGATGCTGTTCTGCTGCAAAGTGAGGTGCAGCTGATCTACGCGTTGGGCGAAACCGCCTTTGAAGGCAAACTTCTGCTTTTTCGCGATGCAACCGCTGTTTTTCTCACCGATGGCAGATATATAGAACGTGCTGAAGTACTACTTGCACCGAAAGGCTTTACAGTATCGTTGCGCCCCGCTGATATGACCGGAGCTGCATATCTTGCGCAACTACTGAATGCCCACCAGGCAACTGCGGTACTGTTTGAGGACGACTATCTTACTCTGCGACAGTATGAACGCCTGAAAGAATCGTTGCCACAAATCAAATGGCTACCTATAGGGGAGCGTCTGTCACTGCTGCGTACGCGGAAATCAGAAGAAGAAATCGCCTGTATCGAAAAGGCACAGCGCATCGCTGAAAGAGCATTGCATGATTTGCTTCCTATGCTGCAAACAGGTATTACCGAAAAGGCTGCCGCTGCAAAGCTCGACTATCTCATGGCGGTATACGGCAGTGAGCAGCCCTCATTTCAGACCATTCTGCTGTTTGGTGAACGTGCCAGTATGCCCCACGGTGTTCCATCAGAACGCAAACTGCAACTGGGCGATGTCATTTTGGTTGATTTTGGTGCGGTGTACAATGGCTATCACTCCGATATGACGCGTACCTTTGCGTATGGCTCGGCAAGCGCAGCTTTTCGTGAAGC
Source organism: uncultured Ruminococcus sp. (assembly GCA_964463355.1). Lineage (GTDB taxonomy): Bacteria > Bacillota > Clostridia > Oscillospirales > Ruminococcaceae > Firm-04. The sequence continues at coordinate 55,138 of CAYXBP010000003.1, read as the reverse complement.
CTACGGAGCTGTACTGCGTGCGCAATCGGCAGCCATTGCACAGGCAAGAGCAGATTTGCCATGCAGAATTATGCATGAGGCGGCAGCAAGTTCACTGACAGAAGCAGGACTGAACCAGTATTTCACCCACGCGCTTGGGCACTCGGTCGGGTTGGAGATCCATGAATCCCCTGCGGCATCGCCGCGCTGCGAACAGGTGCTGGAAGACGGGGTCATCATGACAGTGGAACCAGGAGTATATCTGCCTGGTCAGTTTGGTATCCGTATTGAGGATATGGTGGTGATCCATGGTGATACGCCCCGAAATCTTACGAATTTTTCAAAGCAGTTGCAAATCCTGCCGGAAACGATCCCATAATGATGGCGAAACCGCTTTGAAGACAGAATGAGAATGACCATGACAAACTGCTCGCTGACAGAAGCACAATACAACAAAACGAAAAGTTACATCAAGGAAGCACGCGGGGATTACATGGCGGCATTATTCTCATGCATTATCTTTACAGCACTGCTAACGATTCCTGCCATTGGCGATTTTCTACACCTGTGTGCAGGCTTGCGTGGCGGGAGAACAGGTACTATCTTTTTTGGATGGTGTGTACTGATGATCTACAGTGCTGTTTGCATTTTGCGGGGGCTGGGCAAAAAGTTTGGGCGTGGTTCAGATTATGATCTGATATCACGCAGTGATTACAAATGCTTTTTGATTCCCGTAACCGCCAAGTTGCCCAATTCGAACAAAGCCCCCTACATCATAAAGGATGCGTTTGGCAACGAATATCACTGCATATCCTATCTGGATTACAAATATGCAGAATCAGGCACCGAAATGATCGGCGTTGTGTTGGAAAACGGCAAACGCTTCGCTATGCAGCAATATGATGCAGCAAACCCATACGCAAGGGATCATGCTTTACATTGTGAATATTGACTTTATCATCGTTTTGTGATATAATAATGCCGACAATTCCGTACAAGAAAGGATCATGACCATGCTGCTTTATAACTCTCTGACAAAGCAAAAGGAATCCTTCACTACCGTGGAGGAGGGCAAGGTGAAAATGTATACCTGTGGCCCTACAGTGTATCATTATGCGCATATCGGCAATTTGCGTACCTACATGATGGAAGATGTATTGGAAAAATATCTGCGCTACATTGGCTATGATGTGCTGCGCGTGATGAATATCACCGATGTGGGGCATCTGACTTCTGACGGCGATACCGGAGATGACAAAATGCTCAAAGGTGCCAAGCGCGAGAAAAAAACTGTCATGGAGATCGCAAGGTTTTATACCGATGCGTTCTTTGACGATTGCAAAAAGCTCAATATCAAGCGTCCCGATGTGGTTGCACCCGCAACAGACTGCATTGATGAATTTATCCATCTGGTAGAGGTGCTGCTGCAAAAGGGCTACGCCTATGAAGCAGGCGGCAACATCTACTTCGATACCTCTAAATTGGAGCGTTACTATGTGTTCCTTGATTTTAAAGAGGAAGATCTTGAGGTGGGTGTGCGCGATGGTGTAGACGCAGATACAAACAAACGAAATAAGGCAGATTTTGTGCTGTGGTTTACAAAATCTAAATTTGACGATCAGGAACTGAAATGGGAAAGCCCTTGGGGCTTGGGCTACCCCGGTTGGCATATTGAATGCTCTGGTATCAGTATGAAGTACTGCGGCGAAACTCTTGATCTGCATTGCGGCGGTATTGATAACGTATTTCCACATCACACGAATGAAATCGCACAGAGCGAAGCATATCTGGGGCATCCGTGGTGCAAGCACTGGTTCCATGTGCTGCATCTGAATACCAATAACGGCAAGATGAGCAAATCTTCCGGTGAGTTTTTAACTGTTTCTTTACTGGAAAGCAAGGGCTATTCCCCAATGGTATACCGCTTTTTCTGTCTGCAATCCCATTACCGTAAGTCGCTGGTGTTCTCTTACGAGAATCTGGATAACGCGGCGCAGGCATATCAGAAGCTGGTGGCAAAAATTGCAGCACTGTTGAAACTTCCCACTGAGGCGATTGACGAAGAAGCAAAGACATCTTATATAGCACAATATCGCGAGGCGATGGATAATGATCTTAACACCGCACAGGCAATTACTGTACTGTATGATATCCTGAAAGCGAAGATCAATGCCGCAACCAAGCTTGCTTGCATTGCAGAGATAGACAGTGTGCTTTCTCTGGGATTGTTCGAAAACGCAAAGGTAATCGGCAATGATGCCGCTGCACCCGAAGTTCCTGCTGAAGTGCTGGCTTTGGCAGAAGAACGTAAGGCTGCGCGGCAAGCAAAAGATTTTGCCAAGGCAGATGCACTGCGTGCCGAAATCCAAGCACTGGGTTGGGAAATTCGCGAAACACGACAGGGTGTCAGCTTTGAAAGAAAAGCATAATTGTCCCTGCTCTATAAACTGCAAAAGCACTGCTTTTTCAGGCAGTGCTTTTTGTGACAATATTGCCTTTTCGTATCTCATAGTGATGAATTTTTCTATTGCAACCAACAAAATGCATTTTTCGATGTAAAAATCTATAAAAATAATGGATGTACCATTGACATTATCGTGAAAATGTGATAGAATGGGATAAATATACAAAATGTTATCTTCCTAAGACAGCACCACATTCATCTGGTAGTGCAGGTGTTTTGCCAAACCTTCCGGTGAACTTTGTACAGTGTTGCTTTAAGGGAAAGGGGCGTTACAAGAACCATGATCGGCGAAAAAAAACTATTTGTACTGTGTACATCGCAAATTCATAATGACGAAGTGCGTAAAAGTGTACGCTATTTCACACGGGAAGCCGAAAAACGAAACTACGCTGTTCTCATATGTAATTCCGCGTTGGAAAATGCAGGCTTTGGCACTGCTGATGCAGGCTGTCACAGCGTTTTTGACCTTATTCCCTTTGATATCGCCGATGTTATCGTCCTGATGTCTGAAAATATTGCAAACTGCGATATTTGCGAACTGATCTGTGCCGCAGCCGCCGAACATCATATCCCAGTAATGGCGTACGACAGCCGCTATGCCGATTATACCAGCGTGTTCAGCTATGCCAATCAGGGCTTTTCAGATTTGCTTAACCATATCTTTACCATACATGGCTGCCGTAAGGTGGATTTGATCACAGGTATCCGTGGGCATTATGGATCGGAATGCATGGTGATCGCGTATCAGGAAGTATTGCGCGCCAACGGTATTCCATTTGATGATACCCGAGTGGCTTATGGCGAATATTGGTCAAAACCTGCCATGATTGCCACCGAAAAGTTGCTTGCATATGATATCCCCGAAGCCATTGTCTGTACCAATGACGATATGGCAATGGCTTGCTGTGCTGTTTTGCGCCGCCATGGTCTTAATGTGCCAGAGGATGTGATCGTTACAGGTTGCGATGGCGTAATTCGTGAGCAGTACCATACGCCCCGCCTTACTACTTGCGCCAAGGATTTTGACACCATGACCACAACTTTCTTTGATGTGGCTGAGATGGTCTTGGATGGCTGCGAAGTCGATGCTGCCCACGAAATCCCCCCCATTCTGCGTCTGTCGGAATCTTGCGGATGCCATGTAACAGAACAGCTTGACCAGAATCAGGCAATTGAATTTTACCATGATCGATTGCAGGCAAGCATCATTTTGGAATCCTGTGCCCACCACTATCTCGGTATGCTGATGGATCGCCCCAATTGTACTGTGGTTGATTATCTCAATGTATTGGCAAGTCATATGCCGCAGCACTCTTGTATTTGTTTGCGCGATTGCCTCTCTGCTGAAACCCCAACCGTTGCGTACAGCCACTTTGCCGATGGAAGCGAACTGATGAGTACCATTACGCTCAAAGGAAAAGAAAAACGCTATTCCATAATACCGCGTAATGAGATTGTTCCCAATCTGGCGGATATTTTTTCACGCCGCACGACAATTCTGCTCACTTCAATTTACTGGCAGGATGAGGTGTACGGCTACTTCGCTTACTACGGCAATAATATGGATGAGGAGTGCTTCAAGCTGCCCAAGCTGATTCATGCAGGTGGTAATGTGATTGCTTCTCATCTCAGCAGCTCTCGCTTGCAAGCGGTAAATGAAGCATTGCTCTCTGCTCGCGTGCGTGATACGCTGACTGGTATGCTCAACATGAATGGTGCCATCAAGGCTTTGCAAGAACGTATCGATACCCGCCAAACCGATGATCAACATTTGGCGTTGTTGCTGTTTGAACTCTCCAATCTGCGCCAAATTAATGCGGTGTTCAGTCACAGCGAGGGTGACCAGGCCTTGCTGAGCCTTGCTGAGGCAATTTTGGACTGCACCGATGGTAACATCATCTCGGCACGTATCAGTGGTGATGAATTTTTGGTCGCGCTGATCGTGTCTGATTTAAGCATTCATACTGCCGATGCATTGCGCGATGTGCTTTACAGCCGTATCAGCAGCTATAATCAGGTGTCGGGCAAGAATTACAGCATCGAACTACAATCTGCTCTGATGACGGTGCCCCTCACCGAAGCCGTTGATGCAGAAAGCTGTATTACAGAAATCATCAGTAGAAAAAATATCGCAAAATGCAACAACACCCAGCCGAATGAGAAGCTTTCCACCGATGATGCAACGGCACAACTGGTTGCTGATGTGCTTTCCGAAAATCGCTTGACATACTGCTTCCAACCCATTGTATTTGCAAAAACAGGTGAAATTTTTGCGTATGAAGCACTGATGCGCACCAGTGGCGAGCAGAAGATTTCGCCGTTAGTGGTGCTGCAATATGCAGCTGCACTGGGCAGACTCTATGATGTGGAATGGCTGACCTATCACAATGTGCTGCAATGGATGCGTGAGAATCTGCCACTGTTTTGTGGTCACAAGGTTTTCGTCAACAGCATTCCTGGACATTTCCTGACGGACACCGATTTTGATTCGCTCCGTGATGAATACTCTGACCTGCTGCCGCGACTTGTGGTGGAATTTACAGAGCGTGCCGAGGTTGTTGGAGAGGAACTGATCGATATCCAGAGCCGCTGTCAATGTGCGGAGATGGAAATCGCTGTAGATGACTACGGTACCGGCTACTCCAATATCACCAATTTGCTGCGCTACTCCCCTAATTATGTAAAGATTGATCACAGCCTCATCAGTAATATTCATGAGGAACCGAAAAAACAGCATTTTGTCACCAATATCATCGAATTTGCCCACGCAAATGGATTTTTGGCACTGGCTGAAGGCGTGGAAACCCCTGAAGAACTGCGTGCGATCATCCGCTTTGGTGTGGATCTTATACAAGGCAATTATACTGGTCGCCCAGAAGCAATACCACCAGTAGAAATCGACTCCGCTGTACGCATCGCTATGCTGAAAATCAACACAAGCACTATGGGACGCTTCGCACGCAAGACCTATATGGCAACAGGCAACGCACCCATTGATATCGCAAGACTTTCTTTGGAAAAATACACCGATGTGTTCATCTCACAACCCCATGCAGAAATTATCGGTAACTTCGGCATTTCCAGCAACATTACCATCAAATGCAAGGATCATCTTACTTCTCATATCGTAATGCGTGATCTGCATCTCTCTTCGCAAACCAATACACCTCTGATCATTTTGGGACGCAACAGCAATATCACACTGGAATGCGATGGCGACAACCGCTTGGATCATGCAGGCATCTGTGTACCAGAAACCGCTACTCTGCATCTAACAGGCAGAGGAAACCTGACCATCGGCTGCTCTGATGTGCAAAGCAGTGCCATTGGCGGCGATGCGGATATGGGCTTTGGCAATATCGACATTGATATGGCAGGCTGCTTGCAAATCTCCACTGGTGGCGATAAAGCGATCGGCATTGGCGGCGGCTACGCCAGAGGGCAAAATATCAAGGTGTGCGGTACCCGATTGTTTATGAACATGGATGGCGCAGAAAGCATTGCCATCGGCGCGGAAGAGGGCGACTGCAACATCGAATTGGCGGGTTGCAGTGCTGTAATCGGCATTCGTGCGGTATCTGGTGTCTGCATTGGCGCAATGGAAGGCAGACCGCATATCACTATGACTACTGCCGAGCTGGATGTAACAGGCTCCGGCAAAGCAATGGTGGCGATTGGTTCACGTAAAGGCGGCGCAGACGTCAAGCTGAAAGATTCCACACTGAACGCAGAATTGAAAGCAGCGGAAGTGACCGTTGTTGGCTCCGATGACGGCGCACCCAACATCGTGCTGAAGCGCAGCGATGTTATGCTGGAATGCGAAGGAAAACGCGTCCTAACCATCGGCAGTACCGAATACGATGCAAGTATCACTGTGGTAGATGCCAACTTAAACATCAACACACATTCTGCAAATACCATGCATCTCGCAGCTGCGGATGGGAAACTGTTGCAGGTGGGAGTCACGGAACAACTCAATGTCAACGACTGAATCTTAAAAAATGAAAAGCGGCATCTGTGAACAATGCTTCACAGATGCCATTTTTGCTTTGTATTTTGTGAAATTGCCGTGAAATAATGCTCAATTTAAGCAATTCTTTGTGGGGTATGCCGTCGACTTGTTCATAATTTTGCAACAAATTGGGGGAAATTTTGTGCTATACTAAAATTACCAGTAAGAAAGAGGAGGTTACCCATATGCAAAAATCTATTCGAAAGGGGTTTTCTGTGTTAACCGCTACCGCGCTCATGCTTTCTGCCCTGAGCTGCCAGTTGGCTGCGGTTGAGGCTGCAAATCCCGCAAACGCACTGCTTAGCACTGCTGATGGCGCAACATCAATCAGCTTTGACCTGAGCAGTATCGATGTGACCGCTGTTGACCGTATTGATGCTACTATCTCCGCAGATACCGGAGAAGGCAACGGCTGCTTTGGTTACAATGTTGTAAACCCAGATGCAACCAGTGAGAAGGACAAGTTCACCTGGAAAAAAGCTTCTTGGGATTTTAAGGCCGCCGCAAACACTGAAACCATTGTTTCTGCCGATGGTCTGGAAGGTGTCCTGACAAATGACAGCCCGAACTTCACATTCCAGTTCTGGTGGGTTCAGTCCTTTTATGATGCAGCTGGCGATAAAACTGGCGACGGAACTGCCTTGCTGCATGATGTTACCATTTATGACGCAAAGGACAATATCCTCGGCTATTTCGGCACATATGAGAGCGCGCTGTTGACCGCAAAGACCAACGATGATGTTCCTACCTACAACTTTAGTTTTGTAGGCATTGACCCTGCCGCCGTGGACAAGATTGAGGCAGATATCGCAGTCAACACAGGCTTTGTCAATGGCGCGATTGGCTATACCGATACCACTATTGAGGTGAAACCCGATGATGAAACTTCCACCAACTGGGTTTCTGTCAATCAGGAAACCAAGGGCCTGTATGGCACCTGGGTCGCAGACGGTATGGCTGGTAAGCTGGATGCAGAGCATCCCTCCGCAAACCTGCAAGTTTGGTACGTCAACCCATTCTATGACAAGGATTCTGGCAAAAAGGATGAAGACGATAATCCCATTATGGTGGAAGGAACACCTGGCACCGCGCAGGTCATGGCTGTTCGCTACTATGATAAAAACGGCAATGAGTTGGTTCCCGTTGATATCAATTCTGCTCTGCTGACGCGTACCAGCGACGAAACTGACGATACCGCTTATGTGATTCCCTTCACTGGTATCGATGCTTCTACCATCGATCGCATTGAGGCAGGCGTGTATGTGGATTCCGCATACGCAAACGGCTGCATCGGCTACACCGACGCTACTGTCGATATGACGGAAGAGGGCGCAAAGAATTGGATCACTACTGAATGTGTTAGCGAAGAAACATTCAGCGTCTGGACAGTTTCTGGTCTTGCTGGCAAGCTGGATGCAGATTCCCCCGCAGCACAAGTACAGTTCTGGCATACCAATCCTTTCTATGATAAGGATTCTGGTGAAGTGGATAAGAACGGCGATCCCATCATGGAAGCTGGCTCTATCGGCACCGCAAAACTCGTCTATGTGAACCTGTATACCAAGGATGGTTCTATGATTGCTCCCGTCAACACCGATGATTACCTCGCAATGAAGTATGGCAACGAAAAGGACGAAAGCGGCAATTCTGTTGTTTCTTATCCCGTTAACATGACTGATGTGGATGCATCCAAAGTTGCGTCCATGGAACTGTTCTTCAGTGTCGATACTGGCTATACCAACGGTTCTATCGGTTATAACGATGCTAACGATGACTGGACTTCTCACCAGTATGAATTCAGCGGCAACTTCGGCTCTGTCGTGATTGATGGTATTGATGGCACGATTCCCGCAGGTTCTGCTCCCCAGGTGCAGATGTGGTGGGTCAATGAGCAGGTTGTCGGCACTGGTAAGCTTGATCCAGACACTGGCGATGAGATCACCGAGAAGATCGGCGAAGGAACTGCAAAGTTGCTGGCAATTGTGATGTATGATGCCGATGGCAATGAAATCGGTCGTAACGGTCTGACCGATGAAGAGCTGCATCCAACTCCCGTAAAGGTTGATCCTCCTGCAAACATCATGCTTGGTGATGTCAACTGTGATGAAAATGTGAAGATCGGTGATGTGATTCTGCTTAACCGTTTTCTTTCTGAGGATAAGGACGCGGTTATCAGCACACAGGGATTGACAAACGCTGACATGGATGGCGATGGCGCAACCACTGCCGCAGACGCAGTTGCAATTTTGAAGCTTTTGGCTGGTCTTTGAGATATCGGTCGATCTAATCTTTGATTAGAAACACGAAAACCGTCGAGATGGTATCATCCCGACGGTTTTTTTGTTGAAAAATCCGTGAAATTAATGCATAGAGTGTTCCACCTTTTTTGACAAGGTTGACCCGCTTTCTTTCACAAAACTGGGCGATACACTCGCTGCAAATTATTGCACTTTTTGTTTTTCCACACGTATTTTCAGATAAAAAGCATCTGCGAGGGCAAACAACAACAGGATTGCTCCATTGATGGTCAATCGTGCGCCATACAGAGATACCAACTGCAACAGTTCGCTGCCACCCGTCTGTGAAAGATCAGTATACTGCACAAGAATATACACCGTTGCAACGATGCCAATAAAAAATGGTACGAAAATTGTGGCAAAAAACACGCTTACACGGGATAATTCCATCCCTTTTTCCAGTTGAATCCCGTGATAAAGGATCGCTGTAACCAGTGCAGAAATGCCACAAAAAACAATATCTAGCTTCAGATAACTGTAAATTGCCCACATTGCAATTTGCACAAAGAGGCTTCCTAACAGCAGAAGTAGAATTTTCTTGACAAACCTCAAAACTGCCACAAAATCAAGCTGATTGTTTTTCTGCTTCACGGAAAGCCTCCATTGTTATAATACAAAATGTTCACTCTGCGGATTCTTCATCCGTTTCATCTTCCAGATCTGTCACTTCTTCAATGATTTCTGCGGCAGCTTCAGCATTCGCTTCCGCCTCCTGTGCTGCAAGATCAGCATCGGAGAGTTGTTCCACCTCAGAAAGTTCTGCCTCATCATCATGCTCGGCACGGGTGAATGCAACTACCTTGCCATTTTCAGTCACGCGCATCACGCGAACGCCCTTTGCAATTCTGCCGAACACTCGCACATCGTTTGCACGAATGCGGATAATGATGCCGTCATCAGAAATCATAATGATATCGTCAGTATCATCCACAACCTTTATTCCGCAGACTGCGCCGCGCTCTTCATCGGGTTTATAGTTGGTTAAACCATATCCGCCGCGATTCTGCAAACGGTAGCTTTCAATTTCACAACGTTTGCCGTAGCCCTTTTCCGTTACAGTCAGCAGCGTTGCGCCTTCACGCACCTTTGCCATTGATACCACATAGTCACCTTCACGCAGCTTGATTGCCCGCACTCCGTGCGCATTTCTGCCCTGCGGACGAACACCAGTTTCCTCCAAACGAATCGCCATACCATCATGCGTTGCAACAAAGATCTGGTCGCTGCCATTTGTCACGCGCACGCCTGCGATCTCGTCATCGTCATCCAAACGGATTGCAATGATACCATTTTTGCGAACATTTTTATACGCTGGCAACGCAGTTCGTTTGATCTTGCCATTTTTGGTTACCATGGTGATAAAGCTCAGGTCATCAAATTCGCTGACCTTCATCATAGCAGCAATTTTTTCGCCCTCACCCAACGGCAAAATATTCACGATATTGGTACCGCGAGAATCCTTACCGCCCATAGAGATTTCAAAGCAACGCAAATCATACATAATGCCACGATTGGTAAAGAACAATACATGGTCATGGCTGGATGCCACAAACATCTCGGATGCAAAATCCTCTTCACGGCGTTTCATGCCGATAACGCCTTTACCGCCGCGACGTTGCGTCTTATATACAGACATGGGCACTCGCTTGATATAGCCGCAATTCGTGTACGTAACAACGCAATCTTCCACGGGAATCAGATCTTCAATATCCATTTCGCCACTGACAGTTTCGATTTGGGTACGTCGCTCATCGCCAAACTTTTTGCGAATTTCTTCCAAATCTTCGCGAATAATATTCAGCACACGGTATTCGTTTGCCAAAATATCACGCAGATCGTTGATTTTATCGCACAAAGCCATCAACTCATTCAGAATTTTTTCTTTTTCCAAACCAGTCAACTGACCCAGACGCATAGCAACGATCGCATCCGCCTGTGCCTCGGAAAGACCAACAGTCGGGTACATCACTTCGCTTGCAGAGATATTTTCTTCCGCAGCCGATGTGATCATCGCTTTACGATAATTCTCCTGTGAAAGAATGGCACTGAGATCAGTCTGCGCAAAGCGTTCCATCAAACGCTGTTTACCTTCTGGAATGCTCTTGGATGTACGCAAAATATTGACCACTTCATCAATGAAATCCAGTGCAACCACAAAGCCCTGTAAAATATGCGCACGCTCTCTTGCTTTGCGCAGATCAAATTTGCAAGCACGCCGCACCACATCAATCTGGAAATTCAGGTATTCATCCAGAATCTGACGCAGTGAAAGCTCTTTTGGCTCACCGTTGACCAAAGCAAGCATGATCACGCCGTAAGTATCCTGCAACTGGGTATAACGGAACAGTTGATTCAGCACCAGATTTGCGTTTGCGTCTTTTTTCAATTCAATGCAGATACGCAAACCCTCACGGTCGGATTCATCACGGATATCATGAATGCCATCAACACGCTTTTCTTTTGCCAAGGCAGCAATTGCTGTGATCAATTCCGCTTTATTCACCATATAGGGAATCTCATGCACAATAATACACTGGCGATTCTTGATTTCCACAATCTCTGTTTTTGAACGTACAGTCAGCTTTCCTCTGCCGGTTGCGTAAGCTGCGCGAATGCCCGCTCTGCCCATAATGACTCCGCCAGTAGGAAAATCAGGGCCTTTAATGAAGGTCATCAGATCCTCAAGAGTAGCATCTGGATGATCGATCAGATAGGAAAGCCCCTCAACCACCTCGCAAAGATTATGCGGCGGAATATGCGATGCCATACCAACTGCGATGCCCTCTGAGCCATTTACCAGCAGGCAGGGGAATCTTGATGGCAGAACAACTGGCTCTTTCAGACGATCATCGTAGTTCGACTGAAAATCTACCGTTTCTTTTTGAATATCCGTCAGCATACTTACAGCGATTTTCGCCATCTTTGCTTCCGTATAACGATATGCGGCAGGCGGGTCACCATCCACCGAACCAAAGTTACCATGACCGTCGATCAACGGATAACGCATTGAAAAGCTTTGTGCAAGACGCACCAATGCCATATACACGGAGGTATCACCATGAGGGTGATACTCACCCAGCACGGAACCCACGATATCGGCACACTTACGATATGCCTTTTCTGGTGTCAGCCCCTTTTCGTGCATCGTATACAGGATACGACGGTGTACAGGCTTCAAACCGTCACGCACATCAGGCAATGCACGTGAAGTAATGACCGACATGGAATATGCGATAAAGGATGACCGCATTTCCTTTTCAATATCCCGCTGAATCAGCGTAGATTGACTGGCATCGTACAAAACATCTGCCCCTTTCCTAATCATATTATTTCATCGGATGATATTTTTCCGCAAGACCTTCCTTAAAAATCAACCGCAAACGGATCATTTCATCCTCGGTAAAGGCTTCCTTCGGTACTACATAAAACATTTTTTTCACAAGATACACCATAAAATACTCGCTGTATTCATACACCGTTACATTTCCCTGAAAGCGAATTTCTGTAGGTTCAATGGCATGATCAGTGATAGATTCCTGCGTATCCGTTCCATACAACGGATGAAACCCGTTTGTACGCGCTGTATTGTCTTCTGCATCCGTATCTGGCTGCAATTCGATGCGCTCATCTTCCGCGGAAAAAAGTGTTTCTGCTTCAGCAGGTGGTACTGCATCCTCAGTCATGATAGTCATGCCGTCCTCAAAAAAGCGAACATTGTAGATATCATTTTCCAGCTCTGCCAAAGATGCAAACAATGTTCTGCGTACTTTTCTCGGGTTCACCCACAAAATCGTGATCATTGCAATGCAAGCCGCCAGCAGCAACATTGCAAGATGATTGGATGAATCCTTCATGATAGAATGCAGGTACACAAGCGAAATAATGCCAAAAACAGCAGTCAACAACCAATTACGCCGATATACAAACCGCTTCTGAAAATCAACAAATGCCTTTTGAAACAGTTCTAACTGGATATGATAGGATTTTTGCAGTATCGGTTCTCTGTCAGTAAGCATATATTGGCTTCCTTTCAATCAAAGTCATCATCATTGCAATCGTCGCACGCATCGTGATCCTCGCAATCGCAGCTGTTTTCATCACTCTCATACAAAGCTGCATTTTCCTCATCATCGCAATCATCATCTGGATATTCGCCATCTACAATAACCCGGTGCTTACGATTATAATGTCCGTAGTATTTTTCTCTCTCATCGTCATGGGAACCAGTTGCTGTTTCCAGCAATGCTTCATCGTCGGTATCCACGATATGTGCCATTTCCAGAAGAATATGACCCTTGGAACAACGCTCATCGGCGAACTGCTGCAACTGTTGGATTTGCAGCTCACTCAAATATCGCTTTGGCACATATAAAAACAAATTGGTAAGTCTGCCATCTGCGAACAAAAATCCGCGCGCATTTTCATATGCCGCCATATTAGAGGTTTTCAGCACCACGGCATTGTCTTCATCTTCTTCGTTGTTCACCGCCTCACCGAATGCCTCATCGGAATCGTACTGTTCTTCAATGCGTACCTCATGTTCTGCAAAAGATATCAGCTGCTTTTCACCAATCAGCAGGCGAGTGGTTGCAATAAACTTACGGTTAGAGGGCACTTTCACATACGCTATGCCGATGATCGCACAGATGAACGCATAAAACAAAAACGCAATGTTACGCAGCACAATCAGCAGCACAATGCATATCACTGCGAGTGCTGCACAGATTATAAACGCAATTTTGCGACCTTTCCGCTCAACCTCCTGATGAATACGGTAAACATCTTCGTAGTCCTTATCCTCGAGGGCATTTTCCAGTGTAAACAGAATTTTGTCCTTGTTTGCCATAGCCGTATGCACTCCGTTCTCGGTCAAACATCCAGATTGACCGCATATTTTGCATTGTTTTCGATAAATTCGCGTCTGGGTTGAACCTTATCTCCCATCAAAATCGAAACGATTTCATCGGCGCGAACAGCATCTTCCATTTTTACCTGAATCATGGTACGCGTTTCAGGATTCATTGTAGTTTCCCACAGCTGTGCAGGATCCATCTCACCAAGACCTTTATACCGCTGGATCTCCAATTTGGTTCCTCCAACGGAAAGCTCAGCAATCAGTTGATCCCGCTGTTCATCGCTGTATGCGTAGTAGTGATTTTTTCCCTTTGATACACGATAAAGCGGTGGCTGGGCAATATATACATTCCCATTTTCGATCAGTGGGCGCATAAAACGGAAGAAAAATGTCAAAAGCAATGTGCGAATATGGCAGCCATCCACATCGGCATCTGCCATAATAATCACTTTGCCGTAACGCAGCTTACTGATATCAAAGTCCTCACCGATAGAAGTACCAAGTGCAGTTACAACAGGTTGCAGCTTATCATTGCCGTACACCTTGTCAATGCGCACACGCTCCACATTCAGCATTTTGCCCCACAGCGGCAAAATTGCCTGGTAGCGGCGATCTCTGCCTTCTTTTGCTGAGCCGCCTGCGGAATCACCCTCAACAATATAAATCTCGGTAAATTCGATATCACGCTCGGAACAATCTGCCAACTTACCAGGCAGCGATGCAGACTCCATAGCAGATTTTCTTCTTGCGGTTTCTCTTGCTTTTTTGGCTGCTTCCCTGGCGCGCTGTGCAGCTTGACTCTTTTCAAAAATAGCAGCTGCAACGGTTGGATTCTCTTCGAGATATGTCATCAGCTTTTCGGAAACAATACTTTCCACAAAAGGCTTGATTTCCGGGTTACCCAGCTTTACCTTCGTCTGACTCTCAAACTGGCAGTCAGTCAACTTCACGGAGATAATCGCCGTAAGGCCCTCACGAACATCCTCGCCCATAAGCTTGCTGTCATCTTTTAGCAAGCCGAACTTTTTGCCGTACTCATTGATGGTTTTGGTCAATGCGTTACGGAAACCAGTTTCATGCATACCGCCATCGGTTGTATGCACATTGTTTGCAAAAGAAAGAATCACTTCGTTGTAGCTGTCATTATACTGCATGGCGATTTCCACGGAATTGTCGCCTTTGATACCAGAAAAATAGATCACATGCTCCGAAAGCGATTCCAGACCCCTCGTTGCGTGTATATGATCAATAAACTGGCGGATACCACCCTCATAGCACATCGTTTCACTGCGAGGATTTGCCGCATCGCGGGAATCAGAAAGCGTTATTTTCAGACCAGCATTCAAAAAAGCCTGTTCACGCATACGCTTTTCAAGAATTTCATACTCAAAGACCGTGGTTTCCTCAAAAATGGTAGCATCGGGCTTAAAGGTTACAGAAGTGCCGTGTTTTGCGGTATCGCCTGTAATTTTAAGCTGCTCATCGTAATGGCCGCGTTCAAATCGCTGAAAATAGGAATGGCTACCATCCCACACGGTCAGTTCCAGCCACTCAGACAACGCGTTTACCACCGATGCACCTACACCATGCAAGCCGCCCGCAACCTTATATCCGCCACCGCCAAACTTGCCGCCAGCGTGCAGCACGGTATACACAACCGTTGCAGCTGATACACCCTCTTTTGGGTGAATACCCACAGGAATACCACGACCGTCATCGGTGACACGAATGATATTATCTGGCAGAATTTCTACCTGAATATGGGTACAAAAACCCGCCAGTGCTTCATCAATAGAATTGTCAACGATCTCATACACAAGATGATGCAGACCGCCGATACCCGTTGTACCGATATACATACCAGGACGCTTGCGCACTGCTTCCAGACCCTCAAGCACCTGTATCTGGTTTTCGTTATAGCTTTCCGCAGATAAGCCATTTGAGAGCATTTCATTGTTTTCCATGCCATTCACCGTTTCCGATTGTGGTACATCGGAATCCTTTCTATCTCAGTTTGGGTTCTATTTCAAAACATCGTATTTGCACGTTTTTTCAGGGTTGCAACCGAAATTGGCGAAATATATGCCATCTCGGTTCCAACCTCAGGATCGAAACATACAATGAAGCTTTTAGGCAGCTCCTGCGTGACACTCACAACGCAGCCTGCCCGCCCCAATCGCTCCAGATACGCGCGGGTATCCTTTCCGATGGTTGTATTTTCCAAATCGAAAATGCCCATTACGGTGGTATCATTCACCGAAATATCCTCACCCAGATGAATATACATTTACTGCTCCGTTTCTACCGCACGGATAACCTGCTCCCGCAGCAGTCCGTTTTCCATATAAAACACGGCACGCTGCGTGCAATCGGCATTTTGCTCACAAAGATTTTCGCCGTTGCAGGCTGTCAAAAACACCTGCATATTCCGTACGGTATCATACACCAAATTTCTGCGATTTGCATCCAGTTCGCCCATCACATCATCCAACAAAATGACGGGTGTTTCCTCTTTTTTTTCATAGAACACAGCCGCCTGTGCAAGCTTCAGCACCAGTGCTGTACTTTTTTGCTGCCCCTGTGAGCCGTAATCTTTCACATTCAGACCGTTTATTTTGCAAATAAAGTCATCTCTGCCCGCACCCTTTGCAGTAAAGCCCAGCCGAACATCATCGCGCACCGATTTTTTCAGTGCTTCGCGGTAATAATTCTGCATCTCTGCATCAGGCTGTTCCGGTATCTCACTGCTGTGAAACAGATTGGAACGATAGGAAACGGTCAATTTTTCTTTTCCGCCAGTGATTTTATCATATAATTCGGTACACACCGCCGAAAGACGCTTGATATACGCATATCGCATACAGGTAAGCATACTACCATATACCGAAAGCTGTGTATCCCAGTCGGTCAAATCAGTTACGGAAACGAATCCCGCGCTGATTTGTTTCAGCATCGCATTACGCTGCGCCGTTAACTGCTCAAATCGTCGGAAACAACCGAGCATTGCAGGGTTTAGCTGTGAGCCGCACAGATCCATAAAAGCACGGCGTTTTTCCGGCCCACCACGAATGTATTCGCGGTCATCCGGAGAAAAGATCACGCACTGAAACGCTGAAAACAGTCTGCCTGTACCTTGCACCGGCACGCGGTTCAACCAAATCTTACGCTGCCTGCCCTCACGCTGCATACGAATCACGATCTCCTGCACACGTTGTCGATCAGTAAAATGCAGCTTCATTTCCATCAACGGCTGCTGTAAACCGATGTAATCCCACTCTTTTGCGCCGCGAAAGCTGCGACAGCCCGTACACGCCCAGATGGCCTCCAGCAGATTTGTTTTACCCTGCGCATTGTTGCCCAAAATCAGATTCAGTTCGGTATGCGGCAGTATTTTCACCTGTTGCAGATTCCGAAAATGATTGACTTCAAAAGCTGTGACACGCATAGTATTTCAAGCCTTTCTGCGCAATACGGATTACAAATCGTTCGATTCAGGTTGTTCTTCCACGGGTGCAATGACGGTAACCGCAAAGCGATCTACCGTGATTACGTCGCCATTGCGGATCTTTTTGCCGCGCATGGTACATACTTCGTTATTCACTGACACCGCGCCATTCTGGATGAGTTCCTTAGCAAAGCCGCCAGTGTCGGTCAGCCCAGCTAATTTCATCACTTGTTCCAGCTTGATAAACGGCGTTTTAATTGTGACCTCAAAGGATTCTTTTTTCATAATTATGCTGTCCTCAAAATATTCTGTTTACCGCACCTGCACGGGCATAACGATTGCAATGCTGCCCTCGTCATCTGCCTCCATGATTTTCACGGCACGGTTTGCCTCGCTTAAGAAAATGCGCACTCTATCACCCTGAATAGCTCTTACGGCATCCAGCAGATAGCGATTATTGAAGCCGATGGTTAATTTTTCGCCAGACATATCGCAGCTGAGCATATCATCTACACTGCCAAGAACATTCTGACAGCTGATGCGCAATTTGCCGTCATCCAACTGGAAGCGCACAGCAGTTTTATTTTTCTCACTGATCAGCAAAGAGCAGCGATCCAGACTTTCGATCAACTGACGGCGGCTGATATTGATTTGTGTTTTTGCGCTTTCTGGAATACTGCGACGATAATTAACAAAATCGCCTGCCAACAAACGGGTATACACAAAATAGCCGTTAACCTCAAAAATGGCATGGTGCATATCCAGGCGAATCACGCAGGGAGATTGATTCTCATCATCTTCAAACATCAGATGATGAATCTCACGCAATGCCTTTGCTGGCACCACAAACTTCATCGGCTCTTGATCAGGCAATGGCTCTCTACGTAAAGCCATGCGGTAATTATCCAATGCTACGATGGTCAGCATTCCGTTTTCCATCTCAATCAGTTCCCCTGTAAAGATAGGCTTTGTTTCATCCAGAGAAACGGCATAGATCGTCTGCTCGATCATTTTTTTCAGAACGCCCTGTGGAATCACTGCGCCTTGTTGCTGCTCGATATCAGGCAGATCAGGATATTCATCAGCGTTCATGCCCGCCAACTGGCATTCGGTACCACCACCTACAATGGTGATTTTCATATTTTCATCGGTGGTTAATGTCAGAATACCATCCGGCATTCTGCGCACCACTTCAGAAAACAGACGACTATCTACCAGCAGCACGCCTTCTTCTTCAATCACCGCAGGAATCAAGGTGCGGATACCCAATTCAAGATCATAACCAGTCAGCTCCAGCTGCTGCCCTGTTCCGTGCAGCCGAATTGCAGAAAGTGCTTCCATCGGTGTTTTGATGCTTGCCGCTTTTGCAACATTGGGCAGTACGGCAGCAATATCTGTTTTTTGACAGGTAAACTTCATAGGGGAGTCCTTTCCGAAAGCAAACAAGAATTTTCGGAAGAAAATCCTGATTTACTTCTCTTAGATTATAGGTATAAAATAGTAGTAGTAGTAGAGGCGGTGGAAAAGTGCAAAACCAAAGGGCGGCTTTGCAGAATCTACGCAAGGAACGCGAAAATCAATCTTCACGGCAGGGCAATTCTTTCCACGAGGCACAGGTGGAGATTTTTTGGAAATGTGAAATGCAAAATATGGGGAAGTTGGAAAAGTGGACAAGTGGAATCAATAGGAAAAGATGTGGAAAACTTTGTTGAAATTGTGAATACAAAGAGTATAAAGCACTGTTTTTCCACAAAAGCAAGACTTTGATTGTGAGAAAATGGAAAATCATCGTAAATACGATACGAGTTTTCCACATTCTTTTCAACATTTGTTGAAACCTTGCTGTTTTGGAATTTTATTGCCTTGATAATTGATGGAAAATTGTCCGCATAGTTGATTGCGTTTTTTCGACAGGGTTCTTTCTGCATCCACTTTGCGCAAAACGCGTTTTGCGTCATTGCACAAACTGGTGGAGAAGAAAAACAAAAAATTCTACGCTTTCACATCTTGACAACTCAGCACTTGGAACTTCCGTTGCGGATAATCTTTGTGATGGTATCAATGGTATCTCGCATATTCTCGTCTTTTTTCAGGTTCTCGCTGACATTGTTCACGGCATATACAATGGTAGAATGATCTCTGCCGCCAAATTCTTCACCAATTTGCTGCAAGGGCAGTTGGGTGATTTCGCGCACCAGATACACTGCAACTTTTCGCGCTGTTGAAATTTGCGAGGTGCGCTTGTTGGAACGGATATCATCGGGAGAAACGCCATAAATGTTGGCAACCTCTGCGATAATTTTCTCTACGGTGATGGGCAGCGGCTGATCGTCCGTTAAGATTTCGCGAATGATCGTTTGCGCCATGGAAATCGTTGGAGCAGAGCCTGCAAACTGCTTAAACGCGCTGAGCTTCTTTACAGCCCCTTCCAGCTGACGGATATTGGATTTGAGGTGGTTTGCGATATATTCGGCAACCTCATTCGGGATGGAAAACTGCATCAGCTCTGCCTTGCGTTGAATGATTGCCATTCTGGTTTCAAAATCCGGCATGGAAAGATCAGCCATCAGACCTGATTCAAAGCGGTTGCGGATACGGTCGCTGAGGATTTTGATTTCCTTGGGGGGGCGGTCGGAAGTCAGTACGATTTGTTTTCCGGCGTTGTGCAATTCGTTAAAGGTATGAAAAAATTCTTCCTGTGTTGCCTCACGGCCACTAATGAATTGTACATCATCTACCAACAGCACATCTGCGCCGCGGTATTTCTCATGGAATTTGGAAGTATCCTTTTTTTGGTGAATTGCTTCAATCAGCTCATTGGCAAAGGCTTCGCCGTTGACATAGATAATGTTCAACGATGGGTTGTTCTTCTTCATTTCATGGGAGATGGCGTTGACCAGATGCGTTTTGCCCAGACCAGAAGGCCCATAGATGAACAGCGGGTTATATGACTTCACGCCTTCGTTCTTGGCAACGGTCGTGCAGGCAGCGTATGCAAATTCATTGGAATGACCGACGATAAAGGTATCAAAGGTATACGCATATTGATCGCTTTCCACATCAGATTTTGCAGAGGAAAAATCGTTGTCCTCCTGAGAAGGATCGGCGGTACCAGGTGCCTGAATAATAATCTGTGCCTCTACAGGGAAGCCCAGCGTTTCGGTCAGTGCTTCATTCAACAATGCCTTATAATGCTCTGTCACCACATCATACTGGAAATTGGAATCACAATAAAAAACAGCTTTTTTCCCTTCCAGCCGTACAGGACGCAGTGTATCGATCCACAAGCCGCGTGCAACGGTTCCGATTTTTTCTTTTTTGGTGCAGTATTCCTTAACCATTTCAAAAACATCAGCAAAGGAATTCATGGTGGTTGATTCACATCCTTTTCAAAAATCATTTGCGGTATATCGTTTCGAAATCATCTTGCTTGTATGATTCTGATGCTGAAAAACCGCCTTATAAAATGAGAAAAACGCGACAAAGCAAAACGCCCCACGCGTCATTCGATACATAATATAGTATAGCATATTTTTTGGAAAAGTGCAAGCATTTTGCATAAATTATGGGAAATCTTACAAATATTGTCACGTTCTTTCGCGCACTTTTATCTCCGCGTACAGAATTGTAATATTCGGCTGGTCTTTTCGCCTTATGTATGCGTGTTTTGTGATGAAAAATGAAAGTATCATTGCAGTAAGTTGTCCTTCTTGTGACGGAAAAATATAAAAAAGTGGCACAAAGTGCTTGTAAAATCGGGAAGAATATAGTATAATAAAGAAGTATGTATTACTGCGGGCAAGGTTATCTTTTCCCGCTGTGAAAAATAAGGAGGATATTCATGGCAAAGGCAAATCAGAAACCCGCAGCTAACGCTGGTACGCTGCAACCACCTGCATCAAGTGGAAAAGGTGTACTCGCATGGCTCGGTCGCAACCGGTATTATTTCCTGGCGTTTTTTCTCCCGGTTGCGCTCATTTATCTCGCATATGCGATTTTTGGTATGTATCCCTTCGGCGATGAATCGGTACTGTGCCTTGATTTGAACGGACAGTATATCTATTACTTTGAAGCCATTCGTGATGCATTCCATGGCGATGGCAGCATTCTTTACAACTGGAGTCGTAATCTTTCCGGCGATTATATGGGCATTATCGGCTATTACCTCGCAAGCCCCTTTACGCTGATCGTGATCCTGCTGCCTAGAACCATGATTCTCGGTGCAATGCTCATCATGATTTTGTGCAAGCTGGGCGCGGCTTCGGTAACGATGTTCCATTATCTGCGCCGTTCCAAGGGCTTGCAGCCTATGTACGCAATGATTCTTTCGTTGATGTACAGTATGTGTGCTTATGGCATCATCCAAACCATTGATCCCATGTGGTTGGATGGTATGGTTTTCTTGCCACTGATTTGTCTGGGCGTAGAGTATCTGGTGGATGATGGCAGAAAACTCAACTATATCCTTCCGTTGGCAATTATGTGCATTGCAAACTTCTATATTGGCTTTATGTGCTGCATTTTCACGGCATTCTATTTTCTGTATTATGTCTGCTTTGGCTCGGATAAGCTGAAATACGAGGTAAAATCCTTGGCAATGATGTTTGGCAGAATGGTCATTGCAACCGCTGTTGCTATGATGTGTGCCGCGTTTATGATCCTGCCTGTGTACAATGCGCTTTCTTTGGGTAAGTTCGATTTCACTACGCCCGATTACAGCTTCAAAACACAGTTTGATCCGCTGGAATTTCTTGCACAGTTTGCCGTGAACCAGTATAATTCTGTGAATGTTGAAGGTAAACCAGAGATTTACTGCGGCGTGCTGGCGTTCCTGTTTTTGCCATTGTTCTATCTCAATAATCGTATCCGTAACCGCAAAAAAATTGGCTATACTTTCTTGATTGCCGTAATGTTCATCAGTATGTATATCAAGCCCATTGATATGCTGTGGCATGGTGGACAGGTTCCGAACTGGCTTCCTTTCCGTTATTCGTTTGTTTTCTCTTTTGTGGTGATCTCCATGGCTGCCATGGCGTTCCGCTATGTGGGCAATATCAAGCTTCCTGCAATTATCGGCAGTGTGGTGGGTATCGCAGCAGTGATGCTGTTGGCAAATTCAAAACAGTACCTGAATATGAAGGATAATGTATACCTGGATACCTTTGGCTCTATCTGGATGACGATTATTCTTGCAGCGGTCTATGCTGGGTTCATCTACTTTATGGGTAAGAAGAACCCTTCACAGGGTGCAAAAATTGCTGTGCCATTGGCTTTGCTTGTTGTAGTTGGCGGCGAATTGGTCTATAACGCAGTTTGTACCTTTAAAGATATCGACTATGAGGTTGCCTATTCTACCAGAACTTCTTATAAGCAGTATGTGCAAAGCGGCAGAGAGCTGGTGGATAAGCTGTATGATTATGACCAGAGCTTCTACCGTGCAGAGAAAACTTATGTGCGTACCGTAAACGATAACTCTGGTTTTGGGTTGCGTGGTTTGACCCACTCCAGCTCTGTGATGAATACAAAGGTGCTGAAATTCATCGAGGCAATGGGTTATTCCTGCCGTAGCTACTATTCACGCTATGATGGCAATACCGCCCTTGCAGATAGCTTGTTGGGTATCAAATATGTGCTTGACCAAAATGGCAAAGTGCGTGAGCTGAATCCTACCTATGAAAAGGTCATGGAGGAAACTTGCATTAACCAGAGCGGCAAAAATATGAATATCAGCGTCTACGAGAATCCCAATGCGCTTTCTATCGGTTATATGGTCGATGAGGACATCAAGCGCATTGGCAGTTTCGGCAATGATAATCCGTTTAATAGCCAGAATATCCTGATGAGTACCATCAGCGGTAACACAAGCTTCAAAGCCGATGGCAATTTTGATACTTGGAAACAATACTATTATCCTATCTCACTTACCAAAGAACTGCGACTCAACGGCGTGTATACACAGCCATATGGTACGCAAACAAATTACCGTGCGGAAGCTGATGCGGCTGATCCTACCATCGATATTTTTATTGAAGTACAGTCGGATGACCCCATCTATTTCTTCTTTAAGACCGAAAACGAAAGCCGCGTGAATCTTTGGCTTGCTGACCAGTGGAATCTGGATGAACCGGTCTGTAAGAATAAGGACGGCAGCAATGCAATTGGCTTGGGTTCTTATTTTGAAACTGATAACTACCACATTTTCCGTCTGGGAAATTATCAGAAGGGCGACCAGCTACAGCTTCGTCTGACCTTGACCAAAGACGGCGGCAAGACCGAAAAGTATACCATCATTAAGAATTTCTTCTTCTATCACTTTGATGAAGATCTCTTCCAAGAGGATATTGATCTTCTGAAACAGCAGCAGTGGGAGTTGACTGAGTACGGCGGCAGAACGCTTGAGGGTAAAATCACCGCAAAAGAAGATCAGATCATGATGACTTCTATCCCCTATGAGCCAGGTTGGACAGTATGGGTAGACGGTCAGAAGGTGGAGCCAGTTGAATTGTTTACTGCAATGATTGGTATTCCGCTGGAGCCAGGTGAGCATACCGTTAAAATGCAGTTTGCCTCTAAGGGATTCTATCTCGGGCTGTTTCTGTTGGCTTGCGGCGTGTTCTGCTGTGTGATGTTCTTTATCTTCGACAGAAAGCATAATCCCATGATGTTGATGATCGCAGAAAACCGCAAGAAGGGCATTTATGAGATTCCTGTTGAGGAAGAGCCTGAAGTTGTGGAAACCAAGGTTATGAAAATCAAGGTGGATGAAGCATCCCGCGAACTGGAAAAGAATCTGGTGGCGGATGAGTTGATCAAATTGAAACAGCTGCTGGATGACGGCGTTTTAACACAGGAAGAATTTGAAGCACAGAAGAAAAAATTGTTGCGTTAATCATCATAATGATTCCGAAAAAAAGCCGAGAGAACAAATCGTTCTCTCGGCTTTGTGTTATTCTTTTCAGTACTTTCGTTTCAGCACTGATATGCCATGCCAAGTGCGATGGCTTTCATGTTATTCTCAATGGTATGCGCACGAGATGCAGGCGTATTTTTTTCCAGAGCCTTACGAACTGTTTCAGTGGAAAAAATGCCTGTTTCTGCCAGCAGCTTGCCCAACAAAACAATGTTAGAGCCTTTTGCAAGACCGTTATCATCGGCAATCTGAGTAGCGGGTACCATGTAGCAGTCGATATCGGTGCGGTCGCAGGTTGCATCAATCAGGGAGCTATCTGCGAATACCTTACCGCCCGCTTTGACAGTCGGTACAAATGCATCAAAAGAAGGACCATTGAGGGCAATTAGAAGATCGGGTTCCAAAACCTTGGGTGAGCCAATCGGCTCATCGGAGATACATACAGAGCAGTTGCACTTACCGCCGCGCATCTCTGGGCCGTAGCTTGGCAGCCAACTGATCTCCTTGCCTTCAAACATTGCGCAGTATGCCAGCAGTTTGCCAGCGAACAAAACACCCTGTCCGCCAAAGCCTGCCAAAAGAATCTCATAGGTCATTTCGTTTCGCCTCCCTCTGCGTCGATATCCTTATAAACACCCAGCGGATAGTAAGGAATGCACTCATCCTGCAAACGCTTGATGGACTCTTTCGGTGTCAGCCCCCAGTTAGAGGGACAAGTGGAAAGCACTTCTACAATCGAGAAGCCCTTACCTGCCTTCTGGTTTTCAAACGCTTTGCGAATTGCCTTTTTGGTTTCACGGATATGGGGAACAGTATCCACAGCAGTACGGGCAGCATATGCAGTACCAGTCAGCGTAGAAAGCATCTCACATACACGGATGGGGTAACCGTTTGCCTTAGGATCTCTACCATAGGGGGTGGTTGTGGTGACCTGTCCAGGCAGCGTGGTAGGAGCCATCTGACCGCCAGTCATACCGTATGTAGTATTGTTGACGAAAATCACAACAATATTTTCGCCACGAGTTGCAGCGTGAACCGTTTCGGCAGTACCAATGGCGGCAAG
Source organism: uncultured Ruminococcus sp. (assembly GCA_964463355.1). Taxonomy (GTDB): domain Bacteria; phylum Bacillota; class Clostridia; order Oscillospirales; family Ruminococcaceae; genus Firm-04. The sequence goes on along the minus strand of CAYXBP010000003.1, from coordinate 30,113 downwards.
GTCACCATCGCCCTGATAGGTAAAGACATTCAGGTCGGGACGGGCGCGCTTGACACCAGTTGCTACAGCCGGCGCACGACCGTGAGGTGCTTCAATCATATCACAGTTGAAGTAATTGTAGGCAAACACAGAGCAGCCTACAGGGCAAACACCAACAGTTTCGCCCTCAATGCCCATCTCGTCAATGACTTCGCAGACCAGACGATGGATGATACCATGCGTACAGCCTGCACAATAGTGCAAACGAACATCGCACAGAGCGTGCGGTCTTTCAAAAACAACAGCCATTACAGCGCACCTCCGTTCAGTTTTTCAATCTCCGCATAAACTTCAGCAGGGGTAGGTATCACGCCACCAGTTCTGCCAAAGAAGGAAACAGGCTTTTTGCACTCCAGTGCCAGCTTCACATCGTCGACCATCTGACCCATGCTCATCTCAACAGTCAGCACAGCCTTTGCGTTCTCGCAGGCAGCACAAAGCTGCTTCTTCGGGAAAGGCCAGAGGGTGATCGGGCGAAGCATACCTGCCTTGATACCGGCAGCTCTTGCTTTGTTTACGGCAGATTTTACCACACGGGCAGTTGCACCATATGCAACAACTACGACTTCCGCATCATCGGTCAGGTAGCTTTCCGCATCGGATTCGTTCTCCTCAATGATCGCATAACGCTTGTAGCGTTCTTTCACGATTTCCTCAAGGTCAGTTGCTTCAATGTACAAAGAATTGACAATATGATGCTCACGCGCCATTTTGGTGCCATTTGCAGCCCAGCTGGATTTGTCAATTTGCGATGTTTCGGTGGTTTCTGGGAAAGAAACCGGCTCCATCATCTGACCCAACAGACCATCGGAGAGCAGCATAACGGGCACGCGATACTTGTCACCCAAATCAAATGCTTTACCCACCAGATCTACGACTTCCTGCACGGAAGAGGGAGCAAGCACGATCAGGCGAAAATCGCCGTGACCTAAGCCCTTGGTTGCTTGCCAGTAATCAGCTTGCGAGGGCTGAATGCCGCCCAGACCAGGGCCGCCGCGCTGTACATTGATGATGAGCGCAGGAACATCGGAGCCTGCAATGTAGGAGATGCCCTCTGACTTCAGTGAAACGCCAGGTGAAGAAGAAGAGGTCATGACGCGGGTACCGGTGGAAGCGGCACCCAACACCATATTGATAGCAGCGACTTCGGACTCAGCTTGCAAAAACACGCCGCCACGCTTGGGCATCTGCTTAGAGAGATACTCAGACAACTCTGTTTGAGGGGTAATGGGGTAACCAAAAAAGCACTTGCAGCCTGCACGAATTGCAGCTTCTGCCAAAGCTTCGTTACCTTTCATCAAAACTTTTTCCAATGAAAATCTTCCTTTCCAAATTATTTTTCGATCACGATAGCACAATCAGGGCAGATCATTGCGCACATAGCACAGCCGATGCAGGCGGATTCATCGGTACAAACTGCGGTGAAAACACCCTCCTTGTTACGCTTTTCATGCTGCAATGCGACGATATGCTTCGGACAGGCGGTTGTACACAACTCACAGCCTTTGCAACGGTCAAAAATGACAGACATTTTAGCCATAAAAAGTCCATTCCTTTCTTTTTAAGATTTTTAGAGCTGCGGAACTGCTGCATTTGCTGCATCATTTCCGGATTCTACAGAGGATACAATATGCCGTATATGCGATATGCTGTCACCACGGCAGTTTTACCATCAAAGGGACGGTCATCAGGGGGCAATTGCCAGTTTGCGGTGTTTCAATGATATCTGGGGCAACAGTACAAATCAAAGGCAGCCCTGTCAGTGCAGAAAGCTTTTCCGCCTCAGCAATGCTGGCTTCAATCATCTCCGTTGTTGTTTCAACACCCAGATTCGTATTGTTGACGATGCCCGAAAGCCGCATACGGCTAACCTGTTCAATGCTTTGCAGATAAGCTTGTGCTTCTTCTGCGGTACGAGTCAAATATCTGCGGAAAGAAACCACGGCGACCATATCCAACTCGTCTGTTTCGGCATAACTGTTCAGAATATGTGCGTATCTGCCCAGTGCCACAGCACCGTCATCGTCACCGCCCACATCAATCAGCAAAGTTTCTCCTGCGTCGGCAAGCCCACCCAGATCAAACTGGACGCTGGGGATATCTACATTGGTATTGGCAAAATCCGGGGCGCGCAGGGTAATGCCTTTTTCGGCGAAAACATCAGCGAAATCCGCCGTGCGGAAATAAGGGTTCACAAGATCAAAATCTACCACAGTCACTTTTTTCCCTTCAGCGGCAAGCTGTAAGGCAAGGGCGGCGGTAAAGTTTGTTTTTCCTGAGCCGTAGTGACCTGTGACCACCACGATTCGTTTCAAAGGGAGCTTCATAATGATAGAAATCCTTTCTAAGCTACAGGATTACCTTACATTATATCATATTTTGTTGATGATTGCAAGAACCGATATTCACAAAATTACGCAGAAAATCCAGTTTTCGTTTGTCACACATGAAGGCTTTTTTGGCGTGATTCAGCAATGCTTGAATGAAACTTACCCATAATTCGTGATTTCCAAATTTTCTTTTTGCCTTGACAAAAAAAGAGAAATATGGTATATTACAAACTGGGCTTTTATGGTTGCCTGTATGATTTACAAAGTAAAACATCTCTAAAAAAGCAGATGACGCAGACATTTGGTAGATTCTTTCAAACGCACGGAAGGATAGTGAATACAATGGAAATTGCAATACTGATTTGCGCCGTAATCTCAATGATTTGCAGCGTTCTGATTCTGTTGCAGGGCAGCAAGCGACAGACAGGTGATGAAACGCAAAAACAACATGAAGCGCAGCTGCGGCAACAGCAGCTTACTGCCATCAGTGACCGTATGTGTGACCGCATTACGGCATTGGAGCATAGCCTTGCAGAGCAGCAAAAATTGACGCATACTGCCATTCAAGGGCAGATGCAGCAACTGGAAGAACGATTTCGCACGTTACAAAACAGCAACGATGCTCGTATGGAATCTTTGCGAAAAACGATGCAGGGGAGCATGGAACAGCTGCAAAGTGAAAACAATCGCCGTCTGGACAACATCAACAAAACGGTCAATGAACAGCTACAAGAAACGCTTACCAGCCGCATGAATGAATCCTTTCGTTTGGTTAGTGAGCGTTTGGAACAGGTGTATAAAGGTTTGGGCGAAATGCAAACAATTGCAGGGGATGTGGGCGGTCTGAAAAAGGTGCTGTCCAATGTGAAAGCAAGAGGTATCCTTGGCGAATTGCAGCTTGGCTCCATTCTGCGCGAGATTCTTGCCCCTGAACAATATGAGTGTGAAATCGCCACGATACCTGGCAGTCGCGATCATGTGGAGTTTGCAGTCCGTCTGCCTGGCGATGAAGACGGAAAGCCTGTGTACCTGCCGATTGATTCCAAATTCCCGGGTGATACTTACGCAGAATTGCAAAATGCTTACGATTCAGGTGATAAAGCAAAACTGCAAGATGCAAAAAAGAATCTGGAACGCGTAATAAAAAAGTGCGCAAAGGATATCAGCGAAAAGTATATTCAACCACCGTACACCACACAATTTGCTGTACTGTTTCTGCCTTTTGAGGGCTTGTATGCAGAGGTTGTCAACAGTGGTCTGCCAGAACAGTTGCAGCGACAGTATCATGTCAGTGTTGCAGGGCCATCTACTATGGCTGCTACGCTCAATGCGCTGCAAATGGGATTCCGCACATTAGCGATTCGGCAGCATAGCAATCAGGTATGGCAGATTTTAGGAGAGGTGAAAGCAGAATTTGAAACATTTGCATCTGCACTGGAAAAAACACAGGAGCAGATCCGTCGCGCTGAAAAGAATCTCGATGATCTGGTGGGCGTGCGCACACGTCAGCTTACACGAAAGCTGCAAGGTGTGGAGCGTTTGGATGCATCCTCTGCAAAAGAATAAACACAAAGTCCCTTCGATTTGCAACATCGAAGGGACTTTTTCTATTTGCTGTTGCGCAATGATTGATTCGACGTTTTCTTCATCGTTTGATGATCCACGCGGCAGAAAATGGTGCAGCGGTATATTGTCCTGCTGCAGCTACAGGAGTATCAGTGATGCACTCTACCCAACCGTCACCGCTGATGGGTAGTGGCAGCACTTCGGCAGCTTCATCCAGATTCAATATACAGTAAAGTGCTGCATCGCCTTCCCCACGACGGAACACCAACTGCTTATTGCGCACCTGCACTGTGGTGTATGCGCCGTTATGCAGTGCAGGAATTGTCGCATATAACTCGCCCAGCCTGCAAAGATAATCAAACAGCGCACAGGGTCTTGCAGTCAGCTCATGAATATCCAGTGCAGGGCGCAAGTTCCAGTCAGTATCCTTGCGTTTTTCGGCTTGCAGTGCAAACTCGCTGCCATAATACAATGAGGGTACTCCTGGCATTGCATACAGCAATGCATAGGCAAGGGGCAAGTGCCGCTGATCTTTCAGCTGCGAAGCAAGCCTTGCAACATCATGATTATCCACAAAATTATATAGCAATGCGTGTTTGTAGATACCGTAGCTGCCCGACTGACGGTTAATGCCATAGTCGATCTCAAAGTAGTTTTTATCGTTTAGGCTCGACCAGATCCCTTTCCAGCATTCATAATTGGTAGAAGAATCCAGCATATCGCCATTGACCCAGCGACTGTAATCGCCGTGAATCAATTCACCCATAAGCCAGCAATCGGGCTTACGGCTTTTTATCGTATGGCGGATGCGACGGAAGAAATCAAAATCGATACAATCAGCAGCATCAAAGCGGATACCATCAATATCGTAACGGTCAATCCACTCCAGAATAGCATGTTCCAGATAACTTGCAACGGCTTCATTTCGTAAATTCAGCTTGACCAATTCCTCGCAACCATGCCATGATTCATACCAGAACGGATCACCAAAACGATTGGAGCCGCCAAAATTTACATTGCAGAACCAGTCACGATATTGCGAACATTCGCGATTTGCAAGCATATCCTGAAAGGCAAAAAATCCCCTGCCTACATGATTGAATACGCCATCCAGTACCACACGAATATCGTTTTCGTGCAATGCCTTACAAAGCTGTTCCAGATCTTCATTCGTCCCCAGACGGCGGTCAAGCGTAGTGTAATCAGTGGTATCGTAGCCATGCGTACCCGATTCCCACAGTGGACTGAAATAAACTGCATTGATATGCAGCCTTTTTAGATGGGGAATCCATTCATGAATGCAGTTGATACGAGAAACAGGTTCTCCGCCTTGATTCTCATGCGGGGCACCACATAGCCCCAATGGATAAATATGGTAGAATACAGCGTTTTCGATCCAACTCATGGTAAAATCCTTTCCTGAATGCATCAATTGTTGTCGCCAAGATCAGCGGTTGCTTTTTTCGCCACAGCAGCTTCGCCCTCCAGAAAATAGCTTGCTTCCATATCGGCGGTACAAAGTGCAAAGGCAAGAGGAAACTGTTCCAGTGCTTTTCCAACAGTATTGGCATCCTCAGGGCCGGAAAAACCCATATGCCAACGTATGGCAAATGCCTCTTCCTTACGTAGATGCATGAAAAACTGGATCATATACACTGATTTTTCGCCATGCCCATAAGGAAACCGGTCGTCGATTTTGTAATAGGGGACTTTCTCCCATTGACCAGCCGCATTTTTGGCGTTGCGATAATCAACAGTGTAAAAATTCATCTTGCAGATATCGTGCAGCAGTGCGGCAATGGCAATACTTTCTTCCGAAAACTGCATTCCGTATACAGATTGTACCCGCGGACGGGAAAGATAATCCTTTAAACAGGCATAAACATTCAGAGAATGCTCTACCAGACCGCCCGCATATGCTCCATGATAACGCGTGCTGGCAGGCGCGGTGAAAAAATCGCTCTCTTCTGAGCAAAGGTAATCCAATAGTTTATCCGCACCCTTACGAAAAATATTCTCCTGATAAATGCGAATAAATTCCTCTTTTTTGGCAAGCAGTTCCTGTTCAGTCATGTTATCGTGACCCCTCCCGCAGAAAAAAATAGTATCGCCTATAATATAGCAGCACCACCAACGCAGTGCTATGTTATCATTATACTACATTTCTGCCAAAAGTGCAAGCATTCGTCAAACTTCGGTATGAGAATAGCCGATTCGTGTGAAAAATCAGCGAAAGCTCTTGACGATTCGCGCGTTTTACGATATAATTGTCATGTCTGTATGCTTTACAAGCGATGAAAAAATAGAAGGATGGCATTCTATTATGATGATACAATATCTGGAAAACGCAAAGCAGTTTCAGTTGAATACGCTGAATACGACTTATGCCTTGTGCATCGCGGATGACGCGTATTTACTGCACGCCTATTGGGGCAAAAAGCTGCCCTTTACTGATTTGACCTATCTTCTGCGATTGCAGGAGAATCCTTTTACGCCTTCCCAAAACGAGCGCGACCGCGCTTGCTTCTTTGATACAGTACCCTTTGAGTATCCCTGTGGCGGCACGGGCGATTACCGCGAGGCTGCCTTCGGCATTGAGGATATGGGCGGCTTCCGTACCTGTGATCCAACCTACCTCAGCCACCGTATTTACAGCGGAAAACCCGTTTTACAAGGTCTGCCTCACACCTTCTCCGAAATCAACACCCCTGTGGAAACACTTGAAATCACTATGGTAGACAAGCCAACTGGGCTGACAGTGCTGCTCAGCTACACCGTTTTTGCCGATTCTGATGCCATTATCCGCAGCGTGAAAGTGCGCAACAATGGCACAGAGCCTTGCAAGCTGACCCGCGTGCTTTCCTGCTCTGTGGATATGGACAACGAACAGCTCGATATGCTTACACTGTATGGCTCCTGGGCAAGAGAACGGCAGGTCAATCGTCTGCCCATTCGCCATGGCAAGCAGAGAATCGACAGTTTGCGCGGAGAATCTTCCCATCAGTACAGCCCGTTCTTTGCGCTGCTCTCTCCGCATACTACCGAGCAGCAAGGCGATGCATACGGCTTCACGATGATTTATTCAGGCAACTTTTTTGCACAGGCAGAACTGACACAGCACGGTATGACCCGTGCGCAGATTGGTATCAATCCCGATGATTTTGCGTGGCAGCTGAATCCAGCTGAAGAGTTTCAGGCGCCAGAAGCAGTATTGGTATTCAGCACTGAAGGGCTTGGTGGAATGTCCCGATGCTATCACAAGCTGTTCCACCGCCACTTGATCCGCAGTGTGTGGAAAGACCAGAACCGCCCCGTACTCATTAACAACTGGGAAGCTACCTATTTCGATTTTAATCTTGAAAAGCTGCGATGCATTGCAAAAGAAGCCGCCGCGCTTGGCATTGAATTGTTTGTACTCGATGATGGCTGGTTCGGGCACCGCGACAGTGACAATTGCAGCCTTGGTGATTGGAAGCCCGATGAGCGCAAACTGCCTGGCGGTCTGAAGCCATTGACGGACACCATCACGGCTTTGGGTATGCGGTTTGGTTTGTGGTTTGAGCCTGAAATGGTTTCCCCCGATAGTGACCTGTACCGTGCCCACCCCGATTGGGCAATTCAGATTCCGAATCGTCCAATGACTCTCTGTCGTGCGCAATATGTACTGGATATGAGTCGCGAGGACGTGCGTGATGCGATCTGGAAGCAAATGAAGTGTATCTTGGACAATCACCCCATTTCCTACATCAAATGGGATATGAACCGTCAGCTTACCGAACTTGGTTCTGCGGTACTGCCCGCAACCCGCCAAAAGGAACTCTGGCACCGCTATGTATTGGGCGTATATGACCTCATGGAGCGTTTGGTTACTGAGTATCCTGATCTGTTGCTTGAGAATTGCAGTGGCGGCGGGGCAAGATTCGATGCAGGTATGCTGTATTACAGTCCCCAGATTTGGTCTTCCGATGATACCGATGCAAGAGAACGTCTGCGCATTCAATATGGTGCTTCGCTGTTTATGCCGCCCTCGGCAATGGGTGCCCATGTCAGCGTATGTCCCAATCATGCTACAGGCAGAAATACTCCCTTTGATACCCGCGCAAATGTTGCCATGAATGGTACCTTCGGGTATGAGCTGGATGTGACAAAGCTTTCCGATGAGGAAAAATCCTTCATTCCTGAGCAGATTGAACGATACCACCGTTACAGTCATCTGGTGCGCAATGGCTTGCAATATCGTTTGGGAAATCCCTTTGGTTGTTCTGCCTGTGCTGCGCAAATGCACGATGGCTGGGACGCATGGATCTATGTTGCAGAGGACGGCAGCGAAGCGTTGTTCACCTTTGTACAGATCACCGCAGAGGCAAATCTGCACTCCAGAAGAATCGAGCTGGCAGGCTTGCAGCCCGATGCACAATATCAATTTGAACTGAACGGACAGCAGCAAACCGTACTTGGTGCCGTACTCAACCAATGCGGTATACTGATCCCCAATCTCTGGGGAGATATGCGCAGCGTACAAGTATATTTGCAGAGAGTACAATAGAAAGAGGATTACCAAATGAGAAAAATCAATTATAAGCGTATGGGGGCAGTGCTGCTTGGCGTAACCATGTTTAGCAGCCTGACTGCCTGCATGGGCGGCGGTGTGGAAGAAACCGCTTGTAACTGGGGCAATGTTGCCATTGGCGGTGGCGGATATATCACAGGCATTGTTTATAGTGATACCGAGAAGGGCTTGCGCTATGCCAGAACCGATATCGGAGGTGCATATCGCTGGAGCAGCCGCGATACCCAATGGGTGCCCATTACCGATCACTTCGGTGGTGTCAACGGAGATGATTGGAATCTCATTGGCATTGAAAGCATCGCTACTGACCCCGTAGAGCCAAATCGTGTATATGTTGCCTGTGGTACGTATTCTTCCAGCAATGGCGCAATTATTGCTTCTGAAGATTACGGCGAAACATGGACACAGGTTGATATGCCGTTCTTTATGGGCGGTAATATGTCAGGTCGCGGCGCAGGCGAACGTATGATGGTTAATCCGAAAAACAACAAGCAAATTTATTACGGCAGCCGCAATGATGGTTTGTATGTAAGTAACGATTACGGCAAAACATGGGAAAAAGTCACATCATTCCCTGTCGAAAGCAATTATTTCCAGGAGAAAAACCAGATTGGTATTATGTGGGTGGAGTTTGAGCCAACCAGTGGCGATGTCTATGTGGGCATTGCGCGCAAAGAAGGCGATTGCATTTATCGCTCCAAGGATGGTGGCGCAAATTGGGAGGCACTGCCTTCCAATACGGCGGGTATGTACCCCATGCAGGCTGAGTTTTCTGAAAATGGCTATCTCTATCTCTGTTATGGCGATAGCTGTGGTCCAAATGCAGCCACCCAGAACGGTATGGTATGCCGTTACAACATCAATGATAACATATTTGAGGATATCACACCCCAGTGCAACGATGGCAGATATGGTGGATTTTCTGGTATTTCGGTGGATGGTTCCGACCCGAACACCATTGTGTGCGGCACATTGGGCTTTTGGTCGAAAAAAGGCGAGAATCTCTATCGATCCACCGATGGCGGCAAAACATGGATTCCCCTTTTTGATAATACCGTTGATAACTATGTGATGGATGTCAGCGAGGCGCAGTGGCTCAACTGGGGCAGAGAACAAGCACAAACCGGCTGGTGGATGGCAGACGTGGAAATTGATCCCTTTGACAGCAATATCGTCAGTTGGGGTACAGGTGCAACTTTGTATTCAACTACTAACCTTACGGCATTGGGCAGCGGTATACCCGTTACCGTCAAATTTGATGCCCACGGTCTGGAAGAAACTGCCATTTTCAAAGTTGTATCCACACCTGTACAGAATGGTTCTCCGCAGTTGTATTCCATTATGGGAGATCTGACGGGCTTTTCTCATGTTGACGTGAATGTGCGTCCCGATGATAATCACTTTATGAAAGTGGGTACAGCGGAAGATCTTGCCGTTGCATGGAATAACGGCAACATTGCAGCATATACCAACGATGATCGCAAAGAACCCCTGCGCTATACTATCGATGGCGGTACTACTTGGAATACGTGTCCAGGAATGCCTGAAGCTACCACGGGAGGTAAGGTTGCTCTCTCTTGCGATGGTACCACCATGTGCTGGATTGCCGGCAATATCAAATCCGCAGTGTACTTTACCAAGGATTTCGGTGCATCATGGTATATTAGCCAGGGAATGGGTATGGGTGCTACCGTATATGCGGATAAGCTTGACCCGAATATTTTCTACGGCGTTTGCGGCGGCAAGCTGTATATTTCCAGAGATGGTTGCGGCAACTTTGTGGAAACTGGTTTGACTGTTTCTGAGAATTGCGAAATTGTACCCTCTGCGGAAAAAGAAGGCTTCCTGTGGATTCGTTCTGGTACACTACTGGGCTACTCCGAGGACTACGGCGCAACGGTTACCTATTTGGAGCATCTTTCCGTGAATGCCATCGGCGTGGGTGCTGCGGCGAAAGAAGGTGACCCCATGATGTTATATGTCATGGGCGATATTCAAGAAAATGGTGGCGGCATCTATGCAACCGCTGACCACGGCAAGAATTGGATGAAGTTAACCACTGAGGACGATGCATTCGGTAATCTAACACCCTCTATCACTGGTGACGCATCCGTTTATGGCAGAGTGTACTTCGCTACCAACGGTAGGGGTATCATTATGGGAGATATCGCTCAATGAAGCAGGCTTCACGCAAAATGCGGCGCAATATATTAGCATGGTGCTGCCTTCTACTGGTATGTGCCATATTGGTAATGCTGGTTCTCTCTGGTAGATTATGGTTCAATATGCCATCGAAAAAACGCTATCCCGTGCGTGGTGTGGATGTTTCACATTATCAGGGCAAAATTGATTGGGAAGTCATCGCAAACCAAGATATCACTTTTGCGTTTATCAAGGCAACTGAAGGCTCTGGCACAGTAGATGAATGCTTTGCTGATAACTGGGAGGCTTCACGCAATGCAGGATTATATACTGGTGCGTACCATTTCTTTAGCTTTGATAGCGGCGGCTATACGCAGGCTGAAAACTTTATACAGACCGTGCCTGTCACAACTGACGCACTGCCGCCTGTGATTGATTTGGAATATTATCGTTCAGAAGATTTGCCCTCCACCGAGACTGTTCGGGAGAATTTACAGATCATGCTGGATGCCCTGACCGAGCATTATGGCAAAACACCCATCATCTATACCACCAATCAGTGCTATGAGGACTACCTGAAAGACACTGATATGGATTATATCCTGTGGATCAGAAGCGTGTTTACACCGCCCTCTTCTAAACTTGAGCCAAAATGGTGCTTTTGGCAGTATAACCCGCGAGGTTTGCTGGAAGGCTATGAGGGCGACGAACAGTTTATTGATCTGAACGCCTACTGCGGCACTATGGAAGCATTTATTGTACAGTTTGATACCGAAAAATAACAAGATTGCAAACTAAGCCATCAATCATAAGGAGCGTGACCTCATGCGCGTCATAACTGGTTCGGCACGCGGCAGAAAGCTGCTTGCCCCCGAGGGATTTGATACCCGCCCTACCACTGATCTTGTCAAAGAAGCGATTTGTTCAGCAGTGCAGTTCGATATTCCCTGCGCCAGTGTATTGGATCTGTTCGCAGGCAGTGGTCAAATCGCCATTGAAGCCCTCAGCAGAGGGGCTGCAAAGGCTACTTTGGTCGAGTCCAACCGTAAGTCCTTCAAAATCATTGAGCAGAATATTATCGCTTGTGGTTTTCAGACACAGGCACAACTGCTTTGTACCGATGCCGCAAGCTATCTGCTGCGCTGCCGTGCGTCCTTTGATATCGCATTCCTGGATCCCCCCTACCATCAGGGCATCCTGCCCGAAATTTTGCCGTTGCTGTTGCCCCATATGCAGAAAAACGGCGTGATAATATGTGAGCATGAGCCGGAATTGCAATTGCCTGAAAAAATCGGCGAATACCTCTTGAAAAAGCACAAGAAGTATGGTAGAATATCTGTGTCTATCTATCGCGGTGAGAGCGAATCTGATCTCTCAGAGTGAACCAAGCGGAACAAGCTGAATGAAAAAGTGAATCAATTACCACACTATGTAAGGAGTGCCGCTCATGTACGAAATTAAAAGAAGGATCGCCGTCTGCCCTGGCAGCTTTGATCCTGTCACACTGGGACATCTGGATATTATCGGCAGAGCAAGCAAGCTTTTTGATCGTGTCATCGTGCTGGTTTCCACCAATCTGGAAAAAAGCCCCTCTTTTACTCTCACTGAGCGTCTGCTGATGATCGAATCTGTGACGAAGGCGTACGATAATGTCATCATTGATATTCTCGACCACGAGTTGCTTGCCGATTATGTGTGCAGAGTAGGCGCAACCGCCATTGTAAAAGGTCTACGCGCTGTCAGCGACTTTGAATATGAGTTCCAAATGGCACTGGCGAATAAAAAACTATATCCCATGGCAGAAACGGTCTTTCTGACCACTGCTGCCGAGAATATGTACCTCAGTTCCAGCGTGGTCAAGCAAATTGCATCGCTTGGCGGCGATATTTCCAGCTTTGTACCACTTGAGATTCTTCCGATGATCGCAGAGCGACTCAGCGGAAAATACGCCAATCCTCACAAATAACAGAAAGGAAGTATTCCCATGAATGTAGATGAGATCTTAGAAGAAATTGACGAAATGCTTGAGAATTCCAGAGCATTTCCACTGGCTGCCCACAAGGTCGTGATCGACGGCGACCGCCTGCGTGAGTTGGTCGGCGATATCCGCCTGAAGTTGCCGGAGGAGATTAAGCACGCCAAGTTGGTGGTATATGACCGTGACCGCTACCTCAATGAGGCACGTCAGGAGGCTGAAGAGATCGTACGTGCCGCTGAAGCACGCGCAAAGAGTATGGTTGCCGAAAGCGCGATTCTTGAGGAAACAAAGCGCAAGGCACATGAGCTGCTTGCAAAAACCAAAACCAAGTGCGATGAAACCAAAGAGGCTACCGCTGCTTATGTATTGCAATCGCTTTCCAATACCGAAGCGCAGATTTCTGCAATGCTGACACAAATTCAGCAGGAGCGCAAGAACTGGGATGCCAACCGGTGATCTTTCACAACGCAAAAGGCACAGGATGTGATATCCTGTGCCCTGGTTTGCTTTCGGGCGGGTTTGCCTGCGGCGAGCCGTGCAGTTTCAAGGGGAAAGCGAACACGACCGCTTTCCTCTTGTTGTATTATACAATGGAATCTTCTTGAAAATATCCTGCCGCTGGCTTTGTGCAGCATCAATAGCCGCCAACAGCTTCCGTCAACGAATCATCACAGTCGATCCAGTCTGCAACGCAGATATGACGATAGGTATCCTTTGTCTGGCGAATCACAACCATCTCAATGCCCGCGTTGATAATAAGACGCTTGCACATTGAGCAGGGTTCAACATTGCCGTCCAGTTGATTGGTTTTGGCATTGTGACAGGCAAGATACAGCGTTGCCCCAATCAGATCGGCGCGGCTTGCACTGATAATGGCATTGGCTTCTGCGTGAACACTGCGGCAAAGCTCATAACGCTCACCCTTGGGAACACCCATTTTTTCACGGCGGCAATATTCAATATCACAGCAATTTTTTCTGCCGCGGGGCGCACCCACATAGCCCGTGGAAATAATCTCATCGTTCTTTACAATGATCGCGCCGAATTTACGGCGCAGACAAGTGCTGCGTTCCAGCACCATTTCGGCAATATCCAGATAGTAATTGGTCTTATCTCTGCGTTTCATTTCGCGTCCTCCTTATTCATCACAATGGTAACATTGCTTTGTTACAGTATAGCAGATAACCCCGCAATTTGCAAGTATTATTTATCAGGAGTCTTTTATGCTGAATCTGACTGATATGCAAACCATTCGCGCACTGGCGAATCGTCATCAATTTTCGTTTTCCAAAGGGCTGGGGCAGAATTTCCTCATCGATCCTGCTGTTTGCCCTGCTATCGCCGAGTACGGCATTCCCGATTCTGACCATGCTGCACTGGAAGTTGGGCCAGGCTTTGGGGTACTTACACAGCAGCTTGCTTTGCAGGCAAAACGTGTGGTATCGGTGGAAATTGACCGCCGTCTGGAACCAGTACTGGCAGAAACTTTGCAAGATCTCCCCAATGCAAGTATCGTGTGGGGGGATGTGTTAAAACTTGACTTAAAGCAATTGTTTGCCGAGCAGTTCGGCGATATGCCTGTGGCGTTTTGTTCAAACCTGCCGTACTACATCACATCACCGATTCTCATGTACCTGTTGGAATCTGATGTGCAATTTGCTTCTATGACCGTTATGGTGCAGAAAGAAGCGGCGGAGCGTATCTGTGCAGAGGTTGGCACGCGGGCGGCAGGTGCCGTGACCGTTGCTGTGCAGCTAAGAGGTAGGGCAGAATATCTGATGGATGTACCCAGAGAAAGCTTTTATCCATCCCCTAATGTAGATTCTGCCGTGATTCGCATCACGCCCCACAGTGTACCGCTTTGCAGTGCCGAGGAATCTGCGCCTTTGCTGAAAATGGTCAAGGCAGGTTTTGCACAGCGCAGAAAAACCGCTATGAATGCTCTTTCATCTGGGCTTGGATGCCCAAAAGCTATCCTTGCCGATGTTTTCGCAGAGTGCAATCTTGCGGAAAATGTTCGTTTTGAACAGCTGAATATGCAAACATTGCTTACGCTCTCACGGGCAATTACTGCCCACCTTTGATGTTCTTTGACTTCGGGTGCGTTTTTTTCTTGACAGAAAATCCAAAGCTGCCCAGTTTTCTGCCCAGTGCAAAATACTCGCCATGGGCATAAGCAGCAAGCCCACTCTGCTGCAAATTTAACTTACCCTTGCTATCAATATACCTTTCCTCTACCGCTACACGCACGATTTCCGCAAGGAACATATCGTGTGTGCCAAGCGGTATTTTTTGTTTCACCACACAGGCAAGACTGAGTGGGGCTTCCTCCAGCAAGGGAGCAGAAACACCCTCCATAGGGGCAATATGCAAGCCACATGCCTTGAATTTATCTACATCTCTGCCGCTTTTCACGCCACAAAAATCCACCTGTTTACAAATGGATGCTGTTGTCAAATTAATAACAAATTCGCGGCTTTTTTCAATTATGCCATAGGAATAGCGGCTGGGGCGCAGGGAAATATATGTCATGGCCGGATGAGTACATACAATCCCTGTCCATGCAACGGTGATGGCGTTGGGCTGTTCCATTGTACCACAAGTCACTAGCGCAGGAGGCACAGGTCCAAGCAGTGTACCGCCGTTCCAAAAAACCTTTGCCATGTGTGCCCCTCCTTTCAGGATTCCGTTGGTAATACATTGCTTTCGGGACGCTCAAAGCCGTCCAGCAGCACTGCTTTGTAATGAAATGCTTTTGCCGTACCTCTTGCTACGCAGGTAAGAGGATCTTTTGCGATGCGGCATGGAACACCCAATGTGCGGCGAAAATACTGCTCTAGACCACCCAGACAGGCACCGCCACCCGTAAACAGAATGCCGTTGTGGTAAATATCACCCACCAGTTCAGGGGGAGTCTCCTCTAGTACTCTACGAATGGTATCGGTAATGGCAACAATATCGTCTTCCAGCGCTTCAAACAGCTCCGTCTGGCTAAGATCACACTGATCAGGCAGACCACGGCTTAAGCTTCTGCCCTTTACGGTGCAGCAGATATCATCAGCTGGATCATACAAATTGCACAGCTCGATTTTTAACTCCTCGGCTGATTTTTTGCCAAGCAGCAGTTGATTTTTATTCTGCACATAGCGCATCACTGAACGATCCATGCAATCTCCTGCAATTTTGATAGAACGCGCTGCCACAATACCGTTCATCGAAACCACTGCAACATCTGTAGTGCCGCCGCCGATATCTACCACCATGCGCCCTTCTGGACGATTTATGCGGATATCCGCGCCAAGCAAAGCGGCAAGGGGTTTGCGAATCAGCTGCACCTTACGCGAACCAGTACCGCTTGCAGCGTCTAAAATCGCACGTTTTTCCACTTCTGTGATCAGTGATGGTACACAGACCACCACATGGGGTTTGATGATTACAGGGCCTGCCGCCACCGAAATAAATTCGCGAATCAGTGCTTGTGTGAGAATGTCATCCGAAATTACGCCATCTTGCAGTGGGTGTACCACGGCAATGTGTTCTGGTGCCCTGCCTTCCATGCGATATGCTTCAGTGCCAACCGCCACAACGCGTTCAGTGCGTTTATTGTAGGCGATCACGGTTGGCTCATTGATAATAATGCCTTTTTTATCTGTGGTAATAATAATATTTGATGTGCCAAGATCAATTCCGATATCCATAATGAAAGTTCTCCCTTATGTTCTATCTGTATCCGATGCTTTTGGATTGCGTTCTCTGTATTTATCTGTGCAAAGCGGCACAGCTGCATACACTGTTTTTGCACCGTTTTGCAGTAATAATTCCGTGCAGCGTTTCAGTGTGCTGCCTGTAGTCAGAATATCATCGCACAACAGAATTGTTTTACCATCGCAACGTGTTTTGGTGGCATAAAAACGATCTACAAATGCTGCGCGTTGCTCTGCCGTTTGTTGATGCTGCCGTTGCGTGGTATGCTCTTCTGCCAAAAAACCGCCCTTTACGGGCAGTGCAAGCTGCTTTGCCAACTGGCGTGCAAGATACTCACTGTGCCCATAGTAGCATTCGCGCCTGCGCACCGCTGAAAGCGGTACCCATGTTACGAGATCAATAGCGTGAACAGGCAACTGCGCCCTTGCAAGCGCTGCAAGCTCTTTAGCGAGATGTTTTCCGAAATTATGGCTGCCCTGTTTTAGTTGCAGTACACCTGATCTTGCCACACTTTCATAGGCATATACTGTAATCAAATGCCGCCACGGCAATGGCTTTGTGCCGTTATAATCGGCAAGCCATGCCTTATAATCGGTGCGGAGCGTATTCAGCTTTTCTTTGCATTGTGGGCAGATATCGGCGTTTGCTGCCATGAAATTTCCGCAGCAATCGCAAACATTCGGGAAGCAGACATCCAGCACATATGCCCCAATATCATGCATTTTCATATGATTGTTCCTCGGTTGTTTGCATATCAACCGCTTCTATGATAGGGCACTGATTTTGCAGCATATCCAACAAACAGGAATGCCGTAAGGTTCTTTGGTAATTCTGTACCATTTCCGATACCTTACGGGGTGAGCCGATCAAAATCAGCAAACGCTTTGCGCGGGTTACAGCGGTATACAGCAAATTGCGATAACTCAAGCGGTCGCGACCATCTGGCAGCACCAGAATCACCGCTTCGAATTCGCTGCCTTGACTCTTATGCACAGTTACAGCATAGGCAAGCTCCAACTGATCCAACTGCTCTGCGGTATAGTTCACAATTCTACCGTCAAAATCCACCTGCATGGTACGGGATATTTTATCCACGAACTGTACAGTGCCCATATCTCCATTAAAGATACCTGCACCGCGCTCACCGTTTTTCGTCCATTCCATCTCATACTGATTTTGCGTCTGCATGACCTTATCACCCTGACGGAATGTATACAGCAAGTTTTGCAGCACCGCCTTGCCGTAGCTTGGCGGATTCACAGCTTCTTGCAGGACTTTATTCAGCTCTACAGTGCCTAGCAGGCCTTTTCTGGTTGGAGTAATGACCTGAATATCCGTTTGTGGGTGAAATCCGTACGCTTTGGGCAGACGATTGCAGTATAAATCCATGAGAAATTGAGATGCTTCTGTCGCATTGCGACGGTCAAAAAAGAAAAAGTCGCTGTGCTTTTCATGCAGATCAGGCATTTTGCCCTCTACAATGCGGTGGGCACTGCGAACGATACAGCTTTCCTGTGCTTGACGAAAGATTTCCGTTAGTCGTACCGTGGGCAAGCAGCCGCTGTGTACCAATGTATACAGTAGATTGCCTGCTCCCACAGAAGGAAGCTGATCTTCATCGCCCACCAGTATTACCCTGCAAGAAAGTCTCACCGCTCGCAGCAAGCTTTCAAACAGCAACACATCGACCATAGAAACCTCATCAACGATCAGTACATCACCTTTGAGTGTGTTTTTTTCATGATGTTTGAACACCAGTTGCCCTGCATCATCGTAATCGGTGCCCAGCAGCCGGTGGATGGTTTTTGCTTCTCTGCCTGTTAATTCCGTCATACGCTTTGCAGCACGCCCTGTAGGAGCCGCCAGCAGCACGGTACTGCCTGCCTTCACGCACAGATCAATCACACCATTGAGGGTGGTGGTTTTACCCGTACCAGGGCCACCTGTCAGCACCATAATGCCACGGGAAAATGCGCAGGCAATGGCTTTTTTCTGCATTTCGGCATAACACATTCCAGTATCCTGTTCTTCCTGCGCGATGGCTTTGGCACAGTCAAAATCATCGGGCGGCGAAAAACGAAGCATTGCTGCAATACGAGTAGCAATAAAATCCTCTGCATGAAAATAATCCGCTAAATATACATATACACCATCTGTGCGTTTGTATTCCACTAGAATTTCGTCTTCTTTACACAAGTGGTAATTCTTTTCAATATCCTCTGCCTTTACAGCAAGATGCTCCTGTGCCATGGCGCAGAATTGCTCATAGGGCATACAGGTGTTGCCTTCGTTCGCATATTGCATGAGCAGGAAACAAAACCCTGTTTTCAGACGACGGTAATCGTTTGTGGGAATTTCCATATCCCGCGCGATACGTTCTGCAATGTGAAAATCCAGGTTCATCCCCACACCACAAAGCAAATACGGATTGGATGCGATTGTTTCCCAAGCAGAAACACCCCATCTGCGGTACGCTTGCATGGCAACTGCGGCAGGTACATCGTATACACCCAATCTTCCAAGAAGACTGCGTAAACAGAAATTTTCTTTGGCTGCGGCTGCGATTTCTTCGCATTTTGCAGCAGAAATGCCCTTGATGCGCTTCAATTTTTCTGGGTGATGTTCCATGACTTGCAAGGTCATTTCTCCAAATTCTGCAACAATCCGTTTTGCAAGAGCCTTGCCAATGCCATAGATCACGCCGCTTGCAAGGTAGCGTTCAATGTTCACCACTGTGGAAGGCAATGTACGCACGCAGCTTTCTGCGTGAAATTGCAGCCCAAATCGCGGATGATTGGTAAACGAACCTGTCAGCTCCAGTTCTTCGCCTGGCTCCAGCTTACCGAGTTCGCCAACAATAGTAATCAGTTGATCTTTTGTTTCCAGATCGGCAACCACATATCCGTTGCTCTCATTGAAAAACAACACTTCCTCCACCGTACCGCATAAACCAGTTTGTTCCTTGTTCTGTTTCATGATGTTCCGCCGTATCTCCTTTCCGTTAGAATGTTCATTGTGGTGCATACCGCTCGTTCTGTCTTTGTCCAACAAAACACCATTATAATTATAAATCATTTCAAGCCAACTGTCAAGGTAGGATTCGTGAAAAATCCGTTTAAATCGCAAAAAAGCATTGCATTTTCACGCAAAACGTGCTATAATAAACTGTTAGATTGTGCGATAGCGCATCAGATAGAACCTGTTAGACATTTTTCACAACAGAAAGAAGGTACCCCACGATGGATCTGAAGCTTCAATCCCATGAGGCTCTTGCAGCAATGCTGAAGGAAACACGTGCAGCATATGAGGCACTGCAAGGGAAAAAGCTACAGCTTAATATGGCAAGAGGTAACCCCTCTCCCGAACAGCTTGCACTGACTATGCCTATGATGAATACCCTCACCGCTGATGATTCCCTGATTACCGAAACAGGCGAAGATTGCTGCAATTATGGCGTTTTAAACGGTATTCCAGAGGCGAAAAAACTCTTTGCTGAATTGCTCGCTGTTCCTGCGGATGAGATTTTTGTTGCGGGCAACTCCAGTCTGCAACTGATGTTCAACTGCATACAGATTGCATTCACCCATGGCATCGCTGGCTGCGAGCCGTGGCATAAGCAAGAAAACCTGAAGTTTTTGTGTCCTGTACCTGGATACGACCGCCATTTTTCCGTTGCCGATTATTTCAATCTTCAGCTGATTCCTGTTCCCATGCGCGCCGATGGCCCAGATATGGACATTGTTGCTTCGTACGTGGAAAAGGATCCCACCGTAAAGGGCATTTGGTGTGTGCCGGTGTATTCAAATCCTACAGGTGTGGTATATAGCGATGATGTGGTGCGCCGCTTTGCATCACTCAAACCCGCAGCCAGAGATTTCCGCATTTTCTGGGATAACGCATATTGCATCCACCATATTGTAGATAATCCTGTTCAGCCGTTGCGCATTACCGATGCTTGCAAGGAGTACGGCAGTGAGGATATGGTTTACCAGTTTGTGTCCACCTCCAAGGTTACTTTTCCGGGCGCGGGAATCGCAGCTGTTCATATGAGCAAAGCGAATCTTGCACAGTTTACAAAGGAGATGGGCATTCAAACCATCGGATTTGATAAAATCAACCAGATGCGCCACGTGCGATTCTTTGGGGATGCAGCTGGTGTGATTGCACATATGAAGAAGCACGCTGCATTGCTTAAGCCTAAGTTTGATTTGGTCATCTCTATGTTGGAAAAAGAACTTGCACCATTGGGGCTAGGCAGCTGGACTGCTCCTGAGGGCGGATATTTTATCTCCTATCAAGCCCCCAAGGGCTGCGCGAAGCGTATTGTTCAGCTTTGCAAGGATGCAGGTGTTACTCTGACGCCCGCTGGCGCGACGTATCCCTATGGCAATGATCCAGATGATTCTAATATCCGCATTGCGCCTACTTACCCTTCCGTTGATACTTTGCAGCAAACGATGGAACTGTTTTGTCTTTGCGTGAAGATTGCTGCAATTGAGCAACTGGAAAACGCGTAATTTTACTATTGACATTAATTTTAATTTAAAAGGAGCTGTTTACAATGATCAACTTGAACCTTGTGCTTTCCGAGCCTGAAATGTTGAAAAAACAACTTGCAAGAAAGGGCTACGATGTTACAAAAATCGATGAGCTTGCCGCTTTGCTAACACAGAAAAAGGGCAAGCAGCAGGCGTTGGACGACTTGCGTGCAAAGCGAAATACCTGGAAAAAAGATCAGTCTGTTTCTGTTGAGATGAAGCGTCAGCTGCGTGATGATATCGCTGCTGATGAAGCTGCACTTGCGGAACTTGATGCAAAAATCCGTGAGTTGCATCTTGATATTCCGAATTTGCCTGATGTCGATGCTCCCGATGGTAAGGATGCTTCCGATAATGTGGTTTGTAGGGAGTGTGAGGACTACTACAAATCACCTGTCGAGAAGTTCCGCCCTCACTGGGAAGTAGCTGCTGATCTTGACATTCTTGATGGTGAGCTGGCAAGTAAGGTTTCTGGCTCGATGTTTGCAATGTACAAGGGCGCAGGTGCGAAACTATTGCGTGCGCTTGTTACTTATGCCCTTTCTTTGCACAGTGATAAGTATCTGGAAATTATTCCGCCACACATGGTTTCTTCCAAAACTTTGACCTTTACTGGGCATCTGCCGAAGTTTGCTGAGGAGCAGTATAAGTGTCAAAGCGACGATTTATGGCTGATTCCTACTGCTGAAGTTCCGCTGACAGGTGCTTTTGCTGAAACTACCTTTGAGCAAGGGCAACTTCCTCAATATCGTTGTGGCTATACGGTGTGCTTCCGCCGTGAGGCTGGTTCAGCTGGAAAAGATACCCGTGGCTTGCAGCGTGTTCATGAATTCCACAAGGTTGAGTTGGTAAAGGTAGTTGAGCCGCAGAATTGTCGTGCTGAATTGGACGATTTGCTGAAGGATTGCCTTCGTATTATTCAGGATTTGAAACTGCAATGGAGAATTCTTGACCTTTGCACTGGTGATATGGGCGATAAATATGGTCGCTGTTATGATATTGAGGTTTGGGCACCTGGTGCAGAGCGTTGGCTGGAAGTTTCATCTGTTGGTCATTTTAGTGATTATCAAGCACGACGCGCAAAGATCAGTTATAAGGATGAAAACGGAAAGAAACAGATTGCATATACGCTTAATGGCTCTGGCATGGCAACGCCTCGCGTGATTGCGGCGATTATTGAAACCTATCAGCAGCCCGATGGCACTATTGTTGTTCCTGATGTGCTGCGTCCCTTCATGGGCTGTGATGTAATCAAGCCACGCGGCTGATTGCGAGAATGATAAAAATGAAAGGCACGATTCGTTTTGAATCGTGCCTTTTTGTTCCACGTGAAACATTTTTACAGTGGAGATCGCTTCATTTTTGCAAAACGACGGGGAAAATTCAACGGCGTAGATTCCGTCTTGTGAATGCGAATCAGGTATTTTTGTACGCCGTCTAACTCGTAGGGATCGATACCTGGTTCATCTGCATGTAAAGAAGCGGACGCTTCAGAAAACCGCTCAATGGTGGAATCATACCCACTGCCTTTCAATGCAAAAAATGTTCCGTTTACTTTGAGAAAAGGCAAAGCAAGTTCACAAAGCATAGAGCCGTTTGCAACGGCACGAGATGCAACATAATTAAACTGTTCGCGGTATTCTGCCTTGTGGGAAAGATCCTCGGCACGTCCATATAAGCATTTTGTGGATATGCTCAGTTCTTTTATCACTTTCTGACAAAATTCAAGCTTTCGTTCCTCACTATCGAGCAAGGTGATGGCGAATGATGGACACATAATCGCAAGTGGAATACCTGGAAATCCTCCACCCGTGCCAAGATCCAGTAGTGTGCCTTCCTTTGAGGTGTCCAAATAGCGTAAAAGATAGGCAGAATCCAGAAAATGTCTGCTCCAAATTTCATCAATTTGTTGAACTCTGGTCACATTTTGAATGGTTGATTCGTTTGAAAGAAGTCTAGCATATACGCAGAACTGTCGATATTGGTTGTAACTGAGGGGGATTTGGTATTCCGCAAAGAGTTTTTGCGCTTCGGAAAAAGCAATATCAGACATAGTGATCACCAACTTTCAGCCATGTAATTAGTATGTTAATATCAGCAGGTGAAACACCCGATATTAATGCCGCTTGGCGCAGGTTTTGTGGGCGAATTTTACTTAGCTTTTCTCGCGCCTCAGATGACAATGCCGCAATTGAGGAATAATTGATTTGCAATGGTATTTGGATCCGCTCAAGATGTGCAAAATGTGCGTTTTGTGCGTTCTGCCGTTCGATGTATTGTTGGTATTTTACAATAAGATTCACTTCTTCTGCTTCCTCATCTGTGAGATTTATATCAAGATTCAGTGCTTTGGCAAATGATCTGTATGAAACCTGCGGTCGACGAAGCAAGGCGTCCATTTTCATTCCTGTTGATATTGGAGTGGTTCCTGCACTTGTCAAGTATTCGTTACACGCTTCCGTTGGTGCAACTGAAAGTGCGCGAAGTTGTTCGATTGCTTGAGCAATATGATCCATTTTATCGCAAAATTTTCTATATCGCTGTTCTGATATCAAGCGATATTGATAACCAATGTGTGTTAATCTTCGGTCAGCATTACTGTGCCGCAAGGAAAGTCGATATTCACTGCGCGCCGTCATCATTCGATATGGATCTTCGCATCCTTTGTTGATCAAGTCGTCGATTAAAGTGCCAATATAGGAGGATTCGCGACTTAGAATCAACTGATCCTCTGCCAAAACATAAGCGGAAGCATTTATTCCGGCAATGAGCCCTTGCGCAGCTGCTTCTTCATAGCCTGATGTGCCGTTAAACTGACCCGCGGCATACAACCCATGAAAATCACGAAATGCAAGTGTTGCGAGTAAGCATTTTGGATTTATGCAATCGTATTCAATCGCATAGGCGGATCGCATTATTTCGATATTCTCAAATCCAGTGACAGACCGCAGCATCATTTGCTGTACATACTCTGGCAGAGATGTACTAAATCCTTGGAGATACATTTCATCCGTGTTAATACCAGTTGGCTCAACAAATATTTGATGTTTCTCGCGTTGTGCAAATCGAACTACTTTATCTTCAATAGATGGGCAATATCGCGGGCCGACCCCCTCTATCATGCCAGCATACAGTGGAGATTCCCCCAGATGTTCTTGGATGATTGCGTGTGTGTTATTATTCGTGTTTGCAATATAACACAAAGCATCATTGCGAAGCGTAGTAGATGAAAAAAATGAGAAATGCTTAGGCTCAACATCTCCGTGTTGAGGAATTAGCTTATTAAAATTGATACTATGACGATGGACGCGGCAAGGTGTACCAGTTTTAAATCGTCGTAATGTAATTCCAATCGCCTGCAGTGATGCGGACAAACGACGAGCAGGCAAACACGAATCAGGCCCGCTTTCCATCGAATGTTGACCAATGAAGACTTTTCCTTTCAAAAAAGTTCCTGCACAAATTACAGCTGCCTTGCATTTAAAAAGTCCATCAAGAGAATTTACCACGCCTGTAACGCATCCGTTCTCATCAATCAAGATATCTGCAATTTCAGCCTGAATGAGGGATAAATTCGTTGTTGTTTCGCACTTATGCTTCATATATGCATGATATTCCCTGCGGTCTTCTTGCGCACGGGGACTATGTACTGAAGCACCTTTGCTGAGATTTAACATTCGCATTTGGATACAACAAGCATCCGCTGCCTCAGCCATAACGCCACCCAATGCGTCTATTTCACGCACGAGATGCCCTTTCGCGCTGCCTCCAATGGAAGGATTACAAGGCATATTGCCTACTTGATCCAGAGAAATGGTAAACAAAGCGGTTTTACATCCTCTGCGAGCAGAGGCTATTGCCGCTTCGATACCCGCGTGTCCTGCGCCTATGACTGCAACATCATAATCGCCAAGTAGATTCATAGTAATCACCGTCCCTAATGTTCCACGTGGAACATTTTATTTTCCGACACAGAATTTAGAAAACACTCCGTCAATGACATCATCTGTCACGATTTCACCGTCAAACTCGGCCAGCACGTTCGCAGCAATCTCCAATTGCATACAAATTACATCAAGAGGCATATCCAGCAAAAGATCATTACCAGCTTGCGAAAGTACAGCCGCTGCATGATCAACCAATTGCTTTTGTCGCTCAGAAACCAAGGAAGGCGTATTTGAAAAACTGGTTGTTCCAAACAAATTTTGAATAGACTGAACAAGATTGTCATATCCTATATGCAATTTTGCCGAACAAAAAACTGCATTCGGCGGAAAATCAAATAACGGTTGGCTCTGTAAATCACATTTATTATAAATATTAATTATATGCGGATGTTGCAATGCATCAACCCACTCCTGCTCTTCAGCTGAGGGTGTGGTCGTGGAATCCACAATATGAAGAACCAAGTCTGCTTGTCTTGCCTGTTCAAAGGCGGCATCTACGCCCAGTGCTTCAATCACGTCGTTCGTTTGACGCAGCCCCGCGGTATCGGAAAGCAGCAGCACAAAATCACCAACACGAACGGATTCAGTGATCACATCGCGAGTGGTGCCTGGGATATCTGTAACGATGCTCCTTTGCATTCCAGCAAGCCAATTCATCATGGATGATTTACCTGCGTTGGGCGCGCCAACAAGCACGGTTCGGATACCTTCACGAAAGACGCGTCCTTGATCGTAGCGCAGAGAAAGTCCGTGAAGTTCGTTGCATAAGCAATTGATCTCATCGGACAAACGAGTAGATTCCAGTTCTGGCGGGGTTTCTTCTGGATCATCCATCCAATATGTCATGGCAGAAATCACCGCTGTTAATCGCTCGCGGAAAGCACGCATCTGTGTAGATAAATGCCCATTTCGTGCAAGATTTGCTTCTCGCAAAGCAGTTTCCCCTTCTGCCTGAATCACATTCATCACTGCTTCAGCCTGTGATAAACTCATCTTTCCATTGAGAAAAGCACGTTTTGTAAATTCACCAGCGGCGGCAGGGTATGCACCATATTCAAAAAGCAGTGCCATGATTTTCCGACAGATGAAAATGCCTCCGTGGCAGGAAATTTCGACAACGTCCTCACCTGTATAGCTATGTGGATTACGAAAAACGGTCAGCACGACATCATCAATCAGATTTCCTTGGATATCTCTGACTAAACCATACGCACAAGTATAGCCATCCATTTCAGCGACCTTTTTGCCACGCGCAGATACAAAAACACGATCCGCAATTGCAATTGCTGCATCGCCTGAGATACGGATTACGCCAATTCCACCCGATGCATTTGGTGTGGATATTGCTGCTATTGTCTGCATAACTCCTCCATAAATTACCGTACGATGCGGTATACCGCATCAAATGGCACAGTTGAAAACTTCAATATGAGCAATGAATTTACCGACTATTTCCAAAAAAGATACCACCAAACAGAGTGAATACCCCTACCCATTTTGGGCAGGGGTATCAGATAAGAGCTTCTAAAAATGCAAAATAATACCGAATAAACACATCTACAATGTTTTCGGATCATCAATCAAAGTCAATTTTTCCGTAGATACCAGAATGCAAGCTGTCTTCTGGGCGAGGACGTTTATAATCTTTTTCAAAGCTGGTAGAGAGATCAAGGCTTCGTACCTCGCCAGTGGGTCTGCGTTCGCCGCGGTTTCTACGTTCTCCACGGTCATTTCTTCCGCCTCGTCTTGTACCGCGGTTGCCGCCTCTGCCCGAATTCCGGCGATGGTCACCATCCCTTCGCCGCATATCAATCGGACGTTCATTTTTTCCTACGGCTGAATCAGGCATAATGATTACGCGACGGTTAGGCTCTTCGCCAGAAGAACTGGAGTTTACGCCTTCAATCTCACTAACAGCAGAATGAATAATACGTCGCTCATAGGGATTCATCGGTTCCAACAAAATGGGCCGTCCACATTCCAGGGCATTTTGGCTAAGGTGGAGCGCAAGCTCCTGCAAAGCCTTCCGGCGTTTATCGCGATAATTGCAGGCATTCAGGCTAACGCGAACATAGTCCTTGCAGCCACGATTTGCAACCATGGAGGTCAGGTACTGCAATGCATCCAGTGTATCACCGCGATGCCCAATGAGCTTACCAGCATCGTTACCGTCAATGGTGATTTCGATACCGTGCGCAGTCAATTCGCCATTGATGGTCACATCGGAAGCAAGAGCAGCCAATATTTTACGCAGATACGCGCACGCAATCTCAATGCGGTCGGCTGCATCTACGGGCACAGGCTTTTCCGCAGAGAAAGACGTAGCGGCAGGTGCTGATTCTTTCTCATCGACAGGCAGTGGCATTTTCTCGCTGACAGGTGCATTGTCTGCGTTGATATCAAGATTTGCGGCAGGCGGAACATCTGCAGGCGCAGTTTCTGCGGCGGTCTGTGTTTCGTACTCGGCACGCACCTTGTACGCACCATTTGCCTTACCAAAAATGCCCAGAAAACGCTTCGGCTCCTCCAACACGGTAAAGCGGATTTTGTCAATTGGGGCGGAAAAAGCATCCGCAGCTTTTTGTTTTGCTTCTTCCAGAGTTTGCGCAGTAAAAATTTCCATCATAGCGGTTTTCGGGATTCCCATCGCATCAAAACGTAGAATCCTTCTCCTTCCAAAAATATTCAAGCAAAGCGGTGTGAGATACAGTGACACACACTCTGCAAGGATTTCTTTACAATGGCTGGCTGTCGCGGTTATTACTCGTCATTTTCGTCATCGTCTGTGAGTTGTTCGCCATACTTTTCAGCGGCTCTTCTTCTGGCAGCTTCGATCAGCTTGCGCTCATACTCAGCGCGCTCCTTACGAGACATCCCGTCGTCGCCGTCAGCGTAACGGGTGCGATTACCGTTGCCATTTGTGCCGTTTCCGCCATTTTGCTCATTGGCATATTGTGTAGATGCTTCCATCATGCGCTGTGTCCAGCTAGGCCCTTTGGCAAGCTGCTTCTGCTTTTCCTTTTCGTTGATTTTGATCATGCGTGTCGGGTTGAGATACGCATAAAGACCCAACGTAGTGATCAAACTCAGCAGCGAGTTGATCAACCAGTAGAAGCCAACGCCAGCAGGCACGGCAAAACCGATCCAAACCGACATGAGCGGCATGGTATACAGCATGATATTCATAGCACCCATGCTTTGCATAGAAGGATTTGCCTTCTTACTGTGCCGCTGGGTGATAATCGTAAGCACAAGCTGCAACACACCAGAGAGAATCGGGATCATTGCCAACAAAATCGCGGTACCGTTCCATACTGCGGGTGAAAGCGAGGGCTGCGCGCCCAAGTCAAAGCCGAGGAAGGTGTTTTCAAATCCCTGCAATTTGGAAAGGAACTGTCCATCGCTGATGGAAGCGAAGATTTCGGGGTTTGTTTTGGCATACTTAAGAATAATCAGCTCTGGTCTGGAATTGAGATATCTCTCAGAGATATTATTCTCTGTCAGCCAGGTAGAAAGCAGATTCAACGCTTCGGATGCCTGTTCGCTCATATTGAGGATATGGGTAATCGGGCGCATGACCACCTGATACACACCCATCAGCACGATCATCATGACCAAGTTGGAAAGGCAACCCGCGCTGGGATTAATGCCTTCCTCCTGATACAGACGATTCTGTTCTTCCTGCATACGCTGGGGATTATTGGCAAAGGATTTCTTCAGCTTCTCCATTTTGGGGCTTAGCATTGCAATACGTGCAGAACTGACCTGTGTTTTATAGTTTGAGGGCAATGCTAACAGCTTCATGATAATAGTAAACAGGATCAGTGCGATACCGTAGCTGTTTACCACCTGATAGATCAGGCGCATCAACCAACCAAAGGGAATGGCAATCAAATCAAACAAGGGTGTATCCTCCGTTCAAAGCTCATGGATTATCACGGTGCGTTTCAGCAGGAAAACATCGTGCATCGCGGTATGAAAGCCGAGGCATCAAAAGAAAGCCGGCAGCACCGGCTCGTCCCGCAGCGGAAGTCAGCAAGGGGTCGGGCTGTGCGATACGGTGTCTGCCGAAAAAATCAAATTGCAGCGGTACGGGATCCCACCCTCCGCGACAGAACGGGTTGCATCGCAGAATCCGCAACAAGGTAAGCCAACCTCCGCGCATCGCGCCAAAGCGTTCCACGGCGGTAAGGCCGTACTGTGAACAAGTGGGGCGATATCTGCAACAGGCAGGTAGCAATGGTGAAACACATTTGCGATAGAAGCGAATGAGCATCAGCAGCGCACGACGCATATTATGCCTGCGCTTTCTGCATATTTCCCTGTTTTTCAGTGGAGGCGGGCTTGTGATTATTCCGACGCTTTGGCTGTACCTGGCAAGCAATGCTGCCGTCGCTTACGCCGAGCAAATGGCGCAAGCCGCGTTTTTTCATTGCGGCGATTAAAACGGCGGCATTTTGTTCAGGCAAAACCGAACGTGCCACAATGACAATATCCAACCCGATGGGCATCTGTGGCTCCGCGGCGCGATACGCCTCACGCACAATACGCTTTGCACGATTGCGTTTTACAGCGTTGCCGACCTTTTTTCCCGCAGTGATCCCAAGACGGTTTTCACCGCGGTCATTGGGCATAGCATACAGTATCGCAGAGCCGAGAGAACAGAACGCGCCTCTTCGGTACAACCGCTGAAAATCCTGATTACGGTTTAACATCACAGTAAACAGCATATCTCAAGTGCATCCTCTCCGGCACCGCAAAATCATGCGGATATTATCGAAAAAGGGTCACAAACCGCATTGTGACCCTTTTGCTTGCGTTTCTGACTCAAATCAATAAGTCAATCTTGCTCTGCCCTTTGCTCTGCGGCGAGCCAGAACCTTGCGGCCGTTGGCAGTTGCCATACGCTTACGGAAGCCGTGTTCCTTCTTGCGGTGCAGCTTCTTAGGCTGATATGTTCTCTTCATGGGTGTGTCACTCCTTTTCTTTGGTTATATATATACAATGAATGTATGTCAAAGAGATGGGAATCTACCGATAAATCGGCATATTACCCTGCAAGCAGATATTATACAGGATAAGGGCTAAAAAGTCAAGTGGGTGGTAACATTTTTGTGTACTTTGCCGATTTTGCATTGGAACATTGCGATGATACTGGATATTTTTGCGAAAGTATACAATTTATGCAGCGCAGGATGCGATTCTAAGCCTTGTTGTGAACATATGGCGTCAGCTTTGTAGAATGGGAGTGGACAAACCAGGGATTTTGTGGTATAATATAGAAAAAGCCTAAAGGAG
>CAYXBP010000002.1:0-152266 GCA_964463355.1 uncultured Ruminococcus sp. | reverse complement strand
TTTCGCCTATCGAATTCTTCCGTGCTCACTGTCCAAAATGATTGACAAACTTACAGCGGTGGTGTCCAAAGTTTCAGGCACTTTTGCTGGTAGGAGACACATATCAAATTGACTCAATCAGGTTTGGTAACTGGTTTACTGCACTCAGAAGTTTTATCCCCCAAAAAGCTGTGTATGAATTAACAGAGCCGTACCGTGCAAGAAACAACAGACGCCTACTTTCACTGTGGGCAAAGGTCAGACACATGGACGACGATGTCCTTGAGCTGATTGAAAAGCAAAGCTGTTCGTTGAAAGTGGATGATTCATTATTCAGAAAAGACGATAGTTTCTGCGTTTTCCGGTCATCCTGTATACTTCTCCGTTTAGCACTCGCACAAATTCCTCTTTTTCAGAGTTGGTAAGCTCTACTGATACCAGCGGATCAACCAAACTGCTATCGGGATTGCTTTCAATTTCTTCCAGCAGAAGTGCATATCGTTCTATTCTCCGATTGACATCTTTTGCGGTGATATGTAGATAAGATGCAAGACGTTCCAGCTTTTTGGTAAACCATAGAATATAATCCGGGTCATTGCCGTGCTTGGCAAAAAAAACAAATGGATGATGGCATCCAGTCAGAGTTATCAATTTTATTAAGCCAAAGCAAAAAGCCATTAACAGTTTCAGCGTTTTTAGTAGCAATATACTTTCTGTTTTTCAGAATATTGTATGCTTCGGCATAGGGGGTAAGGTAGTCGTCGATCAATTCCTGAGGACTCAACTTTTTCAGCACATATTCTCTAAATTCATCAAGCAGGTTCTTTTTTGACTTTGCTTTTGCAAAAATCATTCTTGTATGTGTAAATACCTCGTTAAATCCATCACGAGTTGTTTGGACTTCAAGGTCCTCCCATTTTTCTGTATAGGCCTGTTGCTCGTCGGCAGGAATTTCACCGATTACATCCGCCTTGATTATATCAATAGGCAAAAGATCGAGACCACGATTATTCATTACAGAGAACACTCGAAAAGCAGACTGCTGGCTCGGCGCACTAACTGATACAATGAAGCAACGTGTAAGCAAAAATGAGCAGAACGGCTGTACTTTGGTTTCATCATAATCAAATTTGTCCTGTATCCGCTTCAAAAAAAACTTCGCAATTTGCTCGGATATGTCTTTTCGCTTCCGTTTCTAGTGTTTCAGGGTTAAGTGCAATCAATGCATCAAGATTAACATTCTGAATGTAGGTTTCAAAAAACGCCCGTTCCTTCTCTCTTAAATGTAGACGAGGCTTCGGCTTTAAGCCAGTGAGCGGATTACCGGGTTCACGAAGATAATCCTCGCAAGCATCTTTCATTTTACCAGTTAAGCAGGATGCAATTGCCGAAAGAAGAATGTAAGGGTGGTCAACCTCTGTTGACCATCGATTACATCAGCAGGCGGCTTGTCCTTTTCCTTTTTCAGAACAATGCTGCCAAGAAAATAATTGTCTGTCTTTTCAGTCAAGAAGAAATTGTAGAGATCATCAAAAAGCGTCTCACATTCTTCTTCGGTCCAAGCATAAGGTCTCTGATATGGCGGAATATTGTAATCAAACTGTTTACTGAATATATCTGCAAGGGCATATTCCTTGCCCGTGATTCTATTGCTCATATTACTCACTCCTAAAAGCAGTTCACACGCTGAAAGCAATGTTGTTAGAATAATTATACACCATTTTCCGTGAAAAAGCAATGGTGGTACTTCATTTTCTAAAAGAAGTACAACAAAATGTGCATGTATATCACAGGACAGTATCGTCCATGTTTGAATACAATGTTGTGTTGCCGTCTTCACAACTTGAATTTCTTTATACTTTGTATGGAATCGTTAGTAGTAATCCAGTAGTACTCCCTCTAATATTCCCACCATATTTTGAAGAATTATGCCGTGTTCTTGGGCAGCGAGGGAATAACGTCCGCCCTGTTTCCATGACAGACAAAAGTTCTTGGATACTTTTCCTCTATTCAACTTTTAAAGGAGTACCTCACAAAAAGCAGTTATTCAGAATTTCCGAATAACTGCTTGACTTTTTCAAAAAAACGAGTATAATAAAATTAGGCTTAAAATTTCTCGGAGGTGTGCTATGTATATCAAACGCTTTCTCGAAGAGGAAATTATAAAAAACTCGAAAATATACCCTGTCATCATGGTCTGCGGACAGAGACAGGTTGGCAAATCTACAATGCTTCATCATCTGATGGAGCCGGAGAGGAAATATGTGACACTTGATGACCAGAATGCCAGACGTCTGGCTGAAAACGACGCTGCACTCTTTTTTGAAACCTACGGTGCACCGCTGCTGATCGATGAATTTCAGCGTGTGCCGTCCATTCTGCTTGAAATGAAGCGAATTGTGGATGAGAAGATACTGAACGGCGAGGACTGCAACGGCATGTACTGGCTGACTGGTTCACAGAAATTCCCGATGATGAAAAGTGTGGCAGACTCTCTTTCTGGTCGTGTCGGGATCTTTGACCTGTCCAGCTTTTCAACGGCTGAACTCGAAGGCAGAAATGCCGCTGTATTTTCTCCTGTCATTGCTGATCTGAAAGAGCGTATGACAGACAACCGCCCCAAGGACATTCATCAAATATTCGACAGAATCTTTAAGGGCGGAATGCCGAGGCTTTTGACAACGGAAATTGAACGTGACCGTTTCTATATGGACTACGTCAACACTTATCTCGAACGAGATATTCACTTGCTTGAACAGGTGGATAAACTGAATGAGTTCTATGATTTTCTGGTCTACATGGCGGCGAGAACTTCACAGGAACTGAATTACAGCGAAATCTCCAAGGAACTTGGCATTTCCGTTCCGACGGTTAAGGCGTGGACAACGATTCTTGAGCGAAGCGGTATCATCTATATTCTGCATCCGTACTACAACAATATCACCAATCGACTCGTCAAAACACCGAAGATGTATTTTATGGACACCGGACTTGCGGCGTATCTTTGCAGATGGCCAAATGCCGAAACACTGGAAAACGGTGCGATGGCAGGAGCGTATTTTGAAACCTATGTGGTTTCTGAAATCGTCAAAAGCTACTATAACGCCGGAAAACGACCAGACCTTTACTATTACCGTGACATTGACAAGAAGGAAATCGACCTGCTGATTACGATGGGGGATAAAATTTATCCCATTGAAATCAAGAAGTCGAAGAATCCCAAAGCACCAGATAAGAATTTCAACGTTCTGGAAAAGCTGAAATTGGAAATCCAGCCGGGAATCATACTTTGTATGGCGGATGAAATGATACCGTACAACCGTGAGGTGTGGTATTATCCTGTGTCGGCGATATGAGAAAGTAGGTGTAAATACAGTGCAGGAACACGATTGGCAATACGATTTAGAAGAATATATCCGTCAAGGCGAGGCGGACCGTACAGAAAAGAGCGTTGCTTGGCAGACTGCAATCGGACTGCAGGATGTTGATGGTCTGAAAACCTCGGAATATCTGCTGGAAACTGCAAAGGAGCATATTGAAGGAAAAATAGACATTGCAACTGTCCAGAAGCGAATTCACAGCTACTATGAAAGTAGAAACGAGCGTCTTGCGGCTGAACAAAGTACAATGGAAGCAGATATTGTGGCTGCTCATATCGCTGAACTGCTTGCAGAAAGGACGTTCCAGTTCTCACCGGCAGAGATGCAGTCCATTCACCGCCGACTATTCACGGGCGTTTTAAAGTCTGCTGGACAATTCCGCACATACAACATCACAAAGAAAGAATGGGTATTAAGCGGTGATACAGTTTATTACGCTGCCTATGACAGTATTCGTGAAACACTTGACTACGATTTCAGCCAGGAGAAAGCGTTCTCTTACGAAGGACTTGATGCATCACAGGCTATGAAGCATATCGCCAAGTTTATTTCTGGCATCTGGCAGATCCATCCATTTTGTGAGGGCAACACTCGTACCACGGCTGTGTTTATGATAAAATACTTGCAAACATTCGGATTTCAGATAAGTAATCAGGTGTTTGCTGAAAATTCATGGTACTTCCGAAATGCTCTTGTCAGAGCAAACTATAATAACCTCAAAAACAATATCCATGCAACAACTGCATTTCTGGAACAGTTCATTGAGAATTTGCTGATGGGTGCAACGCACGAACTGAAGAATCGTTATTTGCATATTGATTACAAGCAAACCGTTCAAAGTGCCACTCAAAGTGCCATTTCTCAAGTTTCAAAGTGCCAAAATTGCACTTTGGAGGAACTGGCTATTTTAAAGGAAATCATACAAAATCCATCCATTACACAAAAAGATCTGGCTTCTTCTACTGGAATGTCAGAGCGAACAATAAAGAGAAAAACTGTAGAACTTCAGGAAAAAGGACTTCTTCGCCGAAAAAACGGCAAGAGAAATGGACAGTGGGAAGTTCTTGTTGAGGTGTAAATTTCTATACAGACTTCTTTCCACGCACAGAAGTCCACATCTGATTGCTTTCCAAGAACGGATTTCAACGAAATACCGCCATTTGACATCAAATCGAACGTGTCGTGGCACGTTGAGACGGTATGTCTTTTGTCCAAACTTCAAAATCGACAGCATATTGAGATTGAACTTGATATGGATGAGCTGGATCTGACCGATGCGGAAAAGAAAGCAACCTATCCCGAAATCAAGGAATATGTGCTGGAGCATAGCGGGTTGAAAGTCAGCAGCTTGTATATCGCACAGGTCAAGCAGAAGTGTGGCATCATTGAGCGTGAGAATTACAATAAGCCGAAGTCTGCGGATTCCAGACAGGCAAAATGCCCTCCCGAGAAAGAAGCTGCTATCATGGAAGCTCTGCAACACTTTGGGATGATTTAAGAGGGATAGATGATGGCGAGCTGGATTACACACCTGATGATTGCGGATGGTGTTCTGAAACGCATTCCGAACATAGACAGACATGGTTTCTGCGTTGGCAATATCGCCCCGGATTGCAATGTGGAAAACGAAGATTGGACAGCCTTTACGCCGCCCAGAGAAGTAACCCATTGGATGCAGGGCGAGCGAAAGAAAGCATCGGACTGTGATGCGTTCTGTGACGAGTATATATTGAAACGCAAAGACGAAATCCGGTCTGCGGAAGAATATGGCTTTCTCCTGGGATACTATGCCCATCTGATTACGGATGCAGCATTTCAGGCGATGATTCGTGACGAGAACCGTGTAAAAGCAGCATGGATGCGGATTCATGCAGACGAAAAACTGCGTGTTTCCGGTGCCGGGATGGACGAAACATGGGACTGCGTGAAGTTGCTGATTCCGAAAAAAGCGAGGATGCGTGGGATTTATGCAATGGAAGCGGAATATCTGAGCGATCATCCGTATTCCGGGTATCTCACAGAGATTCTTCCGTTGCAATCTTTCCCCAATTATATTGATTACTTACCCAAAGATTGTATTGTTCGTAAAATCGGCGTGATGGGTTATTTGCCAGAACATGACAACAATGCTTCTTATGTTGCAATCTCGCAGAGCGAGTATGCCGATTTTGTGGAAGATACGATACAGCTTGTAGTGAAACAGTTTGCTAAAAAGAATTTGGTATGAGAGGAGGAGTGCTTATGAAAGTGATGCTGACAAGCTCCTTGGGCGGGGCCAGCAAATTAAACGGTGTGAGAGTTCCCTCCGACCTGGTTCAGCGCAACGGCCTGTTGGACAAGCTGAGGACTATCTGGACACCAAATGCAAAGGTGCTGATCATATGTGCCGATCCTGATGATTTCAAAAAGAATGACGAGGTTTGTTCCTGCCTGGAAAAGTCTCTTCTCATGAGCGGCCTCTCGATTTCCGGTATTGACAGGTGCGATAGCAGAAATACAAGCGCGGTGGACGGGCTGGAAAGTGTGGATGTTCTGATTTTGCCCGGCTGCTGATCTATGGCAAAGTTTTAAACCCGGATTCAAAAATAGCCACACTGGAACAGAATGATGATTACTACACACCGCTGCTGAAGAATTTTAATCCATACAATGTCTATGACACACTGGATTTTATCTATGAAGAAATCTTGAAACACGTCCAATTTATGTCCGGACACGGGAACATATTGAAGCACATCTGTTGATCTGCCTGATAGCATTAACGATGATTCGCATGATTCAGTGTAAAATATGCCACAGCGGTCTTGTTCCAAAATCTGATGATATCACACTTTGGTCTATGGGATTGCCGGCATATCGTATTCAAAAAGCACTGAATAAATGGAAAGTAGAACTCCTTGCGGATGATCTGTACCGCTTTACAGAGCTTGATGATCCGGATCTAAAGCTGATTCTTGATGCCTTCAGCATCGAGATCCCGGTCAAATTATTCCGAAAAAACGACCTGAAATCTCAAATCAAGAATATCAACATGGATATATGATTGTGGCGCTATTTTATCAAAATTTATAATCGGCTATAATGCACTGTTTTTGCAGGATTATAGCTGATTTTGCTATATCAGTATAGAGATTTCTGGCTGTTTAAGTGGCAAACTTGGGTATTAACTCTGCACTGTTGATTTATCAAATGTTTTCGGTAATAAGTCCGCAAACATCGGAGAGAAAGATCTGCGGTTTAGTTCGGTCAATTTGTCATACTCGTCAAATGTAATAAGACCTGCTGGATAGAGCAGTTCCGTGATGGACTGTGCCTTGTAGTAGCCGATTTCATCAAGGATTTTCTGTTGTTCCATACTGCGCCTTCTGCTGATACTTGAAAAGTTTTTTCCAAAAGTAATAGGACAGTTTTCCAGCTTTTGAGTACCTTTCAAGTACCAGTCAAAGGAAAGTGACGAGAAATTAACCCCTCAAAACAAAAAAATGGCCTTGTGGATACAATGTCCACAAGGTCATTTGATTTATGCATACTCCATTCGTGGAGGCGTGTTTTCATCTGCAAGATCTGATTCGGTTCGTCGTCGCAGAGGGCGATTTTGAGGGGCATGGGATGTTCCTTTCTATTCATTTGCGATTGCACAAGCACCATACAAATATCCATTTCCATGCTTCGGATTCCCCTCATATGGAAGCATCGTAAGCCCTTGCTTCGCATTCACTGCACAGCGGATCAGCTGCTTTGTCAGGTCTGCAACATCCTCACGGTGAAGCGCTTCATCCACATCCAACCAGATGACTTCGCTGTTTTCATCGTAATCCGATACTGCATCGCCTGAAATGTATTCCGCAGAGAACACGACATACCAATCATGGGAATTAAAGCGAATTGCAATTAGTTCCTTCGGTTCTACATGGATATTCGTTTCCTCTAAAAACTCTCGTTTCAGAGCGCCTGCGGCGCTTCACCATATTCCAGATAGCCGCCGGGCGTGATCAGCAGCCCCTTGCCATTGCCGTAGGTGTGCCGTGCCAACAGTACTTTTCCATCTCTGATCACCACACCTGCAACGGATTGACCCCAGTTTGTATTTTTAGTATTCATAATGCACCTCTTTCAAGTCAGTTCTTTCTTCTCCATCCGCTTCACCATTTCCTCCATAGAAACGCACTCCGCATACCTGCCGTTCCACATGAATTCGTTATAATAGCGGTAGGTTTCCTCCGCTGTCATGAAGGCATTGTCAAACGTGGAATTGGTATAGGTCGGCACATAAACTTTGAAACCGTGCTCAAATCCACATTTCACCGTAGCATCAATACAGTAGTCTGTTTGCAGTCCTGCAACGATCAGTTCTGTTTCACCTTTCGATTTCAAGTATTCCAAAAGTCCTGTATCACGGAACGGACTGTTGACAGTTTTATCGAAGATCTTTTCGCCTTCATTAGGTGCAAACGCTTCGTAGATCTCAAAGCAGTCCATGCCTTTGGTAAGAGGTTCTCCTTCACCGTCATCATGGCGAATGTAGATCACCTCAATGTTGTTTTTTCTTGCGGTATGGATGAGGGTTCGGATGTTAGTTACAAGTTTCTCAAACCTATATAGTTTTTCGTTCATGATGAGTTTTTGTGCGTCTACAATGAGTAATACCATGACGTACCTCCTAAAGATAATCTGTTACTTCCATTGTACCACATGCAAAATCCCGCTTCCGCTAATGATTTCACGGATGGACTTCTTTATAAAATCCGGCTTGATTTCACATTCCGGAATCTGCTCGATAGGCAGCCATACCAGATTTTCTCCGATATCTGAGGTAGGTTTACAATTCTCTATCGCATCTGCTTCTGCTGTCATAAGATAATAAAATTCCAGTATATGGCAGTCCTCTCCGAACTCTCCACGGAAGAAATTCTCACAAACTACCGCAAGACGCTCTGTCTTTGCGTGAATGCCTGTTTCCTCAAGGAACTCTCTTTCAATGCAGTGCTGCGATGTTTCACCCATATGTACACCGCCGCCGAGGATGTAAAAGTATCCACCGACCGCATTTTTCACAAACAGTATCTTGCCATCGTGTACCAGCAAACCGCCTGCACGGTATCGGAATCGATTGTTTTCCTTTGAAAATCCGCAGTCAAACATCATTTTCATTTCAATCCATCTCCTCTCTTGTAAATGTCCTTCTGTGATTTCTCATGAAGAACAGCAGTCCGATCAAATCCTTATGATAAGGAATAAATTCACCGGAATCGATCATTGCCAAGATTTCTTCTAACGAAGCCCATTTCACTGCCTGCACTTCCTCGGGCTGCAGCTGAAGTTCGCTGGGCTGCAAATCCTTTGTGATCGCATAGATATCATCAAAGCCCTCATCAAAATGAATAGTAAGGACAGGACGAACATCCTCCAAAGAAATCGTAACGCCTAATTCCTCGGCTGCTTCACGTTCTGCAGCGGTGCGGCTGTTTTCGTCCGACACAGCACTTCCACCGCAGGAAAGATCCCACATATTTGACCAACCTTTTTTGAACGGCTGACGCTGCTGTATCAGCATTTCACCGCTGCTGTTGAAGATACATACATGAACAACAAGACGATAGCAGCCATCGGGTGTTGGTTCGCCACGGTTCAATGTTTGATTCAGCCGCAGTCGGTCTTTTGTGTATAAATCAAATAATTCCATATTGCTGTGCTCCTAAGTTTTTTGAAATTGTGCGATCAAGGGTTATTCAATCTCCCTGAACCCATTCCTGCTCCAGAGCCATAACGGCGTGTGAATATCAATCGGCTTGTACTTTGTATTTTCAAACAGCTTCTTCCATGCTTCGATCACGATCGCTTGCACATTGGCAGAATGGAACTCTTCTTCTGTGATCAGCCCAAGCTGTAAGCTCGCCTTGCAGACATGGGTATCGGGTGCAACGGTCAGAGCCTCGATATGATTGAATTTCCTGTCGGCGTAATCGTATCGCCGACGGAAATTGCCCTTCTCTTTTCGTCATATAACCGAAGCTCAATTGTTTTGATTCCGGCTTTGATCATCTCAAACGGAGAGGGATTCAGTTTCATACTGTCCAATCAAAACATTCGCAAAAGCCAGTATTTTGCGAAGGGCGCAGCCCTTGACAAAAACCGCCACATACTCTGCTATCAATATATCACACTTGCCGCTCTTTTGCCAAGAGGTCTGGGAGAATTTCGTAGAAAAACTTCCATACGGTGTGCTGAGATTTGTGTGTAATATACAAAACGAGAGATCAGAAAGGGCTAAAGTGGTAAATCAATGATAAAGTTGCCGTTTGCATCCCTTGTGTAGCCATAAGGCGGATAACCGTATTTGAAAGTCCCTGCTTCGATCCGCTGCTGAACTGTCCACTTCACATTCTTTGAGATGGACTCCGATTCATCCTGTGTCAAACTGCTGATAATGGAAAGAATCAGTTCGCTTTCCATACTCCCTGTATCAATATTCTTCTTCTTGAAGTAGATCGGAATATTGTAGGAAAGCAGTTCTCGCACCAGTGATAGGTAGTCAACCGTATTTCTGGCAAATCGGCTCACAGATTTGGTCAGCACATAATCAATACGACCGATACGGCACTCATACAGAAGTGCCTGTAATCCATCGCGTATATCTGCCTTTGTTCCGTTGATACACGGTAGTACGCTGCCACACGGAGCTTCTTGATTTCAATCGGATTTGCTTCGGTTTTCCTGATTTCCAATAGCTTCACCCCCTTTGTCAGTACACCATATTACCTCTGATTTGACGATTTATCAAGCGTTTTCGGTAATAAGTCTGCATACATGGGAGAGAAAGTTCGGCTGCTCATTTCGGTTAATTTGTCATACTCGTCAAATGTAATAAGACCTGCTGGATAGAGCAGTTCCGTGATGGACTGTGCCTTGTAGTAGCCGATTTTATCAAAAAAGTGCTGGAAAACGAACCCCCAAATAAAAATGGCTGCCGAGGGAAAATCCCTGACAGGCATAACACTAAATATCCTTCTTTTCCACCCAGCCGGTCACATACTGACCAATCGGATTCTTACCGCAGTACGCAGCCTTCGTTGTAATACGATACCTGCCATTAACCTCTACACCATCATACAAATAGATTCTTTCTCCAAGAACTTGTTTTTTCCAGTAAGAAGTGATATAATGAAAAAGAAGTGGATACTGCGGCAATGAAGCAGATTTTCAGTACGGTGACAGTTGCTGACAGTTACAAGGCAGATGGTGAAAATAACCCTCTCTTCACACAGCGTTTCGGTGCTGACCCTGGTGTGATGGAGTATAACGGACGTGTTTACGTTTACATGACAAACGATGTGGTCGAGTATGACAGCGAAGGAAACATAGCCGAGAACACCTACAATCAGATCAATCAGATCAACTGCATTTCTTCCGATGACCTTGTGAACTGGATTGACTACGGTGCAATTACGGTTGCAGGCTCAAACGGTGCAGCCACATGGGCAACCAGATCATGGGCACCCTGTATTGGTCACAACTTCCAGTCTGATGCGGATATCGAGAATTGGTTGCTTCTGCTGAATAGCTACCGTGAT
Source organism: uncultured Ruminococcus sp. (assembly GCA_964463355.1). GTDB lineage: Bacteria > Bacillota > Clostridia > Oscillospirales > Ruminococcaceae > Firm-04. Next base: position 141,336 of record CAYXBP010000002.1, on the reverse strand, counting down.
TCTGAGAAAGACCCTCTTCTTTTCATGAGACGTTGTAAGGCAACAGAGGCGTGGGGGAAGCGCAGTTGCGCTTCCCCCTTTACGCGAAAAGGAGCTAGGTATGCAAAAGGAAAAATCGGTTGTAATTTTATTCACGGTGAGTAAATTGCAGTTATAGGAGAACGCTATGGTATGATCCAGTCGTTTTCTGCCAAAGGCTATCCTTATGACAAGCTGTGATGGAATGTTTTTTCAAATATCTCAAGCATGAGGAAACAAACCGCCGCTCCTACGGCTCGTTTACTGAGCTTCAGGATGCATTGTTCCGTTACATCTTTCTGCTTTTTCACGGTTTTAGGAAAAGAGCCACGGCAAGCTTTGCTCTTGACATTTTTCGATAAATATGGTAAGATTACAACATCAAACAGCACGGTGGAAGGGAAGTTCGGTGAAAATCCGTCGCAACCGCCATTACCGTTACAGTCGGAATACTCCCCGTGACTGTTGGCAAATCGGCAATAATGCCGACACCTTTGGGTATGAAGGGTGCAGCCGCTTTCGCATCTGTAACGGGAGAGTTGTGCCTTTTTCGCGTTGCAGTGTGGAATTGCTGTGTCCCTTTATTGATCGTTTGCCGCGTCAATAGAGGGCGTTTTTATTTTGTGAGAAAGGCAGGTGCAGACTTTGGCTGATGAAAAACAGCAGGAGGCGATCCGTTTGTTGTGTGAGATGCAGGCTTTGCTGTGTCAACAGGGCGTGCAGCGGTATCCACGGCGCAGTGATTTTGCGCCGCAGCAGGTGGCGAATATCAAGGCAGCGTTAGGGCCGTGGGGCAGAGCATTGGAATCAGCAGGGCTGAAACCGCCGAGAGAGGATACACGGCATCACAAAACAGTGCAAAAACGCTTGCGTACCAAGGCAGATCATCATACAGGCGTATTACGCCAAGAGGAAGAAAACGGAGGAATTCAACCATGAAGAAACGCAGAATCATGACCGCGCTGTTGGCTTCAGCAGCACTTTCTGTGGGAGCAATGACAGTATCTGCTGCCGAAGCACCCACCGTGACCGTGACCATTGCCGACGAAGAAGGAAATCTTGCATTGGCGCAGGGCGAAGTTATAGTGACTGATATCGATGGTGACGGCACACTGACCATTCACGACGCGCTTTATTTGGCACATGAGGCGTATTATGCTGAGGGCGCAGCAGGTTTTGGTGCAGAGCTGACTGATTACGGTTTGAGTATGACAAAGCTGTGGGGCTGCGAAAATGGCGGCAGCTACGGGTATTATCGCAACGATGCTTCTGCGATGAGTTTGGCAGATGCAGTGTCGGATGGTGATCGTATCAACGCATTTGTGTACACAGATACGACGATGTATTCTGATACTTACTGCTATTTTGATGTGCAGACGGTGGAGATGAAAAGCGGTGATACAGTGACATTAACGCTTTCTGCGGCAGGATATGATGAAAATTGGAATCCTGTTACGTTGCCAGTAGCAGATGCGACAATTCTGATTGACGGCAAAGAAAGTGCGTATAAGACCAATGCTGATGGTGTGGTGGATGTTTCGCTTACCGATGCTGGAGAACATATCATCAGTGCCGCATCTGATACGCAGATTTTGGTACCTCCCTGCTGCAAAATGTCCGTTGCGGGTGCTGCAACCACAACTACTGCTGCTCCTGCGGTGGAAACTGGTGATGCATCGCCTGTCGCTGCGATGTTGTTTGCTGGTGCGGCACTTGCCGTTATGGTGACAAGGAGAAAGCGGTCGTGAAATCGTCTGCGAGGGCAATTGCTGTACTGTTTTCCATATTGCTGCTCGGGTGCTGTATGCCTTGGTGTGTCCGTGCCGCTGACTGCACTGAAACCGCGCATTCGATTCTTGCGGCGCAGTTGGAACAAGATGGCGCGGTTTCAGTGCAGCAATGGCTCGATGAGCCATTGGCTGCCACCATTGGCAGCAGCGGCACGGACTGGTATATCATGGCACTATCCCATAGCGATACCCAGTATGATTTTTCTGCTTGTGAAACTGCATTACGTGATGTCATTGCAAAGGGCAGCCACAATGCAGTTTCGCGGCAGAGAAGCGCATTGACCTATCTTGCAGTGGCACCTGAAGAAGTCAATTCACTGCGTGCATTGCTTGATGAAACCATCGGGCAGCAGGGATTGATGAGCTGGGTGTTTGGTCTGCATTTGCAGAATAACGGGGTGCCATGTGTCAAATCCGCTGAAGAAACCATAGCACAAATTCTCTCTATGCAGCTTGCAGATGGCGGATGGACGGTTACAGGCGGCAACGCTGATGTGGATGTTACAGCAATGACACTACAGGCACTCGCACCTCATCGGGAGAATGCTGCGGTTGCAGCTGCTGTTGAAAAAGCTGTGGAATATCTTTCGGGGGCGCAACTGGAAAACGGCGGATATCAAAGCTACGGTACGCCGAATCCAGAAAGCACAGCACAGGTCTGGATTGCTCTCTCACTGCTTGGTATTGACGCGTTGAATGATGCGAGATTCATGAAATACTGTGACCTCTATGCATCTATTCAGGAATTTTCTGTTTCAGCTGGAATGTATTCGCACAACATTGGTGGAAAGGCAAACAAAATCGCAACGGTGCAGGTGTATCTTGCATTGGTTGCATATGAGATGTTGCAATCGGGAAAGGGCGATTTTTATCACTTTGCCGATCCCATTCCTCAGCAAGAAGAGTCTACAGTTTCGCAGTCGAATCCTGCAATGACCACATCTACTACTGTTGAAACAACCACTGCCACTGCTACTACCATGAACACATTGCAAGACGGTACTACCGTGGAAAGCATATCTACGACGGAAACAACCACCATAACCATCATTACCACACAATCGACATTTGCACGAAAATCCACGCCTTATCTGCTGAAATGGGTGCTGACAGCCGCGATTCTGGTTGCTGCTGCTATCGCTGTACTTGTATTGATGAAGCAAGGTCGGCGGCATTTTTTTTATTATATTCTGTTGGGGCTAATCGCGGCATTGCTGATTGCAGCAGTGCATCTGATTCGTGTGGAATCCCCTGAACAGCATTATCAAAATGCAAATACGCCGCAAAATGCGGTTGGAAGCATCACCTTTTCTATTTGCTGTGATCTGCTTCCTGAGGATAGTCAGTATACTGCGCAGTTCGATGACGGTTATATTCTTCCGCCAACCGTGCTGTATTTTGAACAGGATGATACCGTGTTGGATGCGCTGCAACTGGCTTGCAAGGAGTATCAATTGCAAGTGGAGATTGACGGCTCTGATACGCTTGCCTATGTTCGCGGTATTGCCAATTTGTATGAATTTGATTACGGCGAACTTTCGGGGTGGATGTTTTTTGTGAATGGTGAAACTGCATCTGTGGGGTGCGGGCAAGTGCCTCTTGTTGATGGTGACTGCATTCAATGGATCTATACGCTGGATCTAGGGCGAGATATTGTGCCCTGATTGACGCTGAAAGGAGAAGTATCATGCGCCCTTTGCAGCAAATGCATCCTGTGACGATCGCTGCACATTTACTGGCAGTGATTCTGATTGCAATGTTTTTGCGCAACCCCGTCCTACTTTGCATTGCACTGGTAGGGGCGGGGGCGTATTCTTTGCTGCCCGATACATACCATGAAAAACGATTGTTGCTGCGCCTTTGGGGGCTTTCTGCGGTGATGATCATTGCTTCGGCGTTGTTGAATCCTCTATGGAATCAAAGAGGGGAAACGATACTCTTTTTTATCAATGATACGGCGGTGACCGCAGAGGCACTCTGCTACGGGTTGGTTGCCGGGCTGATGCTTGCTGCTGCGCTTTTGTGGTTTGCTTTTTTTGCCTCCCATATGACCGCAGAGCGTGTTTTTTGTATGCTTGGTGGAATTTCTCCACAGTTGGCACTGGTTTTTTCCATGGGGTTGCGGCAATCGGCAAGACTGTCACAGATTATGCGGCAGATACGCGAAGCAAGATGCGCTGCGGGGCTTGCACAGGAGGATAACCCCATCTACCGCATTGCCGAAAACCTGCATATTTTTTCCGCAACGCTTTCTTGGGCGATCGAAAACGGCATTATCACGGCGGATAGTATGGCTGCACGTTGTTATGGCACGGTTAAGCGAACCCAGCTTGCGGAGTATCGTTTTCGGTGGCGAGATGGTCTGCACCTTGGGGTAGTTTTACTGCTGATATCGTTGATATTGTTTGCTTGGGGCAGCGGTGTACTGACCGTGCAGTTCTATCCTCGCTGGAAAATGTGCCCTGCGAATTTGTATGCTGTGGCAGCATATCTTGCCTATGGGCTGCTTTGCCTGTATCCTGCGGTAGCTGAGATCATGGAGGTGTACCGATGGCGACACTTGCGTTCCGTAATGTGAACTTTTCGTATCCTGTAGCGGATACGCCAGCCTTGCGTAACATTTCTTTTGCGGTGGAGGAAGGTGCATTTCTGACCATTTGCGGCGAAACAGGCTGCGGTAAAACCACACTGCTGCGGTTGCTGAAACCTCAGCTGACACCAAAGGGCAGCTGTTCGGGTGATATTTTGCTCGGCGATGCACCCATCAAGGAGGTACCGCCCGAAATGGTTGGGTTTGTATCTCAGCATCCTGAAGAACAGATTGTGACCGACCGTGTATGGCATGAGTTGGCATTCGGGCTGGAAAATCTGGGCACGCCCCCTGATGAGATCCGCGTTCGTGTGGCAGAGATGGTATCGTACTTTGGCATGACGGATCAATACAACTGCGACACATCAAGCCTTTCGGGCGGACAAAAACAGCTTTTGCATCTTGCTTCGGTGATGGTGATGCAGCCCAGGGTGCTGATTCTGGATGAGCCGACTGCGCAGCTTGACCCCATTGCTGCTGCCGCTTTTATGGCGACTCTGGAACGGCTGCATCGGGACTTTTCGTTGACAATTTTGCTGACGGAGCATCGTCTGGAGGAGGCAATTGCTGCATCTACTGCCATGTTGTTGCTGGAAAAAGGGGAAATCGCTGCCTTTGGCACACCTCGTGCAGTGCTATCGGCTTTGCCTGCTCATCACCCAATGGCAGGTGCCATGCCCGCAGCTGTGCGACTGTATCACCAATTGCCGAAAATGCAGGAGCATACACCGCTCTCTGTGGCAGAGGGCAAGGCATATCTACAACAACATTTTACACTGTGCAATGGGCAGCTGCCCTTGCAAAAGGTTTTTGGGGACGAGGCACTCTCACTGAAAGATATTTGCTTTCGATACGAGCGCAGTGCGGAAGATATTCTGCATGGCTGTGATTTGACGCTGCATCGTGGGCAATGGATTTGTTTGCTGGGGGATAATGGTGCAGGAAAATCGACCCTGTTAAAAAATGCTGCTGGTCTGCTGCGGCCATATTGTGGCAAAATTACTGTGCTGCAAAAGCCGATTGGTAAATATAAGGGTGGGGATCTGTATCACAACTGCCTTGCCATGCTGCCGCAAAATGTTCAGATGCTCTTTGCACGGAACACAGTTGCTGAGGAACTTGCCGAAACACAGTGTGCGGTGGATGCGTTGCCTTTTGATTTGACCCCTTTTTTGCAGCGGCACCCTTATGATCTCAGCGGCGGACAGCAACAATTGGTGGCACTTGCCAAGATCTTGGGGCAGCAACCACAGGTTTTGCTGTTGGATGAGCCAACCAAGGGTTTGGATGCCATTGCCAAAGCTGAATTGGGTGCGATTTTGCGTAGCTTGTGCGCTCGCGGCATTGCGATACTGACAGTAACTCATGATGTGGAATTTGCGGCTCTTTTTGCGGATACTTGCGGCTTGCTGTTTCGCGGTGCGGTTATCGGGATGCAATCACCGACTGCTTTTTTCTCACAAAACTACTTTTATACCACTGCTGCAAGGCGGATGAGCAATGGATTATGTGAGAATGCGGTCACTGTGGACGCTGTGGCGGATTGCTGCAAGGCTAAACCAAAAGGTGGTGCATCGCAATGAAACACTTACGTGCCATTTGTTGTTATCTACTGCCACTGCTTGTGTTGCCCACTGTTGTTTGGATATCGGCACAATTGCCAACAAAATATACCGCGCTCTTCATCTTTATGATGGCAGCACTAATATTGCTGCTGTTCGTTTGCGGCATCGGGCAGAAGGAGATTGGGGTGCGTAGGCTGGTACTTTCGGTGATTTTTATGGCGTTGGCGGTTTTGGGCAGAATGCTGCCTATGGTCAAGCCAGTCACTGCGATTATTATCCTCGGTGCGCTGTATCTGGGCAAGGAATCTGGTTTTCTGATCGGGGCAGGAACAGCACTGCTCTCCAATGTGTTTTTCGGGCAAGGTCCATGGACAGTCTTTCAGATGCTGGCGTGGGGGGGCATCGGCTGGGGAGCAGGGGCGATACACCGCGTGCTGCGGCGGTATAGATGGCTGTTACTGCTCTACGGTTGTGTAACGGGAGTGGTTTATTCTTTGCTGATGGATATCTGGACAGTAGTGTGGCAGTACGAGGCTTTCTCCGTTGCGATGTACCGCGCGGCATTGGCTGCTGCATTGCCATACACACTGCTATACGCTTGCAGCAATGTACTGTTTTTGTGGCTGATGCGCAAGCCCGTGGATGATAAACTCTCGCGCATTGAAATCAAATATGGCTTATAAGATTCTGCTAAGGCGTGCTTGAATCTTCATGCTCACTTATAAAAAACAAACCCGAAGGACGTTGCAGCCCTTCGGGTTTGTGTTGTTTACATCACAAATATGCCTGAAAGATTAGAAATTGACCTTTCTTGCGACATAGCTGGTGTGCAGAATCTCATGTGCCTTGTGGCTGCCAGGCTTACCGAGGTATTCGGTATAAAGTGCCTGAACAGCGGGGTTATCCTGAGATTTACGCAGTTCCATGGTAGCATCCTGATCGTACAGAGCCTTTGCGCGCAGTGAACGCAGATCGTTGAAATTACGAACGCTGCCAGGCTGGATGGGCTGACCACCGCCGTTGACACAGCCGCCAGGGCAAGCCATGATCTCAACGAAAGTATAGTCTGCTTCGCCGCTGCGGATCTTGTCCATTACGATACGTGCATTTGCCAGACCGCTGACAACTGCAACCTTGACTTCCAGATCCCCAACCTTGTAGGCTGCTTCCTTGATGCCATCGGTACCACGGACTTCCTTGAAATCAATGGCGTCGGCACCCAGCTTATCGCCAGTGATCTCCTCAACGGCATAACGCAGAGCAGCCTCCATTACGCCGCCAGTTGCGCCAAACAGCAGACCTGCACCAGTGAAGATACCCAGCGGATCGTCAAATTTCTCATCGGGCAGGGCAGTAAACTGCAAACCTGCGCGCTCGATCATACGGGCAAGCTCACGGGTAGTCAGTGCGTAGTCGATATCGGGATAGCCAGAAGCTGCCTGATCCTCTCTGCCGCTTTCAAACTTCTTGGCGGTACAGGGCATGATGCTCACGCATACGACATCCTTGGGATCCCAACCCATTTTTTCTGCAAAATAGGTTTTGGTGACCGCACCGAACATCTGTTGCGGGCTCTTGCAAGAGGAGAGGTGGGGGAGCATATCGGGATAGTAATGCTCGCAGAACTTGACCCAACCAGGAGAGCAGGAGGTGATCATCGGCAGTACGCCGTTATTGGTCACGCGATCAATCAGCTCTGTGCCTTCCTCAAGGATGGTCAGGTCGGCGGAGAAGTTGGTATCGAACACGAAGTCAAAGCCCAGTCTGCGCAGGGCGGCGACCATTTTTCCTTCCACATTGGTTCCGATGGGCATACCGAACGCCTCGCCCAAAGCAGCTCGGACGGAAGGTGCCGTGTTAACAATTACCTTCTTGTTGGGGTCAGCGATGGCGGCGAACACTTCCTTGGTGAAGTCCTTTTCGGAGAGGGCACCAGTGGGGCACACGGCGATACACTGACCGCAATTTACGCAGGCAGTTGTGCCAAGACCCTTTTCAAACGCAGAGCCGATATGGGTGCTGATGCCACGATCGTTGGCGCCAATGACGCCGATACCCTGTGTCTTTTCGCAGACAGCGACGCAACGACGGCACAGCACGCACTTGTTATTATCGCGGTACATATGGGCAGCGGTGGTATCAATGGGATACTCGATTCGCTCACCGTCATAGCGGCTTGCGTCCTCAACGCCCAGATCTTTTGCAAGCTTTTGCAGCTCGCAGTTATTGCTGCGTACGCAAGAGAGACATTTTCTGTCGTGGTTGGAGAGAATCAGCTCAAGTGTTTTTTTGCGGGAATCAAGCACCTTAGGGCTGTTGGTAAGAATCTCCATGCCCTCGGTGCAGGGATATACACATGCTGCAACGCAGCGGAAGCCTCTGCCTTCATTTGCCTCAACGATACACATACGGCAAGCACCGATTTCGTTGATATCCTTCATGTAGCAGAGGGTGGGAATGGTCACATTTGCCTGATGTGCAGCCTCCAGAATGGTGCTGCCCTTGGCAACTTGAATTGCCTGACCGTTGATTGTTACATTCAGCATTTCACTCATGCCGAGAAGCCTCCTTACTTTTTGATGATTGCGCCGAACTTACAGGTATCGATACAAGCACCGCACTTGATGCACTTTGCGGGATCAATGGTGTGCGGCTGCTTCACGGTGCCAGAGATCGCGTTTGCGGGGCACTTTCTTGCACAAGCGGTACAGCCCTTGCACTTATCTTCAAGAATGGTGTACTGCAACAGATCCTTACAAACACCTGCGGGACAACGCTTTTCAACAACGTGAGCGATATACTCATCACGGAAGAAACGCAGCGTAGAAAGAACGGGGTTGGGGGCAGTCTGACCCAGACCACACAAGGAATTTGCCTTTACGTGGTTGCACAGCTCCTCCAGCTTGTCGATATCCTCGAGAGTGCCCTGACCCTTTGTGATCTTATCCAGAATCTCGTACATTCTCTTAGTACCGATACGGCAAGGTGCGCACTTACCGCAGGATTCATCCATGGTGAACTCCAGGAAGAATTTTGCGATATCGACCATGCAGTTATCCTCGTCCATAACGATCAGACCGCCAGAGCCGATCATACAGCCAATCTTTGCGAGGCTGTCGTAGTCAACATTCACGTCGTAATGCTGTGCGGGGATACAACCGCCAGACGGGCCGCCTGCCTGTGCTGCCTTGAACTTCTTTCCGTTGGGAATACCGCCACCGATTTCCTCAATAATCTCACGGAGTGTGGTGCCCATAGGCACCTCCACCAGACCAGTGTTGGTGACCTTACCGCCCAGCGCGAACACCTTCGTGCCCTTAGAGTTATCCTTACCCATTGCGGCATACCACTCAGCACCGTTCACGATGATCTGGGGAATGTTTGCGTAGGTTTCCACGTTGTTGAGGATGGTAGGCTTGTTGTACAGACCTTTCTCAGCAGGGAAAGGCGGACGGGGACGAGGCTCACCACGGTTGCCCTCAATAGAGGTCATCAGTGCAGTTTCCTCACCGCAGACAAACGCACCTGCGCCCAGACGCAGATCCATATCAAAGCTGAAGTCGGAGCCGAAGATGTTCTTGCCCAGCAGACCAGTTTCGCGCGCTTGCTGGATGGCGAAGCGCAGACGCTGTACAGCGATAGGGTACTCTGCGCGGACATAGACATAGCCCTGACTTGCGCCAATGGCGAAAGCTGCGATTGCCATTGCTTCGATCAGAACATGGGGGTCACCCTCCAGGATGGAACGATCCATAAATGCGCCTGGGTCGCCCTCATCGGCGTTACAGCATACATACTTGATATCGGCATCGGGCACGAGGTTTCTTGCGAGCTTCCATTTCATACCAGTGGGGAAGCCGCCGCCGCCTCTGCCACGCAGGCCACTGTCCAGAACGGTCTGGATGACCTCTTCGGGGGTCATGGAGGTGACCACCTTTGCCAGAGCCTCATAACCGCCTCTGCCGATGTACTCCTCGATGCACTCAGGGTTGATCACGCCGCAGTTACGCAGAGCGACACGGTGCTGCTTTGCGTAGAAGTTTGTCTCATCCAATGCTTTGATGTGGTCGCCGTGCAAGGTTTCCTCATACAGGAATTCCTTAACAGGGTTACCATTCTTCAGGTGCTCTTCAACGATTTTGGCGATTTCTTCTACCTTGACCATCGAATAGAAAGAGCCTTCGGGGTAAACGATCATGATCGGGCCTTTTGCGCACAGACCGAAGCAGCCAGTCTTTACGATTTGCACCTTATCGGTGAGATCAAAAGCAGCAAGCTGCTTTTCCAGCTCGGCAATGATCTTTTGGGAGCCGGAAGAAGTACAACCGGTACCGCCGCAAACCAGCACATGTCTTTCGTATCGGGAAGAGGCGCCGCCATGGGTTCTCAGAGCAACTTCCTTTTCGGCACGCTCTCTGATCGCCTTGAGTTCCTCATAAGTCTTCATTGTATATCCTCCTAGATTGGATTGGTTTTACACAGCCTCAGCAAGATTTGCTCAGTCCGCGTACTTTGCCAGAATGGAATCAATGTCATCCGCTGTCAGTCTGCCATAAACATCATCGTTGATGGTCAGCACGGGAGCCAGACCGCAAGCACCGATGCAGCGACAGTCATCCAGTGAGAACTTGCCATCGGGGGTGATCTCACCTACGCCGATGCCCAGACACTCCGACAGACGATCCACCAGTGCTGCTGCGCCCTTGACATAGCAGGCAGTACCCAGGCATACGGAGATGCGGTACTTACCCTTGGGGGCAAGCGTGAACTGTGCATAGAAGGTTGCTACGCCATAGACCTTCTCCAGCGGAATGTTCAGATGCTCGGCGATGATGGTCTGCACCTCAATGGGGAGATAGCCGTAGATATCCTGTGCTTTCTGCATGATCGGCATCAGTGCGCCGGAATCGCCCTTGGTGGCTTCAATCACGGCAACGAGCTCCTCCTCCTGCTGCTTGGTGCCCTGGAACGGGAGTGTAGAGAATTTTTTGCTCATGAAACAGGTTTCCTCCTTATAAGAATTGTTTCAGCAGGCGACATAGAAAAAGCATCGTCATTGCCGCCCTGAGGTCATTCATTCGATAACGATGCTATGCTTGTACAATTGTACCATATTGCGCACAAAAAATCAAGATTAAAAATGCACAACTTTTATGGATTCTTTTTGTGCCTTTCCACAAATCCGTCAAACGACTCTAACTTTTCAAAAAACGCCAATAAATCCTGACGATTTCTTCACAATTTTGTAAAATCTGCGATTCGTCAAAATCACAAAAAAAGGAGAGGGAAGCCCCCATGGGGTTCTTCCCTCCGTATGCCAATTACTCCAATGATTCGCGGGCAAACTGTACACTTTATGCGGTTTGAATAGCACGCAGCAGCGCATTGACTTGACGCGGTGTATTGAACACCGATGGTGCAAATCGTATGGTACCCTGTGCTTTTGTACCGATGGTTTCGTGGGCAAGCGGGGCACAATGCAAGCCACTGCGCAGGCAGAATCCTTGCTGTTGCAGTCTGGTGGCAAGGGCAGAACATTCGCCTGTTTTGGGTGCAAAGGAAACCACCGGGGCATATCGGGCATCTCTATAGCGAAATATGACGGTATTTGGAATGTTGCGCAGACCTTTTAGGAACTGTTGGCACAGTACAGATTCCCGTTCATGGATCTGCTGTATGCCTTGTTGTTCTACCCATCGCAAACCAGCGTGCAACCCTGCTATGCCGCATACATTCACTGTACCTGATTCCAGTGCATCGGGGAGAAAGTCGGGTTGTTTGATGCTTGCCGACAATGAACCCGTACCGCCCTGCATCAATGGGGTAAGAGGGATGGTACCATCACTGATGAGCAAGCCTGTGCCCATCGGGCCGTATAAACCCTTGTGCCCTGCCGTACAGAGAATTTGCATACCGTCAGCCAAAGTGATGGGCAGCACGCCGCAAGCCTGTGCGCCGTCAGCGATGAAAATCAGCCCTTTTTCGTGGCAAAATGCAGCGATTTGGCGGTAAGGGAGAACTTGCCCTGTGACATTGCTGACCAGGGTACAAATCACGATGCGCGTGTTGGGGTGCAGGCATCGTTTGAAGTTTGCAATGGTTGTTTCGGCATCAGGGGCAACGGTTGCGATGCTGTAGGTGCAGACACCTGCATCAGCAAGTGCTGCAACGGGACGATACACGGAATTATGCTCCATGCTGCTGATGATAATATGGTCGCCTTGTCGCACTGCACCATATATCGCAAGATTGAGCGCGTGGGTGCAATTTGCCGTAAAGATAATCTGCTGTGGTTCGGTGCCGAAATGACGCGCAATGGTTTCTCTGGCAGAGAAAACCACATCTCCGGCGCGCTCTGCCAGAATATGCCCTCCACGCCCTGGATTACCACCACTGTATCGCATTGCATTCGATACTGCCTCATGAACGCAAGTGGGCTTTGGAAACGTTGTTGCGGCATTATCAAAATAGATTGGGGCAGGCTGCCGCTGCCCTTTGTCCCATCGCTGTGCGTTCATAGGATTTCAAAGGGGATACGGTGCTGTCGGAGCAGCTCTCGTACCACTTCGGGCGAGGCAGCCGTGCGAAAAACGGTTATGCAGCCGCTGGATGTGGTCTGTTTGCGGCTTTCAAAGGCAATATGCTGCCTTTGCAGCAGTCGCTTGACCTGCTGTGCATTGGTTTCACTGCGAATTTCTATCGTTGTCTGCATTGCAGTGTATCTCCTTTCGGGAAAGTAAGGCATCACCGCGCAGTTCGGACTTTGAGCGGTATTGCCGCAAGGTGATGCCTTGCTACATCATATGCCGATTCGACACAAAAGGACACTGTCAAACAAAAATAGATACGCACGCTGGGGGATAAGTACAGCTTGCACTGGGCAGGTGTCGATGCAAAGTGATGCTGCCGATTGGAAAAACCGTGCCAGTACATCTGCGATGCATTTTCAAATCTTCAAAGTTCGCAAATACTGTTTCTGATCCTCCGAAATACGATAACTTTCCAGTGCTTTTTGAATTGCTTTATTATGCGTCCACTTGTCAAGATACTGTTCTTCCAAAAAGGGCAGAATTGCCTCATATTGTTTTGCAAGTGCCGTTGCAAAATACCAAGCGATCATCATGTTTACATAGTATTCCTCAGAGCGGATCTTGGCAATCCTTCTTGGGTATTCCGTCGCAAAGTCCTCATTCAGAAAATGCTCCATCAGCATTTTCACCGCAAACCGCAACGTATAGGTTTCAGGGGAATTCAGCCATTCTTTTATCTGTTCCAGCAACCGTTCCTTATGCTTTTTGAAAACCTTTGGGGACATCTGGTCGCAGGTTGCCCAATTATCAACATAAGGAAGAAACTGGTTCAAGGCATCCATACAAAGAGCAAAATCCTCCATTTCGCAAATCAAAAAAGCATGAAGTTGGTTCTCATCAAAATACGGATGCGGCAAATCGTTCAAAAAACCAGTAAAATCGTGTTCTTTGTAAAGCATTTTGGCGAATCTGCGCAAAAACGGTGTTCTAATACCGATCACTGTTTGTGCATCCAGCGTAGGCAGAAGCTTCACCAGAAAATCACGATATTGTTTTTCTTGATTGTTGAAAAGTACTCGTTGAATCTCGCATGTATTCATTGCATTTTCTCTTTCTCTGATTGCAGCAGCATCACTATGGGTGAAGTTCTGCGTCAGCATTTTTGATCATTTCTCCTTTGTGAAACTGCACATTCCCGTGGCGCACAGTGGGGCGATTCCGTAAGGCAGCGGAACACTTCATATATTGCAATTAGAGGGGAAAGCGGACATATACCGCTTTCCCCTCGTAAAACTTATGATTGTTTATTGCATCAGACTGTTGCTTTATTATGGATTTGCCTGTTCGGGGTGGTGATGCCGCAGGGAAATGCTTGCGCAAATGGGCGCAATCAGCGGCGCATTTTGCTCGGTGATATTTGAAAAGGCTGCTGCATACAGCTTGTGATTCCATTGCAGCAGATATAATGCGTGTTCCTCTGCGTTAGTGCCACTGCCAATGATGAAATGCACCTGTAGCGTAGGGGAGTGTTTGACGAATCCACGCAGCTGCTCGCAAACCTGCAAATGACAGTCATCGGTTCTGCAGGAAGGAATCAGCCGTCTGCCCAGTGCATTGCAAATCTCTTCGGTAGTGAGCCGATGGATGGGCAGATCGCTTTGCATTACCGAAACACAAAGGCGCAAACCGTTTTGCTTATGGCGGAAGATACATTCGGTTTTGGTATTGCGCAGGCAGATAAAGGCATCGGATAAGTTGATATACAGCATCTGTTCCATACAACAGATCAGTCTTGGAAGAAATACGACAGTATCGGCAGGCTTTTGTGCCGATTTGCGAAGCCATGAAAGGAATCCTTTTTTTTCATCACCCTCGGCATGATGTTTGCGTATCATGTGCGTATCATTCGCTTTCATTCGCGGTAACGATAAAGCCATCGATATTATTGCCGCTGATGGTGTAGTCTGCGGCGGTGGGTACGGGCACGGTGGTGCTTCCAGTGAGATTTGCTGGCACATAGTAAATGATGTAGCCCTCATAATGCAACATACCCTTGCCGTATCCGTATTGCTCCTTGAGCAAGTCAAGATATTCTTCCAGGCAGAGGTTGTGCGCACTGATATACTTTGCGTGAGGCGCACCTACATATCGAATGACAGTATCGGTGGCGGTGCTGCCAGTTAGCTCTTCTTTTCCCTCTGGGTAGCGTAGAATATAGCCGTACTCTGCCATATGCTCATAAAGCCACGAATAGGGCGATGTATTGGTGATATAGCCGAAGCCGCCACCTGTTTTATTCAGGTGCAGCTGAATGCTCAGACCAGTGGTTGATTCTTTGGTGCTTTTGGGCGCATCTTTTGCCAGATATCCGTCATTGACCATGATCTCTTTATTGGCAGTGGCAGAAAAGTAGGCTTCCATCAACTTGTTAAACGAAGAGAGTGCAGTGGTGTTGAGCAGGGTTCTTGCAGGGTAAGAAACCGTATAGCAATCAGGTTTGCCCTGCACATAAGCAACCGCTTCCAGAGCCAATTCCTCCTCTGAGAGATGGGATGCGTGGCTGCTGTTGACCAGCACCAGATTGCCAGAATAGATTTGTGCGGGTTCCACAGTAATTTCAGTATAGTTGTTCAGGGTGGTGCCGGATGGGTTAGATGGTGTAGAATCCTGCGCAGAAGAACCAGAGTCTGTAAGGGAACTGTCGGGGGTAGAAACGACGATTGGCCCAGGGACGGAACTGTCGATGTCATCTCCTCCGAAGCAGGAACTGACACAGGCACCCAGCAGAAAGACCAGAGCGATCAATACACAGGCGGACGCAAAGACGCGTCCCCACAAAATACGACGGCGAGCCATAGTAAACCTCCATCCATTATTTCAACTTTCCTTGCATCGAAAAGCATTGATTCGAGTTCATTCTATTATTATAACATACTTTCGACGCATTGGCAAGGGCTTTTGCAGAATTTTCTCATAGCGGCAGATGGAAGCGACACACAAGGATATCGAAAGCAACAGCCATCCTGCAAAACGCAAGACGGCTGCTTTGGTGTTTCCATTTTACTGAAGATAACGCCACATAAAGCCTGTCAGAAGGCTGGCGGCACATCTTGCACGGGCTGTGTTTATGTTACCGCAGGTTTTTTTGCCGAAAAAACTCCACCTTGCCGCAGCATGTGCATTCATACATAGTGATATGCAGTGCTTGCGTCATCAAGCGATTGGCTTCACGGAGCAGAGGCTGCTTGGTACCGCTTGGAACAGGCAGGGAGGGTTTCATTTCGGCACCGCAGCGCAGACACTGTAATGGTTTATTCATAGGGCTGCGTATTCTTCGATGCGGCGGCGCGTTTCTGCTTCGCCCAGCACATGGCTGATTTCCCACAAATCGGGGGAATTGCGGCGCCCTGTCAATGCCACACGGATCAGGTTGCTTACATCCACGATGCTGCCAGGGTACAGTTCAGGATTCTTCTTGTACTTTTTCACCTGTACCGCATAGCCCAGTGCTTCGGTAATTTCTTTGACCTTGCCAAACCACACAGTGGAATCGTCTGCAAAATCCATGGTGGTGAGGTAGCGGGTCAGGATCTCTTTTTTATGTTCAGGGGAGATGTTTTCGGGGCAGGCATCTTCGCGGGCAAACCGCGCTGCATCATAAAATGAAAGAAAATCGTATGCCTGTTTCCAGCTGCCGAAGTCTTTACGGGGCTTATCTCCACCTCTGCCGATGCGCAGTGCCGCCAGATAGTAGTCGCGGTTCTGTTCCAGACGGGATGCTTCTTCGGGGGTGCGATATTCCTTTACCCATGCCAGCAGATTATCATAAACGAATGCTGCACTCTGGTGAGAGAGATACTCTTTTGCGATATGGTCGAGCTTTGCAAGATCAAACAGCGCACCAGAACTGCTCATCTTTTCCAGCGAGAAGGTAAATTCGCGAGAGTTTGCCGTGGGGTTTGCCATGCGCCACTCCTCAAAATTGCTGTTAAGCACCGTCAGCAGATACTGCTGTACTGCTTCGGGAGGAAAGCCCTCTGCGCGGTAGTAGGAAAGTGCCAGTTCGGGATCCTTGCGCTTGGAAAGCTTCCGTTTGGAGGCACCATCCATCTTCATCAGGGTTGCGGTATGGCAATATAACGGACGCTCCCAGTGTAAAGTATCAAACAATTGCACATGAATGGGAAGTGTAGCAAGCCAGCTTTCATCGCGCAAAACATGAGTGGTACGCATAAAGTGGTCATCGCAGACATGAGCAAAGTGATAGGTAGGGATGCCATCGGATTTGAGCAGTACGAAATCGGTGTAATTCTCCTGCACTTTCAACTCGCCGCGAATGCCATCCTGTACGGGAATCATATTTTCGGGGTTGCCGCTGCTGCGAAAACGCAGCACCCATTGTTCACCCTTTGCGATACGGGCTGCAATCGCATCGTAGGGAAGGTCACGGCAATCCGCCCATTTGCCGTAGTACCCGATGTTTTCTTTCTGCGCCATTTGCGCATCGCGCATAGCGGTAAGATGCTCCTCGGAGCAGAAGCATGGGTAGGCAAGTCCGCGCTCTACCAGCGATTTTGCCACGGTCTGGTAGAGTTCCTTGCGCTGACGCTGACGATAAGGGCCATAATCGCCGATTTCGCCGTCCACGGTTGCGCCTTCATCAAACTCAATGCCGTAATAGTGCATGGAATCCATCAACGCCTCTACCGCGCCTTCTACTTCGCGTTTCTGGTCGGTGTCCTCAATGCGCAGAAAAAAAACGCCGTTGGTCTGGTGGGCAAGGCGTTCGCCGATTGCGTTGTACAGGTTGCCCAGATGCACGAATCCTGTGGGGGAGGGGGCGATGCGGGTAACCACCGCGCCCTCGGGCAGATTGCGCTTGGGGTAACGAAGCTCATAATCTGCAATGGTTTTTGTAATATTTGGAAAAAGCAGTGTAGCCAATGCCTGATGATCCATTCTGTTCGCTCCTTTATAAAAATGCATTCGAGATTGATACTAGAGTACCACAGAATCGCAATTTTGTCAAGTTTTTTTGAAAGGTGGCCCCTGTGGTTTCAACCGCACAACCGTATGCGGATTTCTCCGCTGCTGCGCCACTGTTCTTCTCCAGTATCATACCGCACCAGCAACCGCAGATCGTCATCCACTGCTAACGCCATCGCAGCACGTTCGGTGCCGTTTTCCAGCACTGTCACAGGCTGCCCGAGCATACACAATGCTGCTTGATACTGCGAAACGTACGATTTTTCACGCAGTGTTTGATAATACTGCAAAAATCGTTTGCGAAGCGTCAATGCCGCAGCAGCATACAACTGTTCGGTAAGCTGTTCTGCCGATGGCAATACAGTCCCTGCGATGGATTTCAGATCATCGGGCAGCCCCTCGCGCGGTGGAATCAGATCAATGCCAATGCCGACAATCACGAAAGCCGGCTGCGGTGAATGCCCATCCGCTACCGATTCTGTCAAAATACCGCAGATTTTCTTTCCACCAAGCAGCAGATCATTCACCCACTTGATGCCTGCCGACACGCCGAATACCTCTTGCAGGCACTCATGCACAGCAACTGCTGCCATTGGCGTTAATCCAAGACATTCCTTCATGGTATATGGGGGGCGCAGTAAAATGCTCCAGTACAGGCCGCCATCGGGCGAAAAAAACGTTCTGCCCATGCGCCCCTTGCCTGCTGTTTGCCGCAATGCAATAATGGTTGTGCCATCTGGTGCGCCTGCATTTGCCATTGTACGCAGGGCATCGTTGGTGGATGTGGTTGATTCCAGTACAGTGATGCCGCTGCCTTGTAGAAGTTTTGCTATTATTTGCGGATTCATGAAGCTTTCTCCTTTACGGATGATTTCACCAAGCCTATTATAGCACAGGTTACGATTCCTCGCAACTGGTAGAATTGATCTTTTGCGCTGCATTTATGTGATATTGTATCATGTTGCGGATTCTGCCTTGCAATTCTTTGCCGCATATGCTATGATACTGTCAGCGCGATCCTATTTGGGTAACAGCGCACAGAATCGGTGGCGCAAGGTTGCCGCTTACATAAATACAGAGTGAAAACAGAGAGGTTCTTTTATGAAACAGAATATGCGCAATGCTGCACGCCGTCGCATGGGCAGGATCGGGGCGGTTGCTATGAGCCTTTGTATGCTTGCGGCAGGATTGATCACGGGAAACAGTTTCCCTGAGGCAGACGGTGCAGCAGGCAATTTGCTTGCATTTCCAGGAGCTGTGGGCGGAGGAAAATATGCTACGGGCGGCCGTGGCGGAGAAGTTTACCATGTAACGAATCTGAATGACAGCGGTGCAGGTTCGTTCCGTGATGCAGTCAGCAAGTCCAATCGTATCGTGGTGTTTGATGTCAGCGGTACGATCGAGTTGCAAAGCAATGTGGTCTGTCAGAGCAATATCACCATTGCAGGGCAGACAGCCCCCGGCGGCAGCGGCATAACCCTGAAGAATTATAAGCTGGGACTGGGTGGCACGAATGTCATCTGTCGATTTATCAGTTCCAGACCTGGCCCATACAAAGCGACCAGTTCTGGCAATGATGCGCTGGGTGGTGCAGGCGGCTCCAATTCTATCCTTGATCACTGCTCTATCGGTTGGGCATCAGACGAGCAATGGGGTTTGTATTCCAAAAACGATAACTACACCTTGCAGTATTCGATCATTGGGCCTGCAAACTCGTGGGGCGGTCATGCAAAGGGTGTTCACGGCTTTGGTATCATGCTGGGCAGATCGAATGTTACCTATGACCACAATCTGGTGATTCACTGCGTATCCCGTAATTTCCGCGGCAAGGTGCCTGATCAGAACGCTGCCGATTTCACCAACAACGTGATCTACGACTGGGGCTACCAGACCACCTATGGCACCATCGGTCATGTGAATTATGTCAACAACACTTTGAAAGCAGGAAACTCCACCACGGGTGCTTACCACTACGCACAGGTTTCTAATAGCGAGAATTTTATGCTGTATCTGACAGGCAACCGGATTCTCAACAAAGATGGCTCCGTACGGAATGCTGAAAATGCGAACTGGTCTGCGATCTCCTACAAAAGCGGTAAAAATGAGGCGAGTACGCGCTCCGATACACATTTTGCTGTTACTGTCAATGGCGAGGATGTTTCTACCGCTATGACCGCTGAGAGCGCAGCCGATTCTTATGAGCATGTCATTGCTTATGCAGGCAACGGAATCTCTTCGGAACTGCGCACTGCCATTGACCGACAGTGCGCTGAGGAAACAAAAAACGGCACTGGTTCTTGCAGCGGTACGGCTGCTTATGATTCTTCTGTTAGTGATTTGAACAAATACAACATCGCTTGCGGCGTTACCTATGAATATCCAGCTGCTGTATTGACCAAAACGATCACAGATGCGGACAATGACGGTATGGACGATACTTGGGAGCTGCTGCGCGGCTTAGATCCCAACGATCCTTCCGATGTCAACGGCGATTACTGTGGCGGTGGCTATACCAACATCGAATACTATATCAACGATTTGACCGTGGATGCATTCCCGACAGGTGTAGTGACACCATCCCCTGAAATTGCTGCCATTGAGCCGATTTCTGCATTTTCTACCATTCAGGCGGAGGATTATGCAATGCAAAGCGGTGTACAGACAGAGCATAACGGCAATGGTACTGTGAATGTAGGCTATATCGAAAGCGGCGACTACATCATGTTTCGTAATGTAGATTTTGCAGACGGCGGCAGGTGCTTTACCGCCAATGTGGCAAGTACGTCGGCAGGGGCATTCATTGAGGTGTATGTGGACAGTTTAGATAGTACACCAGTTGCAAAGCTTACTGTACCAAACACGGGAGGCTGGCAGGATTACACTGCGGTTTCCTGCAATATGGCAACGGTCAGCGGCAAAAAGAACATTTATCTGAAATTTGTGGGCGGCGATGGCTACCTCTGCAATATCGACAGCCTTGTGTTCGGCAAAGATGCCATGCCTTTGAACGGCAAGCTGATTCGCGATCTGTATGTATTGGATGAAACTTATTTTTCCGCGTACTCCATTGGACAGGAGCTTTCCGACGGTGCGTTGATCTTTGGCGATCGTAATGTGACTTTCGTCAACCTGCCTGAGGAGCTGCTGGGGGCTGAGTATATCCTGACTGCCTGTGATGCAAAAAATTTGACTACCAATCTGCTTCAGTTTACCGCCGCTGCCGATATGACTCTGTATGTTGCGCAGGATGCTCGCGTGGGTACAACGCCCGCATGGCTTTCCTCTTGGGAAAAAACCAATCTGACTTTCCAAAGTTCCAGTGATGTTCATTTTACCGTGTATCAAATCAAGCTGGCTGCTGGGGAACAGATCACCCTGGGGGAAAACGGACAGGCATCGGGCTGTATAAACTACAGCGTGATGGCAGTTGCAGATACTGCCCAGACTACCACTGCGCCTATTGTGACGGTGCAAAAAGGCGATGTGAATTGCGATGGCTTTGTGAAGATCAGTGATGTAATTTTGCTTAATCGATTCCTTGCGGAGGATGACACGGTAACGATCAGCACGCAGGGGCTTGCCAATGCGGATATGAATGCTTCAGGTGTGCTGGATAGCGATGATGCTACCCGTATTCTTAGTATGCTTGCGGGATTTGCAGCCGACTGATACGGGGGTTGTACAGAAAAGGCGCGGGGCTTCCCCCCGCGCCTTTTTGATTCCACAGCTTGTTGAAAAAAACGGATACCCCCTCTGAACGAGGGGGTATCTTCTTCTTGATTCGCAGGGTGCTTACTCGCTGCGGAGGGCGATGACGGGGTCTTGCTTGGCAGCAAGGCGAGAAGGCACAAGACCTGCGATGAGCGTCAGAATCACACTGATGGCGATCAGGATGACTGCATAGACAGGTCGCAGGAAAGCGACATTCGGTACGCCCGAAACCGCCTCAATGATGAGATTGATGGGAATATCCAGCAGCATGGTAATCACCACACCGATTAGACCGGAAACCAGACCAACAAGGAAGGTTTCGGCGTTGAACACACGGCTGACATCTTTTTTAGAAGCACCGATGGAACGCAGAATGCCGATCTCCTTGGTGCGCTCCAGCACAGAAATATAGGTGATGATGCCGATCATGATGGACGAAACCACCAGCGATATGGATACAAAGCCGATCAGCACATAGGAAACCATATTGATGATAGAAGTCACGGAGGAAAGCATGATGCCGATATAGTCTGTGTATTCGATCACGCCGTTTTCATTGCCGTTGTCAAGCTGCTGTTGGTTGTAGTCTTCCAAAAATGCTTCAAACGCTTCTTTGGCTTCAAAGCTGTCGGAGTAGATCAGAATTGCATTGGGGTGTTCGGGATCATGCACGCCCAACACGCTGAGGTTACCCTCATAGGTGTTTTCGGTAGAGGCGTTGAGAACCTGCTCCTTGAAGATGGTAAGCAGTGTTTCCTCATCCATGGTGGCAAGCATTTTCTTGATGCTTTCTGCATCGCTGCCAGGGTTCATTGCTGCGGTGAAGGCGGCTATTTCTTCTTCGGACATATTGGCGATTTTGGTGCGGATCTGCTCTGCGGTGAGATTTGCCATGGCTATTTGCTGATAGGTCGCAAGCAACTGCTCATCGGAAAGAGTGTCCACTGCTGTAAGATCAGGTGCTGCGCCCGTACCTGCGGCAATTGCCTGTGCCAGAGCCGCTTTGCCCTGCTCGGTCTGTGCAAACAGTTTTGCATCCGATACGGTAATGCCTGCCACCATTTGGGGTGCAAGCGCGGCAACCAATTCCTCATCGCTCATAGAATCAATGGTTTTCAGCACATCGTCGGCAGAGAACGAATTGCCAAACATCGAGCCGAACATCATCTGCATTTGTTGCAGCTCTGCCTCGCTCATACCATCAATGTAGTCATAGACATCCTTAATGGTCACATCTTCATCGGGATCTTCAAACGCGTAGCCCGTAAACACATCTGTTTCGGGATCCGCCTTTTGCTCTTTCACAATCTGGGTTTTTCCAATCTCTTCGATAAGATACTCGGTCAGCTCTTTGGTGTAGCAGATTGTGCCAGGCATCATGGCGGCGGTGGCTGCATCCTCCTTCACGCGGATAATTCCGCTGATTTTCAGCTCCACGCCGTTGTCGATGACTTCCCGCATGAAGTCATCGTTTTTGCTGCGGTCAACCCAGCATTCGGATTTTTCATCGTACTCGTAGATATCGGTATTGAGTATCAGCTTGAAGCGAAGATTATGCAACTCTTCGAAATCGAAGCTATCTGCGAGAGATTCCAGCGTGCCGCCGCTCATGATGGTTTCAAACATCTTGGGGATCTCATCTGCGTCACGCAGCCCCAGACCGTACATGGTCAAATCGGTGATTTCGTTGTTATCGTCCACCACCAGAACCACTTCCTGAAAATTCTTTGGCCAGCTGCCAGAGATCAGGTCGTATTGGGATTCCAGCAGTTCCATATCGCTGTACAGTGTTGTCCATACGTCCATAGTCGAAGTACTCATGCTCATCATGGAAGAGTAGCCTGATGCAGCATTACTCATATCGTAGCCAAGCATCTTGTAGTAGGCATCGACCATAGGATTGGGGTTTACTGCGGTGATATCGTCTGCGGTATCTGCCAGATAAATTTGCGGCGTGATGGTATAGGAATACTCGATATGCTGATGCTCCAGTTCGTCGGCGTGTTCCTCCAGATACTTTTTGAGGGCGGTCATATCGTTTTCCTGCACCTCGGCGACCATGGCATTGAGCATGGAGCTTGCCGTATCGCTGATATAGACCTTATCCATATCGTGATTTTTCTCTTCGGGGGCTGTGTTGGCGATGGATTCCAGAATACCCGAAAGATCGGCTGCCTGCTCCTGAATGGTCAGCGGATAAGAGGACAGTGCATTTTCCTGCACGGTATCGATGTAGCTTTGGAAGCCATCGGAAAGCGAAAGGATCAGCGCGATGCCGATGATGCCGATACTGCCCGCAAAGGAGGTTAGCAGGGTACGTGCCTTTTTCGTCATCAGGTTGTTCAGCGAAAGGGAAGTGGCAGTGGCAAAACTCATAGAGGTGTGCTTTTTCCTGCTTTTTTTCTTTTCCTTCGCGTTTGTTTTCTGCTGCGGCTCACCTTCATAGGGGTTGGTATCGTCCACGATCTTGCCGTCTTTCAGGCGAACGATACGGTTTGCGTATGCCTCTGCAAGCTCCGGATTATGCGTGACCATCAACACCAGTCTGTCCTTGGAGATCTCTTTGAGCAACTCCATGATCTGCACACTGGTTTCGGTATCCAATGCGCCGGTCGGCTCATCGGCAAGCAAAATCTCCGGATTATTGATCAGCGCACGGGCGATTGCCACGCGCTGCATCTGACCGCCAGACATCTGGTTGGGCTTTTTGTGGATCTGGTCGCCCAAACCGACTTTTTCCAGCATCGCCTTGGCTCGCTCACGGCGTTCCGCTTTGGAAACACCTGAAAGCGTCAATGCCAACTCTACGTTGGCAAGCACGGTCTGGTGGGGAATGAGGTTATAGGTCTGGAATACAAAACCGATGGTGTGATTGCGGTAATCGTCCCAGTCACGGTCGGAGTACTCCTTTGTGGAAACACCCTGAATCATCAAGTCGCCTGTGGTGTAGCGATCCAGACCGCCGATGATGTTCAGCAATGTAGTTTTGCCGCAACCAGAGGCTCCCAGTACGGCGACAAACTCATTTTTACGGAATGCGACATCAATTCCCTTGAGTGCCTGCACCTGCGTATCACCTGAAAGATAGTTCTTGGTAATCCCATTAAGTTTGAGCAAATAAAACACGACCTTTCTAATCATTGCAGTGCTGATCTGCGCTGCATTGCCCATATATGATAGCATATTCCGTTTGCAGACAGCAAATCCGCTGACAACCAGCGTTGGCGGATTATGGAAGAAAACCGTCCGTTTGCGCCCAAATGCGCTTCCACGCCCAATTATTCAAGCACCTTCGACTTCCCATCTGGATGCTGCAAAGAGCGAACAAAAAACCACGCTGTCAACAGGAAAACGTACTGCAAAAACGAAGCAGACGAGGCGAATCCCATTTTTTTGCCACAGGGTGCCCTCACTACGCATACTACTATATCACTGGTGTGTGTACGTTTTGTGAAGGTAATTGAAATACCACAAATTGCAGCAACATCATCTTATTGCGCCGCAATTTTTAGTGATTTTTCCCGAAAGCTTGCCGCTGTTACAGATGAAAAACGCGCATCTGTCCCCTTGCAATCCGCTGTGCAGTGTGCTATAATAACTCGGTAAGGAGATGAGATCCCATGGGACGATTACCCTGTGTTGCCTGCATCAATGATCTTTCAGGCTATGGACGCTGCTCACTGACTACTGCACTGCCTGTGCTTTCTGTACTGGGTGTACAAGCTTGCCCTGTACCCACCGCTGTGCTTTCCAAGCACACTGGCTTTACGGGCTATGCCTTTACGGATCTGACGGATGCTCTGCCGGCCTATTTGCAAAGCTGGCATGATCTGCAATTCGATATGATCTATAGCGGTTTTTTAGGTGCCGAGGGGCAAATGAATACCGTGCGGGATTTCTTTATCGCACAAAAAAAGCGAAATCCTCACTGCACGGTACTGCTGGATACTGTTATGGGCGATAACGGCAAGCTTTATGATACTTATACGCCTGCCCTTTGCCGCGCCATGCGTACACTGGTATCTTATGCGGATATCATCACTCCGAATGTCACCGAAGCCTGTTTGCTGACTAATACGCCCTATCACGGTGAAACATTGCACACCGCTGAAGCCGTTGCACTGGCTGGGCAGCTTTCCAGATTGGGTTGCAAAGCGATTGTCATTACAGGCATTGTTCGTGAAGATATCATCTGCAACATGACCTACATGGATGGCGAGTATACCTTTGATACTGTACACCGCACCAAATGCTTGTTTTCGGGCACGGGTGATCTGTTCGCATCGGTGCTATGTGCCGCCCTTGCCAGAGGTTCTGCGCTGCCCAATGCCGTCAGTACCGCAGGCAGATTCCTTTCGGCTGTGACCCAATACACCCTGCATCAGGGTGCGCCGGCGGAGGAAGGCCTGCTGTTTGAGCCGCTGCTGCGCAAACTGGAGGATTATCTGTAATCTCACACCGATGCCCCGACACCAGAAAAAACAATGCTGAAATCAGCAGAGAAAAGTAATATACATAGGGTTGTATCGGCAATCACTTTTTCCGTGCGCTCACTTTTCTCCGCATCTGCGGGAGTGATCCTCTACGTGGACGAGGAGTGATCACACAACAAAAAATCCCCCGCACAAGTGGCGGGAGATGATACCAGACAGGGAATGAAAACGATCCGATATACTAGCAAAGTTGGAAACGATACTAAGCAAGAGCAGATATTGAAAAGGACGGCTAATTTTTCCCCACATCTTTCGGTGGGGGAGGATGTCATTCCTGCTCAATGGTTTCCAGATTCTCTTCGGCAGGCTCTGTTTCCTCTGTGATGTCGATGGCATCCTCCTCGTTCTCCGTAAGCTGCATATCGAACATAGTCGGCTGTTCGGCATTTGGCAGTGGAGGCAAATCTGCCAGAGAATGTAGACCAAAACATCGCAAAAACTGAGCTGTGGTACGGTAAGTCACGGGTCTACCAGGGATTTCAATGCGTCCTGCCTCCTCCAATAGACCGCGTTCTGCCAGCGTATTCACCACCGAACTGCTATCCACACCACGCACACGCTCCACAAAGCCCTTCGTTACAGGCTGATTGTACGCAATAATGGTTAAGGTTTCCAGCGCGGCGTTGGAAAGCGGGGCATTCCGCTTGACCTCCAACGCCGCACGGATTTGCTCGGCATATTGGCTGCGTGTAGTTAGTTGTAGTGTCCCATCAAGGGTCAACAGCTGCAAACCGCTGTCACGTTTGTCGTACGCTTCGGTCAGCAGATCTGCCAGTCGGCGCACGGTGTCGTGGTCGATTTGCAGTGCCTCAGCAAGTCGTGGAATCTCCACAGGTTCTCCCGAAGCGAACAGTACAGCTTCCAGCGCACCCAATGCACATTCAATTCGCATCATTTCACTTCCTTTTTGTTGATTGTTCATGCACTTGCCATAGCGGATGCTATCGCGCGATTATGTCCTTTTGGTGCGCCGCGTAAGTTGTTCGCGATTGCGCATCGTCAGTGCAGTGCCGTCATCGCTGATGAGTATGCGTCCTGCTTTGGTTAGCTCCAGTATGGCGAGAAAAACTGCCACACGGTCGGTGCGTTCGGGCAGATCGTCAAACAATCCTGCGATCACAACAGTATCGGTAACAAAAAACTGCCGTAAAATGTATACAACTTTGGAAAACACGCTGGTGACATGGTGATGTGCCTGCACCATCTCATGGATTTTATCACCCAGATGCTTACCTTCCTCGCCTTGCGGCTGTTTGCGCAAGCCCATATTACGGTAGATATCCAGCAGCAGGGTGGGCGGATGCTGACGGCGGTAGGTCATATCCATCGGGAGCTTAGTTGGCTTGCGTACAAAAAGCACATCGCCCAGATATTGCGCACGCAGCAGTTCGGCGGTACGTTTGCACAGCGAGTATTCGATCAGTGCGCCTTCCAGTTCTTTTTTTGCAACGGCAGCTTCTTCCGGGGCGGGCAGCAGCGAGACAGTTTTCATCCAGATGAGTCTTGCGGCCATTTCCAAAAATTCGCCTGCCAGTTCGTAATCCTGTTGGGCGCACTGTTCAATGTACAGCAAATATTGATCCAGCAGCACGGAGATTTCGATATCATTAATATTGAGCTTATGCTTGGCAATCAGATGCAGCAGCAGATCCATTGGCCCATCAAATATGGGCAGATGAAAGGATAATGTTGGCATAATATCAACCAAAGATTACGCCGCCGAGCATGGGTACCCAGATGGTCAGCAGGTCAAACAGCTTATTGATTAGGTTTGCTACAAATTGAATTGGCTCGCTGAGGATGCCGGTGCATAGCACAATCAGGAAAACAAAGTGGATGATCTGCGCGTTTTGCTGAAACCAGCGATCCACCTTGGCACTGGTGAAATAACCGATGACTTTGGAGCCATCCAACGGCGGAATGGGCAGCAGATTAAATACCGCAAGTCCGATGTTCACGGATACGAAAATATACAAGAAGTAGAAGATTAGCAGGGGAGTGGATCTGAGCAACAATTCTGTATCGGGGTTTTCCGCTATATATTCGGTGAAGTAGGGGCTGCACTGGTAGAATCGCAGTATGATCTTACCCACCAATGCAGCGATGAGATTGCTGATAGGACCGGCAAGAGCAGTCATCGCAACGCCGAAGCGGATGCTGTGCTTACGGTTGAATCGTGTTGGATCAATGGGCACAGGCTTTGCCCAACCGAAACCGAACAGCAGCATACAGAGCATACCCATTGGGTCGATGTGTGCAAGGGGGTTGAGCGTCATGCGCCCTTGATAGGTGGCAGTATCATCGCCAAGCTTGCAGGCAGCCCATGCGTGGGCGTATTCGTGCAGCGGCAGGATCATGAAAATGACGAACAGGTTTACGAATATTTGTAGGATGGAATACTGATCAAATTGAAACAGGGATAACATAGTAAGGTTCTCCTTTCAGGGGATAAAAT
Organism: uncultured Ruminococcus sp.; assembly: GCA_964463355.1. Lineage (GTDB taxonomy): Bacteria > Bacillota > Clostridia > Oscillospirales > Ruminococcaceae > Firm-04. The sequence continues at coordinate 113,198 of CAYXBP010000002.1, read as the reverse complement.
ACAACGATACACCCTTCATTATACAATAAATTGCGGCTCTTTTCAAGTCTGAAAACGATTTTTTCGGTCAAATCTGATAAATTTTCAGAAATTTCAAAAAACGCTTGCTTTTTTTCGTCGTATCTGTTATAATAGACACTGTTGATTTGTCAGTAAAGGAGGTGCCAGCTATGGCAAAATGCGAAGTTTGCGGCAAGGGCGTTAGCTTTGGTATTCAGGTGTCTCACTCTCACCGTCGTACCAATCGCACCTGGAAGCCCAATGTCAGACGCGTGAAGGCAATTGTGAAGGGTACGCCCTGCCACATCTATGTTTGCTCCAGATGTCTGCGCTCCGGTAAGGTAGAGCGTGCGATCGGCTGAGCCGTCATGGCTGCACCGATGCTTGATTTACCGAAAACGGTTTCAATGTGAGTAATGGGGTATCTACCAGTTTGGTAGATACCCTGTTTCTTTTTCTATTGCAAAAGATGCGTGAAAAAATCGTGCTTTTTCAAAAATCGCGGCGTGGGTACGGGGTTTCGACCAATTTTGCGCCTAAGCTGCGGTATACTATGTGTATCTGCACGGGCTGCCGCAGGAGTATCTGTAGAAAGGACAGGTTCCTGATGGCGGTGAGGCAGGTGCTATACGATACCGAAAGAAAGAAGGACGATCCATGCTCACGATGGCAAAAATTCACGAAAAACCACAACTTCTGCGCTGCCTTGCTCTGCTTGCCTGCGCCGTGGCAGCCTGTTTGCTGGCTGCCGCAAGATTCAATGGTGTGCCTCTGCCGCTTTGTTGCGGGCTAGCTGCGGCACTGTCTCCTTTTTACGCTCCTGCGGTTCTCGCTGGTGGCTTACTGGCGTACTGTTTCAGCGGTACGCTCCTGCAAACCGTTTGGCTGATGGCTGCCTTAGTGGCGACTGTGCTGTTGCGCTGGATGCTTGCAAATCGTGGTGGTGCGGTGCTTTCTGCGGTGATTGCAGGGGGCGGTACCGCCGCCGCTGCTGTGACCTTTGCGCTGGTGAAGATGCTCCCGGGCAGCTTGCTGCTGCTGCCTGTGCAGATTGCTTCGGCGGCTGTGTTTGGATATGCTGCTGCGGTTGTGCGGCATCGCTGTAAGGATGGGTTTCCGCTGCGTTTGTATGCAGGGGATGCGCCTGCCGCTGCTATTTGCTACATTGTTACGTTGGCTGCTTTGTGCGCTGTACGAATCGGTTTGGTCAGTATTGGCGAGATGCTTTCGGCATTGATATTGCTGACAGTCGCAAAACGATATCGTGCCATGGGTGGCTTGCTTTGCGGTACGCTTCACGCGTGTGCGTTACTGTTGGTAGATTTTGATGGAGCTGGTATGGCGGCAGTGCTGCCGCTTGCTGGACTAGCCGCAGGCTATTGCGCCCATCGCAAAAATGGCGCGATGTACAGTGTTTACAGTGCGATCAGCGGCGCAGGTACCATGCTTACCGCCGCGAGCAGTACTGTTGTGTTGCTATGGGTGAATCATCTCATTGGGGGGATGCTGTTTCTGTTTGTTCCATTGTGGGAGTATCTTGACCGTGTGCTGGTGATCGTTTGCGATGCCCCTGCCATTGCTGCCGTGACTGGTGCGCGGATGGAGTTTATGTCGCAATCTATTGCTGGAGTGCGTGGATCGGCGGAACGCATTGCAAATATGCTTGCTGCCAAGGATATCCCACAACGCGCAGCAGAACGTGTTTGTGAGAGCGTTTGCGGTAAGTGCAGAAGCAAATCTACCTGTTGGGAGAGTGCTTTTGCCGATACCAATGCCTGCTTTCAGCGTTTGGAGGATGCAGGCATCACTGAAACGCTGAGCAGCCCTGAAGGTTGCTTAAGGCCAGAGCGTGTGACGGAAGAATTTCAACGGGTGAAACGGCAGAATGCCACCGCCCGTGCCATGGCATTGCGTCTGCGTGAATCGCAGAATATGCTGTTTGACCAGATGCGTGTGACAGAAGATTTGCTGCATAATACCAGTGATCGGATGCAGCAATCGTATAATGGTGAAACCACTCGTCTGGTGACGGATGCATTGGAACGATTTGGCGTGCCGCTACGTGCCGCCGCCGTATGGGGGAGCGATCGCCGCGCACTAACCATTGAACTGTATATCCCCAAGGGTTTTGCCCCCGATGCTGAAGCCATTACGGAATGCCTCTCTGACGCACTGCATCGCCCGCTGACTGCTGTTGGCCCAGATACCGCAGGAGAACATCATCGTTTGATGCTGCAAACACTGCCACACTATCGCATTGTGACTGCTGCCGCTCAGTGCGCTGTTCACGAAGACGAGCCTTGCGGCGACGGCTGGGATTATTTTGCTGATGGTAACGGCAGTCGCTATCTGGTGCTTTCTGATGGCATGGGTACGGGCAAGCACGCCGCTGTGGATGCGCGCATTGTACTAAGCAATTTCCGCAGATTGGTGCAATCGGGTATGGATTGTGTTTCCGCTGCACAGATGATCAATGCGATTATGCTGACAAAATCGGGGGAGGAACGCTTTGCAACACTGGATGTTGCCAAAATTTGCGAAGAAACAGCGGCGGTGACGCTCTACAAATACGGTGCAGGGCCTACGTTTATCCGCCATGGGGATCGCGTGACATTGTGTCAGGCGGCAACCGCACCCATTGGCATTTTGCCCAAAGCGGAGCCGTATACCACGGTGTTTCGCTTGCAGCACGGCGATATGCTGTTTTTGCTCTCGGATGGATTGGATGAATCGTTGTACCCCTTTATTCGGCAGCAGCTGATGCAGGGAGGGGATCTGCAATTGCTTGCCCATACTGTCTGTGCCAAAGCACAGCGCGATGCCATGGGTGCCCCAAAAGATGATGTAACCGTTGCCGCCGCAAATATCCTTTGTGACGCCATAAAGGTGTGATCTTACTTCGTGGATATTTTACGGTTTTGCAAAAATCGCCTGAAAAGCGATTGTGCAGGTTGCACAAATATGGAGGGCGAATTTCGTGAGAATCGTAAAAATTAATTTTGATTTCCCAAAATACTTGCAACCAAACGCAAGTTGTGATAGAATAGGATATGGTGTAGTATCGTTTGAAAAAACAGACTGACCATATCCTGTTTTTGTCATGAACTATATATGTCCTGTAATCAAGCGCCGCGGCAGGATACTTCTTTACAGTATTGCTGGATCGCTGCGGCGATAAGGAGAGATTTCTGAAAATGAAAGAAAATGAGAAGATCATTCCCCCTGCTGCCGATGCCGTACCGCTGCATCTGTTTCATCAAGGCAGAAATTTTGATGCGCAGATGTACTTCGGTTCGCACACCGAAAAAAAGGGGAGAGGCGCGTATACTGTGTTCCGTGTGTGGGCACCCCATGCCAAAGCGATCTCCGTGGTGGGCGAGTTTAACGACTGGCAGCCTGGCAAATTGCCCATGGAGCAGGTTTCAAACGGCATTTGGTACGCAAGAATCAAGCAACTGCCCCAGTATACCGCTTATAAATACTGCATTACTACGCAAGATGGCAGAACGCTGATGAAATCTGACCCCTACGCTATGCACTATGAAACTGCGCCGCAGACCGCTTCGCGCATCTATGAATCAGCATATGAATGGCAAGATGCCATGTGGTTTGCCAAAAAACGCAAGACGAATGTCTACAAAAGCCCTATGAACATCTATGAGGTGCATCTTAATTCGTGGCGTATGTATGAGGACGGCAACCCGCTTTCCTATGTTGAATTTGCAAAGCAGATGATCCCCTATATGCAGTCGCTCTCGTATACCCACATTGAGTTTATGCCCCTGACAGAGTACCCCTTTGATGGCTCTTGGGGATATCAGGTGGTGGGGTATTTTGCCCCTACTTCCCGATTTGGTACACCAGATGATTTCCGACAAATGGTGGATCTGTTCCATCAGGCAGGCATCGGCGTGATTCTGGATTGGGTGCCCGCACATTTTCCGAAGGATGCCCATGGCTTGTGCGAGTTTGATGGCAATTATTGCTATGAGTACGGCGACCCTCTGAAAATGGAGCATAAGGGCTGGGGCACGCGCGTGTTTGATTATGGCAGACCGGAAGTGCGGTCATTCTTAATATCTTCTGCCTGCTTCTGGTTGGATTCCTACCATATCGACGGTCTGCGTGTGGATGCCGTGGCTTCCATGCTCTACCTCGACTACGATCGCAGAGATGGTGAGTGGCGTCCGAATCAAAACGGCGGCAAGGAGAATCTGGAGGCTGTGTCCTTCTTCAAGGAGTTGAACGAAACGGCGTTTGGCCGCCACCCAGATGTACTGATGATCGCTGAGGAATCTACCGCCTGGCCACTGGTGACAAAGCCTACCGATATCGGCGGATTGGGCTTCAACTTTAAGTGGAACATGGGCTGGATGAATGATATGCTCTGCTATGCCTCCATGGATCCGCTGTACCGCGCGTATAATCACGATAAGCTGACCTTCTCGTTCTTCTATTGCTTCTCCGAGAATTATGTGCTGCCCATTTCCCATGATGAGATCGTACACGGTAAATGTTCCATGATTCAGAAAATGCCTGGCGAGTATGAACAAAAATTTGCTGCCTACCGTGCATTTCTTGCCTATATGATGGCGCATCCTGGTAAGAAACTGCTGTTTATGGGGCAGGAATTTGCCCAGATGAAGGAGTGGGATTACAAAACACAGTTGGATTGGATGCTGCTGCAATATCCCGCCCACGCACAGATGTTGGACTACTCCAAAGCGTTGAATCGGTTTTACCTGAATACTGCCCCGCTGTGGCAGAATGACGATTCCTGGGGTGGCTTCTCGTGGATCAGCAACGACGATTACCGCCAAAGCGTTATCGCTTTCCGTAGAATTGACGACAGTGGCGATGAGATCGTGGCAGTGTGCAACTTTGTGCCCGTACAGCGCGAGAATTATAAGATTGGTGTGCCATATGCAGGTACTTACCGTCTGGTTATGGACTCCGATGCGGTGGAATTTGGTGGCAGTGGCGCAGCACTCGCAACTGCAAAAACCCAAAAAGAACCCATGCACGGCTTCGATCAGTGCGTATCGCTGACCTTGCCACCGCTTTCGGTGCAGTATTATCACTACAAACCAAGAAAACCCCGTACGCCGAAAGCAAAACCCACCGACGGAGCGCAGGACGCTTCCGATGTGAAACCAGCCAAAACAACAACTCGTAAAAAAACCGCAGCAAAGACCAAATCATGATTGCGCAACGATAAAGGAGGATTCATACTGTAATGTATATCAAGAAAGAATGTGTTGCCATGCTGCTTGCCGGCGGTCAGGGCAGCCGCTTGTACGCCCTCACCAAAGATATGGCAAAGCCGGCAGTGCCCTTTGGGGGCAAATATCGCTTGATCGACTTTCCGCTTTCTAACTGCACCAATTCGGGCATTGATACCGTGGGTGTGCTTACCCAGTATCAGCCGCTGGTACTGAATGACTATATCGGAAACGGTCAGCCTTGGGATCTGGACAAGCTCCACGGTGGTGTTCATGTGCTGCCCCCTTACCAGACATCGGCAGGGGCTTCATGGTATGAGGGCACCGCAAATGCCATTTATCAGAACATCGGCTTCATCGAACGTTATAATCCAGAATATGTTGTTGTGCTGGGCGGCGATCATATCTACAAAATGGATTATTCTAAAATGTTGGATTTCCACAAGGCGACAAATGCTGATCTCACCATCGCCGTGTTGGATGTGCCGCTTTCCGAGGCAAGCCGTATGGGAATCATGACCTGTGATGACGAAATGCGCGTGGTGGATTTCACCGAAAAGCCGAAGCAGCCAAAGTCTACGTTGGCATCCATGGGCATTTATGTGTTTACATGGGAGAAACTAAAGAGATATTTGATCGAAAACGAAAACGCCAATACCGGATCCAAGGATTTCGGTAAGGATATCATCCCTGCCATGCTGCAAAATGGCGAGCGTTTGTATGCCTATACTTTTGAGGGCTACTGGAAGGATGTGGGTACGCTGGATTCTCTCTGGGACGCACATATGGATCTTTTAAGCCCCAGTGAGCCACTTGACCTCTACGACAAGGAATGGAAAATCTACTCCCGCCACAACAATATGCCACCACAGTATATTGGTGCTTCCGCCGAGGTGGAAAATGCCATGATTACGGAGGGCTCTGTCATTAACGGCAAGGTGGATTTCTCCATCATTTTTGCAGGTGTGACCATCGAGGAGGGTGCAAAGGTGCAGTATAGCATCGTGATGCCTGGTACGGTGATCAAGGCAGGTGCTGTAGTGGAGTATGCTATCGTCGGTGAGGAGTGCGTGATTGAAGCGGGTGCGCATATTGGCAGAAATCCCGAAGGATATGTGGAGAATCGAGATGAGTGGGGTATCGCTGTGGTGGGTCATAATATTACTGTCAGCGAGGGGAAGGAAGTTGCCCCGAAGCAGATTCTTTCGGAAAATATATAAGGGAGGCGTACCACTATGATAAGAACCAATCAAAATGTACTGGGGCTGGTCTTTGCCAGTGTTCATGATACCGCAATTTCCGACCTGACCAAGCAGCGCACTATGGGCTCGGTGCTGTTTGGCGGCAGATATCGCCTGATCGACTTTCCTCTTTCCAACTTTGTCAACTCGGGCATCTCGCAGGTAGGCGTGATTACCAAGCGCAACTACGGTTCGTTGCTTGATCACCTCGGCTCTGGCAGAGAGTGGGATCTTGCACGCAAGAATGGCGGCTTGCATTTGCTGCCGCCCTATAGCCATACCAGTTCCACCGTTTATAGCGGCAAACTGGATGCGCTGGGCAATGTTTGGAGCTTTGTGGAGCATTCCTCCGCTGACTACGTTGTTCTCTCCGATTGCGATATCGTCACTACCATTGATTATCGTCCTGTCGTGGCGGCGCATATCCGCAGCGGCGCAGATATTACTGCGATCTATGCCAAGGGCTTCTATGATCAGTCTACTGAAACTTCAGCCACCATTTTCGGCGTGGATGACGATGGATTTGTAAACGATGTGATGGTGGATCCACCTATGACAGGTGCGTGCAACCTCGGTTTGAATATGTATGTCATGAGCAAGGAGTTCCTGCGCAGGATCGTGAAAGAATCCATGAGCAGAAACCGTTATAGCCTCCGCAGGGATATTTTGCAGGATCGAAACGCAAGCTACCGCATCTTTGCCTACGAGCATACGGGCTACTTCGCAAAGATTGATTCCCTGCCCAGCTATTTTGAGGCGAATCTTGCATTGTTGGATAGCAAAAATCGCGAAGCACTCTTTACCAAGGATAAGCCCATCTACACCAAAACCAAGGATAACGCCCCCGTGCGCTTCGGATTGGAATCGCATATTAAGAATTCGCTGATTGCGGACGGCTGCGTGATTGAGGGAAAAGTGGAAAATTGCGTGCTGTTCCGCGGCGTGCGCATCGGCAAAGGTACTGTTGTGCGCGATAGCATTATTACTCAGGATACTATCATCGGTGCGCGCTGCGCCATTCGCAGTGTCATTACCGATAAGAATGTACGCATCGCAGATGAACGGCAGTTGACTGGCTCTAAGGGCTATCCGCTGTACATCGGCAAGGGCGCACAGATTTGACGATACGGATTTTCATGGAAAGGAGTGCAATTTGTGAACATTTTATATGCATCGAGTGAAGCAAGACCCTATGTGGCATCAGGCGGGTTGGCGGATGTGGCAGGTGCGTTGCCACTGGCACTGAACGCGAAGGGGCACGATTGCCGCGTGGTGGTTCCGCTCTATCAGGCAATCAGCGATGAGCTTCGACAGGGGATGACCTTCCTTGCGTCCATAACCGTGGATGTGGCTTGGCGCAAGCAGTATTGTGGCATTTTTACCGCCGTGTATGAGGGTGTAACCTATTACTTCATTGATAACGAATATTATTTTAAGCGTGATGGCATCTACGGCTTTTATGATGATTGCGAGCGTTTCGTGTTCTTTAGCCGCGCCATTCTGGAGATGCTGCGCGTGATCGATTTTAAGCCGACTATTCTGCATTGTAACGATTGGCAGACGGCACTGGTGCCCGTGTACTATAAGATCTTTTATATGTACCAGGAGGGCTATGATAATATCCGTACCGTGTTTACCATTCACAACATCGGCTATCAGGGTAAGTATGGCATGGAAGTGATCAACGAGCTGATGGGCATCCCTATGTATCATGCAAATTTGCTGGAGTACGACGGCAACGTTAACATGATGAAGGGTGCTATTGAAACTGCCGATAAGATCACTACAGTTAGCCCCAGTTATGCGTGGGAGATTCTTGACCCGTGGTATAGCCATGGCCTGGATCGCATCCTCACCGAAAAGCAGTATAAGCTCACTGGCTTCCTAAACGGTATTGATGTGGAAAGCTATGACCCTGCCACAGATGTTACGCTGATGCCGCCCTACAGCAACTACAGCCTGAAGAATCTGACGGGCAAAAAAGCCTGTAAAAAGGCACTGCTTGCGGAGATCGGGCTGCCCGAAAGCGATGCACCATTGGTGGGCATTTGCACAAGATTTGTCGCCCATAAGGGCATTGATCTGATTCGCTATGTATTTGAAGAAATGCTCCATCAGGGGATCCGGTTTGCTATTCTTGGCAGCGGCGAGCGAATTTATGAGGACTTTTTCCGCGAAATGGCATGGCGGTATCCAGAGCAGGTCAGCGTAACATTGGGCTTTATTCCATCGCTGGCGCGCAAGATCTATGCTGGCTGCGATATGTTCTTGATGCCCTCTCAAAGCGAGCCATGCGGATTGGCACAGATGTATGCTATGCGATATGGCACGATGCCCATCGTTCGCGAAACAGGCGGTCTGCGCGATTCTGTTCGCGATGCTGGCGGCGAAAATGGTACGGGCTTTACCTTCAAAACCTATAATGCGCACGATATGTTGGGGGCTGTGTGCCGCGCCAAAGATGCCTATTATGATCCTGTGCGGTGGAAGCAGATCATGATGAATGCCATGAGCCAAGACTTCAGTTGGGCGAATTCCGCAGAGCTGTATCTGGGGCTTTACCGCGAGCTGGAAAGCTGGAATCATTGATTTGATACAATCCGCGTTGATGTATATACCAAAAAAGGGCACTCCGTTGTGGAGTGCCCTTTGTGATAGCCGTTTGCCTTGCACAGGGTTATTATATGCCATAGGTGACAGATTTCCCCAATGCTGCTTCAATGCGTAACAGCCGATTATACTTCGCGGTACGATCACTGCGGCAGGGTGCGCCGGTTTTAATCTGCCCCACGCCGAATGCGACTGCAAGATCAGCAATGGTTGTATCCTCGGTTTCGCCCGAACGGTGAGATATAATACTGCGAAATCCTGCATTTTGCGCCATATCTATCGCAGCGATAGTTTCAGTCAATGTGCCGATCTGGTTTGGCTTCACCAGAATTGCATTGCCCGCTTTCAGGGAAATGCCTTTTTTCAGGCGATTCGTATTGGTTACAAAAAGATCATCGCCTACCAGCTGCACCTTTTTCCCTAGCGTTTCGGTGATCTGCTGCCAGCCGCACCAATCTTCCTCTGCCAACGGGTCTTCCAGCGATGTGATGGGGTATTTCTCGCATAGTTCCTGCCAATAAGCGATGCGCTGTTCCGTAGTGTAATCTTTGCCGCGTTTTGGCAGATGATAAACGCCGTTACGATACCATTCCGAGGAAGCAGCGTCCAATGCGATTTTCACTTCATCGGTGGAATATCCCGCTGTATTGATCGCTTCTATAATGCACGCAATGGCATCGGCATCGGATGGAAGATCGGGGGCAAATCCGCCCTCATCGCCCACTGCCGTGGAAAGTCCCTTTGATTTGAGCAATTTGCCGAGCGCGTGATAGATTTCCACACCCATGCGCAGTCCATCGGCAAAGCAACGTGCCCCCACAGGCTGGATCATAAATTCCTGGATATCAATATTGTTCCCAGCGTGCGCACCACCGTTAAGGATGTTCATCATCGGGGCAGGCAGACGATTGCTGCGCAGACCGCCCAGATATCGATACAACGGCTGATGCAGCTGTTGAGCAGCGGCTTTGGCGGCGGCAAGAGATACTGCAAGGATTGCGTTGGCACCCAGCGAGGATTTTTGCTCTGTGCCGTCAAGTTCACAAAGAATATGGTCAATGCGGCTTTGGTCGGCAGCCGAAATGCCGTGGAGATTTGGCGCGATTACCTCGTGGATACCCTTGATTGCGCGCCGAACGCCCAGTCCCTGATATCGGTGGGAGATATTGTCGCGCAGTTCTACCGCTTCAAACTGTCCTGTGGATGCGCCAGAAGGGGCAGCAGCAACACCCATAGCACCGCCCTCACAGATGACCTCAGCGCGTACAGTGGGGTTGCCACGCGAATCCAGGATCTCATAGCCGTGTACAGCGGCAATTTTCATTGCTTGCATACGCCACCTCCGCAAGAGTAGGGGGCGCAATTCTGTCGGATAAAGTAACCCTGTTCATCACCGCAGACGGGACAGCGCATGGGCGCACTGCTGCCGTAATGAATATTTCCACAATGCAGGCACAACCAGGGTTGTTCGGTTTCATCGCTAAACAGACGGTTTTCCCGCATCAGACGAGCAAACATGGCAAATCGTTCGGCATGTGTGCGTTCAATTTCAGCAATGCTGCGGAACAGAAACGCTTCACGTTCAAAGCCTTCTGATGCTGCAATTCGTCCAAAATCGGGGTATATGGGGTCAAATTCCTCCAATTCGTTGCGCTGTGCAGCTTCCAGAAGAGCTGCAACATCGCCAATGGGGTCAATCGGATAACCAGCAGTCATATCTACATTTGTCACGCCCTGTTTTTGCAGACATTCGTAGAATAGAGAGGCGTGGGTCAGCTCCTGCTGGGCAGTGAACAGAAAGACCTGTTCCAGCACGGGGTATTGCTGTTTTTTGGCAGCTTTTGCAGCAATGGTGTAGCGGTTGCGTGCTTGACTTTCTCCAGCAAAAGCGCGTAGCAAATTCTGGCAGGTTTGCGAACTTTGAAAATTCATGGAATCCCTCCGTAAATACAAGATGCTACCAGTATTGCCGTTTTATCGTCATTCATACGTTGTTTTTGTGAAAAGATAACTGAGCCGTTCTGCTATCTGCAAGATTTTTGAAAAGGCTTGCGAGGGAAAGAAACAGTGCTTCAGTGATCCATAGGGAAAATCAATTCGGGGATCTTTGTGAGCATCTGCTTGCCATAAGCACTGACCTCATCGAAACCGCCATTGGCATCGGAGCCATTGGATGTCCAAGGAAACACGCCGTCCCAACCGTTATCATACAGCGATTGCGCCGCTTGACATAAATCCATGTTTTCCACCTGTGAACCAAGGGCAGAACATTCACCCATCACATTGGGCTTAGAGATATCCAACCCATACTGCTCTGGGGTCATCACAAAAGGATTGCCGTACCATGGCAGCATCCAATCGTAAAAATGCACGGAGTAAAAGTCCATGCAAGCATCATCGCCGCCGTACTGCTTCATGGCGGCATCGCCCACCCAATTCAGCTTGTGCTTATCGGAATTATTGCGTACCATAGCAATGCCCGTGGTCACTAAAATATCACTGTTCTGGTGGATTGCAGCGGACACTTTTGCATAGAAATTCACCAGCGGCTGCACATCAATCTTACCGCACTCCTCATTTTCGTTGATCCAATCTGGCTCGTTGCAGATATCAATGCTGTACAGATAATCGTTGCTATCGTATCGTTTAACAAATGGGACGATATAGTTGTCGATATAGCTTTGCAGGGCAGGCTCATCGTTAATGATATGGCGGAATCGTTTATGGTTTTTGTTGCCTTCTTTGCAGCAATCAAAAGACATCATAGTCGCCATAATATAGATCCTATGCTTTGCAGCAATCGCCATCAGTGCATCAACATCTGCCCAAAACTGCTCGGTCATGCCTGTGACATGATTATTGGCATCAAACTGGATACCATAGTCACCACTGCACAGAATCCACACACGGGAAGAATTGATACCTGATGCATGGAGATCGGCAAAGTGGCTGTCCCAGAAAGAAGCGTCAAAATCTCTGCCGAAGTCGTCCCAGTTATCCCATGGGGTATTGGTGCCACTGAACCAGATATCCTCACCATTGACCTTGAACACGCCGTTTTCGATATAGACTCTTGCAGTGCCATCGGATACGACCAGATCAGATGGGGCACTAACGGATAGATGATCAGAGGATACATCGGAAGAGAGATCGGTACAGGCGGTTGCAGCACAGAGCATTACGATGCTCTGTGTCACCGCTGCGAGCCGTTTCATGGAATTTTTCAAAGACATATTTGTTTTCCCTTTCATGTTACTCTGCAATATATTCCCGCACTCGCAGCGGAATGCCTGCGGCATCTGCAACCGCCTGCGCGGCGGCAATTTCCTCTTTGGAGATCACATCCACCACAGTAAACATTACTGTTGGCACATAATCCTTTACGGATCGCGCAAATGCCTGCATCGCAGCAAAAGCGTTATCCCATTTTGGACGAGTTACCGCCATGTATGCAGCCTCAGTGCCGGCATTGAGGCTGATAGAAATCACATCAAACTTGCCTGCAAACGCTTCGGCAGTGCTTCTGCCGTGGATTAAATCGGCAAGTCCGTTGGTATTCAAACGCACAGGAGGGCAATTTTTCAGTGATTTTGCATATGCCGCTGTTTGCAGCAACAAATCAAGCACTGAAGTTGGTTCACCATAGCCACAAAAGACCAGCTCTGTCCACTGTGAAAGGTCATACTCTGCAAAGGCTGCTTTTACTTCCTCGAAAGTTGGCTCATGCTCCAACCACAAACTATCGGAACCGTATGCGCCATCTCCATTGTGACGGATGCAAAAAGTACAGTTGCAAGGGCAGCGATTTGTCAGATTCACATACAACTGCTTGCCCACCGGATACAAAATTGTCATTGCCATGATAAAACTCCTTCGTTCAAATTCGTTCATGCAAGCCAACGCCGCACAGAGCAGTTACGCTCCATGCGGCAGCGACCATTATACAAAAAAGGTATCACGCTCACCAGGGTCAGGCTGAAAATGCTCTACCACACGAATCTTGCCAATGAGGTGCTGGTTGAGAATATCAGTTTCATCGGCAGCAAGCCACAGCGCACGGCGGTGGATGTCGTCAGCATTTTGCACAGGGAACTGCCGGATATACGCATCATCGACCAGAATACTCAGCACATAGACATCGCGGTCGCCATCGGGCATATGCAGATGACGGGCAATTTGCAGGGCACCTTCGCAGGAAAGCAACAGTGTCAGCAGAGGTTTGTCATTCTGACTCGGGAAGCCAGAAAAATCTTTTGCGGCGATAGCATTATATTCCTGATTGGTCACGGGACGATATAACTCCATGGAAATTTCATTCCTTTCCGTTCAAAGAGGGGGATACATACGAGGGGCTATTTTGCAGATGCTGCGTTCTTCGTGTCCTGCTTCACAGAATCTGTTGCTTGCACAGCCTCTGCGATGGCAGCACGTTCGGCGGCCTCGCGCTGTAAACGGTTACGCTCCAAGCGTCGATGATTCAGCTCATCATAGATGCGGTACATTTTCTGCACGGAATTTTCCAGAAAATAGTAATGCAAAATATACGGGATCAGCAGAATCAGAATCAAAAAGAGCAGCGGCAACAACAACACCGTTTCCGCTACAAGAAAAGTTCCCATCATCAAAAACAGTCCCAGCGCAAAGAGCATCGTTACCAGAAAATGGATCAACCGCTCATGCTGCATAAACTCAATTTTCTGCAAATGATTGCGTATCAATTCGTCGTAATCCAAAGGAACATTGCGCTTCAGCAAGTCCTCAATACGGCTTAAATACTCGGTCAGATACTTTCGCATTGGCTTTTCTCCGTTTGTTCAGATTTTTGTTTCACGCGGTTGCCTTGTTTGGCATCTGGATGCAAGAAATCCATCAAAGCCAGGCTGCCTTCACTTAGTGCCAGAAAGCGGTCGTTATAGCGGTCGATGGTATCTGCCGCAACATAAATCATATAATCGAACAAGGCGACACTCAGGGTAGTTTCTATAAAAGCGGCGGTCAGGCGGAACTGCAAGATACCTGCGCTGTAGTCAAAGTCAAAAGAGCCGTCTGCCAATCCGTGATTTACCGCTGCCACCGCCACAGCCATATCTGCGCTGCGTCCTGCGGGTACAGAAAACGGCATGGGCGAATACAGTGATACCATCTGCCGTTCTGGACGAAACAACAGATGCAGATCCATGGGCAAATCCTCGCCAGTAAAGCGAATGCACACATGGGCGAAATCCTGCCGATTCTCCTCAATGACATATTTTAGCTGCTTTTGTTCCAGCATGGTGATTAGCACATTAAAATTCTTGCGTGAATGCTCCATGCGCTGCGGTGTCAGTTCCAACGAGGTCGCCTCCTTTACAAAGATGGATTTTTATGGTCATATTATACCATAGATGCCCCAGTTTGTCAAGAGGAAATTGTAGAAAAGGAACATATGCGCCTTCGCTTTGCTGGTTCCTCTAGATGCGCTAAGATGGTTCTCTGACAAGGCTTTTGATATCCTGTTCTTGAAAACAGCATGTATGCGGTTTCGCCTTCACTTTATCGATTGCTCATTGTGGTAATACTTGACAATCCTGCAAAATTGGAGTATAATTAAGATATGTTTTTGTTTCCATTTGATTTTTCATGAGAGGACGGTATCACACTGATGGATGAGCAAATGCACGTGATGCAGCAGGAAATTGAAACCGCTGCCGCATCAATTACCGATTCCAAAGAGATGTACCTGCTTCGCAAGCAGTATCTCGATAATAAAACCGGAAAGATCTCCGCGCTGATGAAGAATATGCGTGACCTCGCACCTGAAGATCGCCCTGCTTTGGGCAAGGTGGTAAATGAGCTGAAACAATGGGCACTGGATTTCTTCACTGCGCAGGATGCACGGCTGAAAGCTGCTGAGTTGGCTCAGAAAAATGCCGCCGAGCAGATTGATGTAACGATGCCTGCACGCCCATTTTCTGCTGGTGCCCTGCACCCCAATACCCTGATCGTAAACGAACTGATCGACATTTTTGCAGGAATGGGCTTCACGATTTTTGAAGGCCCGGAAATCGAAAATGACTACTATAACTTCACTGCCCTGAATACCCCTGCCGATCACCCGGCGCGTGATATGCAGGATACTTTTTACATCACCGAGGCGTTGCTGTTGCGCACTCAGACCTCTGCTGGTCAAATCCGCGTAATGGAAAACGCGCAGCCGCCCATCAAGATTCTTTCCCCTGGCAAGGTGTTCCGTTCTGATGACGATGCTACGCACTCGCCTATGTTTTCCCAAATGGAAGGGTTGGTAGTAGATAAGGGCATCACCCTTTGCGACCTGCAAGGTATGCTGGATGTGTTCGCACAGCGCATTTTCGGGCAACAGGTTAAAACTCGTCTGCGTCCTTCTTATTTCCCCTTCACTGAGCCTTCCGTGGAGGTGGACGTGAGTTGTTTTGCCTGTGGTGGTAAGGGATGCCGTCTGTGCAAGGATACTGGCTGGATCGAGGTGCTTGGCGCAGGCATGGTGAATCGTCATGTGCTGGAGAATTGCGGTGTTGATCCCGATGTATATACAGGTTTTGCGTTCGGCATGGGTGTAGAGCGTATCGCTATGCTGAAATACGGCATCAACAACATTAAGCTGCTGTTTGAATCTGACGTCCGCGTGCTGGAACAATTCCGCGACTGAGTGCCGCTTGCAATAGAAAGGAAGATCATAGTTATGCTGATACCCCTTAGTTGGTTGAAAGAATATGTAGATATTGATGTAACGCCACAACAATTGCAGGAAAAACTTTTTGACTGCGGCTTTGAGGTGGAAACGCTTACCGAACTGGGCGCGGATGTTTCTGGCGTGGTGGTCGGCGAAGTGAAAGAATGTGAGCCTGTACCCGATACCCATCTCCATGTTTGCCAGGTGGATTGCGGCGAGAAAGGTATGTTCCAAATTTGCTGCGGTGCGGATAATGTCAAAGTCGGCGGAAAGTATCCCGCGGCATTGGTTGGCGCAACGGTCTATGCCACAGCGAAAGATCATGTCACCATAGAAGGTGTCATGAAAATCAAAAAAGGCAAAATGCGTGGTTATGAATCTGCTGGTATGCTCTGCTCTGGCGTAGAAATCGGACTCAACGAAGATCTGTATCCCGGTGGGGATTATTGCGGTCTGCTGGTGCTGCCCGCCGATGCCGAAAACGGTGCTGATGTGAAACCTATCGTCGGATTGGACGACTGGATGTACGACATCAGCATTACCGCCAATCGTCCCGATTGTCAGTCGGTGCTGGGCATTGCAAGGGAAGTTGCCGCTGCATTGGGTAAGCCGCTGAAAATGCCTGCACTGGATTTCACACCAGATGCTTCAACATTGGAACATTTTACAGTAATGGTAGAGGCACCCGAACTCTGCCCACGCTATATCGCACATTACGTCCGTGATGTGAAAATAGGCACTTCTCCTGCATGGATGCGTCGCAGATTGGCATTGGTGGGCATTCGCTCCATCTCCAATATCGTGGATATCACAAACTATGTGCTAAAAGAATTTGGTCAGCCCATGCACGCTTTCGATTTGCGCAATCTGGAAGATAACGCCATCTGCGTGCGCCGCGCGACTGAAGGGGAACCGATCGTCACGCTGGACGAAAAGGAATTTAAGCTCAGCCCTGCCAATCTGGTGGTCTGCGATGGCAAAAAGCCTGTAGCACTGGCGGGTATCATGGGCGGCTTAAACTCCGAGATCAAACCCGATACTGTCGATGTGGTGTTTGAATCTGCCAAATTTGCAAGAGATAATGTCCGACGGACTGCGCGCGGACTTGGGCAACACTCTGACTCCTCCGCACGATTTGAAAAGGGCTTGGATGAGTATACCACACAGTTGGGTATGCAGCGCGCGCTGCATCTCATTGAGGCGCTGGGCTGCGGTATCGTGACAGCCTCACACTTTGAGGTATCCGCAGGCAATGCCATTGCGCGTCGCCCGCTTGCAGTGAGCATCGCAAAAATGAACGCATTGCTTGGCATCACCATCCCCGATGCGGAAATCTTGCGCATTATGACAAACCTTGATTTTCAGCCCGCAATAGAAGGTGATACACTGCGGATACAGGTGCCCCCCTACCGCGAGGATATCGAGAATGCCCCTGATATTGCCGAGGAACTCATTCGTATGTACGGCTACGATCACATCAAACCCACATTCCTTGCTGCGGCACAGGTTACGCCTGGCGGCAGAAACGACAAGCAGCGCAATCTGTTGAAGCTGAAGCAGACGCTGTGCGCGCAGGGCTGTTATGAAACAGTCCATTACTCGTTCTGCTCCCCAAAGGATTTTGATATGCTCCGTTTGCCCGAGGATGCACCCCAGCGCAAGGCGATCCGCATCCGCAATCCCATCAGCGAGGATCTCTCCGTGATGCGCACCATGCTCACGCCCTCCATGGTTAATGCGGTAGTGCGGAATATCCGTCGTGGTAACGACAGCGGCAGATTGTTCGAGGTGGCAAAGACCTTCCATGCAGATACCATCCCTCCCGTGGAACCCCCGAAAGAAAAGGAAGCCCTCGCCATTGCGCTGTTCGGCAGCAAAGTGGATTTCTTTGCAGGTAAGGCGGTGCTTGAAGCACTCGCAGACAGCTTCCGCCTGACTTTTCAATACAAAAAGCCTGAAGATGCAGCCGCCTATCCCTTCTTGCATCCTGGCATGACCGCAGAAGTATTCCTGGGTGATGTGAAGCTCGGTTTCGTAGGCATGCTTGCCCACGATCTTGCCGACAGCCTGATTCCCGAACATACTGCCTGTTTCTGTGAGATCTCCCTTGATCTGTTGATGCCCGTGCTGCACTGCGCGTATCATTTTACACCGCTGCCCAAATACCCAACTGTGCGTCGCGATCTGGCACTGTTGGTGGAGGATACCGTCCTGTGTGGCGACCTGATTACCGCCATGAAAAACGCTTGCAAGGCACTGGGCGATGTAACCCTGTTCGATGTCTATCGCGGTGAGCAGATTGAAAAAGGCAAGCAGTCCATGGCTTTTGCACTGACCTTTACTCCCGATGATCACGCCTTTACTGACAGTGAGATAGACAAATTTGTGGCAACGATCCTGAAAAAGCTGGGAAAGCAGTTCGAGATCACCCAACGCTGAAAATCAACGAAAAACCAACCATCCCCCACAGGAAGGAGCCGATTCACATGGAAAAACCTATGCTCAACAAGTTTGCAATGCAGTCAAAGATCGAGCAACTGACCTCACTCTGTGAAAAAAACTACCAGATCGACCCCTCGTTATACGCAAAATATGATGTCAAACGCGGCTTGCGCGATATCAACGGCAAAGGTGTTTGCGCGGGTCTGACCAATGTCAGCAAAATTGTACCTGGCGTAGAAGGCCCCAATGGTACTGAACCAGGCGAGGGACAGCTGTTCTTCCGCGGCTACAATATCGCAGATTTGGTGCAGGGCTTTGTTAGCGATAACCGCTTCGGATACGAAGAAACAGCGTATTTGCTGTTGTTTGGTGAGCTGCCTAACCATGCCCAACTGGACGAGTTTTGCACCCTGCTGCGCAGCTGCCGCTCGCTTCCGCCCTCCTTCACCCGTGATGTCATCATGAAATCCCCCAGCGATGATATGATGAATACTCTCGCGCGCAGCGTGTTGACACTCTATTCGTATGATCACAATCCAAACGATACTTCCGTATCCAATGTGTTGCGGCAGTGCATCCAACTGATTGCGCAGTTTCCACTCATCGCCGTCTACGGCTATCAGGCATATCGTTACTACAAAAACGATGAGAGTCTGTTCCTTCATCAACCAGATCCTGCCATGTCCACTGCCGAAAACCTGTTGAGCATTTTGCGTGAGGATCGTAAGTTTTCCGCGCTGGAAGCTAAAATTCTGGATTTGGCACTGGTGCTGCACGCGGAACACGGAGGCGGCAATAATTCCAGTTTTACCGTCCATGTGGTTACTTCATCCGGCACTGATACTTACTCTACCATGGCTGCGGCACTTGGCTCTCTGAAAGGTCCCAAGCACGGCGGTGCTAATATCAAAGTGGTGCAAATGTTTGACGATATCAAAGAAAGCGTTCACGACTGGACTGATGAGGAAGAAGTCGCGGACTATCTGCGCCGGATTTTGCATAAGGATGCTTTTGATCATTCTGGCTTAATTTATGGCATGGGCCACGCGGTGTATTCTCAAAGCGATCCCCGCGCGACGATTCTGCGTGGCTATGTGCAGCAGCTAGCCGAAGAGAAGCAGTGCATGAAGGAATATGCGCTGTATTCCATGATCGAACAGCTTGCGCCGAAGGTCATCGCTGAGGAACGACGGATCTATAAGGGTGTGTGTGCCAATATTGATTTTTATTCAGGTTTGATGTACCGTATGCTGGAACTGCCCAGCGAGTTGTTTACGCCGCTGTTTGCCATGGCACGTATCGCAGGGTGGTCGGCACACCGTTTGGAGGAACTGCTTAACGGCAACAAAATTATTCGGCCTGCTTACCGCAGCGTCAAACCAGATGCCGCATATGTACCCATTGATCAGCGGTAATCAATTGCAAATGATGCAAAAAAGCCCCTACTTTGGGGCTTTTTTCTTTCCAAAAAACCATATATTGTGCAAGCCTTTTCAAAAGTTATCGCAGATATGCCCACAGAGTGCAACAGTCTATCCCTTGCATTTCGCATGAAAATATGCTATACTATGCATATTCACATACTACGGAAAGAGGCAAATCACATGAACAGTTATCAATCACCCTATGAGCGCAGTCGCAGTATCAGCGCACTGATGAAACCCATTGTGATCATCGTCATCACACTGGGGATTCTTTCAACGGCGGCATATTTTGGCATCAACTATTTTTTTCGCAACCAGTTTATCGTTCTGCGTGAAAGCTTCAGCGAGCAGGAGGTCAAGCATATGCGTGACACTTATCACATTGGCACGGAGCATTTGCTGACACCGCTTTACACTTTTGAACGGGGCACGGCAGAAAGCCACAGTCATTACACGGGCATCGTGATGCGCATGGATGGCGACATTGCCGATGTGTTGACGCAGTGCTTTGGACAGGAAGCCGACAGCGAGCAATATCTGACCAATTACCACGATTTCACCGATTATTTTCTGGATGATCAGTTTGATGGCGATACCACCCGTTTGAAAACGCGAGAGGGTACTGTGCAGGCGATTCGCTGCCGTACGGATTTTACTGATTATTCCTACTTTTTTTATGCCGCGGAAGGTACATATTATCTGATGGCGCGAAGGCTGCTGTGACTGCGAGGATATTCTGGCTTTTTCGGCAACAAAAAAGACGGCAAAAGCCGTCGAAAGAAAAATGAGAGGGGGTTGAATGTATAATAACGCAGCCAGCAGCATCGGATGCAGTCAGCCACGGAATTGGTATTGCCCCCCATGGCTGGGGAGCAACATGAAAAAAGGGGGAGTAGGAGCAGCATCTGCCTCCCAATGAGAAAAATGCGTTTGTTTGTGTGCCCTGTTTATGCTTCTTGAGAAATGGGCTGTAAAAATCTGCCAATGGCTTGTGTCAGGTCAGTTAGTGCGTCGGAATCCGTTGTTTCAGCAACCAACCGCAAGGGCTGTGCACGATCAAGGGTGAAGATGCCCATCAGGGATTTTGCGTCCACAGCGTAGGAACCAACGGTCAGCTGTGCTTCAAAGGGGAACCGCCCCATGATGTTAACAAATTCCGTTACATCGGTGATCGCAGGAAGAAAAACTGTCATCGTAGACATAGCAGTTTACCTCATTTTCATTTTTCTGCGGAATACGGTTGAGATACCGCACTTTGCTTCTTGCAGTGTGCATTAGTATGACCATTTCTGTGCTAATCATAACATTATAAATGCGGTTTGTCAAGCAAAATCGCCATTTTTCGGATATTTGACCCATTTTTTCGGCTTGGGTGAAATTCTTTTCGCCACCTCCGATATCCAGTGCATATTGCACAATAAAACCTTCAAATATTTGTGCAAAGTAAACAAATCCAGAGGAGAACGTTTTTATGTTAAAAAAATTCAAAGTATTTACTTTTGGATGTAAAGTCAATCAGGCAGATAGTGCAGGAATCCGTAAACTGCTGCTGGACAATGGCTTTGATGAAGCAGCGCGCGCCATGCTTGCAGATTGTTTGATCATCAACAGTTGTGCAGTAACCGCCGAGAGCGTGCGCAAAGTGCGGCAGACCATGCGCTCACTGCGCAAACGCTATCCCAAAGCGGTGATTGTGCTGACGGGTTGCTGGCCGCAGGCTTTTCCCAAGGATGCTTTTGATGAGGCGGATTATGTGGTGGGCACCAAAAATCGAGAACAGATCGCTGCCTTGCTGCAAGCACATTTCCTGAACAACCACAAAAGTGAATGCCCCTCTGCACAATCAAAACCGGCTGCCGATACTCCCTGTAATGTCATCGTGCCCTATTTACCCAAAGGCGGGGAGCCTTTTTCATTGCTTGCCAGTGCTGATACACAACGCACCAGGGCGTTTCTCAAAATACAGGAGGGCTGCAATCAGTTTTGCACCTACTGCATCATTCCCTATGCACGCGGCAGATGCCGTTCCATGCCGCTGGAGAGCATTGCTGCGGAGGCCAAAAGCCTTGCCGAACAAGGCTTTCAAGAGATCGTACTGACGGGGATCAACCTTGGATTTTATGGCGTTGATACGGGAGATTCCCTTGCAGATGCCGTAGATGCCTGTGCCGCGCCCGAAGGAATCCGACGCGTGCGGCTTGGCTCACTGGAACCAGAGCGCATTACGTCAGAACTGTTGCGGCGATTTGCAGCGTGCGGAAAATTCTGCCCGCAGTTTCATCTTTCGCTGCAAAGCGGTGCAGATAGCGTGCTGCGACGAATGAATCGCCACTATTCTTCGCTGAGCTATGATCACCTCGTGCATCAGATTCGCGCGCTGTTTCCAGAATCTGCCATTACTACCGATGTGATCGTGGGCTTCCCTGGAGAAACGGATCAGGATTTTGCCCAAACCCTGCAAATGGTACAGCAGATCGGGTTTGCCAAGGTGCATATTTTTCCCTATTCGCCCAGAGAAGGCACTCTCGCCGCCGCTATGCCAGATCAGGTGCCTGGAGATGTGAAAAATCAGCGCGCAAGTGAGCTTGCGGTGGTGGCTGCACGTTGTACCAAAAAGCATCTGGAGCAATATGTGGGGCGTGCAGTATCGGTACTGGTGGAAAATTGCAAGGATTGCGCGGGATCCGGAGAACGGTTTTGGGACAAGACGCTTGAAAGTGCGCCGCTTGTGTATCAAAATGCACATAGCTATTACCAAGGGCATATGCCAGATGGTACACTTGTGAAAATTTTTCCGGAAAAAGCCGAAAAACGTTTGCACAATTCTATTATTTGTGTTACAATAGAAGGGTATGAGGACGATTGCTGTATCGCCCGTATCCAATGATACAAAACCGGAGGTTGTTGCATTATGTCAGTTTATCGCATTTATACCGAAAAAAAGCCCCCCTTTGCAGTCGAAGCACAGTCTGTGTTGGCAGATTTGCGTACCGCACTGCGCCTGAATGTGCTGAGCATCCGCGTGCTGAACCGCTACGATGCAGACCACATTGAGGAGGAGGATTTTCGCCGCGCTGTGCCCACTGTGTTCTCTGAGCCTGCCGTGGACTATGTTTATGAAAAATTGCCTATGCTCTCTAATCAGGAGCGTATTTTTGCTGTAGAGTATCTGCCTGGACAGTTTGATCAGCGCGCCGATTCTTGCGAACAGTGCATTCAGATCTTAAACGGTAAGGAGCGATGCCGTGTGCGCAATGCACGTGTGTACATCGTTGGCGGCAGCATTACCGATGCCGAATTTGACCGTCTGAAGCAGTATCTCATCAATCCCGTGGAAAGCCGTGAGGCATCACTGGACACCGTGGATTCTTTGGATACCAACTATGCTATCCCCAGCACCGTCGCTACTCTCGAGGGCTTCTGCACGCTGGATGAGAGCGGCTTAAAAGCATTCTTACATGAGTATGCACTGGCAATGGATTTGGATGATATCAAATTCTGCCAGTCCTACTTCCGTGATACAGAACACCGTGACCCAACTATCACTGAGATACGCATGATTGATACCTATTGGAGCGATCACTGCCGCCATACGACCTTCCTGACCACGATCGATAATGTGGAGGTGGACACCCCCTATATCCGCGAAACGTATGAGGACTACCTGCGCATCCGTAAAGAACTGGGTAGAGAGGCAAAGCCTGTAACCTTGATGGATATGGCAACCATGGCAATGCGCAAGCTGAAGGCAGATGGGAAAATTCCTGCATTGGATGAAAGCGAGGAGATTAATGCCTGCTCTGTAAAGATTAAGGTGGAAACCGATGCTGGTGATGAGGACTGGATTTTGATGTTTAAAAACGAAACCCACAATCACCCCACCGAGATTGAACCGTTTGGTGGTGCGGCAACCTGCCTGGGCGGTGCGATTCGTGACCCGCTTTCTGGCAGAAGCTATGTGTATCAGGCAATGCGCGTGACTGGTGCGGCAAATCCGCTGGTGCCTGTGGCAGATACCATGCCTGGCAAGCTGCCCCAGAGAAAGATCACGGTGGGTGCGGCAAACGGCTACAGCTCCTACGGCAACCAGATTGGTCTGGCTACGGGTCATGTCACAGAGGTGTATCACCCAGGTTATGTGGCAAAGCGTCTGGAGATCGGCGCGGTGGTGGGTGCTGCCCCTGCGGAGAATATCCGCCGTGAAGCACCCGTGCCTGGCGATGTGATCATCCTGCTGGGTGGAAAAACTGGCAGAGATGGCTGTGGTGGCGCAACAGGCTCTTCCAAATCTCATACGCTGGAATCGTTGACCCATTGCGGTGCGGAGGTGCAAAAGGGCAATGCCCCTGAAGAACGAAAGCTGCAAAGATTGTTCCGTGACCCTGCCGTGACGAAGCTTATCAAACGTTGCAATGATTTTGGCGCGGGCGGTGTATCGGTCGCCATTGGTGAGCTGACCGACGGCTTGGATATTGACCTCAATGCAGTGCCGAGAAAATATGACGGTCTGGACGGCACCGAGCTTGCCATTTCTGAATCTCAGGAGCGTATGGCGGTGGTTGTTGCGCCAGAAGATGTGGATGCCTTCATGAAAGCCGCCGCAGCAGAGAATCTGCTGGCAACCGTGGTGGCAAAGGCAACAGATACGAATCGTCTGCGTATGCACTGGAATGGTAATGTGATCGTTGACCTTTCCAGAGCGTTTTTGAACTCCAATGGCGCGGAAAAGCATACCGATATCGTGGCAGCCGCGCCCCAGCAGAGTGCCCCGATTCTCTTTGAGGATACCCCCGATGGATGGAAAGAACTGATGTCTGATTTGAATGTCTGTTCGCAGAAGGGCTTGGTAGAGAAATTTGATTCCACTATCGGTGCGGGTACCGTGCTGATGCCCTTTGGCGGTGTCTATCAGCTGACTCCCACACAGGCAATGGCGGCAAAGATTCCCATACTGCAAGGGGATACCACAACCTGCTCGCTGATGGCATACGGCTTCCAGCCCAGCATCTCAGAGCATTCGCCCTACCACGGTGCTATGGAGGCTGTCATCGAGTCTGTGGCAAAAGTGATCGCCGCAGGCGGCAGTCGGCATCAGTGCTGGCTGACCTTCCAGGAGTATTTCGAGCGCACTCAGAATGATCCCGCTCGTTGGGGTAAGCCCTTCTCTGCGCTGCTGGGTGCCTTCAAGGCGCAACTGGAACTTGGCTGTGCATCCATCGGCGGAAAGGATTCCATGTCTGGCACTTTTGAAAACGTCGATGTGCCACCAACGCTTGTTTCCTTTGCCGTATCTACTGCCAACACCACGCGCGTGCTTTCTACCGAATTTAAAGCGGCGGGAGATACCGTCATTCGTCTTGCTCCCTCTTATGACAGCAATGGGCTGCCTGATTGGGACAGCGTTCGTGCTACATTTGAACGTGTGGAACAGCTGATCTCCGAGGGTAGAGCAAAAGCGATTTGGACAGTTGCTGGCGGCGGTGTCGCAGAAGGCATTGCAAAGATGTGCTTTGGCAACCATATCGGCTTTGAATTCAGCTGCACTTTGCCCGAGCAAATCTTGTTTGCACCCTTTAGCGGATCGTTTATCATTGAGCTTGACGGTGCTGCCAAGGCAGATGAGGAGGTCATCGGTCGCACAACCGAGCAGTACAAGATCTTCAGCGACAGCTACACGATCAGTCTTGATACACTGCAAAAAGCATGGGAGGGTAAGCTGGAATCTGTGTATCCATGCCGCATCAAGACTGAGTTTGCTACTATAGAGGCATATAGTCATACCGCAGAACGCCGTCCGACTCCTGCGGTGAAATACGCAAAGCCTCGTGTGCTGATTCCTGTGTTCCCTGGCACCAACTGCGAATATGATACCGCCCGTGCCTTTGCACGTGCTGGTGCAGAACCTGAGATTCTCGTGATTCGTAACCTTTCCGCAGATGCGATTGAGGAATCTGTGGAGGCAGCGGTGAAGTCCATCGCCAATG
Organism: uncultured Ruminococcus sp.; assembly: GCA_964463355.1. GTDB lineage: Bacteria > Bacillota > Clostridia > Oscillospirales > Ruminococcaceae > Firm-04. The sequence continues at coordinate 87,584 of CAYXBP010000002.1, read as the reverse complement.
CCCAGATGATCATGTTGCCTGGTGGCTTCTCTGGCGGCGATGAGCCAGACGGATCTGGTAAATTCATCACGGCGTTCTTCCGTAATCCTCGTGTGGCAGAGGCGGTTCACAAGCTGCTGCAACAGCGCGATGGTCTGATGTTGGGTATTTGCAATGGCTTCCAAGCCCTTATCAAGCTGGGATTGGTGCCCTTTGGTGAGATTGTGGAGATGAGCGACAATTCCCCCACATTGACCTTCAACACCATTGCGCGCCACCAGAGCATGATGGTCACTACCCGAATCGCGTCTAATAAATCGCCGTGGCTTGCTGCCTGTAAGCCCGATGATCTGCATACCGTGGCGATCTCTCACGGTGAGGGGCGATTTATCGCTCCGGCATCGTTGCTGCGCCGCATGGCTGGCAATGGGCAGATTGCAACGCAGTATGTGGATCTCAGTGGTCGTCCTACCATGGATATTCGTTTTAATCCGAATGGCTCAGTGGATGCAATTGAGGGCATTACATCTCCCGATGGCCGTGTGCTGGGCAAGATGGGCCACAGTGAGCGTATGGGCACGCAGGTGTGCAAGAACGTTCCTGGCGAAAAGGATCAGAAAATTTTTGAAAGTGGCGTGCGTTATTTCGCAGATTGATTGCATGATGAAACAGCAGGGGCTTGCAATGCTCCTGCTGTTTTGGCTTTTTTTTTCGGCATAACTTGACTTATGCGACAAAAAAAGGTATAATAGTGTAGGATTGTGTTCGCATACTTTGCCTCAAGAAAGGAATCCTATTGCCATGAAGCCCTCAAATCTTGCAACACGTAATACGCCCTCTACGGCGCGTACTGTCAAAATTTTGTCGATTCTGATTGCTGTATCGTTGGTGCTGGCACTGCTTTGTTCGGTGTGGTATTCCGTTTCCAAAGATATCAGCGCAAGAGTCAATCTGGATGAAGTCAAACTAGTGCAGCTGGAAGAGCCAGAAGAGGGCGATCCCGTTGCTATTATGCATACAACCGTAGGAGATATGTTTTTTTTATTATATCCCGATGAGTGCCCTCTTGCCGTTGCCAATTTCACGCAGCTCGCCCAAAGCGGATATTATAATAATACCTATGTGTTCCGCGTGGAGCAGAATGTGTTTTTTTCAGGCGGCAGCCCCAATGCAGACGGTTCCTTGGCGGAGGGCGGCAGCGATCAGCCGCAGGAAAATGTTGAACGTGAGTTAACACAAAATATGTGGCCCTTCCGTGGCGCACTTTGCTCGTTGACCACGGGCAGCGAACAGGGCTTTTGGAAGTTGTTGACGGGAACCCAGAAAACCTTTAACGGCAGTCGCTTTTTGGTTGTGGATAGCATTGAGATGACCGAGGAGATCATAAACGGTCTGCAAGAGGGTGAGGAGGATAATCCCGTGGCAGATGCCTTCGTGAAGTATGGCGGTATTCCCAATTATTCCCAGCAGATGACGGTATTTGGACAGCTCTATGACGGCTTTTCGGTCTTGGAAACTATTACCGGAGCGACTCTTACAGGGGAAGAAAACGCCATGCGCCCTGTTGAGGATATTATGATCACCTCTGTGGAGATCGTAGAATATTGGCCCTCAATGGTCGCTGATTGATAACAAAGAATAAAATACAGCCGTTTCGGGCGTTGCTTTTCGGCAAGATGAAGAAAATCTTAAGAATTGCTTTACAAAACCAAAAATCTGTGGTATAATATTCCTTACGCGGTCGCGCTCTGTTCGTTCGTACCCATGAAACGGCCGCGAAAACCTTGTATCAAGGAGTCCTTTGGAATGCTTAAGCAGCGTTTGCAGCGTATCGCAGCGGTGGCACTTTGCTGTGCTGTTACCGTGCCGATGCTCTGCGCTTGTAATAAAGAAGTGGTTCTGGAGAACCAGAAAATCTTGAATTTCACACAGCCTGAGGTGGGCGAGGAAATCGTAGTCATGACCATTAAAGGCTACGGTGATGTGAAAATCAAACTGTTTCCTGAAGAATGTCCCGAGGGCGTGGAGAATTTTAAATCGCTGGTGGAAAGCGGCTATTACGATGAACTGATCTTCCACCGCGTCATTAAGCATTTTGTGGTGCAGGGCGGCGATCCGAAAGGTGATGGCACTGGTGGCGTGGATGCAAACGGTACCGAGGGCTTTGCACAGAATATCTCCCCGAATTTGCAGCATTATGCAGGGGCGCTGGCGTATGCCGTGGGGCAAGATAAACGTAATGCAAGTCAGTTTTACATTGTCACTGGGCTGGAAACGAGTGACAATTACTTTGAACAGCTGAAAACGACCTATGGGCTTACTTACACGGGGCCTGTCAAGGATATGTACAAGCTGATGGGCGGCAGACCTGATTTGGACGGCGGCTATGAAATCTTCGGACAGGTGTTCGATGGTTTGGAGTATTGCCTTGCTGTGCAAGAGGTCGCCGTGGATGCAAACGATAAGCCAAAGTCGCAGGTGATTATCGAAAAGGCAGTTGTGATCGAGTACGATGGCAGCGGCGTGAATTATCGAAACGCAAACGGCGAGCAGCAAACGCCTGCCGTGGTGGAGTAATGCAGCAGCATTACAGTATGTGCAGCGTGAACGATACAGAGAGAGAATCTGCACATACTATCCACAGAACAGACAGAATGAACCAAGGAGATACCACTATGAAAGCACCTGCTCGTTTTGTAATACGGGGCGGCAGACGGCTGTGTGGCGAGGTGGAGATCAGCGGCGCAAAAAATGCTGTCGTTGCCATTTTGCCTGCGGCTTTGCTCTGCGATGAGCCTTGCGTCATCGAAAATGTACCCGATATCAGCGATGTAACTATTAGCGTGCAAATTCTGCGTGAACTGGGTGCCGTTGTGGAACAGCTCAGCGCGCATACCTATCGTATCGACCCACGCCCTGTCAACAGTACCTGTGTACCCTATGAATCCGCGAGAAAAATGCGTGCTTCATATTATTTCATGGGCGCGCTGCTGGGAAGATGCGGTCTGGCGAGAGTATCCATGCCTGGTGGCTGCCCATTGGGCGGCAGACCGATTGACCAGCATATCAAGGCGTTTACAAAATTGGGTGCTGAGTGCAAGATTGAGCGTGGTATGGTGGATTTGGTCGCAAAGCCTTTGAAGGGCAACCAGATCTTTTTTGATGTGGTGACCGTGGGCGCAACCATGAATGCCATACTTGCGGCGGTGAAGGCAGAGGGACTTACGGTGATCAATAATGCCGCAAAAGAGCCGCATATTGTTGATTTGGCAAGCTTTTTAAACTCTATGGGTGCCGATATCATCGGCGCTGGTACGGATACCATTAAGATTCGCGGCGTGAAATTTCTGCGCGGTACGAGTTATCCTGTCATTCCCGATCAGATTGAGGCAGGCACCTATATGGTTGCCGCAGCTGCTACTGGCGGTGATGTAATGGTCAAAAATGTGACGGTGAAGCATTTGGATTCTATCATCAGCGTGCTGGAGAAGATCGGCGTGAATGTTGAAGCCGATGAGGAACACGATTGCGTCCGCGTATATGTGGATGGCCCCTTGGTGAAGGCAAGCGTGCGTACCAGACCGCACCCAGGATTTCCTACAGATATGCAGCCACAGATTTCCACATTGCTTTGTCTTGCATCGGGCACAAGCATGGTGAAGGAGGAAGTATCTGAGCAACGTTTCCAGTATGTGGACGAGTTGCGCCGTATGGGTGCGGATATTCAGGTGGATGGCAAGGTCGCTATCATTGAGGGGAAAGGTGCATTGACTGGTGCGCCAGTGAAGGCTTGTGATCTTCGTGCGGGTGCTGCATTGATGATTGCGGGGTTGGCAGCCTCTGGTGTGACCTACATTGAGGATATCCACCACATTGAGCGTGGCTACGCGGATATGGCAGGCAAGCTTACAGCACTTGGTGCTTGCATCACGCGTGAGATACTGCCAACGGATGCTGACTCTGCGACAGGAGAATTGTCTGCTGCTGTGGGCGAAAACTGAGGCTTTTTGCGGCAGCAAAGCGGTTCTGTGATTTTTCGAAATTCGAAATAAGTTAAGGGCGAAATGCATTTTCGCCCTTTCTTTCATACGATCAGGGAGGTGTATATCTTGGCACGACTTTACCCGTTGTTTAGCTCCAGCAAAGGCAACGCAACATTCATTGGTACGCCAAGGGGCGGTGTGTTGATTGACGCAGGGGTTACATATCGGCGACTGTGCATGGGGATGGAACGCTGTAATCTGCCGCTTTCAGCGATACAGGGGGTGTTCATCACCCACGACCACTCTGACCATGTGCGTGGACTGAAAACGCTGACAGAGCATTTGCCTGTGCCGATCTATGGGCAAGGCAAAACACTGCGGAATCTTATTGACCATAATGCAATAGCATCCTGCGCAAATTTGCAGGAAATCAACACGGGGAGTGTTCATGTGGCAGATATCTCACTGAATGCCTTTGAAACCCCTCATGATACAGTGCAAAGCTGTGGATATCGCGTTGTAATGCCGGATGGCAAGATTTGCGCTGTTTGTACAGATCTTGGCTATGTGACTCGTGGCGTGGAGGAGGCGTTAAACGGCTGTAATCTGGTGCTGTTGGAAGCAAATTATGACGAAAATCTGCTGCGCAGTGGAAAATATCCACCTTATGTCAAGGCAAGGATACTTTCGAAAGTGGGGCATCTTTCTAATATGGATTGCGCAGTGCAAGTGCGAAAACTCGTGCAAAGTGGAACAACAAGGTTGATTTTGGGACATCTCAGCCAGGAGAACAACCGCCCGCAGCTTGCGGAGGATGCGGTGGTAGATGCACTTGCAGATATGGTGCGTGGACAGGATTATCTGCTGCAAGTGGCAAAGGTGGAAACCGAGGGGGAGATGATCGCGTTTTGACGCGTGTGAGTATCATTGCAGTGGGCAAGCTGAAAGAGCGTTGGTTGAGAGAGGCTTGTGAGGAGTACACAAAGCGTTTAGGACGATATTGCAAATTGCACATCGTGGAGCTAAGCGAGAGCAGACTGCCTGAGAATCCGTCGGATGGGGAAATTCGGAGAGCGTTGCAGAATGAAGCAGAGCAAATTCTGCGCCATATCGAGGGAGAAATGTTTGCACTGTGCATTGAGGGAAAGCCTTGCACAAGTGAGGCTTTCTCAGAAATGTTGATTGCGCCTGCGTTGAGTGGATGTTCGGCGCTAACTTTTGTTATTGGCAGCAGTCATGGGTTAGCGGAGAAGATCAAACAAGTGGCAATGCATAAGCTGTCTTTTTCTCCCATGACATTTCCACATCAGCTGGCAAGGGTGATGTTGTTGGAGCAAATCTATCGGGGCTACCAGATTGCAGAAGGTGGAAAATATCATAAATAGAGGAGTAACCACAGGGCGCATCGCAAGGGCGGTGCGCCTTGTTTTTTGATGGAAAAGCTTGCAAATGGAGTGAATGTGTGCTATAATAAATGAAAAGTTCATGATGCAATTATTATGTGCATAAAGACGATATTGTCATGGCAATGGGAAAGGAGTTGATCGTTACATGATATTCTGGATTATGTTAAGTATCATACTCTTAATTGCAACTTCGTGTCTGCTTCTAAAACATAATCAAGATCGAAATTTGCGCGATGAAAAGTGCCGATATGAGAATTTGTTGCGGCGGTTATTGCAAGAAAACCGCATCTCGCCAAAAGATATTTTACAAGAGGGACTTTCAGTACCACCATATGTTGTGCAGGGAACAGTGATACCGCAGCAGAATTTGCATTCTTTGGAAGGGCACGCAGGGCAGCCGCAGGCTGCCTCTGCAACGCAGACACTTTTGCAGCAGGAGCTGCAAAAGCTGCGTGCCCTTAACGCAAACGGTGTTCTCACTGATGAGGAGTTTGTTGCCCAAAAAGCGAAGCTTTTCGGGCAACAGGCGATGCAAGCATCGCCTGCGCCGCAGGCACAAGTGCCTTCGGCGGGCAAACTCTCTTCTGCCCAGCCCATGGTCGCACCAGGAACCCCTGCATCGCAGCCTGTGTATCAACAAAAAGCCATGTCAAGTTCTGCTGAATCTGTGCCACAAAAGGCATCTTCACATCAAAAAAAGAGTACCACCTCTGCCATTAGTGTGATGCTTGGTGTGGGCGTTGTGCTTATTATTCTTGCAGGATTGCTTTTTGTGCGTACTTCGTGGAATGCAATGGCAGATTTTGGCAAACTTATGACGCTTGCCGCAGGTAGTGTGCTGTTTTTTGGTGCCTCAGCGTTGGCATATAAGGTCTGGGATTTGAAACGTACTGGTATGGCATTTTTCTCGTTGGGTGCAACGTTTTTGCCGATCTCCATTTGGGCGGCAGGGTATCTCTCTCTTCTAGGCGAAACGTTTTCTGGTGGATCAAATCCGTGGTTGTTGACGATTGCTACTGCTGCATTTACCGTTACCGCTGCTATTGGAGTAAAATGCAGTCATGAAAAGCCATGGGGTATTGCAACCCTTATTGGATTCTCTGCCTCCTTTCTTTGCGCAATGTGGGCGCTTCTGCCTTCTTATGGTGCGTGGACGCTCTCTGCTGCCGCCTATGCGCTGCTGCTGACGTTTTTTGCACCCTCTCTTTCTTTTCGTTTGCCTGCACCCATTGGCGAAACACTTGGGGCTTTCTCTATGATTTACACTGTCTGTGCCGCTGTACCCATGTTTATTCCTATGAATGGCAGCAGTGCATGGTATGGATTTGCAGCATTTTCTGCTGCTGTTGCCTTTGTTACTCCTGCAATGTTGTCAAGGCTGAAGCAGGGCTCGGCGGTTGTGATGTCCTTGCTGACTGTTTATGGCTTTGCGCGGGTGATGCAACCCTTGCTTACCAATGAAACGGTTTCTATCAATGGCTGGATTTTTACCGCTCTTGTCTGTGTAGTAACCTCTGCGGTGTTATTGGTATTCATTACTGCAAATACGCTTCCTGATGATATTACCAAAAGCTATCATATCATGTTCCGTATTTTTTCTGGTGTAGCCATCGTGATTTTTCTCTGTATCGGCGTTAGCGGAACAAACTGGAACTGGTTGATGCTGCTGGGCATGGCACTGCTTTGTATGGCAACTTTTGTTTCGATGCTGCGTAGTGGAAATATCTGGCTTCGTACTTATCTGGCAGCTGAATTGTTTGTGCTTGCACTTGGATTCTCCAACACTGTGCTGCAACAGGCCGATGCGGCTTTGCTGCTGATGTCTGTCCTCTGTTTGGGATTTGGGCTTCTGTTTATATGCAGCAATACGCTGCGTTCTCCTTTTTCTGATTTTCTTTTTCCGCTCGGAATGATCTTTTGTGCGCAACTGGTGGTAAATGGTTTTGCTGGGCAATTCCGCTTTATATACATTGCTGCCGTGATTCTGCTTGTTGTTGCAGTAATCTGGTGTTTCTTCATGGCGATAGAACGTCGGCTGCAAACTCCGAAGCAGCACGCTTTCGGTATCTTTTTTGTGCTGAGTCTTGCACTGTCTTGCGGTGCAGTAGGCGATGTGTGTCTGCAAGCGCATTGTGATTGGTCATATCTGCTCTGGACGCTGCTTTCTGCGGCAGCAGCTTTTGGACTGTATTGCCATACAAAACGTGGATTCGTTGGTGTGCGCCACCGTATTTTCTTGATGTGTGTGCTTCTGCCTGCAATCGTTGGTTTGATTTTGCCAACTGGCAGCAAAGCGATTTGCTGTTTGCTGCTGTTTGCCAATGCACTGATCGGAGTGGGTGTGTATCGCATTTACGCAAGCCATGGCAAAAGACCACTGGCTGTGCTTGGGTTTGCTGAGATGCTCTTTTTTGCATACCGTGGCATTTGGCAGCTTTTTGAAGGCTATACCGTGACCGCACTTGTGGATCATTATCCTGGTCTTTGCGCTGCAAGTGTCGTACCGCTTTTATTGGGCGTGGGTACATATTTGATCTGCCGCAGCCATGTGCGCTTTGTGGGCGATGATTCTGTGAAGGCTTGCGCATCGGTTGCTTTGCCTATCGCAGGTTTGCTATATCTGGTGCTTGCTTTTTCTGTTACGCAGCTGATGACGTGGCAGATGCTGTTTGCAGTGCTTGCCGCTGTGATGTTTGCGTTAGGCTGTGCTTTGTTTGCGTTTGCACAAGACAAGCGTCTTGCCATTGTGCATTTTGCAGCCTTTTTGCTCTCTGTGCTGACCGCCTGCGTCAGTGCTGCGACCCATTTTCTGTTTGTCGATGCCCAAAGCGGTGTTGCTCTATACGGATCGGTAATGATCTGCTTGTGCATCTTCTTGATGTTGGGCGTGACAGTCTATCTGCTCCACCGCGGAAAGCTGCATTTTACAGGCGATTACGCTCCCCATGCGGTGGCAACCGTGCTGCTGCCCGCTGTGACCTTCATCACGCCGCTGTTTTGTATGAGTGTGAATCTCCCCCTGTGGCAGATGCTCCTCGCTGTGCTTACGGCTCTGCTTGGCTGGTTGCTGACAGTGGACTATGCACATCAGGGAAAGAAAGTACTGTCTGCATTGTCGTTTTTCTCAGTGATGTGCTGCATCCTGCAAACCGTTTCTGTGGGTAGTGAGCATTATTTGGTGAAAGGCACCCTTTCAAGCTGTTCCGTGATGCTTTGCTGTTATGTGCCGATTTTGTTGATCGGTATCGTATCTTTGTTGATTCGCTGTGGCAAAGCGAAATTTATGGGTGATTGTGCCGTTGATACTGTCGCGCAGACGATGCTTGTTGGTACTGTTTTTTTCTATGGGCTGCGATCTCTGTTTGCTACGGATCAACTTCTTGGCTTACACAATTCGGTGTGGCTTGCACTGACCGCCACGCTTTCGGCAGTCATGTTGTTTGTGGGCTTTACCGCCGCACGGAAAGAAACCTTTGCGACTGTGAGCATCGGTGCTGCACTGGTAATGCTGATGCGCAGCGGTTATGCATTGGGTGCGCAGATCGGCCTTATTTCTAATGATGCGTTGATGCTTGCTTACGTACTGTTGATGCCTTTTGCATTGTTTGCTGTGCTGTACCATCGCGGTATTCTGCGAAAATTTGCAGGCGGCATTGCCATGGAAAATGCCGTGCGTGTTTTGACTGCTGCCGTTGCGCTGCTCTTTAGTATCACCTTGATGACAGTGGGAGCGCATCAATGGCATACTTTCTACTATTTTTTCGCATTGATGCTTTGCATTGCCGCCTGGTTTACTGCCCACAATGACCGTATCGTTGGTGGATGCATTGCCGTTTTTTCGCTGATTCTTTCTACTGAAGCATTGCGTGCGCATTGTATGTGGTGGTCGAATCTTTATGTTGCTTGTATGCTCATCGTGCTGATGTTGTTGTTTGTGCTGTTTTGTTATTTGGGTTTCGTACTGCGCAGCGGTGGCATTCGTAAGGGCTGGGCGATGACTTATGCTGGCGGTGCTGTGCCTCTTTGGCTGATCATTGTTTCTTTGGATGGGGCATTCTCCGCAGCGCAGTCCGATTGGATCTTGTTCGCTGCCTGGTTTTTGCTGACAGCTTTCTTGTTTCATCTGGGGCGCAGTGTGCTGCCCGATACGATGCGGCGTGGTTGCTATACCGCTTCGGCTGTAATAGGCACCATTACTCTGTGGATGCAGCCTATGTTCGATTTTACAGATACCTACTTTGCTGGGAAATATCATTTGCTGCCGTTGCTTGCACTTGGTTTTGTTCTGCGGCTGCTTTATGGAAAAGAAAAAGGTGGCAATTGCCTGTTCGCGTTCAGTGTTTATGCTGTGATTCGCTTGGCGGTGCAGGCACTTGCGCATGAAAAAACCGCTGATCTGTTGACAGTATTGGTTTGTGGCTTGAGTATTTTCATCATTGCATACTTTATCAAGCAGAAGAAATGGTTTTTGTTGGGCGGCATCACCCTTTGTGGTGTTGCGGTGCGACTTTCTCCTCGTATGCATATGCAGTGGTGGGCGTATCTGCTTATTGCAGGTGCGATTCTGATCGTTATTGCTGCTGCCAATGAGATGGCGAAGCAGCGTGGAGAATCCCTGAAAACGCGTGTCAGCCGTTTTTGGGAGGATTGGGAGTGGTAAATCTGCTGGCAATAGCAGAATACGGTTGTTTTGAGGAGGTCTTGATACAATGGAAAACATGAATGAAAAGACAAAGAAGAAAGCCTTTGTGATAATGCCTTATGCGAAAAACTTTAATCGGCTGTACTCCATTATCATACAAGGCGCGCTGGAAAAAATGGGTTACAAGTGCGTGCGGCAGGATATGACAGGGCAGGGTGGACATATTATGCATAATGTGATCCGCAATATTACTGAGGCGAGTATTTCCATTGTGGATATCTCTGACCTGAATTGGAATGTTGCCTATGAGCTGGGTATCCGCCATACGATGCATAAAAACGGTACGATCATCATGTGCCGCAAGGATCAGCAGGAGAACGAGCCTTTTGATATCCAAGGGGTGAATATTCTGTACTATGACCCCGATTGGATGAAAACGTTTTCTGAAGATCAGATCATCAGCGAGTTGGTAAAGCGTATTGAGTTTTTTGAAAACAGTGGGGTGACTGGTGCCGATAGTCCCGTTCATGATGTGTATCCCGCAATGCCCGAAACCATGCTGTATTTGCTGGAAGCCGAGCGTGACGACCGTATGCGTGAACAGCTGCAAGCTTTGCAGAAGGAGAATGAACAGCTGAAAAAGCGGTTGGAGAATGCGGGACTTTCGGAGGAAGCTGATGTGAAATCAGTGGATATTCGTACCGCCATTGCACAGGCAATCGCAACCAGCGTGTATTGCGGCGATGCTGCCGTGCAAAAATTGCGCGAATTGCAATCTGCGGGAAAAAAACAGGAGTACGCAGAGTTCCTTGCCGATGTGCTGGAGGAAGGCTATCTGGATGAGTACGACTGCAAAGTGGTGTATGATCAGTGCCGTCGCATTGGCATTGCACCGCTGACTAAGGTTTTTCTGGAACAGGCGGCAAAGCTGCACCCTGATAGCGAGGAGTTGAATATCTACCTTGCCAACGAGCTGTGCAACAGCTACAAAGACCGTGAACAGGCGTTTATCATCGCCAATGAAATGATGGGCATGACCAAAAAGGATGGTGTTCACCGTATCGGCAAGCATGTGTCGTATAATGTGGTGAAATCGTATATTGATGTGCTGACGAAACTAAAAAAGTATAAGGAACTGATTGCGGTTGGAGAAACCTTGTTACAGGAATACCATAAGCGCGATTATCAGGCACTGGTTTACCGCAGTCTGAGCATGGCGTATCTGAAGCTGGATCAGGCAGAGCAGGCAATTGATGCTGTGAATGCAGCGATAGAGATCACGCCGGAGTTCGCGCTGAATTATTATCGTTTGTATCAGGCACAGCGTGCGAATGAACAGCTGGCAGACGCGTATTTGTCTTTGGAGCGTTGCATCGCGCTGAATCCCAATGATGAGGACTATTATTATGTTCTGGCAGGTTATATTTGTGATGAGTACATTGCTCGTACGGCTGTAGATGCACCAGTGCAGTCCATTACTCCACGAGATGTGCGTACCTACGCGGCACCGTTTATCGTATTTGCGCTGAATATGAATCCAAAAGCCCACGCAAGAGCAGTGGATTTTCTAAACCGAAATGGCTTTGGAAACGATGCAAAGCGGTGCATCATGGTATTGACAGAGCAGCGTGATCTGTTTGAAGAGTTTTCCGATTTGGATTTTACCTTTGTTGCCTATTGTGTGGAGAATCAAGGGTACAAGGGAGAATAACCGAAAGTGATCCCATTATAAACAATAACACCGCACAAACCCTTGGCGCAGATTCGCTACAGGGCTGTGCGGTGTTACTGTTAATGCGTGCAAATGATGATCGGATTCTTTTACTTCAGCGTTGGCTTACGGCATAATGCCCCAAACGCCAACAGCATCATGATTGCGAAAAACAACAGGAAAAATGGGAACAATCCATTCCAGATATGGTCGCTTAGTACGCCAAACAACGGTGGCATCAGATTGATGCCGGCATATGCACTTGCCATTTGGATGCCTACCAGATACAGCCCTTTCTCCTTGCCGACAAACTGCGGCGTAAGATGTAGCATGGAGGGGTACACTGGTGCGCAGCCAAGCCCCGTAAGGAATAAACCTGCCAGCGTGAGATAGTATCCGCTGCGGTCAAGAGCGATTAGCACAATGGCAAAAGTGAAGATTCCCATACCAACGCCAATCAATCGTTTTTCGCCCATTTTTTCCGTGATGAATCCGCTGAGAAGTCTGCCAATGGTGATGCCCATATAAAACAGCGCACCACAGCTAGCGGCAAACTCCGCATTTACACCCTTAAACTCGTGGAGATAGCTGCTTGCCCACATTCCTGCGGTTTGCTCCATGGCACAGTAGCAAAAGAAAATTGCAAGCATCAGCGGTACACCACGGCTAGTCAGTAGTTCGCGCACCGTGATTTTTTTTCCGTTTCTGTCGCTTGCGGCATCATTGTTGGATCTTTGCCACTTCGGCACGGTGAGAAACAGTGCAGCAGAGATGACTGCCTGTATTATCGCAACGCACAGATAGCCTTTTTGCCAGCCTGCGCCGCCGCCCATTATCGCGCCCATGATATAGGGACTTGCTACAGTACCCACGCCCCAGAAGCAGTGTAGCCAGCTCATGTGGCGCGCAGCATAATGCACTGTAACATAGTGATTGAGTGCGGCATCCACTGCACCAGCTCCCAGTCCGTAAGGGATTGCCCAGAGGCAGAGCGCAAAGAAGGAGCGCGACAGGCTGAAGCCCAGCAATGCGGCAGCGGTCATTGCCACGCTGGTTGCTGTTAGTAAACCAGTTCCCATGCGTTTGGTGACAACTCCCGCGAACAGACTGGAAACAATCGTGCCGCCAGAAATAATCATGGAAAGGATGCCCATTGAGGAGATCGGCACACCCAGATCGCTGTACATCATGGGCCATGCTGCGCCTAGCAGGGGATCGGGCAAGCCAAGCCCGATGAATGCAATATAAATCATGACTAAGACAATCGAAATCATAAGGACTCCTTGTAAACGAAAAAAACTTCCTGAAGCTTCAGGGAATAGGTCGCTGCACTGCTGCGGCATCCATACTTTGCACGCGTTTGGTAAGCAATTTGGCTATGGGGAGATACAGCAGATAGATTCCCACGGCAGCCAACATTGTTTTACAAATGGAAGGCAACAACACCGCAGACCATAATGCATTGCAGTCTGGGCGACGCAGCAGCCATGCCTGTATGCCGTAGCGTAATCCACCGTGAAGCAGCGTACAAATTGCGGTAACTGGCAGATAATGCAGAAAACTTTTTGCCAACAGATGAGAAAACAGCATAGAGGCAGCGGTGGCAAATACTACCAAGAAGATCGCGTTGGTTCCGATGGCAGCACCTGTGGCAAGATCAATTGCAATACCGCCGATGATGCCAGCCACCATGCAGAAATAGGGTTGTTCATACATACAGATACAGACGATCACGGGGATAACCCACAAAGCGCATACGCCGCCGCCCAGCATGGGAACAGCAGAAAGCAACAGCAGTATGATGCTGAGAACGCGGCGTAAGATATCACGGCGTGTGGCGTGTTTTTCGGCGATGGTTCGTCCCATTTTGCTTGTTTTCATGAGAGGTTTTCCCCCTTGCCTTCAAAATCCAGCAATACGGTAACAGAGTCCAGTGTTGAAAAATCTACAGAGGGCTTCACCACGGCATATGCTGTCAGACCAGTTTCTTCCATGCCAGTTTCAGTGACATTTCCGATTTGCAGTCCGTAGGGAAACAGTCCTGTTGTGCCTGCGGTGATGACGAGATCCCCCCGCGAGACACCATGTTGTTCGTTGAGATAGATGAGTTTGGTATTACCATCGGCAGCAAGGTGCAAATTGCCTTCGATGATGCCGCTGTCATTGCTTTGGGGAACAAGGGCACCTACCGATACTGCGTCAGAGAGAATGGTGGTTACAGTAGCATAGTGGTTGCTTACCTCTGTGATGATTCCCACCAGCCCCTGATTGCAAATGACAGGTGCGTTGAGCGTCAGTCCGTCCTCTGTGCCCAGATGAATGAGGAAGCCTTCGGAGAGGTCGTTTGTCAAGGGCAGCAGCACGGTGGCGGGGCGGCTCATGACGAAATCGCTGTTGTCTTTCTGGATCTGTAACTGTTCGCGCAGGGCTTCGAGTTCGGCAACGGCATCATCATATCCGATGAGTTTTTCGTTAAGGTCGGTAATTTGTTGGCGCAGCATAGCATTTTCTTCTCTATATGCCTTTGCGTTGTAGTAGGTATCCAGTGTTTTGTTTACCGTGCCAGAAATACTTGCGGAGAAGCGTCTGACAGGGTAGGTGATGGTTTGCAAGGTATCGGTGAGCAAATCGGTTTTGCCCCCTTGTTTGATGGAATAGAGCATCACACCGGTGAGCAATGCCACGATGCAAAGCATCACGCGGAAGGTCTTACTGTGTAAAAATTCCCGAAAACGCATAGGGCAAAAGGCTCCTTTCAAAGTTCTGTATCTGTTCAGCCAAGCTGCTTGCGGCACGCAGTATGCTCTGAATGTGCAGCAGTATCTTTAGAAAAAAGCGTGGCACAGCAAATTACCGCCGTGCCACGCTGGGCGTTTGATATTATGTTATGGTTCCTCTGATGCAGCTGCTGCGGTGGAGGTCGTGGTAGTCGTTGTAGATGTGGAAGTGCTTTCGCCACCATTGCTGCTGGTGATATCGGTGGCAGTGGTGGTTGTGGTCACTTCTGGGTTTTCGGCATACCAGATCACGATAGTATATGCATCCAGCAGATCAATCTCCGTGCCTACAGCGGGTTCTACGCCGCACACATGACCGTTGGGATAGTTGTAATCCACCTTCGTTTTGTAGACCATCTTCTGGACGGGGGCATCGGGGTCGGGATTGCCTTCCGTGTTGTTGATGACGAAGCCCAGCTCCTGCAACTTTGCCACATACTCCGAGAGCGCGTATCCTGCGAAACTGGGCAGTGCCTTCTTGGAAGTACCCATGCTGACTTGCACCTTCATAGTGGAGCCACTCATAAAATCGGCACCCTCGTCGATCTCCTGCCAGATGATGATGCCGTTGCTGTACTCTTCGCTATAGACATACTCAGGCTCCAGTTCCAGCCAGCCAGCCATCTCCGTTTTTTTGATCTGGTAATACTGACCCACAAGCTTAGGCATTACGCTATCATAGCGAGGGAAATCGGTGGTATCGTCTTTGCTGGAAACCTCGACGATGTTGTCAGACATCGAAGAACTGTTTTGCACTCGCGAACTGTTATCATCGTTTCCGAACGCTTGTTTGAAGAAAATCACCACGATGATGATAATAATCGTAAGCAGCAGTCCAATGATGAGTGGCACACGGATGCGTTCGAAGAGGCTAAGCTTTTCCGGCTCGTGATGAGGTTCTTTTTTGTGGGTGACATTTTCCTGCGTATGCGGTTTTGTGCTGTGCTTGCGATGCTGTTCATCGGAGGCAAGCTGTTGCGCCTTTGCGGTTGCTGCTGCGGGGTTAAAAATGGTGGTAGATCCAGCGGGCTGTGCAGGTAGCACGGGTGCAGCGGCAACACGATTCTCCTCGGGGGTTTCATCGAAGAGCAGTGTTACAAGATCGGTTATGCTGCGCACACGGTCGTTGGCATCCAGCGCAAGACCGCTCATGATCGCCTCGGAAACATGGGCGGGTACGCGGCTGTTTAACTCAGCAGGGGGCACAAGATTGTCGTAATCCTGACGGGTATTGGCATCGGTAGCGCGGCAGCCCGTGAGAATACGGTACAGCACTGCACAGATACCGTAAACATCCGTCCAAGTGCCCTGTTGGCGGTCTGCGAAATACTGTTCTGGGGCGGCATAGCCGTCATAGAGTTCCGCGTCCAACTCCGTATCGTTGGTACGCACGGCGGAGATACAAAATCCGCTGAGTTTCAGCGTGCCCTTTTCATCGACCAGAATCGTTTCGGGGCTGATGCCGCGGTGCAGCAAGCCAGCATTATGCAGTAAGCTTAGGGTAGTAAACAGGGGAGGGAACATCCTGCTGACAGTTTTCCAGCTGAGTTCCCCTGCATTTTCCTTCAGGTAAGAGAGCAGCGACTGCCCTTCCGGATACTCAAACACAGCGTAGGTGGTATTATTCTCCGCAAACAGATCCAGCGCGGGGTCGAGGTGGTTTAAGCTTCTCAATCTCGCCAGGGATTTGTTCAGTTCGGTATACTCTGCCATCAACGCTTTATACTGCGCAAGATGATTATAATTGACATTAATGAGGGTGCTATTTGGTACGCGAGAGCAAAGCTGTTCGGGCATATACTCGCGGATCAGCACCTTGCAGCCGATATTCCCATCATAAGCAATATAGGTGATGCCTTCACCGTTCTGGTTGAGTGCCTTGCCCACCAGATAGCGGTCATGGAGCATCGTGCCGGGAGTCAGATGCGCCGTCAACACGGTGCTGCCTTCCTGATAGCCGCAATGGGGGCAAATCGGCACATCGCTTTTTGTTTCCATGCAGCCATAACACAGATTCCACTCAGACATGATCTTCTCCTTCTATCGAACAAACGGCATTGTCACTATGCTGTGTCATATCTCTTAGAGATATACCAGATATACCAAAAGAAACAGCATGCCGAAATGTTTTCCCATTACTTCTCCAACATCATTGTAACAGGAAAAAGGCATGCTGTCAATCATTTTAAGCGGTTTGATATCGAATTGTAACCGAATTGTAATGTGCGTTTATCCCATTTGGCGCAAAGAAAAATCATTCTGCGGGTTGCTTTGCAGATTGTTGACCGATGCCAAGAATCTGCGCCAAAAAGTCCACACGCACATCACTTGCAGAAACCATCCCGCCCTCTGCGCTCCATTTTGTAGTAATAATATACGCAGTGAGATTGCCAGTTTCGCCATCCTCATAGCAATAGCGATACTCGCGGGTTTCGGTGCGGTCAGTGTGATAGTAAGTTGCATAAGGGGAAAGCCCCAAAATGCTTTCCGCCTGATCGGGTGTACAACCTACGGAGAGGGAAGCGGGATCCAGATAGGTTTTGCGCTCAATGCCGTAGGCGTTATCCTCCAAGATTTCAAAATTGTAGTAGGTGATTTCTCCCACCACGCCATCGTTGATATCGCAGTGAATGAGCCATTCTGGCATGGTAACGCCCTGTATTTTAGCAGATTTTGTGCTTTCATACATACTGCCACTGCTGGGGATCAACTGATTGAGCAGGGGATATTCCGAAGCGTCAGTCAGTTCAATCTTGCTGATTTTCTGGGCATCTGCCACCGATGCACCGATGGAAAGCGAAAGCTTTTCGGCATATTTTGCGCCATCGTTGCGTCTGATATTGATATAGATGACGATGCCGCCGATCAGTCCCACTGCCGTCAGGGCGCAGATTGCTGCCAGAATTCTTTTACCCATTGCTGCACGGCGGCTGCGTTTATTGCTGGGGGTACGATTTTTGGCGGCATGACTTCTCGGCACCACCGGTGCAGGATCAATAGAAACATCGTATGCGTCATCGCCGTTGAAGTAGGCGTCCATCTGTGCCTGTTCCTCGAAATCTCTTTGCTCTGCCATGATTCTTACCTTCCTTTTTTCAATTGTGCGTGTAAGTGGAGCATCTCAGCTTGCATATCTTACAGTGACAGCAGCCCTTGCTTCAGCATTGCCTGTGCGGCAGTCAGCACGCCGAATTTGCCTGTGGGATAAGTCAGCCCACCCTGTAAATATGCTGCATAGGGTGCGCGAATGGGCGCATCAGCGGAAAGTTCAATGGATGCGCCACCCGTGAAAGTGCCTGCTGCCATGATCACCTGACTGTCGTAGCCAGGCATATCCCAAGCTTCGGGAGCCACATAAGAATCCACTGGTGAACCTGCCTGAATGCCGCAGCAGAACGCAGTCAGGGCATCGGCGGAACCAAGCTGCAACACGGTGATGATATCTCCAGCATCCGTGCCCTGCTCGGGCAGGCACTGAAAGCCCAACTGAGTGAACAGTGCAGAAGCGAACACTCCAGTTTTTCTTGCCGCTGCCACCACCTCGGGTGCCATGAATAATCCAAGATACATTTCGCGGTTCTGTTCCAGAGAGCAGCCTACTTCTTTGCCCATGCCCACGCAGGTCAGGCGATACGCGCAAAGCTGCACCAGATGTTTTTTGCCTGCGATATATCCGCCAGTACGAGCGATGCCTCCTCCTGCGTTTTTGATCAGCGAACCGATGACCAAATCCGCGCCGACATCTGTTGGCTCTTGTTTTTCCACAAATTCGCCGTAGCAGTTATCTACCATTACGACTGCGTGAGGATTGCTGCTGCGTGTAGCTTCTACAATTTTCGCGATATCCGCGACGGTCAGTGCAGGGCGGAGAGAATACCCCCTGGAACGCTGAATATAGACGACCTTCGCGCCTTTTACGGCCTCGGGAATGGCGGCGTAGTCGGGTTTGCCTTCTGGGGTGAGTTCACACTGCCCGTAGGTCACGCCATAATCTTTCAGCGAGCCATTGCCTTCCTCGCCGCGTATGCCGATGACCTCCTCAAGGGTATCGTAGGGCGCACCTGTAACGCTGACGATTCTGTCGCCTGTGCGCAATACACCGAACAACGCCGTAGAAAGCGCATGGGTTCCCGACACAAAATGATGCCGCACCAATGCATCTTCTGCGCCGAACACCTGTGCCCAAACCGCATCCAGACGTTCTCTGCCCATATCGTCGTATCCGTAGCCGCTGGATCCGTTCAGACAAGCGGCACTGACATGGTGTTCTTGGAAGGCGCGCAGCACCTTTGTGCCATTGTATTCTGCAATGGCTTCGATCTTTGCAAATTGTTCCGCAGCAGATGCTTGTGCTTCGGCAGCGATTTGCATCAGTTTTGCGTCAATGCCAAAGGACGCTTGCTGTGTATTCAAAATCAGAGTGCCTCCTTTTTCAGTGCATCAGGTTCGGCGTTTTCCAGCCGTTCCAGCACTTGTTCGGTCTGCAAAAGTGTAAAGCCGATCTCCTGGTAAAAACCTGCGCGGAGATCCAGCGCATACAAAATGGCAACTTTGCTCTGTTGTTCCATTTCTGCCGCAAGATACCGCAGCAGATCCCTGGCATAACCTTGTCCACGATAAGCCGCACGGGTTGCCACCTGCCCGATCAGCACACGATTTTGATAATCATACACGGCGGTAGCGGCAGTGATATTGTCATATGTATAGCATCTGCGCAACCCACGCCGCACCATATGGGAAGTATCTGTCAGCCACAATCCGCGTTCCGTCAGATTCGGAAAGCCCTCGGTTAGGATATCATATACATCATCCAGACGTGGCTTGTCGTTGACAAGGGAGGGATCAAACTGTGAAGAAAGGTTGCCAGGTACCAGCCGGAAGATGGAACGGCGCAGAGGCATATAGCCATTGGGCAGGATGCGGCTGACTAAGGTCTGGCAGCCTTCTACGCGGAAGGGACGGTGCATTTGCACGAAAAAGCATAATTCCTCGTGGGCTGCGTGTTCATGAAAGAAATCGTCCACCGCACTGATGATGAGTGTGCTGTTTTGCAGCATCATCCAGGCGTGTTTGCCATTTATTTCCAGTTCAAAAAAGCGGCAGAAATCGTAATTTGTACCGTATGCCGCAAGGCAAGTGAGCATTTTTCTGCCGTAGTGGCAAACAGAGAGCCACTTTTTATTGATGCTGCGGTCGTCAGTCAATTGTCGAATCATAAAGCGGGCACTCCATGTTCAGCAAGGTGGTAGATCATGGCATGGAGCAGCTTGTCGCAGGCATTGGCATCAGATTCCTGCATGACACAGAGGGGCGCGTGCAGATTACGGCAGGGCACGCTGATGGCAAGCATCCTTGCACCGCTGTTTTGAATGGCTCCAGCATCATTGCCGCCAGCGATTTTGGTTTTGGTCTGCCACGGAATACCCTGCTCCTCACAAAGCTGTACCGCCAGGCGGTACAACGCTGCATCATAGATGGTTCTGCCATCAATAAACGAAATTACTGCGCCGCCGCCCAATTTGCAAACAGGATTTGCGCTGTCTGGAAAATCCGCAGCAGTAGTGGTTTCCAACACAATGGCAATTTCGGGCTTTATGGCATTTGCCGCCACTGTTGCTCCGCGCAGTCCCACTTCCTCTTGTACAGTAAAAACAACAGTCAGCTCACAGGGCAGTTCTTCCCGCAGCAGAGAAAGCAGCAAACTGCATCCGCAGCGGTCATCCAGTGCCTTTGCCGCGATCTTTCCACCGCATAGCGTGTGATACGCAGGGGAGAATGTGATGATATCCCCCAGAGATACATATTTTTCGGCATCGGCGCGATTCTCTGCCCCGATATCTACCGCCAGATCTTCTACCTTTGCGGCAGTCTTGCGCTGCTCGGCGCTGAGGCGGTGAATGGGACAAGCTCCAATCACGCCATGGATGCCATCAGTTCCCACACGTACCTGTCTGCCGATCATGGCGGCAGCATCAATACCGCCAACAGTACCAAAACGCAGTGCGCCATCTGCTGTGATATCGGTGACCATCATTGCGACTTCGTCCATATGGGCAGCGATCATGACGCGAGGAACATTGTTTTTTTTGCCTTGCTTCTGCACGATGAGGTTGCCCAGACGATCCACCCGCACCAGACAATCTGGGAGGGGAAGCTGTTCCAACTCTTTTAAGATATAGCTGCGCACAGCGGATTCTCTGCCAGAAGGCCCAGACAGCAGGCATAATTCTTTTAGTTCTGTTTGATTCACAGCCCCCTGCACCTCCCTGCGAAAGCCGCAAGCAAAGCGGCGGTTTGTATCACATCATTGCAGTCGATGACTTCAACTGGTGTGTGCATATATTGCAGTGGAATGGAAACAGTTGCTGCCGCAGCACCTCCTGGTGCCAGTGCCAGAAGATCCGCATCGGTGCCAGTCCCATCGGGCATGATTTCCTTCTGGTAGGGGATTCCAACTGCTACCGCTGTACAGATCAATGCCTGTGACAGCGATTCATCCAGCGTAGAAGAAATACCAATCGCAGGGCCTTTGCCCATGATCATACAGCCGTAGGTTTTTTCCCCATGGGACATGGCAAAGGTTACATCAACTGCAATGGCGATATCGGGTTGCTCTTCTGCGGCAGCAATTCGCGCACCACGGCTGCCGCGTTCCTCCTGTGTGCTGAATACAATGGTCACTGTGCAGGGCAAAGCGTCTTTGGGCAGTGCTGCGATTTGTTCTGCGGCACCCAACACAGCAGCCACACCGCAGCGGTTATCCAATGCAGGGGCAGTGATTCGGTTATGAAGCAGCTGCATGGGCTGCTGCGCAAAATAGATTGCATCGCCCTGTGTAATTTTTTCTTTGGCTGCATCAGCAGAGGCAAAGCCAAAATCCACACAGAACTGTTCCCATTCGGGTACGGCACTGTCGCCTTTGGTGAGATGGGGCGGCAGAATGGAGATCACCCCGAAGAGTTCCTCGCCACCTTGCGTGCAGAGAATTACGGGCTGACCTGAAAGCAGCCTGCGATCAACACCACCTACTGCACCTATGCGCACGAAGCCATCTTCTGTAATATCTGTGACAAAAAAGCCCACCTGATCGAGATGCGCACAAAGCATCAGACGGGGTTTGCTGTGATCAGTCAAATCGCCGATATGCCCAATAACCGAACCATCACGGCAAACGGCATCGGGAGCAAAGGGCTTGAGCATATCGCATAATGATTTCGCTGCACGGTGTTCTCTTCCAGCAATGCCGCGCAGTGCGGCAATTTTCATGATGCGGTCGCGCCATTGCATCATCATCGGTGGCACACTTCCTTTCGCAAGTGGATAATCATACAGCATACAGTATACCAAAAATCGGCAAAAAAAGCAAGCATCGCCGGAGGTTTTGTATTATACCACAAAAAAACGTGACTTATCCATGGAAAACGCTATGAAATATCACGGTAATAACGGCAGCAAGAAAATACAAGTTGGGGTATCTGATCGTGCAAATGGGAAACTGTTTTTGGGGCACTGCTCAATATGACAGAAAAAGACCGCATCCATGGCAAGGTGGATGCGGTATTTCCGTAGTTTGGCAGATTAGCGTTCTGCGGTAGGGGGGATGGGCAAGGGCACTTCTTTGGGGTAGCGCACCACGGCGGCAATGGTAATGTTATCTCTGCCACCCTTAGAGAGGGCGAACTTTACCATCTGCTCCAGACGGGTGGGCAAGTCTTTCGGGCGTGCCATAATTTCTTCCATCTCGTCGTTGGATACGTAGTCAGTCAATCCGTCGGAGCAGAGCAGCAGCACATCGCCGTAGCGCATTCCATCGGGATAGACAAACACATCGGGCTTTGGGTCTGTTGTCAGATTGCCCACTACGGGCAGCACGATATTGCGATGACAGTGTTCGCGCTTTTCCGCCGCTGTAATGGTACCCTCATCGTACAGCATTTGCACCAGTGTCTGGTCGTGGCTGAGTTGCTTGAGATTGCCATTTCGGTAGCGGTAAATGCGCGAATCGCCAACATTAAAGCAGCGCATTTCTTCTTGTTCATCAATCGCGATGCCGCAAAGTGTGGTTTGCATATTTGCCGCCTGATCGTTGTAGCGGCTTTGGGCAGCAATTGCTTTGTGAATTTCCAATATCCGCCGCCGCAGATTGATTTTCTTCTGATATTTCACAGCTGCAAGCTGTTCCAGACAACTGCGTGAGGCAAGTTCACCGGCAGCTTCGCCCGATACGCCGTCACTGACCGCAACCAGAAAGGGTGCTGGCAGCATCATCTGCATAGCACCTTCGGTACGCACCGTGTGATGCAGCAGCAGCGCATCTTCATTATGGGGCATAATGCCTTTTTCGGTGATACCACAGCAATAGTACATCGTCGGGGTCGCTCCTCTCAAAGTATTACTCGCGGTAGGGTGATGCCAGCAACGCTGAATACTGTTTGCGGAATGCTTCAAAGCTGCCTTCATCCAGTGCAGCGCGGATGCGTTCCATCAGCGTATTATAAAACCATAGATTATGCGTTACGGCAAGTCTGCCGCCGAGCTGCTCGCCCGCCTTGAACAGGTGACGCACATATGCACGAGAAAAATGTTGGCAAGTGGGGCAATCGCACTGTTCATCAATGGGGCGGCTATCTGTTTCAAAGCAGCGGTTTGTCAGGTGCATGATGCCACGCCAGCTGAACACTGTTGCATGGCGTGCGTTACGGCTGGGCATTACGCAGTCAAAGAGGTCAACGCCTCTTGCTACGCCCTCAATGAGATTGCTTGGGGTGCCTACGCCCATGAGGTAGCGGATCTTGTGGGCAGGCATATGGGGTATTACCTGTTCAATGATATGATACATGACTTCTGTTGGCTCGCCAACGGCAAGACCACCAATGGCATAACCGTCCAGATTCAGTTCCGCGATCTCTTGCATATGGGAGATGCGCAGTTCATCAAATGTGCCACCTTGATTGATCCCGAACAGCAGCTGGTGGGGGTTCAGCGTATCGGGCAAACTGTTCAGTCGCTGCATTTCCGCTTGGCAGCGTTTCAGCCATCGAACAGTGCGCGCGCAGCTGTTTGCGGCATATTGGTAAGGCGCGGGATTCTCCATACACTCATCAAACGCCATAGCAATCGTGGAACCTAAATTCGATTGGATGCGCATACTTTCTTCAGGCCCCATAAAAATGCGGTGTCCGTCAATATGGGATTGAAAATACACGCCTTCTTCCTTGATTTTACGCAGCTGCGCCAACGAGAACACTTGAAATCCGCCACTATCGGTGAGAATGGGCTTTTTCCAACCAGTAAAGCCATGCAGACCGCCCATGGTACGCACGATGTGATCACCAGGGCGCAAGTGAAGGTGGTATGTATTGCAAAGCATCACCTGACATTTCAGTGCATCCAGATCGTAAGCAGAAATCGCGCCTTTGATCGCACCTGCGGTAGCAACATTCATAAAGCAAGGGGTTTGAAAATCGCCGTGTACGGTGTGAAATGTGCCTCGTCTGGCAGTGCCTTCGGTTTTCAGTAATTGATACATGAGTATACTCCGTTTCTTTGATGCATTCTATATTTTGTGAAATAGATACTATATAACAACTCCGCACGAAGCCAATCACTTCTGTGCGATGTTTCTATCATACATAAACATCCTGCTCATATTATACCATACTTTTTGCTGCTTGTCAAAAGAGCCATGATTCGGGTTTCACGTAGGCTTTTCCAAAGGTTTGCGGGGCCATGGGATGCTGCACGTAGGCAGAGAAACATTTCATGCATTACATTTTGAGGGGAAAGCGGTCTTGTTCGCTTTCCCCTCGTTGAACTTATGGTTGCGTTTTCGTTGAAAACGTCCTCCAGAACATTTTCGACGATGCGGTTTGCGATAGATTATCAAGCATATATTT
This sequence comes from uncultured Ruminococcus sp., assembly GCA_964463355.1. Lineage (GTDB taxonomy): Bacteria > Bacillota > Clostridia > Oscillospirales > Ruminococcaceae > Firm-04. The sequence goes on along the minus strand of CAYXBP010000002.1, from coordinate 63,190 downwards.
CAGGAAATAGTTTTTCCATTTGCACATCAGAAAGACGGAAGGACTTTTGCAGGTTTTCGGCGCAGATCTCCCAACGCTCATCCACGATTTTGCGTAGCGTAGCGACATTATTCTGCCATTTGCTATAAGAAAGATTCTGCCATCGTTCGCAGTGACGCTGCATTTCGGAATCCACCTGTGCTGTCATATCATCCAGTATCGTGAGCATTCGTTCGGTATCAAATACTGTATGCATATACTTTGCGTAAGTTTCAATGAAATACTGCTTGTATGCCTCATTCTTGAACAAACCCACTGCAATGGTCGTGCTGAAGGCATCGCCTACGCCATGACCTTTGGGGTCAAGAAACTGCTGAATGGAATTATACCGGTAAGTTGTTGAAAAGAGTGCCCAGTCTAAGTCAAAGAAGATCCAACGCCATTTGGTAGATCCATCACGGCTATTGTAAAAGCGGATATTACCAGTATCGGTGTTGCCAAAGAAGCTTTCGGCAATCCAGTAGTTTGTCCATTCCTGGATATCAATCTGGGAGGCAACATAATCGAAGCATTCCTGATTGGAGAGATCGTTGGAGCGAATGTACTTGAGCAATGCTTCGTGTGCGTCGTAGCTGCCAGTTTCTGCGCGCTTGTTGCCTTTAATGGCGTCCAGATTATCCTTCGTGATGCCGCTGTGGTAATAGATGTACGATTCATTGATCTTTTCGCGGATATAATACATTCCCCAGTACTTGCCATTGACATACATGGCAACGGGCACTTCATTCATGTGGTCAAGATCCATTTGCCCATCAATCACGCGCGCGCAGTAGGCATCAATCAGGTTCGTAGTTTTCCAATCTTGTCCGCCTGTGCGCAGCAACAGATTATCGAACACTTTTATGCCGTTTTCTCCGAAAAACGGGTAGTGTATGGTATCAGAGCCATATTCCTCTTTCAGATTAACGGAAATCGACTTTTGCTCCTCCGCGCGGGAATACTGCCCATGGTTTTTGATGCCTGCGGAAAATGCAATGCCCAGTTCACCATTGGTATTGTAGTATTCAAAGTACGCCCCGCGCTCCCAGTCTTTCCAGTAGTTTGCGCCAACGTGGGGAAATGTTTCAGTCCATCCAGGGCCGTCTGCCCAGATACCGTTTGCGTATCCAAATAGATCATCTGGGTCGCAAGTCAGGCAGACCACGCCCAGGTCGTGTGGCTTTTCTGCAAGAAATGTTCGGGTTGTCACATCTGAGGGCAAATACCCATCCGCGTATACAACAGCACGCAGCGATGCAGATTGCTGCATCACGATCGGTGTGGTGTAGAGATTGCTCATATCGTTTGGCACCGTGCCATCGAGTGTGTAGTAGATTCTGCCATTTGGCTGCATTGTTTGTAGTGTAACGGTCTGGTTATCGTCAAGGTACGCACTCTGCTCTGCCAAAACCTGCACAGGTTGCGCATAGCCAGGAGCGGCACTGGCGAGGTCGTTTGCCGTGCCTTTTGTGGGAACCGAGAAAAAGCGACGTTCCAAAGCTGTTTCGCCCACTATGCGTCCCGCAGTTACAGATTGCCGTTGATAGCCCGTGCCGAAGCTGTCGATTAGAATGCCATCCGCATTGCAAAGGTACAGTGTATCACCTGCAAACCCGATGCGAAATCCTGTGTTCAGTGATTTCACTGCGGTAGAAGCGTTTTTCCCCGCCGATACCACAAGATACCCATGGGCAGGAATATTCACATCGGGAAAGATAAAATCCCGCAGGTCGTCCTTATCCTTGCTCAATGACCAGCCAGCAAGATTCACATCTGCGTCGGTGTTGTTGTATAATTCTATCCAGTCCTCATCGGGTAATGCTTGTATTTTTTCAGAGCTGACTGCGCACACCTCGTTGATAAACACACGTTCCACTGAAGCTGCCAATGCATTTTCCAATGATGCAAAGCCGTTGTTGGCATTCGCCTTGCCTGGTGTGGGAACTGTGTAATAGCGATATTCATCGGTCAGTTCGGTATCCTTGCCCTGCGATACAAATTCGGGGAGTGCCAGTACCGTCACCTGATCAATGGGAATGCCATTTGGATTGGAAAGCCGCAGGATACCATCTGCATTCTTCAGCTTGAAATCTGCGTGCAAAAACAGTGAATTTTCGGTATATTCTACCTTTTTTCCAGAAAGCAGCACCAGCAGGTAATCGCCTGCGCCCAGTGTTACCGAAGGGAATGTCCACCGCATTGGATCGTTTACATCATCGCTTAGACCAAAGCCTGTCAAATCAACCGCTTGCGAGGAACAATTGCGCAATTCCACCCAATCGGGGCAGTCGCCGAAATCATCGTAGAAGATTCCGTCGTTTTTGGGACACCACTCGCTGAGTATGATATTCACAGAATTGTCACTTAAATCCGCAAGATTTGCTGCATAATGCTTGCTATTGGCGGCAGCAGGTGTGGCAGATGCAAAATAAACCGTGCCCTCGGTTTGCAGGTTTTTGCCACAGGAAAGATCGGCAGGCAAATCTTCGGGAATTTCCAGTGCATCCATTTGCTGACCGTTCGAAAACAGGCAGAGGGTTTCTCCGGCACTCAGCTTGAAGTTAGTATGTACCTCGCCATTGTCCGCAACCACACCGCGCCCAGAGGCATATATAATTGTGTAGCTATCTGGTTGCAATGTCAAATTTCCCAGAGAAAACGCATTTGCCTCAGAGGGATCATCCGAAACGTACCACCCTTGTAAAGAAATCGCGTGATTAGCAGTGTTGTGCAATTCAAACCAATCGGGGTATTCCCCAAAAGCATCCTGCAAGGTGGAATGGTTGGAGGCCATTGCTTCGGAGATGACTATACCACCCTTTTGCGAAATATCGCTGTCGTTGTCGTCAGGATTCAACGGCTGACAGGCGGTGAGTGAAGCCAACACAGTGAATACAAGTGCCAGTGCGGTTGCTTTTTTTAAAGTGTTCATTTCTGTTTATGCTCCCTTTGCTATGCGGGTCGCGTTCGCGCCAAGCGACGAACTTCGACATTCTCTTTTCTCTTATTATAGCACAGTCGTTTACACGTGGCAAGTTTTTTTACCAGAAATTTTATGAATTTTTTATTAAGGCAACATTCTGCGGTGCAGGCGATACAGAAAGATCCGTGTAAAGATGCTGTTACACACTTGCAAAATCCTTTCAAGTGTGATAGAATAAGAACATGGGCAGACTGAAAACAAAAAATGCGGAGGCGATACGATGCAAAATGCGGAAATTGGAAAAGCGATTGCTTGGAATCCGTGGCACGGATGCAAAAAAGCCAGCCCCGGCTGTAAGAACTGTTTCGTTTTCAAGATGGATAAAAGATATGGTCGCGATACCAGCATCATCACAAAGGGCAAAACGACTTATGCGCTGAAGGACAAAGACTGTCCGCCAAATTCGTTGGTGAAGCTGTGCTTTTCTTCAGATTTTTTTATTGAGGAAGCAGATGATTGGCGCGATGGGTGCTGGGATTTTATCAGACGTAGGAAGGATTGCATTTTTGTAACAACAACCAAGCGTCCCGAAAGAATAAAGAATTGTTTGCCGTACGATTGGGACAATGGATGGGAGCATTTTCATTTAAGTATTTCTATTGAGAATCAAGAAATGGCTGATAGGCGATTGCCCGATTTTCTAGATGCTCCATTAAAACATCGCGAGGTTTTTTGTTCACCGCTAATTGCGCCGATATCTTTGGGCAAGTACCTTGATACAGGACTGATCAGGTGTGTAAATGTTGGCGGTGAGATGGCTCCAAAAGCAGATGTTAGACCAATTATGTATGAGTGGGTTAGAGATTTGTATTTGGAAGCCAAGGAAAGAAACATTGAGTTTTATTTTCATCAATGTGGTTCTATGTTCCTCAAAAATGGAGTGAATATTGGAAAATGGAATCTCAATGAGCAAATCAAGCGAGCAGAAGAAGTGCAGCATGAACTCGAAAAGACTTACGGATAGATTCTGGTACACCAAACCGAATAGTACAAGAAAACCGCCTGTGAAGAATGATCACAGGCGGTTTTTTCTATTTGTGCATCTTTTTATGCGCTGTAGCAATATTACTTATCATAAACCAACACGCCAATTGCATCGGTATATCCTTCAGGAGTATCTGGCGTTATGCTAAGGGAATACGCGCCATATATCGTATCGCCGATTGTTACAAAATAGCGATCCGTCACTTCATACTCAGTAGTATCGCCGTCGTATCTTGGCAGAATTGTTTCCTTAATGTAATCTTCCAGAACAGCGTCCATCTTTGTCGGGGTAAAATCGGCTGGTACATCGCAGTATTCAAATTGCAATTTTTGTACCGTTCCATCCTGGGCAAATTCAATTGACGCAGCATCATAGACATAATCCGAAATGGTACGCGTGAATACAACATTTGCTTTTGTTGTATTGATAGTAGTCATTTCATCGTTCACAGAGAATGCGTTGCTGTTCATAACCAGTTCGCTTGTGATTGCGGCTGTTTTTTCAATCAAAGCGTCTGTGGAGAGCGCATCATCCGGAGATGTTTCTGCATTTCGGACATCATAAGCGTTCACAAAACGTCTTAATCGGTTTTGCTCATCAACCACCAGATAAGCCCCATCTTCGCTTTCATACTTAAACCACTGGTAGCGAGGCTTCAGTGGGCAATTCTGGACGAAGGGCAATGTAGGCAACTGCTCCGGCAGCGCAGCAGCAAACAACGGGCAAACCAATCTTCCAAAAAAGTTTCATATACATACTCCTTTCTATCCCATTCGCTTATCAATGCAAATATTTACATTGCCGCGAACGGCGAGATTACCTTCATGAGCAGGACAATTTTCTGATTTTTTCTCGAAGAAGTCGTACTGCTCATTCTTGATACTGAAACAAAAATGATAGTAGGTATTCAAAAAGTGAAGCAGCTTAATCCATTGGACTCACCTCATTTCATATATGACCGTATACACATTATACCATTTTTCGCCATGAATATCAATTATAAATTGCAAAAAACCATAAAATTGTTTTTTTGTTATTTTCTGTAAAGCAATTGTGCCTATGTGCCACGGGATGTTCAATCCGTATGCGGGCGCAGGGAGCCGTTTGGGGTGTTTATTATGAAACCATGACATTTCCAAAATGAAAAAGAACGGAAAGTTGCCGTTTTTGAGGCCATGCAAAATTAATTTGCCCAAAATCCTGAAAATCTCTTGACAACCTTTTTATTCTGTAGTATAATATTGGCAATGGATGGCATGCGTTGGCATGAATTGGCAAGCTTGAAAGGCTGCCACGTGTTAAAGAGAAAAAATATGCTTGCTGTCGTGTAGAACAAAAAAGGTCTGCAAAACCAAAGCTGCGAAAGTGGACAAGCAATCATCTCCGTGCTGATTGGTTGTCCGATTTCGCATTGCTGGTAGATTAAGACCAAAGGAGGCGGTCGGCGTGAGTACACAATTGACAAGCAAACAGATCGTGTCAATGGACAAGCGCGGCCGCATGAGCTTCCCAGCAGTGTTCCGCGGCTTGCTGGGTGATTCGATCTACCTCACACAGGATATTGACGAAAAGGGCTGCGTTGTGGCTTACTCGAAAGAAGGCTTCGATGCGTTCTGCGAAACAATGTGCGAGGGGATGAGCCCGTATGATGTCAGCATGATGATGACTGTGATCGGTGATGTAACCCATATTGTGGATCCCGATACCATGGGTAGAATCACGCTGCCAGAAGAACTACGCACTTTTGCTTCGATGACCAGCGGCACTGTCGTTGTGGTCGGCGCGGGCAAGGGTGTAGAAATCTGGGAAAAGGAACGCTACGATGCATTTATCAGCGAGAAGAGCGCAGGTATCCGCGCAATGATGCTTGCAAAGCGCAAACAGATGCACGCATCAACGGAGGAATAAATATGCCAACCGATTACGGTTATCATGCCCCGGTAATGCTGGATGCTGTGATTGCGGATCTTGCTGTACGCCCCAACGGTGTTTACCTGGATGGAACCGCGGGTGGCGGAGGGCATTCTTACGCAATTGCCACACGGCTTAAAGAAGGCGGCAGGCTCTTTTCGATGGATCAGGATCCCGATGCCATCGCAGAAGCTTCTGCACGGCTTGCAGGGCTGCCTGTGACAATGATTCATGCGAATTTTGTGACACTTGGCGATGTGCTTGCTGCACACCATACCAAAGCAGACGGTATTCTGCTGGATTTGGGCGTCAGCAGTCACGAGCTGGACGAGGCTTCCAGAGGGTTTTCTTACAACAAGGATGCTCCGCTGGATATGCGTATGTCTCAGCAAGGGCAAACTGCTGCGGATCTCGTGAATCAGCTTTCGCCACAGGCGTTGACAGAGATCCTCTATAAATATGGAGAGGAGAAATATGCACGGAGTATCGTGGCACAGATTGTTGCCGCGAGAGCGCAAAAACCCATTGAAACCACCTTGGAACTTGCTGAATTGGTGAAAAAAGGCGTGCCAGCTAAGGCACGGCGTGAAAAGAATCCTTGCAAAAAGACATTTCAAGCCATTCGCATTGCGGTAAATGACGAACTGAATGTGCTGAATCTTGCTTTGGACGCTGCCTTTGATTCCCTGAAGTCAGGCGGTCGTCTTGCAGTGTTGACATTCCATAGCCTTGAAGCGCGGATTGTGAAGGTGAAGTTCAAAGAGTTTTGCAGCGGGTGTGAGTGTCCGCCGCAGTTTCCTGTTTGTGTATGCGGCAAAACACCGCGTGGCAGATTGGTGCATCATAAGCCCGTTGTGGCAGATGCAGCCGAGTTGGAACGAAATCCCCGCAGCCGCAGTGCAGAACTGCGGACGATTGAGAAGATATAAAAATAGCAAAGTAATAGAACAAATAGAAGGAATCACCTTGCAAAAAAGTTAATTTTTCGATGAAGAATACAAAACGAGTGTGCCTGAAGACTGAAAAATAGAACACAAAAAGTAAGTTGAAAGGCGATAGAAGTGAAAATATCCTGTGCAAGTCGTTTGAAAGGGGGCGCGGATTATGCCAGATTCTTTTTCGGCAAGAGGTTCTCATGACCCATTTCTTTCCGAGGAAGAAAGACGGCGGATGACCGAGGAGAATCGTGTGCAGGCTATGCGAAGTTCGCCCCACTTTGTGACTCGTGTGCAGAATGATGATGACGCAGCCCGTCGCGCCCGATATGAGCAGTCCGCCCAGAATCTGCGCGCAGCATTTATGGGGGAGAAAGATGCGGATTCGCACAGGCAGCGGTCATCTATACTCAATGATGCAGGCTATCCTCGTGGGGCAAAGGGTGGGTTTTCCTATTTTGCAGGTGCCAATGCCTACGCTCCGTGGCAGGAAGAAACTGCCGATACGGAGGAGATCCAAAGCACCAGTGCAATGCCCGAATATGATGCAGAGCCGATGCCGGAACACAGTATCAATGAATGCAATGTGTACGATGATGGTGTTCGGGTTTTTGCAGATGCGGGGATCATGAAAGCCACAGCAAGGAGGTTTGGCGAGTTGATACGCAGCGGAATACGCAGAACCCCTGTGGCCGCGATCCGTGTGTTTTTCCTTGCAGTATGTGCGTTGGCACTGCTGGGCGGAACAATTTACGGAAAGGTGAAAACCAATGAGGTGTATACCGCATTAGCGGCTGCGCAGGCTGAATACGATGACCTGAAGGCGTCAAATGTATCGCTGCGCTCGGAAATTGACGGAAAAACAACCGTCAAAAATGTGGAGGAGTACGCTGAGAATGTTCTTGGATTGATGCAGCTGGATGACTCCCAGATTAAGTATGTCAAGATTCAAACCGAAGATCAGGTCATCATTGCAGAGCCTGAACTAAGCTTCTGGGAAAAGCTTCAGGAAAATTTCCGTGCGGTATGGGCATGGTTGCGCGGCGCGTGACATATACATAAAAACACGAAGCAAAGCTTGACGCGATGTGCCTTTCGTGTACCGATACAACAGAAAAATCAGTGTGTGTAGAACAAAGAAAAAGAGAATCGACACCGGCGCAAGACCGTAAAAAGCGGCTGCAAAGGGATTGAAAACGGACGGCGGAGGGCATTGTTGTGATGGCTCGCCGTTCGTTTCGTTTTCACGGAGTTTTGATTGTGCGCAGTGCTTGCGGCAACGCACATTCCCATGTATCCCGAAAGGAGTAACGCGAATGCAGAAAAGCAACAAGTCGGATCAGCCCAATGGGGGGAGCGGCGGTAAACGCAGATTTCGCCTTTTTTCATCAAGATCCGTTGCCAAAACAGCACCCACGGAGCGAAAGAATCATTTTGCCACCATTGTAATGTTTGCATTGCTGTTTATGGCACTGCTGCTGATCATCAATATCTTTCAGCTGACCATTCTGCGCCATGAAGAGTTCACCGATATGGCAAATTCTCGTCAGTTTGGTACCATTGTAATTCCTGCGGAACGTGGCATGATCTATGATGCGGGGGGCACAATTCTGGCACAGAGTGCTACTGTGTACCGCATCTTTATTGACCCTGGTCTGTTCACCAAAGAAATGGAACTGGTTGAAAAAAAGAATGCCACGGAGCTGGAAAAAGCCGCCAAGGCACAGCAAAATGGAGAATCCTATGTAGCAGATGTCGTTAAGACAGACGTGCTGCTGAATAATATTGTGGATTTTCTTGCGACAAATCTTTCGTTGGATGCGGCAGATGTGCGGGATGCCTTTGATGCGAACAGCAACTATGTGGTGCTGAAAAAACAGGTGGAAAAAAGCAAGGCAGATCGTATTTTGGAATACATTACCGCGATACCGGTGGAGGGCAGCGCGCGTGTGATCTCCCTTTCTTCTATCAGTCGTGAGCCAGATACCAAACGATTCTATCCGCAAAATGAGTTGGCTGCTGCTGTCATTGGATTTAACAATGCGGATGGAGATGGTATGTACGGTGTGGAGGCGTATTACAATGATTATCTTTCGGGCATTGATGGCAAAACCGTTACGGCACAGGATGCGAACGGCAATGAAATGCCCTACCGTTATTCCAAAACATATGCGGCGCAAAATGGCGATGATGTGTATCTGACCATAGATATTACTGCACAGACGTATCTTGAAAATGCTTTGCATGAAATGGTGGATACTTATGAGGTTGCCAACCGTGGCTGCGGCATCATTATGAACGCGAAAACTGGTGCCATTCTGGCAATGGCCACAGTACCTGGCTTTGATCCCAATGAGCCGTTTGTGATCTACGACGCAACTGCGCAGGCAGCCCTTGACACAATTCTGGATGAAGCGGAGCGGAACGAGGCGATCGCGAATGAGCGAGAGAAGCAGTGGCGCAACAAATGCATTACCGAAACCTATATTCCTGGATCGGTATTCAAGGTGTTTACCGCATCGGCAGCGTTGGAGGAGAATATCATTACCTACGACAGCCATTTTAATTGCACAGGTTCTCACATTGTAGTGGAGGGCGTACCGCCGATCCACTGCTGGAAGCGTGCGGGGCATGGTTCGCAAACGTTTGTGCAGGTGCTGACAAATTCCTGCAATCCTGCGTTCATGACCATTGGCAGAGATCTTGGAAAAGATCTGTTTTGCCGTTATTTTGAAGCTTTTGGGCTTACTGAGCGCACTGGTATTGATCTGCGCGGTGAAACATCTTCCGTCTACAAAAAGTTGGAGGATATGGGCCCTGTGGAATTGGCATCCAGCTCCATCGGTCAGACCAACTCTATTTCTCCTATCGAAATGGTAGCGGGCTATGCAGCAGTTGTCAATGGTGGCTATTTGCTGGAGCCTTATGTGGTCAGTAAAATCGTGGATACCGATGGTAATGAGGTGCTGAACCATGAGAAAACCGTTCGTCGTCAGGTCATTTCTGCCGAAACCTCCGAACTGATGCGCAATGCATTGCAGGCTGTGGTGGAAACCAATGGCGGCGGAAATGCCTATATCAAGGGATATAAAATCGGCGGCAAGTCGGGTACTGCACAGATTATCAGCGGTGATACAACAGCAGATGACGCACAATATGTGGCATCCTATTGCTGTTTTGCACCAGCAGATGATCCAGAAATCGTGATGCTGATCATGGCAGATCGCCCCAACGCGGAGATCAATTACTACGGCAGTACGGTTGCCGTGCCATACGCCCGTGCCGTATTGGAAAAGCTTTTACCGTATCTGGGCTATTATCCAGAGTATACCGACGAAGAAAAAGAAAACCTTGACGTGACAGTTCCGTTGTTGATTGACAACCAGATCGACGAAGTCAAAGCACAGCTGGAACTGCTGGGTCTGACGTATGAGATTGTGGGCAGCGGCGAGGCTGTTACCATGCAGACACCCATTACAGGATCGGTGGTATCGAAGGGCAGCACAGTGTTGCTGTATACCGATAACAATGTGACCGAGGAGTATGTTGCTGTTCCAGATGTGACAGGGCTTTCTTTTGCTGAGGCGAATGCAAGGTTTGCGCAGGCGAATCTAAACTATGTCGCAAAGGGCGCCGCCACAGGACAAAGCAGCGTGAAGGTTCTGCTGCAAAGTGTTCCTGCGGGCACGATGGTGGAAAAATGGTCGGTGATTAGTCTGGACTTTGGTACCAGCGACCAAAGTGGCTGATCATATCAGCATGAGATTATCTTTCAACAGGAGTGAGCGCATGAAGTTGTATGCATTGCTGGAGGGGCTGGCGACGCATTTACCCGACAGCGAGATCACAGGTGTTAGTGATGATACCCGTCGCATCAGTGCGGGAATGGTATTTGTCTGCATTAAGGGCAGCCGCTTTGACGGTCATGACGCTGCCGCAGAAATGCTTGCAAAGGGTGCAGTTGCTGTCATTGCAGAGCATGACTTGGGTTTGGGCGATCGGCAGATTTTGGTTGCTAACAGCCGTAAAACATATGGCGATCTTTGTGCAGCGTGGTATGGGCATCCCGAACAAAAAATGCGACTTATTGGTGTAACAGGCACCAACGGCAAAACCACTGTAACAACACTGATACAGAAGATGCTGCAACAGGCAGGAAGAAGAGTTGGACTGATTGGTACTGTACAGTACGAAATCGGTGATACTGTCATTCCTTCGGTGAATACCACGCCTTTGACGGATGCTTATTTTTCGATACTTGCAAAAATGGTTGCTGCTGGCTGCACCGATGTAGTCATGGAGGTATCCTCTTTTGGATTGGAACAGTATCGTATCGGGCCATCGCATTTTGCTGCGGCTGCATTTTTGAATCTTACGCAGGATCATTTGGATGTACACGGCAGCATGGAAAACTACTATCAAGCGAAAAAGATGCTTTTTGATCGCTGTGATTATGCGCTGATCAATACCGATGATGCTTACGGCAGACGGCTGCTTTCCGAAATCTGCTGTGAAAAACAAGGGTTTGGCATTGCGGATGCTGCATCAGCGCAAGGTGCGGCGTTTTGCGTGGAGGATGTATGTAGCACAAGTAGCGGTACTGCATTTACACTGGCTTTCTGCAATGAAAAAACACGCATTACCACGGGCATGATGGGCAGATTCAATGTTTCCAATGCGGCAGCTGCAACGATTCTTTGCCGTAAGCTTGGCGTTTCCGCTACAGATATTCTTGCAATGTTGCGCGATTATAAGGGCGTGCGCGGCAGATGCGAGTTGCTACCCACCAACCGTGATTTTGCAGTTGTCTGTGACTATGCACATACTCCCGATGCAATAGAAAAGGTGCTTTCTGCGATGAAGGAATGCACCAAAGGTCGATTGATCGCGTTGTTTGGCTGCGGTGGCAATCGTGACCGAACCAAACGACCGTTGATGGCGGCTGCTGCGGCAAAGTATGCCGATGTACTAATTGTCACTTCAGATAATCCCAGAGATGAGAACCCTGAAGCCATTATTGCAGAAATTTTGACAGGACTGGCGGATAGTGATGCGGAGTATCATACTGTGACAGACCGCGCTCAGGCGATTCGTTTTGCGGTGCGTATGGCTCAAGCAGGAGATGTGATTGTTCTGGCAGGTAAGGGTCACGAGGATTATCAGATGATTGCGGGCGGCGTAAAGCTGCATATGGACGAGCGCGAACTGGTTGCCGATGCACTGGCAGCTCTTTGAAAAAGTAATCAATAAAGGAGTATTTTTATGCCGATTTGGGTAACAATGGGTGCGGCAGTTACTGCTATGATCATTGCGGGTTTGGGCGGTTTGTGGCTGATCCCCTTTTTGCATAAGATTCACTTTGGGCAAACAATTCTTGATATTGGGCCGGCATGGCATAAATCGAAGCAGGGTACACCCATCATGGGCGGATTTCTGTTTATTATCGGCAGCGTTCTTGCAACAGTGATCGGTTATACTTCGTGGCGAATGTTTGGTGGAGCTGATTCTACTGCTATAGCTACCACAAATAATGCCATGCGGTTGCTGGCTGTGATGTTGTTTTCAATGTTGTTTTCGGCAATTGGTTTTGCCGATGATTACATCAAAGCAGTGAAAAAACAGAACCTTGGCTTGAATGCGAAGCAAAAAATGGCTGCACAGCTTGTATTGAGCATCGCGCTGTTGGGTATTCTATATGCGTTGGGCGACCACGAAACTACCATTGATCTGATTTTCTGGAAGCCAGATTTCGGCATCTTTTATTACCCGATCATGGTTGCGTTCATCATTTACATTTCGAATGCGGTCAACCTCACCGATGGTGTGGATGGTCTGTGCGGTACAGTAACGGTTGTTGCGATGCTGTGTATGACCGTAATCTGTGCGACGCTGAAGCAGTTGGAACTCTCTTTGTACGCCATGACGATTGCAGGTGGCTGTCTTGGATTTCTCATCTGGAATCTGCACCCTGCAAAATGCTTTATGGGTGATACTGGTTCGATGTATCTTGGCGGCGCATTTGCTGCACTGGGCGTTGCCTGTAGAATGCATCTGCTGCTGGTACTGGTGGGTATGGTCTATGTGCTGGATGCGTTCAGTGTTGTGCTGCAAGTGAGCTATTTCAAATTCACCGCAAGGCAGCACTATAAGAAAACTGGTGAAAAGGGTGTGGGCAAGCGTATTTTCAAGATGTCGCCCATCCACCACCATTTTGAGATGTGCAAGTGGAGTGAATATAAAATTGTGGTTGTGTTTTCGTTGTTTGGTTTGTTGTGCGGACTGTTGGCGGTCTGCAAGGTGATGTTCGGCGCGTAAGCGCATCACCAATTACATGAAAAGGAGTGTGCGTGCATGGCGGAAGCGACAAGAACTGGTGCAAAGCAGAGGCGATCTGCGTCGCAGGGGAAATCTGTAGGGCGCGGAATGCGCCTTGTGACAGGCGATATGGATGGAACACTGTTCGCAATTGTGATTGCACTGTTGGCAATTGGGCTAACAATGATGTTCTCAGCATCGTATCCTGCTGCCATTGAGGATGGCAAAGAAGGCACATTTTATGCCATGCGGCAGCTGAAGTTTGCGGGCGGCGGTTTGGTTTTGATGGTGCTGATCAGTTTGTTCGGCAATTACCATTTGTTTGAAAAATCATGGCTGACCATTGGCGTATTTTTTGTTTCGTTGGCTTTACTGGTGATCGTACTGTTTTTTGGTGAGGATAATGGTACTTTTGCTACACGTTGGTTGACAATTCCTGGCGTAGGTATTACATTTCAGCCCTCCGAGATCATGAAAATCGCAGTGATATTGTCGTTCTCCATGATGATCTCCAACAATGCGCACCGAATGGATCGCTTTGTGTACGGCGTGGTGCCGTATCTTGGCGCGTTGGCTGTTATTGCGCTTTTGATGATGAAGCAGCCGCATCTTTCTGGTACGATCATCATTCTGGCACTGGGTATTGTGCTGATGGTTGTCGGAGGCTGCCGGATTTGGCATTTGGCGGTACTGGGCGGCATCGGGCTTGTCCTTGGTTTGATTGTTCTGGGGGTATCGGATAAATTCGATTATATCAGTGAGCGTTTTCTTGCTATGCAGGATCCGTTTAATCCCGAATACATGCAAAAGGAAACATGGCAGACCTCTCAATCGTTGATTGCAATTGGTTCTGGTGGATTCTTTGGATTGGGTCTGGGTGCATCGCGCCAGAAGTACCAGTATCTTCCAGAAGCACAGAATGACTTCGTGTTTGCGATTCTTTGCGAGGAATGTGGTTTTGTGGGAGCTGCAACCGTGATCTTGCTGTTTTGCTTGTTGGTAGTGCGCGGATTTTATATTGCATCCAAAGCTCCCGACCGTCTTGGCAGACTGATTGCCGTGGGCATTACCGTACACATCGGTATGCAGGCATTTTTGAATATAGCCGTCGTGAGTAATCTGATCCCTAATACGGGTATCAGCCTGCCGTTTTTTTCATACGGCGGCACGGCTTTGATGATGCAGCTTGCCGAAATGGGGCTGCTGCTGAACATTTCCCGTCAGTCCTCCTTGGAATAAGAAGGCGTTCGTAGAAAATCAGTGAGGTAACTTATGAAAGTGTTATTTGCTTGTGGTGGAACGGGCGGTCATATTAATCCCGCGCTTGCCATCGCAGGAATCATCAGTGCAAGGTATCCTGATGCGGAATTTCTGTTTGCTGGTACGCCCGATGGTATGGAAGCAACGTTGGTTCCTGCGGCAGGATATCCCATCGCGTTTGTAAAAGTTGCGGGCTTTCAGCGTAGTTTTTCGCCAGATAACATCGCGCGGAATCTCAAGGCGGCATCGTATTTGCTTACAGCAGGGCATCACGCTAAGAAGCTGGTGAAGGCGTTTGCCCCCGATTTTGCCATTGGCACAGGTGGCTATGCGGCAGGGCCAGTGATCCGTGCTGCACAACAGCTTGGCATACCAACGGTGATCCATGAGCAGAATGCTTACCCAGGCGTAACCAATAAGCTGCTTGCGCCTCGCGCCAAAGCCATTATGCTGACCTTTGAAGATGCAAGCAAGTATTTTCCGCAGAATATACCCACCACCTTGACAGGGCTTCCAGTGCGCGGCGCACTGCTAAAACGAAAAAAAGACGAAGCAAGGCGAAAGCTTGGATTTGGGGATGGCATGACGATTCTCAGTTTTGGCGGCAGTCAGGGGGCAAAATGCCTCAATGACCTGATGCCTGATCTGATCGCATGGCATCGTAGCGCAGGCATGAAGATCAACCATATCCACGCGTACGGCAAGCATGGCAAAGCGGAGGTTCCTGCTGCAATGGCAGCGAAGGAGATTCCACTGCAAGATGGCAATTTGCGAGTATCAGAGTACATCCACGATATGGATATCTGCCTTGCAGCGGCGGATCTGGTTATTAGCCGTTCGGGCGCATCTACCCTCAGCGAGCTGGAAATGGTTGGCAGAGGATCCATTCTGGTGCCTTATCCCAATGCTGCGGAGAATCATCAGTTCCACAACGCCAATGTGCTGGGCAAAGCAGGTGCTGCCATTGTGATTGAACAGAAGGATCTGACACTTGATATCCTGAAAAAGCATATTCGATCGCTGTATGAACAGCCTGAGAAGCTGGAAGCAATGGGGCAAAGGGCAGGCGCGCTTGCTATTCGCGATACGGATACCCGTATTCTGCGTGTGTTGGAACCCTTGATGCAAGGCGGAAAATAATCACAAAAAAGCACCAACGGCATACCATAAACCATAAAGGCTTTCAAGCTGGTATGGGAAGGTGTGAATTGAATGGCAGAGCAGGTACTGCGTATCATTGGTGGAGAGCCGCTGCACGGTGAGGTGACAGTACAAGGCGCAAAAAACAGTGCGTTGCCTATGATGGCTGCAACCATCCTTTGTCAAGGGGAGTGCGTGTTACATAATGTGCCGCGGCTGACCGATGTGACAGCCGCCAGTCGAATCTTGAACCGATTGGGCTGCCGTTGTCATATTGAGGAGAATACCGTAACCGTTACAGGCGATGCAATATCACAGTATGAGATACCCGATGCTGATATGCGACAGATGCGGTCATCCATTATGTTTTTAGGCCCGATTCTGGGGCGTATGGGTGCTTGTGATCTGACAATGCCTGGTGGTTGTGAACTTGGCCCGCGTCCCATCGACCTCCATCTGGACACAATGCGGCGTATGGGCGTGTCCATTGAGGAGGAAGGCGGGCGTATCCGATGCAAGGCAAATGTATTGCACGGCGCAAGGATTCATTTGCCGTTCCCATCTGTGGGAGTGTCTGAAAATGTCATCATGGCAGCGACACTTGCAAAAGGAGAAACCGTATTAACTAATGCGGCGAGAGAGCC
This sequence comes from uncultured Ruminococcus sp., assembly GCA_964463355.1. Lineage (GTDB taxonomy): Bacteria > Bacillota > Clostridia > Oscillospirales > Ruminococcaceae > Firm-04. Next base: position 46,999 of record CAYXBP010000002.1, on the reverse strand, counting down.
GGAAATTGCAGATCTTGCTGCATTTTTAAACAATTGCGGTGCGAAGATTCATGGTGCGGGAGAAAGCACAGTTGTGGTGCAAGGGGTAGCAAAGCTGCATCCCACTGTGTATACAGTTATGCCTGATCGCATTGCTGCAATGACATGGCTGTGCGCTGCTGCGGCATCAGGGGGCAGCATTTGTGTGCGCGGGGCGCATCCCAGCGATATGGAAGCTTGTCTTTCCGCGATGGAAAGTGCAGGTTGTCGGTTAGGCATCTGCCCTGATCGTATCTTCATGGATGCTGCACGTCCCATGAAGGCGGTGGCAGATATTCGTACCATGCCGCATCCTGGCTTTCCCACAGATGCGCAAGCTATCTTGATGGCGGTTCTGGCAACGGCGCAGGGTATGAGCATCTTTGAGGAAACAATTTTTGAGAGCCGTTATATGCACGCAGGAGAGCTATTGCGTATGGGTGCGAATATTCGCATTTTGGGACGTACTGCCATCGTGCGTGGTGTACCAAAATTGCATGGCGCATCGGTCACGGCACAGGATCTGCGCGGCGGTGCTGCGTTGGCGGTTGCTGCTGTGGGTGCGGAGGGCGAAACGGTGCTGCATGGACTGTCGCATATCGACAGAGGTTACGCAGATTTCGCAGAAGTTTTCAACAGTCTGGGCGGTAAGGCTCGGAGGGAGCTGTTTTAGCAGTATATGCGTGGGAATTGCAGGTTATTCCACAGAAACTGTGGAAAGCCCTGTGGAAAACGCTTTCTTTTGTGGAAAAGTCGTCCTAGCCCTTGTCGAAATCGCGTAAATTCGTCTGTTTGCTGTTGAAAACCTGTTGGGATTGTGGGAAAATCCTCGCTCTTCTCACAGAGTTTTCCACAAATGATTTATGAGAAAGGTGCGCCGTAGGGTGCAAAAGGGAAAGAGTGCAATGCAGGAAATCGTAAAAACCAATGTGAAACGCCAGCAAAGCAGCAAACGGCATCACCGCAGAACCCGTTATCATGCGCTGTATTTTGTGCTGGTTTTGCTGCTGGTGCTTGGTATCGGCGTGTCGCTTTCCATGACGCTGCTGTTTAACATCACCACCATTGACGTGCGCAACAGCACACGGTATGCGGAATCGGATATCATCTCCGTCAGCGGTATTTCTGCCGGAGATAATCTGGTACGGCTGGATACTGCTGTTTCTGCCGAGCGTATTCGTGCATCATTGCCTTATGCGGAATCAGTCAGGGTTAAGCGCGTGTTTCCCGCAACGGTGGAGATTACGCTAACAGAGGCGGTACCAGTCGCCAGTGTGGAATACTCCCACGGTTACCTGCTCATCAGTGCATCAAATCGGATTTTGGAAACGGTTGCAGAGCCAATGGAGGACTTGCTGATCATTCGCGGCTTTGACCCCGCAAGTGATAGCCCAGGCTCGTGTTTTACATCTCTGGAGCCAGGCGAGGACGATATCCTGCGCGCAATCACAGCTGCAACGATGGAATCCGGTGTGGAGAACATCTATGCCATTGACATTGCAGAACCCTATAACATCATGGTGCATTACGATCACGGCAGTGTCTTTGAGATGGGCAATTATATCGATGCTGTGTACAAGTTGAAACTTGCTGATGCGACCATGCAGGAGCTTTCCGAGGGTCGCCTGTATCGTCTGCGCATGGTCGGCGATAACCAGATCTCTGTGGTGAGCGAGGGCGGCACGGAAACTGTAACCTCTCCTGTCGACCCAGATCCCGATACATCGACAGATACCACAAGCATACCAGAATAATTTCATGTGATTTTGGTGAATCTCGTAAAAAAAACAAAAAAATGAATTTGGGTCTTGCAATCACAAGGAAACTGTGGTAGAATAAGAGTATATGTAATCGTGGCGGTTTGTCGCCGTTTGCGAAAAATGGGAGGAACAATCGATGACTGATTTTATCTATGAGGATTCTTTTGACCCGCAAGTAAATATCAAGGTTGTCGGCGTCGGCGGCGGCGGTGGCAATGCACTTGATTGTATGGTACAGGCTGATGTGAAGAACATTGAGTATATCGCGATTAACACCGATGCTAAGGCACTGCTCAATTCCAAGGCACCTACCCGTATTCAGATTGGCGCAAAGCTGACCAGAGGACGCGGCGCAGGGAATAAGCCCGAAGTTGGCAGACAGTCCGCTGAAGAGAATCGCGATGAGATCACCAATGCACTCAAGGGCGCAGATATGATCTTTATCACAGCGGGTATGGGCGGCGGTACCGGTACTGGTGCAGCACCCGTTGTTGCACAGCTCGCGCAGGAACTGGGCATCTTGACCGTTGCTGTTGTCACAAAGCCCTTCGCTTTCGAGCGTGAGCAGAAAATGGCACAGGCAGAGCGTGGCATTGAGGCTCTGAAGCAGTATGTGGATTCGCTGGTCGTCATCCCGAACGAACGTCTGCTGGTTGGCCTGGACAAGCCACTCACCATGCGTGAGAGTTTCTCTATGTCCGATGATATCCTGAAAACTGGCGTGAAGTCGATCTCCGACCTCATCGTGGAGGATGGCTATATGAATCTGGACTTTGCCGATGTTTCCACCATCATGAAGGACGCAGGTTATGCACATATGGCAATCGGCCACGGCTCTGGCAAAAACAAGGCAGAGGAGGCAGCCGCAGCAGTTATCACCAGCCCGCTGCTTGAAACCTCTATCGCGGGCGCAAAGCGTTTGCTTATCAATGTTGCAATGAGCGAGGATGTTCTGGCACAGGAAGTCGATGCAGCCAACAGAATGATCACCGAAACTGCTGCACCTGGCGTTGAGGTCATTACGGGTACGACCTTCCGCGATGATATGAACGATGAGATGATCATCACCGTGATCGCCGCTGGCTACGATGAGGAGGATAATACGAAAGCTGAGGAGCATAAGATGGAGGAACAGGTGATCTCCATTTCGAATCCTCTGGTGGATGGCTTTACTCCTGCACAGCCCAAGAAGGCAAATGGTCGCGGTACCACTATTCCAACGTTGGATGATGATGACGATTTGGCGGATATCTTCAAAATCTTAGAAAAGAAGTAATCTGGGTGAACATCAATTGTAAATTTTTTGTGAATAGGGAGGCAGGTTTTCGTCGAAAATCTGCCTTTTTTCGTCGCTTTTCAAGTGATACTCGGCAAAATGCACGAAAAATGCGAAAAATATTGTGGGATATGTACATTGCAATTCAAAACAATTTGTGGTATGATTAGATGGTTAGAGTGAGCAAGTCGTTGAATGTAGCGGCATTCTTCCCGTTGTTCGTATCCGCAAACGGCAACGATGTTTGCGACAGACGCTTGTTTCGGGTGCAGTGTATGTGGTTCGGTATGCTGCAAAAGCGTTCAACGAACCGAATTTTAGCTTTTTTGCGGAGAAATGGAGTTGTTACTATGGATCAGCCTACAGTATTGCGTACCACTAAAATCGGCAACGGATTTATCAAGGAAGATGTTCTGGCATATGTTGATGAACTGAACTCGAAAATTTATGCTCTAGAAGAAGAATGCAGCGACCTGAAGGAAAAGCTGAGTAACGGCGGTGGTATCAGCGATGATGCCGTCAAGGAGTATGAGGCTGAACTTTCACGACTCCGCGGTGAGTTGGGCACTACTAAGAATCAGCTGCGTGCAGCACAGGATGAGTTGAAGAATCGTCCCGTGATCGGCACAGATGGTGAAATGGGAGCTTCTGCTGCTGAACTCGAAGATGCAAAGAAGCAGCTTGCCGATGCAAATGAAAAGAATGATAGCTTGACCACACAGGTTGAGGCGATGAAGGCGGATGTGGAGCGTTTGACTGGAGAAAACCAGTCCTTGCGCGAGGATTTGAGCGCAGCAGCTGCACAGGCGATTGGCAATGGCGAGGATGCAGCAAAGGTCGCTGCACTGACCGCACAGCTTGCGGATGCTACTGCCGAAATTGAGTCGCTGAAAGGTGAGCTGGATGCAAAGGACATCATGCTGGAGGAGCAGTCTGGTCTTTCAAATGAGTCTGATTTGGCACAGATTACTGCGCTGACCGCTCAGGTTGCCGAAAAGGATGCTGCTATCGCCGATGCGCAGAAGAAAATCGCCGAGTTGGAGGCAAAGATTGCCAGCCAGAACCAGCAGATTGCTGATTTGAAATCGAATGACGGCATGAGCGCGATGAGCGCACTGTTCATGCAGGCACAGGAGCTTACAAATAAGGCCACCGCAGACGCTAAGGCTGAGGCGGAACGCATTACTCGTGAGGCACAGGAACAGGCGGATAGCATCCTCTCTGAGGCGAACGCACAGGCGGAGCAAACCGTTACATCTGCAAATGCACAGGCTGAGGAGGTCGTATCCGCGGCAAATTCGCAGGCGGATATTACCATTGCCAACGCAAATGCACAGGCGGATACCACCATTTCTTCCGCCAATGCCGAGGCGGAGCGTACCCTTTCCGATGCACATAGCAGAGCCGCACAGACCATTATGGATGCCGAAAATAGCATTCGTGAAAAGATTGAGGACGCCGATCGCCGCAGCAAGATGACTACCGATACGGCCGTGACTGTTCGCGCACTGCTGCGTAGCGAGATTGACGCGGTTTCAAAGAAAATCAGTGAGGCAACCCATGCCCTCAAGGAGTTGCAGGATCAGACCAATGCCCGTATGAGCGAGGCAAAGGATGTGATCGCGAAAGCGAAGGATGCCGTATCGGACAGCGATGAATTGCCCTCTTTTGCAAGCTTCGATGAGGTGGCATCTCATAGCTTCCGTAAGGGTTCTGAGGAGAAGAAGCATACGGTCAGTGACGAGCCTGCTCAGGCCACCGTTGACCAGAATGACGGTTGGACATTATGATGTATCATCTGCATACAGCAGAGCTTCCTGCGGTCGTGCGTGCGCAGCAAAAGCTGCGTGTGGGCGACCGCGTGTTGCTCTCAGGAACTGTGTATACCGCCCGCGATGCGGCGCATAAGCGCATTGTTGCTGCCATGAGAGCGGGCGAAGAGTTGCCGTTTGATTTGCAGGATGCGACAATCTATTTTGCTGGGCCGACTGCTGCGCCACCTGGTAGACCCATCGGTGCCTGTGGGCCAACAACTTCAGGCAGAATGGATCCGTTTTCTCCTTTGCTGTTGGATGCCGGTCTGGTTGCTATGATCGGAAAAGGAGAACGGAATCGCGCGGTATGTGATGCGATTGTCCGTAATCGTGCAGTGTATTTCTGCGCCGTTGGCGGCGCTGGTGCCCTTGCGGCTGCACATATTACAGCCTGCGAAGTGATCGCTTTTCCTGAGCTTGGCTGTGAATCAGTTAAGCGTTTGGAGTTTTCAGATTTTCCGCTTCTGGTTGCGATTGATAATCATGGCGGCAATATTTTTGATTCGCGCAGAAAGGGATTCGAAGCAGAATGATGCATAGAGCATATTGCACGAAGTCCACTCGATGGCTTGGCGGCATATCTGCTTGTGTGGTTGATTAATTTCGTGGAATTGCATAAAAATCATTGGTTGGATTTATGAAATCTGACAAAATTCGATTTATCTTTCGCAATTTTCTTCAAAAACGCTTGACAAATTCGGAAAATTCAAGTATGATAATAGGGTCTGGACGTGCCATGACGAAGGTTCTGCTTTGCCGTGCCGCACCGATGATAGTAGGAAACCTTGCAGGGAGAAGTGTGCCCATTTGTGATGTTTGCGGCAATGGAGGAGAATCTTCATATGCAGTGCTTTTATGATCCCTCACTGTGTGATGCCACAGATGAACAACTGGTTGCAATGTTTTCTGGCAATGCGTATGCGTTTGAGGTGCTGGTGTTGCGCTATGTGCGAATGATCAATTATATCGCCGAAAGCATGACATCTAATCCGCAGGATGCCGAAGATTATGCCGCAGAAGGACTTTTGGGTCTGCTCAATGCTGCGTACCACTTCTGCCCTGAAAAAGACGTGTCGTTTCGTACTTATGCCCTGACTTGTATTCGTAACCGTATGCGCAGTATTCACGAAAAAACGCAAAGAGAAAGCCGCAATGGTATCAAGGCGTTGTCTGTTTCTATTGATGAGATGGACGATGTTGTCAGTGACTCGTTGCTTGATCCGTACGGAACACCCGAAACCGTTTTTTTGCAGAAAGAGCGTGTGACGGCTCTCTATCGGGAGATGGCGTGTGTCCTTTCCAAGCGTGAAATGGAGATTTTCAGCTTGTATGTGGATGCGCTCTCTTATACGGATATTGCAGGGCGTTTGAAAATCTCCGTAAAATCCGTCGATAACGCCATTCAGCGAGCAAGACGGAAGCTCCGTGGTGTCCGGAATGTGCTGCTGCATACGGGAACTTCCTCTGTGGCAGAAGACAAGCTTATCCAAGGCTCGTCAGAATCAGAACATCTGACGAATTGACCGCGCAGTCCGGAAGGCTGTAACCTAGACCCGGGAGTATTCTTCCAGCGCGATGACCTGCAAACCGCTTTGCTCCAAAGGGCGTTTGCCCGCAGGCGATGACAGCAATAGTGATGGCGTGAAACCGTCCGAGGTCCAATTTCAAAAAAGCGAGGAAAAAACAATGTACGAAGACAGAACCTTAGTATGCAATGAGTGCGGACAGGAGTTCACATTCACCGCCGGTGAGCAGGAGTTCTATGCTGAGAAGGGATTCACTAACGATCCTAAGAAGTGCAAGGCTTGCCGTGATGCACGCAAGAATGCTGGTAAGGCAGAGCGTGAGATGTTCACTGCTACTTGTGCAAGATGCGGCAAGGAGGCAAAGGTGCCTTTCCGTCCCAAGGAGGATCGCGACGTATTTTGCAGCGAGTGCTATGCACAGATGAAGAACGAGCAGTAAGCTTTTGATTCACAAGAAGAGCGCAGCCGCTAAGACTGCGCTCTTTCACTGCATAATCCCGCATGGGCGGGCAATGCTATATTCGGAAAGGATGTGAGAATCATGGAAATCACAAAGAATACCGTTATCGGCGATATCCTCGATGCAGATCCCTCAACTGCACCCTATTTTCTGGAAATGGGTATGCACTGCCTCGGTTGTCCCTCTGCCCGTGGCGAATCGCTGGGCGATGCCTGCGCAGTTCATGGCGTAAATGCAGATGAACTCGTGCAGAAGCTGAATGCCCATATGGCAAAGTAAGCATCTCAAACAGCGAATCTCACAGAATGCGCAGCAGTGCCGCTTGAATTCAGGCGGTGCTGTTTTTTTACATCGTGATGATTGGATGACCGCGGTTGACAAAGTTCACAAATTCGTGTATAATGTGAATCACTAAGACTTTCTAGCGAAAAAGCGGTGATGAAAATGCGAAAACGCTTGCTTGCCATGAGCATCGCCGTTGCGCTTACCCTGAGCTGCACTGCATGTGAGCATAATCGCGACAATCGGCAAACCGTGATTCGCTTTTCGTGGTGGGGCGGCGATTCTCGCCATCGGGTCACCCTTGCAGCCGTTGAGCAGTTTATGGCTGCAAATCCCGATATCCGTGTGGAATGTGAGTACGGTGCTTGGTCGGGGTGGGAGGACGCAACAGCCACTGCACTTTATGCAGGCACCGAGGCGGATGTGATGCAGGTCAACTGGAATTGGTTGACCAGTTTTGATGACGATACCATCAGTTTTTTGGATTTGTGCGGCATGGGCGATTGGTTGGATTTGACCCAATATGATGTCGAATCGTTGGCACTATGTACCGTTGAAAATGAGGTGCGCTGCGTGCCTGTTAGCCTGACAGGACGCGTACTGTTTTGGAATCAAACGACATTTGCTGCCGCGGGGCTGGATGTTCCGCAGTCGTATGCTTCGCTGTTGCAGGCAGGCGAAATCTTTCGCACAAAGCTTGGGGATGCCTACTATCCGCTGGCATTGGGATGGTACGATCGGATGCTCTTTCTTGTGTACATGCTGGAATCGAAATACGGCGTAGACTGGACAAAGGATGGCAAGCTGCAATACTCGCAGGCGCAAATCGCAGAGGGTTTGAGTCGGATACAAGAAATGGAAGCGGCTCATGTTATTCCACCCCTAAAAGCTGTGATTGGTGGCGGCGCAGACAGCTTTGACAAAGACGAAAACTGGATCACGGGCAGATACGGCGGTATTTTTGAATGGGATTCTTCAGCAGGTAAATTTCAGGATTCTCTTGCGGAAGGGCAGACGATGGTGGTGGGGGATTATTTTACCGATTTTGGCGGCTATCAAGGCGGGTTTTCCAAGATCTCGCTGGGATTTGCCATTTCTGGTGAAACGGAACACCCTGAAGCCTGCGCCAAACTAATCTCCTACTTGGTTTCGCAGGAGGAGGCAGTGAAAACGCTTGGGACTGAGCGCGGTGTGCCGCTGAATCAGAATGCATACCAGATTTGCAAGGAGGCAGGGCTGCTTGGGGATATGGCAGCACTGGCGAATCAGCGGATGGAAGCATGGGTACAGTTTTCTGTTGATCCACGTTTTGAGGAATCTGCCCTTCGCACGGTGTATGAAGATGTGTTTACGGGCTTGAGTTATGGTGAATATACGGTTTCCCAAGCGGCAGAGCGGCTCTATGCCGGAATCAATGCTGCGCTTGCGGGAGAGTGATCATGTTAGAAGGATTCTTTCAATCGTATCTGGCGGGGTATCAGCCGTTCAAGTCGTATTGGAATTACGAGGATGGCTGTGTGCTGCAAGGCTGCCGCGCGATGTATGCCGTCACAGGGGCAGCGTGCTATCGCGATTTTATCATCCACTATTTGGAAGGTAGGGTATTACCCGACGGCAGGATACCTTCGTTTTTGCAGGCGCGGTATAGCCTCGATAGCTTTCAATGTTCCAAAGCTTTGTTTTTTGCTGCTGCAAACACCACTGATGAAAAATATGCGAAGGCACTGGAGCATCATCTTGAATACTTGCGGCAGCATCCCCGTACCCAAAGCGGTCTGCTGTGGCATAAGAGAATCTACCCACACCAGGTCTGGTTGGACGGAATGTATATGCTAATGCCGTTCTTGGCTGAGTACGCTGTGTGTTCTGCGAAGGATGCGGCATATTGTACCATGGAAATTCGCAGGGCGTTTGCTTTTGTGCATCAGAAAATGCGTGACGAAAAAACAGGGCTGTATCGGCATGGCATGGATGAAGCTCGAGTGCAGTCATGGGCGGATCCCGTAACGGGGCTTTCTGCATGCTGCTGGCTGCGTGGCACGGGGTGGCTGCTGATGGCTCTGGTGGATTGCATTGCGCTTCTTGCAGATGTGGATACTGATGTGCGCCATGAACTGATCCCCATGCTGCGGCAGCTGGTGCAGGCTTTGCTGCCATATCGTAGTAAAAGCGGACTGTTTTATCATGTGGTACACGAGCTGGCTTTGAAAGGCAATTATACAGAAACTTCAGGCAATGCAATGATTGCTTATGCATTGCTGAAGGGCGGTATCATGGGCGTGCTGTCTGCTGAGCAGGCAGAGATCGGCGCGCAAATGTTGGAATGCATCTGCAAACAGAAGTTTGTGCAGCAGAAAAGCGGCTTGGCGTTAGTTGATATCTGCCGTAGTGCAGGTTTGGGTGGTGCAACGCATCGTGATGGCAGCAGTGCCTATTATTGCAGTGAGCCTCGTGTGCAAAATGATCCGAAAGGTGTGGGTGCTTTGATGATGGCGCACGCTGCCTTGTTGCAATCGCAGCAGATGCATATTTCTGCGCGTAGCGCAGGATAGGTATTTGGAGGAAAGATGTCCAAACGCAGAAGCTTTGTCGGTTTCTGCAAACGGAACCGACATATTCTTTATATTACGCCGTGGCTGATCGGCTTTTTGGCATTTCAGGCGTTGCCTGTATTATGGTCACTGGTTTGTAGCTTCAGTGATTTTCATCTGTTTCGTGGCATTAATCAGTGGGGGTGGCAGAATTATACTGCCTTTGTTTTTGATACAGAAGCACTGCGTGCCATTGGTATCACGCTGCTGTATACCTGTGCTACTGTACCGCTGAAAATCGCGCTTGCCATGGCAGTGGCGTATTTGCTGCATACTTCCGTTAAGGGTATCGGGGTGTTTCGCACATTGTATTATCTCCCCTCGATTCTGGGCAGCTCTGTGGCAACCGCGATTCTGTGGAAGGCATTGTTCCGCGATAACGGCGTGGTGAATCAGCTGCTGCAAATGGTAGGGCTTTCGCCTGTGGCATGGCTTGCTGAACCAAGTGCCGCACTTTGGGTGGTGATCTTGTTGCGTGTGTGGGAGTTCGGTTCGCCAATGGTTTTGATGCTTACAGCATTACAACAGATTCCACATACTTTGCTGGATGCTGCAAAACTGGATGGTGCAGGGGCAGCGAGTATCTTCTTTCGTATTCAACTGCCGATGATCTCGCCGGTGGTCTTTTATGCGGCAATGTTGCAGATTTGTACTGCGCTGCAAGAATTTAACGCGCCGTTTATCATCACGGATGGCGGCCCCATGGGTGCAACTACGCTAATCTCACTGTTAATCTACCGTCATGGATTCAGTCAGTATGAGATGGGCTATGCCAGTACATTGGCGTGGGTGCTGTTTTTGTTGACTGCCGTTTTTGTGGGATTATATCTTATGCTTGGGAAGCGACTCGTGTTTTGGGAACAGGAGGAGTCGCAATGAAGCGCAAACAACGACATGCATTGGTGCGGTATCTGTTGTTGACACTGGGTGCGTTTGTGATGATTTATCCGCTGCTGTGGCTTGTTAGTGCAACTTTTCGTAGCAACAGCGAGATTTTTTCTATGGTAGGGCTGCTTCCCGCTGCCCCTACATTGGATGGTTGGCGCAATGCCTTTGCCGATTACGGCGGGCAGATCAATTTGTTGCGTGCCATGGGCAATACCTATGCCTATGTGCTGCCGAAGGTTCTTTTGACGTTGTTTTCCACCACGTTAACCGCCTACGGCTTTGCAAGATTTCATTTTGCGGGCAAACGCTTGTTTCAAATTCTGCTGTATTGCACGCTGTTTTTGCCGCAAACGGTGCTGTATGTGCCGCAGTTTGTGCTGTTTGAACGGCTTGGGTGGGTAGATTCTCCCTTATACCTGCCGTTGGTTGTGCCTGCGGCACTGGCAGGAGAAACCGCACTGGTGGTTATGATGATACAGTTTTTCCGTAGCATTCCCAAGGTTTACGATGAAGCCGCGAGGCTGGATGGCTGTCATTCGCTGCAAGTGCTGTGGTATGTGTTGTTGCCTATGCTCAAGCCCGTGCTGATTACCTGCGGTGTGTTGCAGCTTTTATGGTCTGTCAACGATTACATGGGGCCGTTGCTGTATGTTAAAACGCCGTCGCGGTACCCAGCATCGGTGTTTGTTAAACTTTCTATGGATGCCGACAGTGGCTTTGCGTGGAATCGTGTGATGGCGGTGTGCTGTGTGGCGATGCTGCCGCAGATCATCGTGTATTTTATTGCGCAGCACCGTAGTGATATGCCTATTGCCGCAGGTGGTATCAAAATGTAGGCAAGAGATATGCCACCATTGACGCGATTTTCAAAAAAGAGGACACCTCACGAAAAGAGGTGTCCTCAGTTTATCAAAAAGTGATTATGAAAGTTTCGCGCAAGCTTTCGCAAAAGGCTTGCAGGCAGTCAGGCAGCGGGGCATCCCAATTTGCTTTCGGAATTGTCTCCAGCGATTGCTTTTTGTCTTATTTGAGCAGCCAAACGAAGGTGGCAGTATCGCTGACATCAATATCTTCGGGTTCAATATCGATTGCTCTTGATCTTGCCATTAAGGGCATGGCATCTTCACAACAGCGATAGTTGGTGTGGGAGTAAACATCCAAATCGCCCCAATTGTAGTCAATCGTAATCAAATCACCCAATTCAACGCCGGAAGCCTCACAGAGGATTTCGGCTTTTCTTTTTGCGTTGGCAGTTGCAGAACGGAGCATTTCCTCGTGAATGGCAGTGGTATCCTTGACAGTAAATGCCACGGACAACTGTGGGTGAGATAGACAGTCTGCGATGGCTGCAAGTGTTTTAGACAGTCTACTCATATCAAAATCAAACGCGAGTTTGAGGTTATGGGTTATCTCATAGCCTTTGAAAACACTTTTATAATTCCCGTTGTGATCCTCTGCACGGTCATAGTCTGCGTGAACATGAAAGTTTGTCGTTTTCACAGAACTGCTTTCAAATCCGATAGCAGCGAGGGCTGTGTTTAACTGTTGGATGTGATCTGCTGCGATATCCATTGCTTTGTCGTAATCCAAATGATTGGATTGCAAGGTCATGGAAAGCACAACGTAATCTGGTTTTGCAGAAGCTTTTCCGATGCCTTTTACAGTGATTGTTTTTGGCAAATCAGTACCTCCTTCGATGTTATCGTAAGAATCCGTTGAGGATATGCTCTTCGGCTTCTTCCTCGGTCAGACCCAGTGTCATGAGTTTAAGCAACTGGTCACCTGCGATTTTGCCGATGGCAGCCTCATGGATCAGCTGGGCATCTGTACAGTTGGCGCGGATGGCAGGGATCGAACTGATTTTGGCATTGTCCATGATGATAGAATCGCACTGTACGTGCCCAAAGCACTTCGCATTGCCCGTCATGCATGGGAAGAATGTCTGTTCAGATTCTTCCTGCGCTACAGAGCGCGAAAGAATACGGGCGGTCGAATGCTCGCCATCCAGAAAAATATCCACATGAGATTCAGCTTTCTGGCAGCCGTGGGTCAGTAAACGCTCAGTCAGCACTGCCTCTGCGCCCTTGCCGGCGTGAATGGTAGTGACACGGTTGGTGGAATCAATACCGCGGATCTGGGTCATATCCAACTCCATGGTTGCACCCTCTTCGAGGTAAACGACCGTAGTCGGGTTCATGATTCTTGCACCCTTGCCGTCACCCTGTCCGTAATGCTTTTCCACATATTTTACATGAGAATGCTTACCCACATAGAATGTATGCACGCCGCTGTGAATGCTGTTTTCGCTGCCCGCATTATGAATGCCGCAACCAGCAACGATCAGCACATCGCTATTTTCGCCGATATAAAAATCGTTTTCCACGGTTTCCTGAATGCCGCTTTGTGAAAGAATCACGGGGATATGGACGCTCTGGTTCACCGTACCTGGGGCAACATGGATCTCGATGCCATCTGCGCCTTCTTTCGCGTTGATTCGAATCTCATCCGTGCTATTGCGCGCTTCACTTTTGCCGTCTTTCCGGATGTTATAAGCCCCTTGGGGGATCTCATGCAGAGAAGCAACGGTTTCCAACAAGCTGCGGTCGATATGGTTCATCAGTGGTTGCCTCCTTTCTGTTGTGACTCAAGTGCTTTACAGGTAAACACGGTATCTTTTACGATCAGCGGCAAGATCTCTGAAGGGGTGCCTTTGCCACTGATTTTGCCATCGGAAACCATGAGAATGGAATCTGCCATGGAGAGAATGCGCTCCTGATGGGAGATTACCAGAATGGTTGCATTGCGGCGATCGCGTAATTCGCCAAAGGTTTCGGTCAAGCGGGAGAAGCTCCACAGGTCGATGCCAGCTTCCGGCTCATCAAAAATCATAAGATTTGCGTTGCCCGCGAGTATGGTTGCGATTTCGATACGCTTGACTTCACCGCCTGAGAGAGATGTGTTCACTTCCCTGTCGAGATAATCTTTTGCGCACAGACCCACCTGCGTCAGCAGAGCGCACTTTTCGCTGTGGCTAAGGGTTCTTCCAGCGGCAACGGTCAGCAAATCGCATACCGTAAGACCTTTGAAGCGAGGCGGATGCTGGAATCCATAGCGAATACCCAATTTTGCACGTTGCGTGATGGAAAGCTTGGTGATGTCGGTGTTATTCCATGTAATTGAGCCTTCCGTGGGCTGCACCAGACCCATAATGCATTTGGCAAGCGTAGTTTTGCCGCCGCCGTTGGGACCTGTAATGACCATGAAGTGGTTTGGTTCCACGGTCAAATCAATTCCGCGCAGAATGCCCGTTTGTTTGCCATCGGCTGCCACGGAATACTGTAGATTTTGGATTTGTAACATGATGGATTTCTCCTTTCCGTATACGGTGTCGCATACGGTCATATTTTACCATATACTGCATAAAAAGTCAAGACACGGTGCAGGCAGTTCGTCGGCAGCTGTGTGGTTGCTTTCAATGCGCTAACGCTTTGCTTTTTGCAATGCAACCCATATTTTACCCATCAGGGCGTGCCGTATACAAAAAGCCAACGGCGAGAGTTCTGCGCCGCTGGCTTATGCTGTTATGCGAGATTAACGGTGTCTGCCGCCGCCACCGTGGGAATGTCCGCCGCTGGAACGATGCGAGCTTCCACCGCCGCCGCCACTACCACCGCCAGAATTGATACGCACGCGGGTGCGGTACTGACGAATAAACATATCTTCCTTGATATTAAATTTCGTTTCATTTTGGCTGATATAATTGGTGGGAGTCAGTGCCTTAGTAAACTTATAACTGTTCTTGATGCACGCATTGGACACCAAGCAAACGATCAGACCGATGATCAGCCCCATAGGTAATGCTGGAATCAGACTGAACCTGAACGACAATGGCAGAGAATCTGCCTTGACAAATTCGCCGTTCTCCATATATATATACTGACTGGTGTCATGTTCGTAAACATATACATACTCATCGGGCGGGCCAGCATGATACAGGCGTTCTGTGATTGTGCAGAAATCCTCAATGGCGGCATAGGTTTCGCCTGCAAGGAGATGATCCCACATATAGTCGAAGATCTCATCCACGCGGTTATTCTCATCGCCGTTATAGAAGTAAATCTGCCCCCTGCCTGATGTGGAAATATAATCGTACTTGGTGCTGTTGTTAATCAGCAGCAGAATGCCATCGGTATCCACGCCATATTGGGGATTAAACAGGGCATCGTAGTTGTCATCGGCAGTGCGCATGACATCGTTATCGCTGGAAAAGCTGGTTTCTGGGCCGTAGATATACACTGCGACGTACATATCGATGGTATAGCTTAGCTCCATGAGGCGTGTATTGGCAAGTTCCAGTTCTGATTCAGTCAGAATACCCTGCGCATCGTAAACGCGGCAATTCTGGATGCAGTTTTCGTATGGTCGATCTGCCGAAGCTGTGATGCTGCCGCAGGAGAGCAGCGTTGCAGCCGCTGCCAGCGCACCGATAAGCGGACGGAACATCTTTCTTATCATAAGAAGAACCCTCCGATCAATGTGGTGATAATGGCGACCGCAGCGGCAATTCCCAAGCTGAACCCCCACATTTTGGATTTAGAAATGGGTGGCTCTCCTGCAAATTTTCCCGTTTGCCCGTTGATGGCAAATTCGTAGGTTTTGCCTTGGTAGCGGTAGGTCATGAACCATACGGGCAGCAGCATATACTGCCAGTCGGTGCTGAGAACCTTGATATCAGAATGGGTGACAGAAAGGGAGCTGTATCCAGTAGCGGAAGAGCGAAGCAGGGCATCGCAAGCTTGTACGGCACGCTTTTGTACACGCGGAAAAACCGCAGCCATGTTCAGATCATACTTTTCGGCTAAAAAACCGCTTAGATACTGCATGGCAAAGGGCTGCGTTCCTTGATAGTCGAATGGTTCCAGTGCCTCCATCAGTGCATCACTGATATGGCTTGCTCCATCGGCGGGGATGCCGCGCAGCACAACTGTTGCATTTCGCTTGACAGCAAACTCTTTGGTTTCGGTGATGCGCGTGTCGCCGCTGGTCCAACTGTTTACCTGTTTGCCCAAGGCTTCCATATCTGCGGAGTTTTCACAGTCAGTGATCCAGAAGGGAACATACAGACCCACCATTTTTTCCATTTGGGTATCGGTGTTGAAGTCATTGGGCAAAAAATGCTTTTTTTTGCACCAATTTTTGAACTGGTTGAGTGCCGCATTGCGGTCGAGCTGGAAGGGGATCACTTTGGAGGGGCGAAATTCGCCTGCAACGCGTCCTTGCAAGATCACAGGGCTGTGACAATAGTAGCAGAAGGTCGCGGCAGTATTATCATCCGCCATGACTTCCGCGCCGCAGCTTTCGCAGTGGTAGTATCCTGTGCCTTCTGTGAATTCTTCCGTTGCCTGTTGCTGTTCGGGGGTAACGCTCTCCAGCTTCTCTTCTTGTTTGGCAGCAATGTGTTCCATCTCCTGCTTGGTAAAACTGCTTTGGCAATAATCGCAACGGAAATCCTGCTGTTCGGCGGAAAAAACGAGTTCCGCACCGCAGTTGGGACATTTGAATGCAACAGATTCCATCAGCAATTATCCTCTGGCTTTGCCACAGTTGGAGCAGAAATTGCCCTGATTGGTCATACCACAGCCGCATTGCCACGGGCCATTTGCTGCTGGGCGTTTTGTGCCGCAGTTTGCGCAGAAATTCCCCTGATTGGACATACCGCAGCTGCACTGCCAGCCATTGTTGGCGGTAGGCTGCACGGGTTGTTGAACAGGCTGTGTGCTTTGGAAGATGCCAGACATGGCAGCCATGCCTGCGCCCATACCCATAAATGCAGTACCTGCGCCAGCGGGATTAGAGCCTGCTGCCTGCAAGCCTTGTGCAGCAGCACTTTGTACATAGGCGTTGCGGATATTGGGATCCTGCATCATTGCGCCTTGATTGCGCATATTGATGAGCTTTTTGCTTTCCTCATCGTAGCTGATGTTGGCAATGGCGACACTTACGATTTCGAAGCCGCGCTGGGCACGCCAATCGGCATCCAGTACATCAGCCATTTGCTTAGAGAGTTCCATGGATTTGGAACCCAGCGAAGAAATACGCACGCCCTCCTCAGAGAGTTTACCAAAAGCAGTTTGCAGTGCGCAGAGGAACTCGTTGAGGAACTGCTCGTTGACATCTACGATATCAATATGCTCTGTGCCCTTCGGCAGCACTTCCTGATAGAACAGTACGGGATCGGTGATGCGAATGGAGTAGGTACCATGGCATCGTACAAACAACTCTGCCTGATAGAAATTATCGAAATACTGCAATGCGTTGCGTGTACCAAACCGGATGCCGCGCAACTCCTGCAAATTGATGAACATGACCTCTTGCGATGCAGAGGGGATGCCGTTGAAACGGAAACGATTGAAGCTATCCTTGACGGAATCCGCCAACTGACCATTGAAGATTGAGGGGGTAGAACTTGCAAATACTTTATAGTAGCCGGGATATGCGCTGTAATCCACAATCTGACCGCCGTCCAACAGCAGCATTGCTTGCTTTTCGGCAACCTGAATGACGGAGCCGTTGGAAATGACGTTTTCGCTGCGCTTGTTTTTCTTTGTATTGACAGGGTAGCCCTTTACGGCAACGGTGGAAATTCCCATTTTTGCGGGTTGAACGACCTCCAGCCAAGAATCGGCAAGCGCACCTGAAACAGACGATACAGCAGCTTGTATCAAACCCATGATAATACCTCCTGAAATGTTGTTTTTATACTTCTTGTTTGATTCACTTGGAGATGCAAAAACAGCACTCCACAATTATTGTAGCATATTTTCAAAAGAATTGCAAGTGCTTTCTACTAAGAATGCGCGATATTCAGTTGGCAGGTGATCGCATTATGGCAGCTCGATCAAGTAAGAAAACAGTTGACAATCGCGAAAAGATGTATTATAATGTATGCATCAGAACTGATAGTGAGAAAGGATGAGATCACATGAAAATCGAAACACAGTGCCTGCACGCAGGCTATACCCCCGAAAACGGTGGTCCTCGCGTGGTGCCCATCGTACAAAGCACGACCTATGCATTTGATTCCACTGAGCATATTGCGGCTTTGTTTGATATGCCCACAGAGCCAATGTACTCTCGTTTTGCCAATCCCACTGTGGATGCGGTGGAAAAGAAGATTGCAGCACTGGAAGGCGGCGTGGCAGCTATGTGTACCACCAGTGGTCAGGCGGCAAGCTTGCTCTCCATTTTGAATGTTTGCTCCGCAGGCGATAGCTTTATTTCTGCAAGTACGATTTACGGCGGCACAGTGAATCTATTTGCAGTGACTCTTAAACGCTTTGGCATTGAGTGCATTTTTGTCGATCAGGAAGCAAGCGTTGAAGAACTGCAAAAGGCGATCAAGCCCAATACGCGCTGTGTATTCGGTGAAACGCTTGCAAATCCGGCACTGTCTGTACTGGATATCCGTAAGTTTGCTGATTTTGCACATTCCAATGGCATCCCGCTGATTGTAGACAATACCTTCCCTACGCCGATTCTTTGTCGTCCAATTGCATTTGGCGCAGATGTGGTCGTTCACTCCACCACGAAGTATATGGATGGTCATGCAGTACAGGGCGGCGGCGTGATTGTCGACAGTGGCAATTTTGATTGGGCAAACGGCAAGTTCCCTGATTTTACCGAGCCAGACGAAAGCTATCACGGTGTGCGTTATGTAGAAAGTTTTGGCAACGCTGCGTATATCATCAAGTGCAGAATGCAGCTGATGCGTGATTTTGGCTGCTATCCATCTGCAACCAATGCGTTTTACCTCAATCTCGGGCTGGAAACGCTCGCTCTGCGCATGAAGCAGTATTGTGTCAATGCGAAGATCGTAGCCGCGCACCTCCAATCTCGCCCTGAGGTCGAGTCGGTATCCTATCCTGGTCTGGAAAGCGACCCCTACTACGAGCGCGCAAAAACCTATCTGCCCGATGGTGCCAGTGGCGTGATCTCTTTTGTGATCAAGGGCGGCAGAGAAACCGCAATGCATTTCATGGATGCATTGAAGCTTGCTTCCAATGTTGTTCATGTGGCGGATATCCGCACATGCGTGCTGCATCCTGCCAGCGAAACGCACCGTCAGCTCACTGATGAGCAGCTGAAGGCGGCTGGAATCAATGCAGGCATGATTCGTTTCTCCTGTGGATTGGAAAATGTTGAGGATATCATTGCAGATATTGATCAGGCGTTTGCTGCGATTCAGTGAACAGAACGCGATGATATGATAGTATAGCGAGTGAATCTCTGGTGCTTGCGGTTTGCAATATCGCAGCACTGGAGATTTACCGTCAAAATGCACAAAAAACGGCTGCGAAATTCGTGAAACTTTTTTTTGAAAAAGCTTCCAGATACTTGCAATCTGGAGTGAAGTATGGTATACTAATACTGCTGATTGCACAAGATATGCGTTGATGTGTGAGGTTGCGCGCGGTATGCGCGGTAATTCACGCGGAGTATGTCCGACAAACGGGCGATTTGAGATATGAACACGGTTTGTGTGAATGCAAAGAACGCGAAACCACGCGTTTTTCGACGAAGAGTGCCTTGTGCTGCGCCTCCTACTGCGCCGCAAAGCAAAGAAGTCGAGATCGGGAAGGTCGCGGAGACTTTGCGCGTAGGGCAAGGGCGCTCACGCTCTGCCGGAACAAACCATGCTTGTCCAAAACTCCCCGAGGCAATGGAATGCATCGGGTTTTTTTATGAGTGTGCGCAGGAAACACGAGGAAGCGTTGTAGGAGATGCTGCTCCGTTGCGTGCATACATAGAAACGGGTATGGCACACGAAAAACAGTCATTTCTCCACAGCCCCCGGCAAAATAATTTGAGGAGGGTAATCAAGTGGCAGGCAGCGAAAAACTCAGAATCAAGGTTAAGGGCTACGAGCACGCAACCGTAGATGCTGCAGCGGCAAAAATTGTCGAGGCAGCAAAGCGCGGCGGGGCACAGAAAGTTTCCGGTCCCATCCCGCTCCCTACCGACAAGGAGGTCGTGACCATCCTTCGTGCAGTGCATAAGTACAAGGATAGCCGCGAACAGTTCGAGCTTAGAACACACAAGCGTCTGATTGATGTCATTCGTCCTACAAAGGCAACGATGGATGCACTGACAAAGCTCGAAATTCCCGCTGGTGTCGATATCGACATGGAGCTGAAGTAAGTTCAGCGTAAGGGAAACAGACGGCATCTTGCGAGCCGTCGGTCATGTTGACGTACACAAAAAAGCGTCAACCAATAACCAAAGGAGGAAACTCATCATGAAAAAAGCCATCATTGGCAAGAAGATCGGCATGACGCAGATCTTTGATGAGACCGGTAAGGTTGTACCGGTTACCGTCATTGAAGCAGGTCCCTGCTTTGTGACTCAGAAGAAAACAATCGAGAATGACGGCTATGAAGCTGTTCAGGTCGGTTATGGCACCATCAAGGCAGCCAATGTCAATAAGCCTCGTAAGGGTCATCTTGACAAGGCGAATTGCGGTCTGCTTCGCACCTTGAAGGAGTTCCGCTTCGATGATTGCTCCACCTACAATGTGGGCGACACCATCGCTGTGGATACTTTCTCTGTTGGTGATATCGTTGATGTCAGCGGCACCAGCAAAGGTAAGGGCTATGCTGGCCCCATCAAGCGTTATGGTCAGCACAGACTGAAAGAGACCCACGGTACTGGCCCTGTTCATCGTCAGGCTGGCTCTATGGGCGCTTGTTCTTCGCCCTCCCGTATCTATAAGGGCAAGGGTCTGGCTGGTCATATGGGCGCAGAGAGCGTAACCGTTCAGAATCTCGAAATCGTCAGCGTTGATGCTGAAAATCGTTTGATCGCGATCCGCGGCGCGATTCCTGGCCCTAAGGGCGGCATCGTTACCGTTGTTAACAGCATCAAGAAGGCTTAAGGAAGGAGGAAATCGAAATGGCAACAGTTTCTGTATTTGATATGGAAGGCAAGAAGGTTTCCGAAACCGAGTTGAACGATGCTGTGTTCGGCATTACTCCTAATGAGGCTGTAATGCACGCCTGTGTCGTTAATTATCTCGCAAACCAGCGTCAGGGCACACAGTCCACGCTGACCCGTACAGAGGTAGCTGGCGGTGGCAGAAAGCCTTATCGTCAGAAGGGTACTGGTCATGCGCGTCAGGGTTCTATCCGCGCACCCCAGTGGTATCACGGTGGCGTTGCACTTGGCCCTAAGCCCAGAAGCTATCGTTTTACCTTGAATAAGAAAGTGCGCCGTCTGGCGATGCTTTCTGCGTTCTCTACCAAGGTGCAGGATGAGTCCATTCGCGTGGTGGATCGCCTGACAATGGATGATTACAAAACAAAGACTATCGTGAAGATGCTGAGCGGTTTGGGCGTGAACGGTAAGGCTTTGATCGTTACTGCTGAGGCTGACAAGCTCGTTTATCGCAGTGCGAACAACATCCCTGGCGTAAAAACCGCAGCTGTCAACACGCTCAATGTTTATGACATTCTCAACTACGATGCATTCATCGTAAGCAAGGATGCCGTTGCAAAAATCGAGGAGGTGTACGCAAAATGAAAGCACCGCAGGATATCATTCTGAGACCGGTTATCACCGAACAGTCTATGGACATTCTGCCTACCGGCAAGTACACCTTTGAGGTTGCAAAGACCGCTAATAAGCTTGAAATTGCCAACGCTGTCGAGCAGCTCTTCAATGTTCAGGTCACTAAGGTGAACACCCTGAACGTTCGAGGCCGTTCCAAGAGAGTCGGCCGTTATCAGGGCACTACCGCAAGCTGGAAAAAAGCTGTGGTAACCGTCAATCCCGAGCCTACCCCCGGTAAGGACGGCAAGAAGAGAAGAAGCACCATCGAGTTCTTTGATGGAATGTTCTAAGATTCTCTTTCTGGCATCTCATCTCGGATGCATTGCGTACCCTGACATCGTTGCAGGAGCGTCTGCTCTTGCCTGTATGGGAGTCATGCTCCCGCAAAAAAGCATTGATTTAAGGAGTTGAACTAAGCAATGGCAATCAAAGCCTATAAGCCGACTACTCCCGGCCGCCGTGGTATGACCGTCACCGATTATTCTGGTCTTTCCAAGAATGGCCCCGAGAAGTCTCTGTGCGTGACTCTGAAGAAGAAGTCCGGCAGAAACAGCTACGGCAGAATCACCGTTCGCCATCGTGGCGGCGGCGTTCGTCCCAAGTACAGAATCATCGACTTCAAGCGTAACAAGGATGGCATTAACGCAACTGTTATCAGCCTGGAGTACGATCCCAACCGTTCCGCATTTATCGCGCTGCTTCAGTATGAGGATGGCGAGAAGCGTTATATCATTGCCCCTCACGGATTGAAGGTCGGCGATGTGGTTTGCAGTGGCCCTGATGCTGATATCAAGCCTGGCAACGCACTGCCTTTGACCAACATTCCGGTTGGTACATTCATCCACAACATTGAAATGTATCCTGGCAAGGGCGGTCAGCTCGTGCGCAGCGCAGGTAACATGGCGCAGCTCATGGGCAAGGAAGGCGCATATGCGCTGATTCGTCTGCCCAGCGGTGAAATGAGAAAGATTCCTGTTATCGGTAAGGCTACCGTTGGTCAGGTTTCTAACATTGACCACGAGAACGTTCACTACGGTAAAGCTGGTCGAATCCGTCACATGGGTATTCGTCCTACCGTCCGTGGTTCAGTAATGAACCCTTGCGATCACCCCCACGGCGGTGGTGAGGGTAAGTCCCCCATCGGTCGTCCCGGCCCTGTAACTCCTTGGGGCAAGCCTGCTCTGGGTTACAAGACCCGTAAGCGTCACAAGGCTTCCGATAAGCTCATCGTGAAGAGAAGAAACGGAAAGTAAGGAGAGGAGGCTAAACCATGAGCAGAAGCGTTAAGAAGGGCCCTTTTGTACAGGAAGCTCTCATGAAGAGAGTCGATGCTATGAATGCGGCTGGTGAGAAGAAGGTTTTGAAAACATGGAGCCGTTCTTCCACGATCTTTCCGGAATTCGTTGGCCATACCTTTGCAGTACATGATGGCCGTAAGCACGTTCCGGTTTATGTTACCGAGGAAATGATTGGTCACAAGCTCGGCGAGTTTGCCCCGACCAGAACCTTCCGCGGTCACGCTGGTTCGAAGACCTCGAACAACGGCAAGAAGTAATCGGAAGGAGGAATTTAGATGGCTAAGAACACTACAGCGGAGAACGTTGCTGAGTTGCAGGCAGTCGCAAAACTGCGTCTTGCTCGCATTTCACCCAGAAAGGTACAGATCGTTCTTGATCTGATCCGCAATCAGCCTGTTGATGTCGCTCTGGCTACGCTGGATCTGACCCCTAAGGCAGCTTGCCCTATCGTGAAGAAGCTGCTCTGCTCCGCAATCGCAAATGCCGATAACAACCATTCCATGAATAAGGATGCGCTGTATGTTGCAAGCTGCAATGTTGGGCCTGGCCCGATCCTTAAGAGGATTCAGCCCCGCGCACACGGCAGAGCATTCCGTATTAACAAGCGCACTTCCAATATCACCATCATCCTCAAGGAAAGGGAGGCATAAGTCGAATGGGACAGAAAGTTAATCCGCATGGTATGCGCGTTGGTATCATCAAGGATTGGGATTCCCGCTGGTTTGCCCGCAAGAAGGAATTCGGTGATACCCTCGTTGAGGACTATAACCTCCGCGAGTACATTAAAAAGACCCTGTATGCCGCCGGCATCGCTCGTGTTGAGATTGAGCGTATTCCCGAGAAGGTTCGCATTCACATTCACTGCGCAAAGCCTGGTCTGGTGATCGGTCGCGGCGGTGCTGAGATCGATAATCTCCGCAAGAAGCTGGAGGCGAAGATCGGCAAGTCCGTTTCAGTGAATATCATTGAAGTAAAGGTCATGGATCTTAGCGCACAGTTGGTCGCTGAGAAAATCGCCTCTGATCTTGAGAATCGTGTCGCGTTTCGTCGCGCCATGAAGGGCTCTATCGGCAGAACCATGAAGATGGGTGCTAAGGGCATCAAGATCATGTGCAGTGGCCGTTTGGCGGGTGCCGAGATTGCACGCTCCGAGTGCTATCACGAGGGTACCATTCCGCTTCAGACTATTCGTGCTGATATTGACTACGGTTTTGCTGAGGCGAACACCACATATGGTCGCATCGGCGTTAAGGTTTGGATCTATAAGGGCGAAGTCCTGAAGGGTGATGCTGCAAAGGCAGCTGCCAATAAGGAGCGCTACGAGAAGAAGAACGATCGCAGAAATGATGATCGTCGCCGTCGTCGCGACGATCGTAACGGTGGTAATGATCGCAGACAGCGCCGTGATTTCAACGGCAACAACGGCGATCGCAGACCTCGTCGCGATTTTAACCAGAACAGAAGAGAAGGAGGTTCTGCAAATGCTGCTTCCAAAGAGAGTTAAGTACCGCCGCGTACACAGAGGTCGTTTGACTGGTAAGGCTTTGCGCGGAAACCGCGTAAGCTACGGCGATTTCGGTTTGGTTGCAATGGAACCGTCCTGGATCACTTCCAACCAGATTGAGGCAGCCCGTATCGCCATGACGCGTTATATCAAGCGTGGCGGTAAGGTTTGGATCAAGATTTTCCCTGACAAGCCCATCACCGAGAAGCCCGCTGAAACCCGAATGGGTTCTGGTAAAGGTTCTCCCGAGTACTGGGTTGCAGTGGTAAAGCCCGGCAGAGTCATGTTTGAGATCGCAGGCGTTTCGGAGGAAGTTGCCCGTGAGGCACTTCGTCTTGCAATGCATAAGCTGCCGGTCAAGTGCAAGATTGTTGCCAAGGAGACTGAGGGAGGTATGCAGGCATGAAAGCATCTGAAATCAGAAAGATGACCCTTGAGGAGATGAACGAAACCCTCGCAAACCTCAAGGTGGAACTGTTCAATCTCCGCTTCCAGCTCGCTGCCAATCAGCTTGAGAATACTGCTCGCCTGAATGCAGTGAAGAAGGACATCGCCCGCGTGAAGACCTGCATTCGTGCCGCTCAGACTGCGGCGAATGCCTGAGTGAAGGAGGAATCATCGTGAGTGAGACCATGGAGAGAAACCTGAGAAAGACCCGTACTGGCAAAGTTATCAGCGATAAGATGGATAAGACTGTCGTTGTTGCGATCATTGACAACGTGGCACACCCCTTGTACAAGAAGATCGTGAAGCGTACCGTACATCTGAAAGCGCATGATGAGAACAATGAGTGCCGTGTCGGTGACCGCGTTCTGGTGATGGAAACTCGTCCGCTTTCTAAGGATAAGAGATGGCGCGTCGTTAACATCATTGAGAAGGCAAAATAATCTCGCTGTAAGAAAGAGGCATGGGATCCAAAACAAACGGTTGGGAACCGTCTGTCGGATTCTGTGCGAACCGAATAAGGGAGGAAATTGCTGTGATTCAGATGCAATCCTACTTAAAGGTTGCTGACAACACTGGCGCAAAGGAGCTTATGTGCATCCGCGTGCTAGGCGGTACGCGCAGACGCTACGCAAACATCGGTGATGTTGTTGTCGCTTCCGTAAAGAAAGCAGCACCCGGCGGCGTTGTAAAGAAGGGTGACGTTGTTAAGGCCGTTATCGTTCGTTCTGCGAAGGGTCTTCGCAGAGAGGACGGCACTTACATTCGTTTTGATGAGAATGCCGCAGTGATCATCAAGGAAGACAAGACCCCCAAGGGCACCCGTATTTTCGGACCGGTTGCTAGAGAGCTGAGAGACCACGATTATGTGAAGATCCTCAGCCTTGCGCCGGAGGTCCTTTGATTGGAGGTACTGACAGATGAATAAGGTTCATGTAAAGACTGGCGATACCGTTGTGCTTCGCGTTGGTAAGCCCAGCGACAAGTACTCCGATGTCGACAAAAAGAAGCTGCGCACTGGCAAGGTCGTAGCTGTCAGCCCCAAGGAGGGCAAGGTCATCGTTGAAGGTTTCAAGATGATCACAAAGCACGTTAAGCCTACCAGAGTTGGTCAGCAGGGCGGTATCGTAAAGGCAGAGTCACCGATCTACGCCTGCAAGGTTCAGCTTGTTTGCCCCAAGTGCGGCAAGCCCACTCGCGTTGGTCATTCGGTGGTTAATGGCAAGAAGTTCCGCGTTTGCAAAGAGTGCAACGCTACATTTGAATGATAAAGGAGAACGATGATGGCTAGATTGAAAGAATATTATGCCGGCACCGTCGCTCCGGCACTGATGAAGAAGTTTGGCTACAAGAACGTGATGCAGATTCCTCGTCTCGAGAAGGTCGTAATTAATGTTGGCGCAGGCGAAGCAAAGGAAAATGCCAAGGCGATTGACGCGATCATGAACGATCTGGGTCTGATCACTGGTCAGAGACCTGTTGTGTGCCGCGCAAAGAAGTCTGTTGCAAACTTCAAGCTGCGTGAGGGTATGCCCATCGGCGTGAAGGTAACACTTCGCGGTGAAAAGATGTGGGATTTCGTTGATAAGCTTTTCAACATTTCGTTCCCACGTGTTCGCGATTTTCGCGGTATCAATCCCAACTCCTTTGATGGCAAGGGCAATTACTCCACTGGCCTCAAAGAGCAGTTGATCTTCCCTGAGATCGAGTACGACAAGATCGATAAGGTGCGCGGTATGGATATCAACTTTATCACCACCGCATCCACCGACGAAGAGGCCAAGGAGCTGCTTACGCTTCTGGGCGCACCCTTCGCCAAGTAATCAGGAGGAGCATATGGCAAAGAAATCAATGATTTTAAAGCAGCAGAGAGCGCCTAAGTTCTCTACCCGTGCATACAACAGATGCAAAATCTGCGGCAGACCCCATGCCTATCTCAGAAAGTTCGGTATTTGCCGAATTTGCTTCAGAGAGCTTGCACACGATGGTCAGATTCCTGGTGTCAAGAAGGCTAGCTGGTAAACCGACGATAGAATAGGAGGTCATTCGGCATGCAAATTTCCGATACAATCGCGGATCTGTTGACTCGAATCCGCAATGCAAATACCGCAAAGCACGCCACGGTTGACATTCCTGCTTCCAATGTGAAGAAGGCGATCACCCAGATCCTGCTGGACGAGGGTTACATCAAGAGCTTCCAGGTCATCGAGGACGGCAAGCAGGGTATCATCCGCATCAACTTGAAGTACAGCGATAACAGAACGCCTGTCATCAGCGGTCTCCGCCGCGTATCCAAGCCTGGTCTGCGTATTTACAGCAGCTGCGAGGATATGCCGAAGGTTCGCAAGGGGCTGGGCATTGTCATCGTTTCCACTTCCAAGGGCATCATGACCGACAAGAAGGCTAGAGAGCTGAATGTCGGCGGTGAAGTGCTAGCTTATATCTGGTAAGGGAGGATCGTACAATGTCAAGAATCGGAAGACTGCCTATCGCAATTCCCGCTGGCGTGACCGTTACCGTTGACGAGAAGAACCTCGTTACCGTGAAGGGCCCCAAGGGCGAGAACAGCTATCAGGCAAACGCAGCAATGAAGATTGCTGTTGAGGGTGCGCAGGTTACCGTGACCCGCCCCAACGATCTGAGTGAGAACCGCGCACTGCACGGTTTGACCAGAACCCTCATCGCAAACATGATCCATGGTGTTAGCGAAGGCTACAGCAAGGTGCTGGTTATCGAAGGCGTTGGTTACCGTGCTGCAAAGGACGGCAAAAAGCTGGTTATGAACCTTGGTTACTCCCACCAGGTTATCGTCCCTGAAATTGACGGCATCACAATTGATGTACCCAACGCAAACAAGATCGTCATCAACGGTTACGACAAACAAGTCGTTGGTCAGTTTGCCGCAGAAATCCGCGAGAAGCGTCCCCCGGAGCCTTATAAGGGCAAGGGTATTCGCTACGAGGACGAGTATATCATCCGTAAGGAAGGCAAAGCCGGCAAGGGCAAGAAATAAGGAGAAAGGTGAATTGCTATGGTAAAGAAAATTGACAGCAACAAAGCCCGTCTCAAGAGACATCGCAGAGTTCGCGCTAAGATCTCCGGCACGCCCGAGCGCCCCAGACTGAGCGTATATCGCTCTACAAAGCACATTTATGCACAGCTGATAGATGATGTGAACGGTGTGACCATCGTTTCCGCATCCAGCCAGGATAAGGGCTTTGAGGGTAACGGCGGCAACAAGGAAGGCGCACGCATGGTTGGTGCTGCGATTGCAAAAAAGGCTGCTGATAAGGGCATCTCCAGCGTGGTATTTGACCGTGGTGGTTATGTGTATCACGGCAGAGTACAAGAGCTTGCAGACGGCGCCCGCGAGAACGGGTTGCAGTTCTAAAGAAGGAGGGAATTCGATTGGCACTGATTGACGCATCCAATATGGAACTTATGGAGAAGGTCGTTTCGATCAACCGTGTAAGCAAGACGGTGAAGGGCGGCCGCATCATGAAATTCTCTGCCCTGGTAGTTGTAGGCGACGGAAACGGCGTTGTAGGCTTCGGCATGGGCAAGTCCGGTGAAGTTCCGGACGCTATCCGCAAGGGCATCGAAGATGCAAAGAAGAATCTCGTTCGCGTTTCCCTCCGTGGTACAACCATTCCTCACGAGGTAGTTGGCAAGTTTGGCGCAGGTCGTGTTCTGATGATGCCCGCTGCCCCCGGTACTGGTGTTATCGCAGGTGGCCCCGTGCGTGCGGTCATCGAGGTCGCTGGTATCCAGGATATCCGTACCAAGAGCCAGCGCTCCAACAACCCCTTCAACGTCGTGCGCGCAACCATCAATGGTTTGATGGAATGCACCGATGCGAAGTCTGTTGCTGAGAAGCGCGGCAAGACAACTGCTGAGATTTTCGGCAAATAATCGGTTAGGAGTGAGCTGTTATGGCAAAGAATGTTAAGCTCGTCAAGAGTCTGATCGGCTGCAAACAAGACCAGATCGCAACTGCTCATTCTCTAGGTCTGCGTAAGATCGGCGATTGTACGACACAACCCGATAATGCACAGACACAGGGCAAAGTTCGTAAGATTTCCCACCTCGTTGAGGTAACAGAAGCTTAATGCAAGGAGGTGCGAACCATTGAAGATTCATGAATTGACACCCGCTGCTGATTCCAACCGTCAGGTGAAGAGAGTCGGCAGAGGACACGGTTCCGGTAACGGCAAGACCGCAGGCAAGGGCCATAAGGGTCAGAATGCGCGTTCCGGCGGCGGCGTGAGAATCGGTTTTGAAGGCGGCCAGATGCCCCTTGCAAGACGCATTCCGAAACGCGGCTTCAACAACATTTTCGCTACTCGTTATTCCACCGTTAATGTCGGCGATCTGAATCGCTTCGTTGACGGCACTGTTGTGGATACTGAGTTGCTGATCGCTTCCGGTCTGCTCAAGAAGATTGAGAACGGTGGCGTGAAGGTACTGGGCAACGGTGAACTGACTGCAAAGCTGACCGTTAAGGCTGCAAAGTTCTCTGCGGCAGCAGCAGAAAAAATCGAGAAGGCAGGCGGGAAAGCTGAGGTGATGTAGTGTGTTCAAAACCATGGCTAACGCATGGAAGATTCCGGATATCCGTAAGAAGATCCTGTTCACACTGTTTATCATCGTGATTTTCCGCTTGGGAAGCGCAATTACCGTCCCGTTCCTTGATACATCTGTGGTCGTTTCCTGGATGGAGGAGAAGGCGAAGGGCGGCAACTTCCTAGAATATTTGAACATCCTTACAGGTGGTGCGCTTTCACAGGCGACCATCTTCTCCCTCGGCGTTACCCCCAACATTAACGCGAGCATTATTATCCAGCTGCTGACCTACGCGTTGCCTCCGCTGGAGCGACTCCAGCAGGAGGGCGAGGAAGGCAGAAAAAAGCTGAATGTGATTACTTCTTTTGTGGCTTTGGGGCTGGCAGTCTTTATGGCGGTCGCCTATTATCTCACGCTGAAGAATATCAAAGGCGATGACGGCAAATCCGCAGTGCTTTATACCAGCGGCGGCGAGGGTATCTTCGCGATGTTTGTTATCATTTGCTGCTTTATCGCTGGCTCCTCGTTGATCATTTGGATGGGTAACCGCATCAATGAGCGCGGCATCGGCAACGGCATCTCCATGATTCTCTTTGCTGGTATCGTTGCAAGACTGCCGGAAGAAGTCGGCAGATTGGCAGGTCTGGTCATTGACGATCCCAAGAAGTACTTTACCTTGGTGATGGTTTACGCCGTTATCTTTGTGGCAATGATTGTTGGTATCGTCATTATGAACGAGGCAGAACGTCGCATTCCCGTGCAGTACGCAAAGCGTGTTGTCGGCAGAAAGCAGTATGGCGGACAGTCCTCGCATTTGCCCATCAAGGTGTGTATGTCTGGCGTTATGCCGATCATCTTCGCGATGAGCTTTATGTCCCTGCCATCCACTATCGCCATGATTCGTGAACCAGTTAAGGTGATTACTGAGGATACGGGTCTGGGCGAGAAGATCTACTACTACTTCATCAGTTTCTTTAATATGCAGAGCATTCCGTATGCGATCCTCTACTTTATCCTGATTATCGCATTCAACTTCTTCTATGTTTCAATGCAGTATAATCCAATTGAGATCGCAAACAATTTGCGTCAGTCGAATGGCGGTATTCCTGGCATTCGTCCTGGCAAGCCAACTTCTGACTACATCCAGAAAGTCCTCTCCAAGCTAACGCTGGTTGGTGCCGTGTATCTGGGTATCATTGCGATTTTCCCGATCATCTTCCTGCGCATCACAAAGCTGAATATCTCTGCTATGAGTGGTACTTCTATCCTTATCGTGGTCAGCGTTGCCATTGAAACTGTTCGTACCTTGGAATCCCAGATGATGATGCGTCATCACAAGGGCTTCCTCGACTAAGCAATAGGAGGCTGCTATGAATCTGATACTTTTGGGAGCACCTGGCGCGGGCAAGGGTACACAGGCAGAAGCGATCTCCGCAAAGCTTGGTATTCCGCAGATCTCTACTGGCAATATGCTTCGTGAAGCCGTTAAGAACGGTACTGCACTGGGATTGCAGGCGAAAGAGGCTATGGAAAGCGGCGCCCTTGTTTCCGATGAAATCGTTATCGGTATCCTCAAGGATCGTATTGCAGAGCCTGATGCCGCAAAGGGCTACATTTTGGACGGTTTTCCTCGTACAGTCGCTCAGGCTGAAGCGTTGGATACCATGGGCGTGAACATCGACAAAGTGTTGGAGATTTCTGTTCCCGATGCGCGCATCTGCGCGAGAATGTCTGGTCGCCGCGTTTGCGAGGCTTGCGGTGCTTCTTATCACATCGAGTATAAGCCCACTGCTGTTGAGGGCGTTTGCGACAAGTGCGGTGCCAAAACTGTGCAACGCGCGGATGATGCTCCAGAAACGGTGCTTTCCCGCTTGGAGGTTTACCGTGAAAAGACTGCTCCGCTCAAGGAGTTCTACGGTAAAACAGGCAAGCTGTTGACCGTTGAGGGTCAGGAGGAAGTCGCAGATACCACAAAGCTCGTGTTTGAGGCTTTGGGCGTCAACGGCTAATGAAAGAGGGGAGTTTCGATGGTCACAATCAAGAGTGCTTCCGATATCGAGAAGATGCGTGAAGCAGGTAAGATTGCAGCGAATGCGTTGCAGGTTGTGGGTCAGAAGATCCGCCCCGGTATGACGACAAAGGATATTGACAGAATTATTCACCGCGAAATCACGGCACATGGCGCGAAGCCCAGCTTTCTGGGTTATGGCGGATTCCCCGCCAGCGCTTGTGTGTCGGTCAATAACGAGGTCATTCACGGTATTCCCTCTGGTAATCGGAGAGTCACCGAGGGTGATATCGTCAGCGTTGATGTTGGTGCATTTTATAAGGGCTTCCATAGTGATACCTGTTACACGTTTGCTGTCGGTGAGATTTCTCCCGAGGCAAAGGCACTGTTGCAGACTACTGAGGAAAGTCTTTATGAAGCAATTAAGGTTGCCAATGTCGGTGCGCGGCTGGGCGATATCTCCCACACCGTGGAAGCGTATTGCAGAGAACGAGGCTACGGCATCGTGAAGCAGTACTGTGGACACGGCATCGGGCGAAATCTTCACGAGGAACCAGAAGTACCAAACCATGGCAAGCCGGGACACGGTATGCGCCTGGTTCAGGGGATGACCATCTGCATTGAACCGATGATTAATGCCGTTGGTGACGAGATTATTCAGTTGCCTGATGGCTGGACCGTGATCACAAAAAGTGGCTCCATCTCCGCTCATTTTGAGCATGAGGTGCTGATTACCGCAGACGGTCCCGTGATTTTGACGCTGCCTTGACGGAGGAACTGGCATGGAGCAAAAGATGGCTTGTCCGGTTGGTACGGTTGTACTGGCAAAGGCAGGCAGAGATGCCGGTCGATTTTATGTTGTGACTGCTGCCGATGGCAGAAACCTGTTCATTGCAGACGGGCAGCGCAGAAAGCTTGCACATCCAAAACGGAAGAATCCCGTTCATGTGCAGAAAACCGATTATGTTTTGAATCTGGATGGCATGAATGATTGTCAGTTGCGCAAGGCACTGGCACCAATGCAGCCACCGAAAACAGATCGAACCAGATTGAACGACTCAGGTCGTAAGGAGGTCATCGACGATGTCGAAACAGGATGTCATTGAGGTAGAGGGTGTTGTTACCGAAGCATTGCCCAATGCGATGTTCAAAGTCGAGCTGAAGAACAATCATGTGATTCTGGCGCATATCTCCGGCAAGCTGAGAACGAACTATATCCGCATCGTTCCCGGTGACCATGTTACCGTTGAGATGTCGCCCTATGATCTTACAAAGGGCAGAATCACTTGGCGGGCGAAGTGATTCGCACGCCGAAATAACAAGGAGGTATTTTCAATGAAAGTAAGACCTTCCGTTAAACCTATCTGCGAGAAATGCAAAGTCATCAAGCGTAAGGGCAAGATCATGATTATTTGTGAGAACCCGAAGCATAAGCAGCGTCAGGGTTAAGGCTCTGACCACATGGAGGTGTAATTAGGAATATGGCTAGAATCGCTGGTGTTGACCTGCCGAAGAACAAGCGAGTAGAGATCGGCTTGACCTATATCTTCGGTATTGGCCGGACGACGGCTACCCAGATCCTGAACGCGACTGGTATCAATCCCGATACAAGAGTGAAAGACTTGACCGAGACGGATGTCGCCGCGCTTCGTGAGTACATTGATAACAATTGCCTCGTGGAGGGCGACAAGCGCCGTCAGGTTGCGATGGATATCAAGCGTCTTGTAGATATCGGTTGCTATCGTGGTGTTCGTCACCGTAAGGGTCTGCCTGTCAGAGGACAGCGCACGAAAACCAACGCAAGAACCCGTAAGGGTCCGAAGAAGACCATCGCTAACAAGAAGAAGTAAGGAGGGACTGTATCTTGGCACAGCAGAAGAAAAAAGTGACTACCATCAGACGCCGTAGAGAGCGCAAGAACATCGAAAACGGCGCGGTGCATATTCAGTCCACATTCAACAACACCATCGTGACCATCACCGATACCCAGGGTAACGCAATTTCTTGGGCAAGTGCCGGTGAGCTGGGTTTCCGTGGTTCCAAGAAGTCTACGCCCTTTGCGGCGCAGACCGCTGCCGAAACCGCCGCCCGCGCTGCTATGGAGCATGGTCTTAAGACTGTTGAAGTATATGTCAATGGCCCCGGCTCTGGTCGTGAGGCTGCGATCCGTGCTTTGCAGACTGTGGGTCTTGATGTTCGTATGATCAAGGATGTCACACCCATTCCGCATAACGGTTGCCGTCCTCCCAAGAGACGCCGCGTATAATCACAGGAGGTGTGAGAGAATATGGCAGTAAATAAGGATCCGATCCTCAAAAGATGCAGATACCTGGGCATCAGCCCGATGGTAATGGGTATCGCAAAGGAATCTAACCGTAACCCCAAGGCAAACGCCCGCAAGAAGGTCTCTGAGTACGGCGCGCAGCTGAAGGAAAAGCAGAAGCTGAAGTTCATCTACGGTATGATGGAGAAGCCTTTCCGCAAGTACTTCGTTCTGGCAAACAAGATGGAGGGCAAGACTGGTGATAACCTCATCACCTTGCTGGAATCCAGACTGGACAATGTTGTTTACCGTATGGGTCTGGCTCTGACCAGACGCGAGGCAAGACAGCTTACCTGCCACGGTCACTTCACCGTGAACGGCAAGAAGGTCGATATTCCTTCCTACCGCGTTTCTGTTGGTGATGTCATCGCTCTGTGCGAGAAGAGCAGATCCAGCGAAAAGTTCAAGGAAGTCGTTGAGCAGACCCAGGGCAGAACTGTTCCGCTTTGGCTGACTGCTGACAAGGAGGCATTCTCTGCAACCGTAACAAGGCTCGCAACCCCTGAGGATATTGATTACGAGACAGAGACCCACCTGATCGTTGAGTTGTACTCCAAGTGATCCGTAGGGTCAGCAAAGGGTACAGGCAAACACTACAACAACACCATTGATTGCGATATAGGAGGGTAATCATGCTGAAGATCGAGAAGCCCGAAATCGAGACCGTTGAGCTGAAATCCGATGGCAGATACGGAAAGTTTGTGCTTTCCCCGCTGGAGCGTGGCTATGGCATCACGCTGGGTAACAGCCTCAGACGCGTTCTGCTCTCCTCGCTGCCCGGTGTGGCAGTCAACGCCGTCAAAATCGAAGGCGTGCATCACGAGCTGACAACCGTTCCCGGAGTGAAGGAAGATGTGACAGAGATCATTCTCGCCATCAAGGGTCTAACCGCGAAGCTGAAGTGCGATGGTCCCAAGAACATCTACATCGACGCCGAGGGTGAGTGCGAAGTGACCGCCGGAGACATCACAGCAGATTCTGAAGTGGATATTCTCAACCCTGGTATGCACATTGCCACACTGGGCAAGGGTGCCAAGCTTGAGATGACCATCACCATCGACAAAGGCAGGGGCTATGTATCTTCGGAGCGCAACAAGCAGCTCATGGAGAATATGCCCGTTGATGTGATCGCTGTGGATAGCATCTATACACCTGTTTTGAAGGTGAACTATAAGGTTGAGGACACTCGTCTCGGTCAGGTGACCGACTACGATAAGCTTACGATTGAGGTCTGGACTGATGGCACAATCTCCGCAAAGGAGGCGCTGTCCCAGGCGGCCAATCTCCTCAACGAGCATCTCCGACTCTTTGTGGAACTTTCCGAGGAGTCGGGCATGGAACCGGTTCTCATTGAGAAGAACGATGGCGGCAAGGAGAAGATCCTTGAGATGACCATTGAGGAGCTTGACCTGTCGGTGCGTTCCTTCAACTGCTTGAAGCGCGCCGGCATCAACACTGTTGAAGATTTGATCAGCAAATCTGAAGACGAGATGATGAAGGTCAGAAACCTCGGTAAGAAGTCCTTTGATGAGGTGAAGGAGAAGCTCAGATCTCTGGGCTTTGACCTCAGCTCTGACGACAATGACTAATCCCGTTTCGGTGCCGCGTGCGGCAATCGAAGAATTACAAAGGAGTGAACAATAATGGCGGGTTCCAGAAAGCTCGGCAGAACGTCCGATCACAGAAAGGCGATGCTCCGCGGTATGGTAACATATCTGTTGGAGAACGGCCAGATTGAAACTACTGTGACCAGAGCAAAGGAAGTTCGTGCAATGGCTGAAAAGATGATTACGCTGGGTAAGGCTGCTCAGGGTAACGATGCCGCTGCCGATCTGCACTGCAAGCGTCAGGTATTTGCTTATGTCACCAAGGAGAGCGTCGCTAAGAAGCTCTTCGACGAGATCGCTCCTCGTTACGCAGAGCGCAACGGCGGTTACACCCGACTGGTTAAGGTCGGCCCTCGTCGTGGCGATGCTGCTGAGATGGCGATCATCCAGCTCGTTTGATCGAGTAATAAAAACCGGCATCCTTTTGGGGTGCCGGTCTTTTTTTTCAGTGGGAGAAGCCTTGCGTTTTATACAAAAAAGGCGCACCCAAAGCATGGGATGCGCCCTTGTGTTTTGATTTTGATTGGATTAGTAGCAAACGCCCTGCCACATCATAGCCTGTGCGACCTTCAGGAATCCAGCGATGTTTGCGCCTGCGACAAGATCGCCTTCCATGCCGTATTCCTTTGCAGCATCATAGGAAGCCTTGTAGATGTTCTGCATGATAGACTTCAGCTTTGCATCAACTTCCTCAGCCGTCCAATTGTAACGCATGGAATTCTGGGACATCTCAAGACCAGAAACTGCAACGCCACCTGCGTTAACCGCCTTGGAAGGTGCAACCACAACGCCGTGCTGCTTGAGGTAATCAATCGCCTCGTTGGTGGTAGGCATATTGGCAACTTCAACATAGTACTTCACGCCATTCGCAACAATCTTCTCAGCATCCTCAATGCGAACTTCGTTCTGGGTTGCGCAAGGCATCAGGATATCTGCCTTAACGCCCCAAGGTTTCTCCTTCGGGAAGAAAGGAACGCCGAACTTCTCAGCGTAGTCCTGCACTCTGTTGCGGCAGGATGCACGCATTTCAAGCATATAATTGAATTTTTCCTCGGTAGTAACGCCTTCCTCATCGTAGATGTAACCATCGGGACCAGAGAGGGTAACGACCTTACCGCCCAACTCAGCAACCTTCTTTGCGGTACCCCATGCAACATTACCAAATGCAGAAATCGCAACGGTTTTGCCCTTGATGGATTCGCCAAAGGTCTTTAGCATTTCAACAGTGTAGTATACTGCGCCGTAACCAGTTGCCTCAGGACGAATCAGAGAGCCGCCGCAGGACATATCTTTGCCAGTGAGAACTCCAGTAAATTCGTTGCGGAGTCTCTTGTACTGACCGAACAAATAGCCAATCTCTCGTGCGCCAACGCCGATATCACCAGCAGGGACATCGGTATCAGGGCCAATGTGCTTTGCAAGCTCAGTCATAAAGCTCTGGCAGAAACGCATAACCTCGCCATCGGATTTGCCAGTCGGATCAAAGTCTGCGCCACCTTTGCCGCCGCCCATGGGCAGCGAGGTAAGGCTGTTCTTGAAGGTCTGCTCAAAGCCCAAGAATTTCATAACAGAAAGATTGACGGAGGGGTGCAGACGCAGACCACCCTTGTACGGGCCGATTGCGGAGTTGAACTGCACACGATAGCCGCGGTTGACCTGCACATCGCCGTTGTCATCCACCCAGGAAACACGGAAAGAAATCGCACGCTCGGGCTCAACCATACGGTCAATCACGCGTGCTTTGACGATGTCAGGGCGACGCTCGACAACGGGAACCAGACTGGAGAGAACCTCATAAACGGTCTGCTGGAACTCAGGCTCGCCGGGATTGCGTTCACAAACTTTCTCGTAAACGCCCTGCAAATAAGCATTGTTTAAAGACATGATAACATCCTCCTTATATAGTTGCCGATATCTCGGTACCTTCATATTATACTGCATTTTAGCCATGATTGCAATAGTTTTCACGCAGAATTGTGACATTTTTTGAAAATTTGGCTGGATTTTG
The DNA here is from genome assembly GCA_964463355.1 of uncultured Ruminococcus sp. Classification (GTDB taxonomy): domain Bacteria; phylum Bacillota; class Clostridia; order Oscillospirales; family Ruminococcaceae; genus Firm-04. The sequence goes on along the minus strand of CAYXBP010000002.1, from coordinate 10,024 downwards.
CGCAATAACTGTCATTGTGTACAGTACAGATGTAGTTGCGCGGTGGACATTTTGAAAAAACTGTCCACCAAAAGCTTTTCACGTGCAAAATCCAAGTGGATGCTCCATTTATTTCAGTGAATATGACGGATTCTGCTCAAAAACATGATATATCATAATTGTATTGCTAATAGAGCAACTTAGTACAAAAAACAGGTGCATTCTGATGCGAAAATCGTCCTGCCTGTGCGGAGTATTGGGAAAAGCGACGAAATCTGCTTTACCCTATTGACATTTTGCAACAAAAGGAGTATACTATATCTTGTGATCAGACAACGCTTCAACGCATGATTTCTCAATATCCTGAGAGGAGTTGCACACTGCATGAGATTTGCCGTTGCCCAATCCGGTGGCCCAACATGTGCCATCAACGCATCGCTGGTAGGCATATACAAAGCTGCTATCGAACTGAGCAATAAAGTGCATAACGATGCGCCAGTATCGGTGCTTGGTGTACATAATGGTATACAAGGGCTGATGGAAGAGCGTTTTGTTGATCTATGCAGTGAGTTGACTTCAGAGGAGTCTGTTGAGTTGTTGCGCAAAACGCCCTCAACCGCTCTTGGCTCTTGTCGTTTTCGGTTGCCAGCTGCGGAACAGGATGATTCGTTGTACTGCAAGGTCTATGAAGTGTTGAAGAAAAATAACATTGATGCGTTTTTCTATATCGGCGGTAATGATTCCATGGATACCGTTGCAAAGCTTTCCGCATGGCTTGCAGAGCAGGGGAGTGACATCCGCGTTATCGGTGTGCCGAAGACCATTGATAATGATTTGGCAGGCACGGACCATACTCCTGGATTTGGTTCTGCTGTAAAATATGTGACGATGACCATGCAAGAAGTCGTGCGAGATTCCTCGGTGTATCGTGTCCCATCTGTCACGATTTGTGAGATTATGGGCAGAGATGCTGGTTGGCTGACTGCTTCCACTTGTTTGCTGCGCACCAACGGTGAGGTTGCTCCGCATCTGATTTATTTGCCTGAGCATGAATTTTCTACCGTACAGTTTATTCGTGATGTCCAAAATGCAATGAAATCGCATCGTTCCGTGGTATGTGCTGTTTCGGAAGGTGTTTCGCTTCCGCATAGTGCGTCGTATCGTTCGGGCGAAAATGATGCTTTTGGTCATGCGTATCTCTCTGGTGTCGGTAAGTATCTTGAACAGCTTGTACAGCATGAGATAGGCTGCAAGGTTCGTTCTATCGAACTGAATGTGATGCAGCGTTGTGCTGCGCATCTTGCCTCTGCTACGGATCTCGATGAGTCTGAGGCAGTTGGCAGATATGCCGTGGAGCTTGCTTTGCAAGGCAAAAGCGGTTGCATGGTAACTCTTCAGCGTGATGCAGGTGCTGCGACATATCGCGTAACCTGTTCTCATATTGCGGCGGCTTCTGCTGCCAATGTGACGCGTACTTTTCCTGCGGCGTGGATTAACGATGCGGGAAACGATGTCACAGATGAGGCGACGGATTATTTTCTGCCGCTGATTCAGGGCGAAGTAATGCCCACCATGCGAAACGGAATGCCAGTGCATTTTCGTTTTGCCACTTAAATCTTGCTGGTAACCTCTTTCCTTCTCCCCCATGGCGAAGTTCTTCGTCGTGGGGATTTTTTTTACTTTTCCACATATGAGAGGGCATTTCGCCCTGAAAAAAGCGGTATGCCCTCATTGCAAGGGTATACCGTTTATGTTATAATATAATAGTGGTTCAATACATGGCATTCATCGAGTTCACAGCTGCATTAGAGTCCTTTTTCACGCAGTTTGTTGACAAGCTGCACATAGAATTCGCGTACATCAAATTCATCAATATCTTCGCGGTTGAGGTCAATCATATCGCCATGGGAGATACCGCGGTTGCCCTTGGGAACGACAAACTGGTAGTTTTCGCCCCACTGGAACGAAGTTGCTGCCACCAGACCATCGTTTGGACCATCAAAATACTTGACCAGCGGCTGTGAAAAATTCAGTGGGAACTTACCGCTGGTAGAGCCTTTGAGCATGGAGCCAACGCTCTGGGTATAAATATCCGCAGGCAGATAGAGTTCGTGCATTATTTCCTGACATCGCGCCGCAGTCAGATCTTTGACTGCTGCCATAAAATCGGGGGTAGTATCGCCCATTACAGTCGCCGCGTGATTATAGGTTGCAGCGATCCTGTCACAGACGTTCTGGGGTACTTTCTCCAGCAGATACTCTGCAAAGCCGCAGCCCTGATGTGGCGTGTTGATGGTTGTGAGCGAAGCCACATATGGGGCTATGCCGCAGTGCGCGATTGCGTAGCGGCAATCCAGACCGCCCTTGGAGTGTGCGATGATGTTTACCTTGCCACAACCTTCTTTTTCCACGATGCTGGTGATGCGTGCAGCGAGTTCTTCTGCACTGTCTGTGATGGAAAGTGCAGATTGATGCTCACCGTAGAAGATGGTCGCTCCGTTTTGCGCAAGCTGTTTCGGGATTCTGCCCCAGTAATTGAACGCCCTGGTATCACGAAAGAACACGCCATGCACCATCAAAATGGGATATTTGGTCTTGCAGATCTGCAAGTGCTGCCGTGATTGATTCAGGGCTGCTTTTTCGGTTTCGATCCGCAATTCTCGGCGCACAATCCGTATGATATGATACAGCGCGAACAGGTGAACGATGGGAATTGGCCCGCAAATGATGCCGATGACACGATGTTTCAATCTAAGCTGTGTGGAGGTACAGTACACGAAAACGATGCCATTCCAGAACAGAATCGCGTTAGCGGCAAGTGCCCATACAGCACTGAGTATCCAGAGTTTCCAACCGATGTTGTCAATCTGCGTAAGCAGTGCAAGCTGTGCGATGACCGAACAAACCGCAGCAACCGTAAAAATATATAGGCATTCCAGCCCGTGATTGCAGCATCTCAGGCGTTTGGTAGGGATCTTTTTGCGGAAGAAGCCCGCCAAAAGGTTGGGGATCAGTAAAGTGGGCAGCGCAGCTGCAAGCAGCAGGGGCTTTTGCCAGAGCAGACAAAAGCAGTTTGCGCCGAAGATGAACAGCAAAGTAAGAAGCAGACGCAGTATCATGTCAACGATCCTTTCACGAGTAACGAAACAGAAAAGACGGTCAGTAAGCACCAACCGTCTTATCTCTATTCAAGTTGCTAAGCCTGAAGTGTTCAGGCAACCGTTGTGGTTGTAGTTTCAGCACTCGCAGCTACGGGTGGCTGATATACAAACTCAAATTTAGGGGAGCGGAGACCGAGCACATCGCGCAGGGAATTGCCCTTTACGGTAACTGTTCCGCCGATGACGACACTCGCGACATAACCGCCATCGCCGTAAGTAATCTGCATCCAGTCATATGGGTTGCCTGTCAGGTCAACGTTGTATGCGGATTCCAGAATCCTTTTCAGCTTTGCGGTTGAGAACACCGTTGCTTGATTGTAGTAGGGGTCGCAGGTTTCGTCATGTTGCACGGGGACGCTGACCAAGTAGGGGATATCCATAAAAAAGATATCCTTACAGGAGGCAGTTGCGCCACCGCTGGAAGCGTAGAACATTGTATCTGCTGGCTCATTATTGTAATACACCGCAGTACCCAGCACCGAGCGTACCGCATCGATAATGTTCTGGCTGGGGTTCTTTTTGCCCTGTAGACCAGAACCGTGACCGTGGAAGAGGTAGAAGCTGTAGACAGCGACTGCCTGTGCCTTGAGGGCTTCGGGAGCCATGCTTGGCCCCATTTCTCGATTCACGACCTGCGCAATGACAGAAACGATATCGCCTGAACAATTGCCGATCGTGATTTGTGTATCTTCCGTCACACCAGTATTTACCAGTGTAGTGCCAGGGTAGTAGTGCGCTAGGATTTGTTCGTAATTCCAACCGTCATACATGGCGTAGAAGTTTGCGCCGTTTTGGCTCATGCCCACGCCGTGCCCGTATCCCGATGAATAAAAGACGACAGTATCGGACTTTGCCGCAATGGTAGATGCGGCAGTGAGTGCCGGCTCACGGTAGGTGGAAAAGACGGTAGTGGATGTGGTTTCGGTGGTAGTTGTTGTCACTGCAGTTGTCGTCAAAAGCGGGTCCTGCTCAGCCGAGACTGTCTCGTAGCGTATGAGGGAAAGGCTCTGATCATACTCAGAGATGTCAGCCTTCCACCAATCGGTTACGTTGTAATCGTTTGCAGCGGCAGAGTCCTCTGCGGCATCGCCTACAATCAGTGGTGAGGGCCCCGAAACAACATGTTCGCCAGAATCGGTTCCGTTCATCGTGGTTGTCGCTGCGTGAACTACATTGACAGCGGGCGAGCCATACAACGCGTTCTGGTCGATGTGTGTAACACCTGTTGCGGTGAAGACCATCACACCTGAAACCAGAAGCGCGATGCGGTTTCGTCGCGTTCGAACTTGCATAGTTTCTCTCCAAATATCAATCTCACCGACGCGAAGGTCGGCTTTATTTCCCCAAGATTGTATGGGGATTTTGTCCGGAAACCGTTTGTGTCCTCCTTATTTGCCGTTCGGGGCTGTCCTCTTGCCCGAACGGACATACCGCAGGAATGGTATGTGCTTTCTGCCTTTCTGTATCTAAAGGATTTTTTGCTGCGTTATGCTGCGTTTGTCGCCAGGCGACAGTACAAAACGAAGGCCGTGCGCCACTCGTGGGAGAACGCAGCTACAGCGTGCCGAAGGCAGGGGCGGGATGTGTGGGCATAGAACCGTCCGTTCACTGCCCCACTGCCGACGATGCTTCGGGGACCCTCATCTCAATCGTAGGGGACAAAGAGTTCAGGGTCAAATTCGGAATAGTTTCCGTACTGATAGAATGCCTTTGGCCAGAGAACGTTACTGTTTGGCTCACTGAACTGTGTGCCATCGGTGGGGTTCTCGCCGTCGCGCATCAGACGCGCCATAATGATGAGCTTTGCGTTTTCGAGCTTACCGTTGCAAGTGTAAAGCGTCAGCAGCTGATCGCCGTAGGTCACATCGACCTCGTTCTTCATCATGTTGCGTTTTTTGGCGTTGTTGACGTATGCCAGAAACTCCTCTTCATTGTCGAATTCAAAGGTGTTCCAGCAATCGAAAGCGTACTCGGAGGTCAGGTCATCGCCGTCTACGATAAAGATCGCGAAGATCTTATAGTAGTAGGTTTTGTATAGCGAATCCAGCGTAATAATGGGGTGGTTGCTGTAATAGCTGTAATTGTTGTAGTACTTCTTCAGGCTGCCGAACATCGACTCATTTTTCATGTTGTGCCCATACACCAGAAGATTCGTGGAATTATCTACCGCACGGCGGTTGCCGACCACTTCATCGAAGTGGCAGCGATAATCCATGAAGATACAGCCTGCCCTGTTTTCCGAGAGGTCAAACGCCCTGTAGAGGTAATAATCGTTGGTGTTGATATTGGGGTCTGTAGATTTGCGCTGTACGATGGGGTAGCTTACTGGTGTGCCTTCGATGGTAATATAGCCGACCAAATCGGAGTTACGATTCAGGTACATATCCGCAATGTAGTTGTGTTCGAGGTACTCGTACACTTCGCCTTGCGGTGTTGTTCCGATGACCGGCGCGCTGGAAGACTGGCTGCTGTGATAGTTTGCCATCTCACCCTGCATTCCTTCGTGCAGCCGCTTGTTCAGGTACAGCTCGACGTAGTAGTCGGCGATGAGATACAAGCAGACCGCGAATGCGATGAGGGCAACGAGAAAGATGATTTTTCTGACCACATCGAAAGCGGAATCGCCGCGCACAGGGAACAGATCCCGCAAACCCTGCGCTATGGTATATCGTTTGCGCTTTTTCTTCTTACGCTTCTTTTTTTTGCCTGATGTCCTTTTCGGTGGCGTTACCGCCTCCGCTTTGGAAACTTCGGGTGTAGACGCGTCAGAAGTTGCCTGCTCGGAGCCCATTTCCTGCTTGGGGGGATCTCCTTGCGGCACACCTTCACCCTGTTCTGCGTTGTCTGTATGACGCATCGCGTCGACCTCCGCGAGAATGGTGTCGATGTCATCCGTTTTTTCGCTCACGGTTACAGCGGGCGTTTCATTTCCAGAATCCTCCAAAGCCGATTCTGCTGTCTCCGCGCGTACCGTAGATTGCAGCAGCTCGTCGATGGTGTCATCGAGATTTGTTTTGCCTTCTGTGCCGGATTCCTCTGCCAATTGGGGCAGCGAGGAAAAAACGGGTCGTTCTGTCCCTGCATCGGGGCAGTTTTCATGATCCTGCATGGGGTTGGGATTTTGCTGAAATTTGTCACTCATGGGAAGAACGCCTCCATCATTGACGTCAGTTTCTGCCTAGCATCGCCCGAAAAAGCGCGCATCAGCTTCCGTGCCGTACAGGTTGCGGCTTTCAGCGGAAGTACTCCGCCTCAAGCAACTGTTTTGCGATACAAAACACACATTTTGCGGTATAGTGCCGGATGCCATCTCTGTCAAGCTCCGGAAGTTCCCAGAGCCGCAGTAGGGTTGCAGCTACTTCACCCTGAAACGCAAAGCCTGCGTAAACAGTGCCTATGGGATGTTCTTTCGTGCCGCCGTCTGGCCCTGCAATGCCGGTGACTGCCAGAGAGAGGTTTGCGCTGGAGCGGACAGACAATCCGCTTGCCATTGCGTAGGCTGTTTCTCTGCTGACCGCGCCGTAACGCAGCAAGATCTCGGGTGGTACTGCGAGCATATCCCGTTTCATTCTGTCGGAGTAGGTGCAGATTCCAAGCTCAAATACCCGCGATGCGCCTGCCACTGATGTAATACGTTCGGAGAGGAGTCCACCTGTCAGGCTTTCCGCCGTAGCAACAGAGAAGCCCCTTTCCCCTAACAATTTTACTACATCGGCTATGGTTTTGTCAAGGTCGGCTGCAAAAACTTCGGAATCTTTACCATACTCATGGCATACTTTCATGATATTCTCCATAACTTTACCAAAAATTTTGATGGCATTTTGGAATGCGTTGTCGTTCTTTGGCACATCGATTGTATTCTTTTACGCCTTGTCGTTTTCGGCAATGCGCATTGCAAAGATTTTTTTTGTGGTGTTTTGCACTGCATCATTGATCAGTTTGCTGAAATCAACGGCATTCTGCGCCGCTTCCACATCTTCCAGACGTGGGCGCAGTTTGGGGTGACGTGGTGTGAACACCGTGCAGCAATCCTCGTAGGGGAGGATAGATGTTTCAAAGGTATCGATGCGGCGTGCGATGTCGATGATTTCGGTTTTGTCCATCCCAATGAGCGGGCGCAGTACGGGAATCTTCGACACGGCATCCGTGCAGTGGATCGCCTGCAAGGTCTGACTGGCAACCTGCCCGAGGCTTTCACCAGTGATGATGGCTTCGCATTTGTTTTGTTCGGCAATGCGCTGTGCGATTTCCATCATCAAACGGCGCATGAGGATCGTGAAATACTCTTCGGGGCACTCGCGACGCAGCACCTCCTGGATTTCGGTGAACGGTACGCAGAAGAATGCCATGCTGCCGCACCAAGGTACTAATTTTTCCACCAACGTTTCCACTTTCATGCGGGCACGCTCCGAAGTGTAGGGTGGGCTTTCAAAATGGCAGGCAGTGATGCGCATACCGCGTTTTGCCATCATCCATGCGGCAACGGGGCTATCAATGCCGCCTGAAAGCAGCATCAGACCGTTTCCAGCGGTGCCTACAGGCAGTCCTCCTGCGCCTTTCAACTTGGCGGCGTGAATATACGCATTGGTGTCACGGATTTCAACGGTAACTGTGATGTCGGGATCGTGTACGTCCACTGTCAGTGCGGGAAACGCTTCCAGCAAAATGCCGCCCAGCTCTGCGCATATCTGCGGCGACTTCATGGGAAATGCCTTGTCGGCGCGCTTTGCCTCAACTTTAAATGTTTTTACGTATGGCAGCACTTCTTGCAGATATGGAATGGCACGGGTTGCGATATCAGCAAAATCTTTTTCACAGACCAACGCGCGGCAAAGCGCGGCAATGCCGAATACCTTTTGCAGACGGGGCATGGCGGCATCAATCAGGTCGTTACAGGCTGCATCGGTATCGGCGCAAGGGGTAATGTAAATGGTAGATTGCCCCTTGGCGTATTCAAAATTGCCGATAAACTTCAATCTGTGGCGAATACTGCGCAGTAGTACATCTTCGAAGCTGTTACGGTTAAGACCCTTAAGAGCCAATTCGCCATATTTCAACAGAACAATTTCTCGCATTTCATATTCCTCTTTTCCATTATAAATAGTATATTGCGTTTCAACGCTTGTGGATCAGTTGCTGCTGCGCCGCAGCGATGCCCTCTGCCAAGCATTTGATGTCATAGACGGCGTTTTCGCCGCAGAAGCTGATACGAATGGTGCTGTCAGCGAGATCATCTGGGATGCGGAAAGCTTGCAGCACACCACTTGGTTTCCCTTTGGAGCAGGCAGATCCACTGGAAACATATACCGCACGTTCTGCCAAAAAATGCAGCAATGTTTCTGCACGCAGGCCTTTTACTGCCACACTGAGAATATAGGGGGAGCAGTCGCATGGCTGATGAATGATGATGCCATCCATGGCGGAAAGCTGCCGAACAGCTTCCTTTCGCAGTGCCGTGATATGTTCTGTGCGCGTGGAAAAACTCTTGCGCATCATGGCAGCAGCTGCACCAAAGCCTGCAATCAGTGGAACAGATTCTGTGCCAGGACGCAGCTTTTGTTCCTGTTCGCCGCCGTACAGCAGGGGAATCAACCGTGTACCCTTACGGATATAAAGCGCACCTGCGCCTTTTGCACCATGAATCTTATGGGCACTGACAGAGATCAGATCAGCTTCCAGTTCATTGACAGTACATCCGATTTTCAAAAATCCTTGTACTGCATCACAATGGGTAACAAGCTGCGGATATTTTTTCTTTGCGGCATAAAAAGTACGCCGCACTGGCAGAATGGCTCCTGTTTCATTATTGACCAGCATCATGCTTGCCAAACAGGTATTCTCGTCAATTTCCGCAAGAAAAGCTTCCGGATCAAGTTCACCATTCGCGTTAGGTGCAACGCGCACCACTGTAAAGCCTTGCTGTTCCAAGCGATCGTATGCGGCACGCACCGAGGCGTGTTCCACCGCAGTCACAACCATTTTTTTACGCCGTTTGCCGTAAGCACCAGCCGTTCCGAAGATCGCAAGATTGTTGCTTTCAGTTGCACCCGATGTGAATACAATGCGATCAGGTTCACAAGAAAGTGCTGCCGCGATCTGTTTACGTGCGGCATCCACTACAAGCTGTGCTTCCAAGCCCATGCGATGCAAAGAGGAGGGGTTGCCGTATGTATTGACCATGGCATCGTTCATTGCAGCGATGCATTCAGCACAGGGTTTGGTGGTCGCTGCGTTATCAAGATATGCAGCCATAGATTCATCGTCCTTTCCGTTGATTGCAATCCTTTCTATTATAGCATACTTTGGCGAAAAATGCAAAACTTTCTGCTGCCTTCGCCCATGGATTTTTCTAAAAAAGAGGGGTGGATATCTATAAACGCACGGTAATTCTACTCTTTTTGTGTGATGAATGCAAGAAATTACGGTGAGAATCAAGCAGATTGGGTGCTGAAAACTGGGGCGAAAATTTTTTTTTGAAAAATCTCAAAAAGTGCTTGACAAATGCAATCGACTGTGCTATAATAAAAAAGCACTCAGGCGATACTGCGGTGTGAGAAAACAGATGCGGATATGGCGGAATTGGCAGACGCGTATGGTTCAGGTCCATATGATAGCAATATCATGGAGGTTCAAGTCCTCTTATCCGCACCACAGGATGGCGCACCTTCTGGTGTGCCATTTGTGTATGCAGGTGTAGTTTAATGGTAAAACATCAGCTTCCCAAGCTGAGGTCGGGGGTTCGATTCCCCTCACCTGCTTCATTTCTTATGCCCAAAATAGATGACAGGGCGAAAAGCCACGCAGTTGCGTGGTTTTTTTATGCTCTGCCAAAGAATCGATATAATCATTCTTTGGCATATCAAGATAGGTATCCTTGAATTTCT
>CAYXBP010000001.1:0-200921 GCA_964463355.1 uncultured Ruminococcus sp. | reverse complement strand
ATACCATATTTTTCTCGTTTTGTATATCTATATTTTTCGTAAGCGATTGCCGTGAACGAAAGTTCGGGATATTTTTACGATTTTGCAGGGGAAAGCGCATTTTGAGGGTTGCTGCCGTGAGTGCAACAAAGCGCATCTGAACCAACTGATGCCATCTCTATTTTCCTACATATTTGTGCGATGTGCACAAAAAATAGTGCTTGCTGTTGTGCAATATTTCTGAAATTTTTCTTGACTTTTTCTGGAAAATGCCGTATAATTAAGCGGTTAACAGTTAAGTGCGAAACTGTAGACGGAAAGGAGGACATCATGACGGATTTATCAGCCGAGCAGATCACCGCACGGCGCAAAATGTTCGGACGATTTGCCAAAATACAGCTTTTGCGCCGCATTTGCGTTCGCAACGCAGAACAGCACAATGGTTTGAGCTGCACACAGGTACAACTGCTGGAATATATCCATAGGCACAGCGGATGCCCACAAATGGAAGTGGCAAAGGAACTCGGCATTTCGCCACCTGCTGTGGCAATGACCGTTAAATCGCTGAAGCAGACAGAATATCTGACTGCCGCTGTGTGCCCTGAAAATCAGCGATGCAAGCAGCTTTATATTACACCAAAGGGTGAGGAGGCTCTGGCAACAGGTCGCTATGCTATAGATGCTTTTGATGCGGCATTTTTTGCGGGCTTCTCATCAGAGGAAATGCAGATGCTGGAAGACTTGACCAATCGTATCTGCGTGAATATGGAGCGCGCTTTGGGACGCGAACCGACTGGTATTGAACCGCAAGATATCCAAACGTTGGCGCAGGAGGTTTCTGCGGTACAGACGCAGCATCAACATAAATGATCAAGTAGGAGGATACGATGTTTCAGAAAATAAAACAGTTGCTGTCTTATTTGGGCGAATACAAGAAGTACGCCATTTGGACACCCATTGTTATGGTAGGCGAAGCCGCAATGGAGATCCTGATACCCTTTTTGATGGCGCAAATGCTCACCTATGGTGTGAAGGCGGAGAATATCTCCTACACCGTGAAGATTGGCATTGTCATGATCGTTGCCGCACTGTTTTCACTGCTTTGCGGTGCGCTGGGGGGCAGATTTTCCGCTAAGGCAGGTATTGGTTTTGGCAAGAATATTCGCGCAAAGCTGTTTGAGCGTGTGCAGGATTTCTCTTTTTCCAATGTTGACCATTACTCCACCGCTTCGCTGGTTACTCGTCTGACCACCGATGTGACCAATGTGCAGAACACCTTTATGATGTGCGTTCGTATGCTGGTGCGTTCGCCTTCGATGCTGATCGGCGCACTGATTATGGCAATTACCATCAACGCGAAGATGGCACTGGTGTTTGCGGTCGTGATTCCGATTCTCGCGGTTGCATTGGGTCTGATCGCCTCCAATGCATACCCACGTTTCAACAGAATGCTGGAGCGATACGACAAAATGAACGCCGCTTTGCAGGAGAATCTGATTGCCATACGTGTGGTGAAAGCGTTTGTGCGTGAGCCTCATGAAATTGACAAGTTTGAACTGAGCGCTGATGAAGTGCGCAAAACGCAGGTCGCCGCCGAGAAGGTTGTGCTGCTCAACGGCCCTGTGATGCAACTTTGTATGTATGGCTGTATCCTTGCAGTGCTTTGGTTTGGTGGGCAGATGAGCATTCTGGGCACCTTTGAGGTTGGTGAGCTTTCTGGCTTTATTTCCTACATCGGTCAGATTCTTATGTCATTGATGATGATTACCATGATTTTCATTAACGTGATCATCTCCATGGCTTCGGTGCGCCGTATCTGCGAAGTGCTGGATGAGCAGGTGGATATCACCGATACTGAGGCGGATCCTGAGTTGACTGTTGAAAATGGTGCAATTGAATTCCGCAATGTAAGCTTTGCCTACAACAAAGACAGCGAAAACCCCAATCTGGAGAATATTAATCTATGCATCCACAGCGGTGAAACGATTGGCATCATTGGCGGTACTGGCTCAGCCAAAAGCACACTGGTGCAGCTGATTCCCCGATTGTATGATGCCACCGAAGGCAGTGTGCTGGTGGGCGGTCACGACGTGCGAGAATACAAGCTCAATGTGTTGCGCGATCAAGTGGCAATGGTGCTGCAAAAGAATGTGCTGTTTTCGGGTACCATTCGTGAGAATCTGCGCTGGGGCAACCCTGACGCGACCGATGAACAGCTCGTGGAAGCTTGTAAAGCTGCTCAGGCACATGATTTTATCACCGCGTTTCCAGATGGCTATGATACCGAACTTGGACAGGGCGGTACCAATGTTTCTGGTGGGCAGAAGCAGCGTCTGTGCATCGCCAGAGCCTTGCTGAAACAACCGAAGATCATGATTTTGGACGATTCTACCAGCGCGGTGGATACTGCTACCGACAGTAAAATCCGCGATGCATTAGCGGCGTACCACAGCAATATTACCACGATCATCATTGCACAACGAATTTCCTCGGTTGCTGAAGCTGACCGCATTCTTGTGATGGATGAGGGCAAGTGCAATGCTTTTGATACACACGAAAACCTCCTTGCCCATAATGAGATTTATCGTGAAGTGTACGAAAGTCAGCAGAAAGGAGCAGAATAATGGCTAGAATGGTTGGCGGACGCGGCCCGCAGAATTTTGCTCGCGGCAAAAAGCCCCAGAATATCGGAAAGACCATTGGCAGGTTGCTCTCATATTTCTCAGAATACCGTTGGCTTTTGCTGCTCATCGCGGTTTTTATCATCATCTCCACATTGGCGCAAGTGGTTGGTACCTCGTTTTTGCAGATTATTGTTGACGATTACCTGACCCCTATGTTCGAGGAGTATCAGACAGGTACAGTGGAAAACATCCTTGACATGGAACTGATGGGCGGACTAACCCGTACCCTGCTGTTTTTGGCAGCGATCTATCTCAGCGGTGCAGTGAGTTCGTATCTGTATTCGCGTCTGCTGCTGAAGGTATCTACCAACACGCTGCTCAAGATTCGCCGACAGATGTTTTCCCATATGGAGCGTCTGCCGATCCGCTATTTTGATACCCACACCCACGGCGAGCTGATGAGCCATTTTACCAATGATGTGGATACCCTCCGCGAGATGCTTTCCAATACGCTTTCGCAGCTGCTGGTGGGCATTGTGACCATTACGGGTACCTTCATCATGATGCTGCGCTATAGTTGGCAATTAACGCTGCTGGTTATTGTGTTCCTCGCTTTCCAGATGTTGATTGCCTCAAAACTTGCAGGACGTTCTGGTAAGTATTTCAAGGAACAGCAGTATGCCATTGGTGCCGTAAACGGCTATATTGAAGAAATGATTGAGGGGCAGAAGGTCGTCAAGGTGTTCTGCCATGAGGAAGGAACCAAAGAAGGCTTTGCGCAGCGCAATGAACGTCTTTGCGATGCGGCAACGGAAGCAAACTCTTTCTCTAATATGCTAATGCCCGTGATGGGTAACATGGCACATATCTGCTATGCGGTGACCTCTATGCTTGGTGGTGTGATGGGCATTCATGGAATGCTCACCCTTGGCTCGTTGATCTCTTTCCTAGAGTACAGCCGTAACTTCTCTCGTCCGTTTTCGCAGATATCGCAGTTGTTTGGCACAATTTTGTCCTCTCTTGCCGGCGCAGAGCGTATCTTTGCAATGCTGGATGAGGAAGCCGAAGTGGATGAGGGTTACGTTACGCTGGTCAATGCACGGCGGCTTGCCGATGGCACAATTGAGGAAACAGCTGAGCGCACAGGCTTCTGGGCATGGAAGCACCCGCATCAGGATGGTACACTGACCTATACACCCGTAAAGGGTAATGTAGAATTTGACCATGTGGTGTTTGGTTATACTCCCGAAAAAATTGTGCTGAACGATGTTTCACTGTATGCCAATGACGGTGAAAAAATCGCGTTTGTCGGTTCTACAGGCGCAGGTAAAACTACGATCACTAATTTGATCAACCGCTTTTACGATGTGCCAGACGGCAAGATTCGTTATGATGGCATCAACATCAATAAAATCAAAAAAGATGATTTGCGGCATTCTCTTGCAATGGTGTTGCAAGATACCCATTTGTTTACCGGCACAGTGAAAGAGAATATCCGTTATGGCAAATTGGATGCGAGTGACGAGGAGATCATTGCGGCAGCAAAGCGTGCAAATGCGCATTATTTTATCACGCATTTGCCGCAAGGCTATGATACCATGCTGACCGCCGATGGTGCAAATCTCAGCCAAGGGCAGCGACAGCTGCTTGCCATAGCCCGTGCAGCCATTGCAGATCCCCCAGTGCTAATTTTGGATGAGGCAACCAGCTCCATTGATACGCGCACGGAGGCGTTGATTGAGAAGGGTATGGATCAGTTGATGGAGGGCAGAACGGTGTTTGTGATCGCCCACAGGCTTTCTACCATTCGCAACGCGAAGGCGATTATGGTACTGGAAAAGGGTAAGATCATCGAGCGCGGCAACCATGAAACCCTGCTGGCGCAAAAGGGAAAATATTATCAGCTGTATACCGGTATGTTTGAACTTTCCTGAATGAAAACGAAAAAAGCCGTCCCTGACATGATCAGTCGAGGGGCGGCTTTTCGCCTGTACAGAAAGTATACTCTAAGTTTTGCGCAAGCCTTTCCGGAAAGGGCTTGCATAAAGCTTTTATAATTATTTTTCCGGGAAGCTGCTTTTTTCTCGCAAAGAGAATAGATTTTCGATTACCGCTTTCGGTACAGCTACACCCAAACGAACATCAGGCTTCACTGCTTCTCCATGATAATCCGAGCCACCCGTTTGCAACAAACCACGCTGCACTGCACAATCGGCATAAAAGGAAATCTCCGCGGTACTATGCTTGGCATAGTACACCTCCAGACCATCCAAACCGCAGGCACAATGCGCATCCAATACCGAATAAAACGCTTCTGCATCCAGTTTCAGCGTACATGGATGTGCCAATACTGCCACTCCCCCTGCTGCATGGATCAACGCAATCGCCTCACTCATCGTGGGCTTCGGATCTGGCAAGGCACGCATGGCAGGAGTATCCAGATACCGTACAAAGCCTTCTGCGATGGAACGAGTGTAGTTCTTTTTCATCAACACTCGCGCAAAGTGCGGCTTGCCAAGCGGCCCTTTTGCTTCCCTCGCCGCCTCCTCCACTGTGATATCCAACCCCTGCGATTGCAGCAAAGCTGCAATCTGCATGGCACGAGCTTGCCGACGATCTGCAAATTCTGCGCAAGCTTGCAACAATTTTTCGTTATGTGGATCAATACCATATCCCAGCAGATGCTGCCGCGCCCTGCCAGCGGTACTGAATTCAATGCCTGACAAAAAGCGGATGCCACATGCATACGCTGCTGCCTCAGCCGCCAAAATGCCATCGGCGGTATCGTGATCTGTTAGGGCAAGCAGATTGATGCCCCTTGCTTTGGCTTGCTGAACCACTTCCGCAGGGCTGTACTGTCCATCCGAACAGTTGCTGTGGGTATGCAAATCCATCATTATATCCATGAGAAAAACCTCCGTCCACAAAATAAGAGAGACCTTTCCGCTCGGGGCACCCTCCGTAAGGAAGGTGCCCCAAGGGGTAGCTCTTGTATCTAAACTGAATAATTGATTTCGTTAAGCGGTGTAGCCATTGGCTATGCCGTTTTTGCTTTGCGTTCCACCATATGCTTTTGGAACGCTTCTTCCATTTCTTCGGGAGTGAGTTCTCGGAGTATGCCAACGCCGTTGTAGTAAATATCTATGAGCTGAACTCTTTTGCCGTCAAGGTATCTCGGAGCGTGTACCACGATTTTATCAATAAATTCGTGTACTAATTCAGCGGTCAATTCCTTGAGTTCGGTTATCCGCTTGACCTTATCAATAAACCTCTGTAAACTCTCGGTCTTGTCTGTTTCTGTTTCGAGATAGTTCTCCATATCGGGAAGTGCTGTTTTTAGTTTCCGCTGTTCTTCCTCGTAGGACATTGACAAGGTGGCATAGCGCTCATCGGATATTTTACCGATAGCGTTATCTTCGTAGAGTTTCTGTATTAAACCGTCAATCTCTGCGATACGCTTCTTTGCCTTGTTCAGTTCTCGGCGTTTCTCTGCAAGCTCTCTTTTCTTATCCTCGCTGTAACATTCCATCTGTTTACGGGCAAATTCCTTTTCAAAGGCTTGCACGTTTAGTAGGATGCGCCGCATACTTTCCAACACATTTTCCATTACCACCTTTTCACGAATATAGTGGGCGGAACATTCATCGGAGTTTTTGCGGAACGAGGAACAGAAGAAATATGCTTGCTCCCGTTTGTAGTTGTTTGTTACGCTGTAATACAATTTTTCTTTGCAATCTGCACAGTAGAGAAGTCCCGAAAACCAACTGACAATTCCGCTTTTGGTAGGTCTGCGGCGGTGCTGCCGAAGTTCCTGCACCAGTTCAAACACCTCTCGGTCAATGATTGCCGGATGGGTGTTCGGGAAGATTTTCCACTCCTCCTGCGGTCTTTCGATTTTCTTCTTGTTCTTAAAGGATTTTGTCGTGCTTCGGAAGTTGACCGTATCTCCGCAGTATTCTTGTTTGGCAAGAATATCTGCGACTGTCGCCGAACACCAATTATACGGAACGGCGGGTGGCTTACTGCAATTCCTGCCGATACTAATCCAATATTCCGTAGGTGTCAGCACCTTTGCGGCTTTGAGCCGCTTTGCGATCTGTGTCGGTCCAAGTCCTTCAACACATAGGGCGAAGATTTGTCTGAGGGTCTTTGCCGCTTCTTCATCAATGATCCATTCCTTCGTGTTATCGGGATTTTTCATATACCCGAAAGGCGGATTTGTTGTAAGCGGTACACCCGACATACCTTTGTTTTTGAAAACGTTGCGGACTTTTTGGCTTGTGTTTTTAGCGTGCCATTCGTTGAATAGGTCTTGCATTGGAACAAGGTCGCTGATACCTTTTGCGGTGTCGATATTATCCATAATAGCGATATACCGAACGCCCAAACTGTCAAAGCCTTCTTCCAACAACTGACCGACAACCAAGCGGTTACGACCAAGACGGGAATGGTCTTTTACGATAAGTGTACCAATCATTCCTTTTTCGGCAAGCTCCATTATCTCGGTGAAGGCAGGTCTTGCGAAAGTCGTTCCCGACCAACCATCATCCACAAATACACGGGTATTCTTAAAGCCATTGTCCTTAGCATACTTCTCAAGTATAGATTGCTGATTCTTAATACTGCCTGAAGTACCTTCCTGCTCGTCATCACGGGACAAGCGACAGTACAGAGCAGTGATCTTTTCTGACTGTTTGTTCATAGTTCTCCTTTCCACAGCCAGATATGATACGAATTGTAGGGCATACATATTATATCATATCTTCTGCTATGCTTCAACACTTTAATGTGGTAAAACGAAAGTTTTTCATTGTTTTTTCAAAATTATGCGTTCGACCTTTTCGGTGATATTTTCTGTTGCATCTTCCTTGAAGAAAGTTCTGACCGCATAAAGAGTACCGTCAATTTCTTTTACGAAGTTCAGCGGTTCAAGGTACATATTTCTCTTAAACCAAGCAATACGTTCTTCTTTGGTAAGCGTTGCAAGATAGTCTGTAATCTCATCTATGATCTTATAAATATCATCGTTTCTATCGGTATTTGTCATCGTTCCCAACCTCCTCTCTGTCGTTCTCTGATTCTTCGTTGTTCAGCTTGCTTAGCCGCAACTTCGTTGGCGTAGAACATATCCGTCTTGTCTTGGATCTTAACCGAACGTTCTTCTATGGCTTTGTTCATTTTAAGTTGTTTCCGCAGTTCAGTTATCCGAGCAGTAACGCCTGCCTTTTCCTCTCGTAAGGTTTCTTTTTCGGCGGGTGTTGCTCTACGGATTTTATTTTGCAGCTTGGTACGGACTTCGATAAGTCTGCTCATAGCACTTTCAATCTTTGCTCGGTCTGCATACAGATCGTCAAAGGTTTCGATATGGTATTTGCCCATATACCGCACTTGCTCGGAAATCTCGTCAAGCTTCTTTAAGTCCTCTTTGAGATAAGGACTTGTTGGCTTGTAGTCTGTGTTTTTCGGCAAGTAACCGAGCAAATAGCAGTAGTGCAGATATAGGCGGTAAATATGACTTGTCCGATGGAACGGCTGAAACCAATCCTTTAAATCCTGCGGCATATCCTTCGGATAAGAAATATATGCCCGTCTGCTACCGAAAGAAGCATATCTGCCAACCGACCACTTTAGGTTTTCGGGAGTCCATCTTTCATCAAGGGTATCTAACCTTGTAAAGTGTTGGTACTGCGGCAATCGTATTCCGAACCGGCAGAATGCAGGCACGGCGCAATCGCTTGATCTTAACAGACTCTAACAACTGCATTTCAATTTCAGACCGCTTCGGCGGTCTTATTGTCGTACCGATTTCTTCTTCTGTGAAAGTTATGTGAAACTTTCATCTTGCCCCTTGACTTTTATTTGCAGGTCTTAATTTAATAACATCGTCGGCAACCTCGTAAATGGAATCAAAGCCTTCGATTGGATTTGGAAATTCTATTTGTTCGGCTTCAGTTTTAAGTCGCTGGAAAGAATGTACCAATTTTCTTTTCGTAACATATGTTTCCCAAACTGACTCACTGGGGCGCATCACGTAAACTTCAATCGTAATATCTTTAAATGTGTTTCTGATAACATCTATGTATCCAATTCTGCGTTTTGCTTTATATAAAGTCTGTTCGACAACTACGTTTTTGCCATTTTGTAAGGTATCAATAATATCTACCAATAGATTTTCATTTGCTTTGTACAAGCACTTGAATTCTTGTCCAAACGGGATGCGCTCACCAAATCCAGCTTCTTTATAGGCGGCTTGTTGATAGTCATACACATTCAATATTACTGTATCTCTATCGTCAGAAAAATGATTTTGAATAAATGTTGTCTTTCCGGACGCTGTAGCGCCTATAACAAAAGTAACTGTTCTTTTCATAAAATCGCTCCTTTTATTTGCTTGTTATCTCCTTTATAAAGGCATCTATATGTTCTTGCCAAGAACAATAAATTTCAACCGGACTTTCATATTTCTTTGACAAATTCCATTAAACGAGGGGCGCCCATTGCACCGGGTTCAGCAATAGTGTATATAACAACACCCTCAAATAATTCAGCTGATATTTTTTCAATTTCTTTAAATTTTGTCATTTCAATATCCTCCTAATTTTTCACTCGTTATTTATCTGTGCTATGTAATTCTTCACTCAGATCTTTTAATCGTTCTAACCGTTTTTTATCACTATGTAAACGATTATTCCGACAATAATCACAGCTGCCGTGATTGCGGCAGATTTTACAATAAGCTTTTACGCCACGATACTGTTTTCTACGCTCTTTTCCGTGTTTTATTCCTTTATCAAGACTCATTTTACAGTTCTCCCTCTGTCAACTTATTTATGTAATGCACTGCTTGTTGCAAATTGATCTTTCCTAACAATAGGGAGAAAATTGCGGGACTTAGTTTATTTAACAAATCCGGGCAATAGGCTGTAATATAATCTTCTGTCTCTAATGGAGCAAGTTTATAAAAATCATAATTAACGATGGTAGTTAGAGTAATATCAAAACAATCATTTTCTGTAATGAAAATTCGTGGTGTATATAATGTACTTGGAACATACAATGATCCATCTGTTCCATCGGTGGAGCACATCCATACTGTTGCATTTATGTGATTCAAAAGTCGTATAACTGAGGGGAGATTTTTTTGATATTCTTTGCACCAATTAGCCGCATTTTGATTGAAATAGGTTTTTACCTCCATACAGTCTTGATAGAAGTACACACAGGATTCCAATATTCTATCAGGGCAACTGTTGCAATTCTTAAATATCATAGTCAATCGAGGGATACTGTCACAAAAATCAGTTTTAAAACGAATAAAATGTGATTTTAAATATGTAGATAATCTAATTTGTGCACCCGTTCTGGTCATATGGAACCTCCTTGTTGATATAGTTTGGGTGTATTGATTTATCGTCAATATAGTAATCACAACAAATTTTACGAGAATTACTGCCATATAACTCAATGTATTCTTGCAAATTATCGTTGATAGCATCGAAAGATAACCCTTGTTGCTCATACCATTTAACGGCTATTTCAAGAGCTTGTCCGGTGCGACAAGTCCAAAGAATGAGTTTATTCCTCCAGTTTTTTTAAAGAACTAATAAGTTCTGTATTTGGTTCGCCAACATCAGGCCATCTGCCAAAACTGAGCGTGCCATCAAAATCGACGGCTAAAGTTTTATATTGTTTATCCACAACAACGCTCCTTTCTCAGGCAATTTCTACGCATAGGTAACTATGATCCGAAAAGATTGTTGGGTGAGGAGCAAAAATGTTATCAGTTTTTATCAAGCTTTTAAATGCATCGTTTACAAAAACATAATCAAATTTATAATTTCCATGAGTTGCTTCTTTGGATGTGATTTCAGTTAAACTACTATAAAAATCATCTAGGTATTCTTTATATATAGCGTTTGAATGCAAGTTGAAATCGCCACAAATCATGCAAGGGTCATCACTATTTTTATATTCGACAAATTTTTTCTTCAAAGCATCTAGAAAAATTTTCTTTTCTCTTTTGTTGTTTTTTATAAAACCGCAAAGATTTGTTGTAGTTGCGAGAGGAACGTGAACACCCAAAATATGAATTGAATGATTGTTTACAATAACCTCACGCCAATTTCGTTTGCTATAATCTAAAATATTCGTTGTCGTATCTACGTTTTCAAATGGCTCTTTGGATGCTATAAGAACACGCTTTCTTAACGTTTTATCTGGATGATCCTCACACACAGTATGTGTATAGGATAGTTTGTTTAGGCCGTCTCGAACAAGTTCGTTATAAAATTCGCTCTGGTATTCTTGGATAATTATTACGTCAGGACTTTCTTTTTTTATAATACCCAAAATACCTTCGATGTTATCTACTCTGGGGTTATTAAATTCCAATACACCGCCATCTTTTATGTTCCAAGTTAAAATTTTCATTTTGTTTTCTCCTTTATAATGTGTATGTATACTCCGAATCTAAAAATATAAAAGAGTACTATGGCTCTCTTATATTTGGAGTATACATCAACATTTTGGTTTTGTCAACCTTTTTTAGATTTTTTTATATAAACTTACATTGCTAGGTGATCTTCCAATAAAATCTATATTTTTATAAACACCATTTGTCACATTTTTATTAAATAATCTCGCTATTGATAATTTTGCCGATTTGTCTAGTGTATTCCAGCGTTCTAGTGTCAATATTTGTGCAACGTTAAATTCTATTTTGGAAGGATATTTTTCAAGTTTCTCTAGAAACTCGTTCCATACAATTTCAAAACTATCTTCTTTCGGAATTACTTTATCTTTAACATATTTAGATATAGTCACACCCTTTTGTGCGACAATAATTTTTAATTGCTCGTATTCATCATCCGTTAAGACAAATTGAACTCGTTTTGCCATAATTAAACCTTCCCTTCGGAGTATGCGTAAATATTTACGTATTATAGCATTTAGATGTGCCCATGTCAATAAATTTTACAAAAATATCTAAACAAAACTTGCGACAGAGAGGTATGAACCCCCTGCCGCTGTGCTTCGGTTAGTTGTAAATTATATCGTGATTTACAATTTCTATGGCTCTGCTGCGGATGTTGTTCATCCGAGCAACCCACTCCATTTGGTTATCCGCTTTGAGTTGTTCGGTCACACCCTCATGTTCTGCTATTTGTTTTACGAGCCGAAAAAGCATATCTTCAGCTTGTTTATCAACGTCTGCAAGATAACCGTTCAACTTACCGCTTGTCAGCAGATTAGTGTATCGCACCTTGTGGTGTTGCTTGATGTACCGTAGGTGTCGCTGTCCCCATATACCAATAGGCTGTTCTTTCTGCTCGGCAGGCAAGAGATTATGCAAATAATAATCTCCAACCTTTGTATATGTACCGCCCATTAGCTCAAATATAGTCTTTTTCATAATCTTAATCCTCCGTATATCTAATCTTAAATCTCTTTTGTTTTGCGTTGATGGCTTTCAGCAGGACTTCGTCAACTGCATCGGTATATCGCCCTTCTTTTATGAGAGCGTTCCGTTTGTCATTAAGAGCGTTGATGATAATGTCTCTTTCGTATTCGTCAAATACTATGTAATACTTTTTCATTATCATCACTCCTTCAAGAGATCCTCGAACGGAGCATCTGTTCCGATAAAGGTGTCATATGTAAATTTCGCACCCAACCGAAAACCCATTATAAAACTGTCTAATGTTGATTCACCGTTTACAACACTCCAAGCGTTTGCAACATCAAGAAATAACTTCTTGTTTTCTTCATCCAATGCCGCCGTCAACTTTTCCTCGTTGTTCATCAGAATTTCCATCTGCTTCTGAACAGCCTTGTTTTGCTTTGTGCTACGTGCCTGTGGATCAATAAAGTTTGCCATTGTGTAATCCTCCGTTATGAATTGAATTATCCTTACAATTCAATCATTCTGGCTGACTACAAAAGCCGAAGGGGACAACTTCCTTACGGAGTGTCCCCTTCAGGTCTCTCCTTATTTCTATTCAATTGTAGTCGCGAAGCATCGCCCCGCGTATATCGAAATCGCAAAGCGATATGACCGCACACTGCGGATACGAGAACTCCCCTTCCGAAAGGGAATCCCGAAATCATCAAAAATCGTTCCGTATGCAATCGGTTTCCAGAAAAGCTATATTATGGCGATTGCCTTTATTTTCTACCGCCCATGGGAAGAATTCAGCTCATCACGGTTTCATGAACCCCCGACTCTCTGTATGCGTCCATTTGTTCACGAGAACGGATGCGATGCTCACAGTCAAAGCTGCACAGATCGCGATCTATCCAGTCAGCGCATCAAAAAAGCCGAGTATAAGCCGCCGGAAACCGAACGGAAAACTGCTCTGTATCCATTGGACACACATCCTTTCCGATGTAAACTGGCTATGAACACTCCTTCGGATACGGAGGTCACGCCCAATCTCAAAGAATTCCTTCACAGTGAATAACAAATCGCCGGGTTAAGTAGATTAGAAAACCGGTATACAGGCGAGATACTTACTCACCCCCGCCTGATGCCGATTTCAGGAAGGTTCTTATGAAGAAGTTCTTTTTATGGTTTCATTATAGCACACTTTTATGGAGTTGTCAATAGTTTTTGGCAACTTTTTGGAATTTTTTTGTGCTGTATTATTCAAAACTAGGGGCTTGACATTTTGCAAAAAATCGGTTACAATATAGGTGAGGGATGGATGGTTTCTGGATTATCCTCCCCGATACAATTCATACCGATGCAAATCGGAGGAACGGAGTATTTCAATATGGCAAACGAACATAATGAGCCGATGAATGAAGAGATGGAGTACCAGCCCGAGCTGTACACCTTGGTAGACGAGAACGGTACCGAAAAGGTTTTTGAACTGGTAGATGTGCTGGAAGAAAACGAAAGAGTGTACTTCGCACTGATCCCCCATGTTGAAAATCCTGAAGAGTTGCTGGAGGACGAATGTGAACTGGTGGTTCTGTGGGTAGATACCGATGAAAACGGCAACGATATCCTCATTCCCATTGAAAGCGATGAGGAGTACGAGCGTATCGCAAACATCTTTATCGAACGCTTTGAGTGCGACTGTGACTGCGATGATGACGATTGCGATTGCGGCTGTGGCTGCGATTGCCACGAGGAGTAAGGGTTCCTGCTCTGACGCATGATTCGCTTGGCTCTCTGCCTTGTACGAGCAAGTCCGTTATGATATAATCCAACATCTATGAATAGGGAATCACTGCTCCGTGCGCGGATTGCAGACCTCCCACCTTTGTGGACGAAGGGAGCGCGAAACGCATGGGCGGATACCCACCTGCTTTTGGCGGGTTTTATTCTACGGGCGACGGCAAGGCGGAGTCCTTCAAATGATCAACAGACCCCGATGTCATGTCGGGGTCTGTTTTGTTGCTGTTTCTTGTGCGCTTTCTTGCAAAAACACTTGCTTTTTTTGAAGGAATATGTTACAATAGAATGGTACAATCAGGTGGTATGCCCGATTGAATTCACCAAACCCATAGGAGGTTCAAACATGGCTGAGGGCCCTACGATGAAGCCGGTAACCAATCCGGTGCTTGTTGATGCAATGGCTACCTTTAAGGTTGATCTCACAAACCGCGAACACGAAAAGGCATTTCTTGAAGCCGCCATTGAAGCAAAGTATCTTATTCCCGCGATCATCGAGCGTCCTGCAACTCCCCCTCAGGAGGGCGAACAGGTGCAGGCTCGTGTTGCATTCCAGATGATGACAAACCAGAAGGGCGATAAGTTTTTACCCGCCTTTACCGATGAGATTGAACTGCGAAAAAACCGTAAGCCTGGTGAGCGTTTTCAGGTAATGGTCATGAGCTTTATGGATGTCTACCGCTTTTTGAAGGCAAATGAGCCCATCGGCGGTATGGTCATCAATCCCTTTGGCAGCAATCTCTGCCTGGTACGTCCACAAATCATGATACTGGGCGATCACGATGGTAACCTGGATGTACTTACCAGCGCACCCGCACCGCGTCCCGCAGTACCCATTGGCGGCAGCGTGCCCTCTGCGGAAGATGCAAGAGCAGCACAACAGGCTGCAATCCGTCAGGCAATGGCTGATTTGGAAAAAGCAAAGACGGCTGAGGCGGAATCTCCGGCAGAACCTGCTGTTACCGATGCGCTTATCGCCGCGTTGAAGACACAGTTGAAGAAGATCAAGGGTATCAAGAAGGCTTATATTGAGGAAACCTCTGAAAGTAATGAGCGTTTTCTGCTGGTCGCGTTTGATGCTGACGAGAATGTCGATATCGCTGAAGTCGGCAATACCATCTCCGCAGAGTGCAGCGACTACACTGAGTTGCCCTTCGAGTGCATTCTCGCCTCCAATATCCGTGCCAAAAACATGGTCACAAACGGCAAGCCGTTTTACGAGAAAAAGCGTTTCGGCATCTTTTGATGCATCGCATTGCCACCCTGCAACGAATCCAGCAGGAAAACTTCCGCTGCGTACACGCACAGGGTACCGCCTGTGTCTGCTGATATCCCATCCCCCGCTGTAGAGCGTTTCATAAGGCAGTATCAGCACAGTACGCACAGCATCTATGCCGTTCGCCCACCCATGGCGACGGTGCAATATCCCTGCAATCACACATATGGAAGGCAGCTGTATGCAGCAGGATTCATGCATCCTGCGCAGAAAGCAAAGTATAATTTTAAAAGGGGGTCATTCTATGAAGAAGAAAAAACTGCTGTCGCTGGCTCTGGCGACAGCCATTGTGGCAGGTATCGTATCTGCAAACAGCACAGATCTGCCGCTTCGTTCCAATGCTGCGGACGACACTGGTGACGACTGGCTGCACGCAGTGGGCAGCCGTTTGTATGACATGAATGGCAACGAGGTCTGGCTGACTGGCGCAAACTGGTTCGGATTTAACTGCTCCGAAAACTGTGCCCACGGTCTTTACGCCGCAGATGTGGATGATTTTCTCTCTGCCTGTGCGGACAAGGGCATCAATGTCATCCGCTTTCCCATTTCCTCGGAGTTGCTGCTCTCGTGGATGAACGGTGAGCCAAACGAGGCAAGCTCCGTGCAGGCTGGCTATGAGCCACCTGTGGATGAGGTGGGTGAGGATGGCAGCGTCACACCTGCTGGTACCTATGTCAACATCAACAAGGATTTTGTGCTTTCTGACGGCAAAACGCTCAAAAACAGCATGGAAATTTTTGATGTGATTATGCAGAAATGCAAGGACTACGGCATCAAAGCATTCGTTGATATTCACAGCCCGGACGCGAACAACTCTGGTCATAACTATGAGCTGTGGTACGGCAAAGCAGGCATTACCACCGATCTTTGGATCGACACGCTAGTTTGGCTTGCGGATAAGTACAAGAACGATGACACACTGCTGGGCTTTGATCTGAAAAATGAACCGCATGGCAAGCGTGAATACGATGCAACCTGCCCCGATACCATTGCAAAATGGGACGGTACCACCGATGAAAACAACTGGGCATATGCGGCAACATCCTGTGCAAACGCCATTCTTGCGGTGAACCCCCACGCGCTCATCTTTGTGGAGGGCGTTGAGCAGTATCCCAAAACCGAAAAAGGTTACAACTACGATACTCCTGATATCTGGCAGGCACCCGCCGATCAGTCGCCGTGGTACGGTGCGTGGTGGGGCGGCAATCTTCGTGGTGTCAGGGATTATCCCGTTACGCCCACGAGCGGCACAAGCCAAATCGTATATTCTCCCCACGATTACGGCCCCTCGGTGTACGCGCAAACATGGTTTGATAAGGAATTCGACACGCAATCGCTGCTGGATGATTACTGGTATGACACATGGGCGTACATCAATGCAGAGGACATCGCACCCTTGCTGATTGGCGAGTGGGGCGGTCATATGGACGGCGGCAAGAATCAAAAGTGGATGGAATTGCTGCGCGATTACATGATCAACCATCACATCAGCCACACCTTCTGGTGTCTGAACCCCAATTCTGGCGATACTGGTGGCTTGCTGGGCTATGATTTCCTCACCTGGGATGACGAGAAATACGGGCTTTTTGAGCCATCGCTTTGGCAAACGCTTGAAACTGGAAAGTACATCGGTCTGGATCACCAGAAAGCACTTGGCAACAACGGCACGGGTCTTTCCCTTAACGAGTTCTACGCCGATTACGCCCATACCGAAGGAAGCAATCTGGATGGCGGCACGATTCTCGATTCGCAGGGCAGCGTTGTTACCAACGTATCAACAAAGCCTGTCGAAACAACCACTGGTGCGGCGGCAGATTTGAACTATGGCGATATCAACGTAGACGGCAATATAACCATAGCTGATGTTATCCTGTACAACCGCTACGTTGCCGAGGATGTCCTTGCTACCATTTCCTCACAGGGGCTTGCCAATGCCGAGGTGACTGGTGATGGCAAAGTCGATGGCGAGGACGCTGTGAAGGTACTGAAATATATCAGTGGGCTGATTACCTACAAGCAGCTTGGCCCTTGAATCAATCATAGACACGAAAAATCCCACCCTTGCACGTGCAGGGGTGGGATTGATTTGTCTGCAAACAGAGAAACGCGAGCAACAAACATTCGCCTTACTTGCCGGCATCTTTATACAAGCTGGAATCTTGTAGTGCGTAGCCCAAAGCCACAAGTGATGTCCATTTGCCATCATAGGATTCGAAATCATTCGCGCCAATAGCAATTGGATAAGAGCCAGGGTATCTACCTTGCAAGATACCCACACCATCACAAGAGGTAGCATTATAACGGAATGAAACCTGATCAATCTTATCTATATCACTAAATGCATCATACACTTTGGAATAGAGAAGCTTCAGCAGGGCACTTTTGTCTGTCGTAGAAGAAGGAACATCGTGGGATGAAGTGCCCTTACATGCAGCAATCTCCGTGCCAGTAGCGGTGGTATCACCAATCAAGGATACAAGCTGATAGTCCGCAGCGTCCAGATCTGCCAACGCAACCAGCACGCCGTTTGCGATATTGCGCGCAGAACTATTTGCACTGGTGATTTTCGCTTTAGATATATAACCGAGCATGGCAGGCACCAGCAAGGTTGCCAACACACCGATGATTGCAATCACCACAATCAATTCAATCAGCGTAAACCCGTTCTTTCTTGTAACTTCCATAAAACCCCCATCAGTCAGTTTGATATTCACACAATTCTGTTGTGCAGAAAGAATGCCCCACATTACTGCGGGGCACGCTCTCAATTGTCAAAAAGCAATCTCAACTGCAATCAGCTTTCGGCGTAGGTAATCAGGTTCTTCAGCTCAGCAGCAGAAGAATAGGTCTTTGTCTTGTCATAATCATCAACGGAGAACTGCTTGGGGTTAGTGCCAGGGTAGTTACCGTTTACAACTGCAACAGCAACGCAAGAACCGCCTGCCACCTTGATGGAAAATGCCTGCAGTTTGGTGATGTCGCTAAAGTAAGTATACACCTTGTACTGGAAAGTAGGATCCGTGGTCTTTGTTGCGGGCGCAGTGGTAGCAATCGCCGAGGGATCCGTGCACTCCCAACCAGCATAGCTGTAGAGGTCAGTGTAAATGTCCTCAACGTCCATATCGGTCAGCGCAGACTGTGCTGCGGTGTAGATGGACTTTGCAGAGGAGTTAGCGGAAGTGATCTTGGACTTCTTCACATAGCCCAGCATTGCAGGCACCAGGATAGTAGCCAGAACACCGATGATCGCGATAACAACGATCAGCTCGATCAGAGTAAAACCTTTCTTTTTCATGATAAAATCCTCCTTAAATATCTGTGTATTCCGCCGTAGCGGTGGGTCTGAATGAAGAAACACATCCCGACGTCAAGGTTGCATCTCTGTCTTCCATGGTTTTAGTATAACATAACCAAAGTGAAATGTCAATAGGTTTCGAGAAATTTACCGAGTTGTGAACAAACTTTTACGAAACTGGATTTTCAAGCTCCAAAACCGAAATCGTTTTCGGCATATTGCACAAAAGCTGTAACCGCTTTGTAACCCTTTGCCTTAAGCAATCACGCCCTCGCGGGTAATGACAGACTGTCCGCCCATCGCAGTGAGATAACGGTAGAACTCTGTCTTATCCTGACACTTCTCAAGCGCGTCAATCTCGTTGACAGTATTGTTCTTCACAAGACGTGCCAGCTCGTTATCCAGCGTCATCATGCCGTGCGCCTTACCTGCCTGAATAGAGGACTGAATCAAGTGGATCTTACCCTCACGAATCTGGGCAGAAATTGCATCGGTACACGCAAGAATCTCCATAGCTGCCACACGGCCGTTACCAGATTTCAGCGGCAGCAGCGTCTGCGAAACAACACCCACAAGCGTATTGGCAAGCTGGGTACGTATCTGCACCTGCTGATGCTCGGGGTATACGTCGATGATACGGTTGATGGTATCAGCCGCAGAAGTGGTATGCAGGGTGGAAAGCACCAAGTGACCAGTTTCAGCGGCGGTAATGGCTGCCTGGATGGTTTCAAAGTCACGCATCTCACCCACGAGAATAACGTCGGGGTCTTCACGCAATGCGGCACGAAGTGCCAACGCAAAGCCTGGCACATCCGAACCGACTTCTCTCTGGTTGATCATGCAACGCTTATGCTCATGCACGTACTCGATGGGATCCTCAATGGTGATCACGTGCGCGCTCTTATTGCAGTTGATGTAGTCGATCATGCCTGCCAGTGTGGTGGATTTACCAGAACCAGTAGGGCCAGTAATCAGCACCAAGCCACGCGGACGCATGGCAAATTCCGCCATAACGGGGGGCATGAACAAATCATCCAACGTTGGGATATCGTTACGCAGCAGACGAATTGCAATTGCTGCGTGGTCGCGCTGGAAGAAAATATTGCAACGGTGACGGTAGCCAGCACGCGTCACATAAGAGAAGTCCGTATCTTCACGTCTGCCGACTTTTGCGCGCTGCTGTTCGTTACACATCTGCTCAATAATCTCGCCGATCATTTCATCGGTCATCTCGGGGTAGCTGCTCATCTTACGCAATTGGCCGTGCAGACGCACGACAGGGTTGATGCCGACAGTAAAGTGCAGGTCTGAGCAACCCAGCGCACGCACGTCGTCGAGAACCTTGTTGATTGTAATAGTTGGCATTGGAATTTCCTCCCGTCTTGTATTTGTATGATTTCAGCGTGACATCAAACAGCGTATGTAACACGAACCAACTCATCCATACTGGTAACGCCCTGCATAACAAGGTCAGATACGTTATCACGCAGCAGCTTGGTTCCGTTGGCTCTTGCGAGCTGCTCAATCTCCTCCTTGCCGGCACCGTTGGCGATCAGCGTAGAGACACCTGCGGAGCAGTGGATGATCTCGTGAATAGCTGTTCTTCCACGATAGCCGTTGCCGCATTCGCTGCATCCGCAAGGATCATAAACCGGCACAGAGTGATCGATATGCATCAACTTGTTTTCTTCCTCGTTGGACATTCTCTGCTTTCTGCACTTGGGGCAAAGCACCTTAACCAGACGCTGTGCCACTACGCCGATGAGCGATGACGCAACCATGTATGCAGGAATACCCATATCCACCAGACGAACAATGGTCGATGCGGCATCGTTAGTATGCAACGTGGAAAGCACCAAGTGACCTGTGATTGCGGCACGGATACCGATTTCGGCGGTTTCTCCGTCACGCATCTCACCGATCATGATAACATCGGGGTCCTGACGCAAGATAGAACGCAGAGCAGCGGAGAAGGTCATACCCGATTTAACATTTACCTGGCACTGGTTAATGCCTTCCATCTGCTTTTCAACAGGGTCTTCAACGGTAACAACGTTTACATCAGGTCTTGCGATGGCTCCCAGCGCGGCATACAGGGTGGTAGACTTACCAGAACCAGTCGGGCCCGTAACCAGAATCACGCCGTGGGGGCACTTAATCATACTAGTAAACAACTGGTAGTTGTAGTCGGACATACCCAAATCCTGCAAGCGACGGGTTTTGATCGCACCTGTGGAAAGGATACGGATAACGATCTTCTCGCCATGAACCATAGGCAGCGAGGATACACGAACATCCAACGGAATACCGTCAACCGTTTGGGAGAAACGGCCGTCCTGCGGAACACGCTTCTCGGCAATGTTCATACCAGAGATCAGCTTCAGACGAGTGGAAAGCTGATTCTGAACATTACTGGAAACATTCATCAAAGGCATCAAATCACCGTTGACACGAACACGGATCTGGGTGTACTTTTCAAAAGGCTCAATATGGATATCAGTTGCTTCCATACGGAACGCATTTTCGACAATCTGGGTTGCCAGTTTTACGATCGGTGCGCTCTCAACGCGGTCTTTTGATTCATCATCATCCACAATCTCAGGCCCTGCAATGCCGTCGATATCGCCGAGATCGGACATCTGATATGCCTTACCAATTGCCTTCTTAATCGCTGCACGCGTTGCCAGCACAGGAATGCAGTCGTAGCCAGTTTTAACCTTGATATCCTCCAGAATATTAAAGTTAACAGGATCATCGGTTGCAACGGTAAGACGACGACCCGTCATATTGATCGCAATAACGCAATTACGCTCTGCAAGATCCTGGGGCACCTTACGCGCAATCTCGCCATCAATATCGACCGAATTCAGGTCAACATACGGCACCTTCAGCTTGCCAGACAGTGCCTGCGCAAACTTGACATCGGACATGAAGCCCATTTCCACAAGCACTTCACCGAAGCGTTTTCCCTCTCCAGATTCATGCTGGTGATCCAGCACCTGCTGGAGCTGCTCTGGAGAAATGTGGCCTTCCTCAACCAAATAGTCACCGATTCTGATGTTTCTCATACCTTACCTCCAAATTTTGCTTTTCATCTTGAAAAATCATGTAATCTGTGATAAAATAACAGTACAACCATATAAGGAGGTACCGTTATGTACCAAAAAATAATGTTCGCTGCACGCTTTTTTGCAGCAAAGCCCATCATCCGCGAGGAGTGGGAGTATTTCGACCTACCGTTCTTCCTGCTGACGATTCCCATGGTGCTTGCATACGGTCTGATCATCGGCAGCTTTCTGAATGTGGTCATCATCCGTCTGCCACGAAATGAATCCCTGATCAAGCGTTCTTCGCACTGCATGACCTGCGGCGCAAAAATCCGTGCCATTGATCTGATCCCCGTGTTCAGCTGGCTGTTCCTCAAGGGAAAATGTCACAGCTGCGGCGAGAAAATCTCTGGCAGATACCCGCTGGTAGAAGGGCTTAATGGGCTACTCTATGTAGTGATCTACCTTGTTTTTGGCTTCCATATCAACACAATTATCATGTGCCTGTACACATCCGTGCTGATCGTGGTTGGATTCATGGACTGGGACACCATGGAAATTGATCTGCGCGTATTGGCGGTCATGCTGATTCTGACAGTTCCATCGCATTTTCTCAACGATATCACCATTGTGGAACGACTGATTGGCAGCGTCTGCATCAGCCTGCCGTTCTTTCTCATCGGTGAGATCAGCGGCATTTACTATCAGAAGAAAACCGGCGAAAAGGTGCGCGGCATCGAGTTGGGAGATACACTGCTGATGGTCTGCGGTGGGCTCTTCCTTGGCTGGAAGGGCGTTGTCCCTGCGGCATTCATCGGCATTCTTCTGGCAGCAATTTTCGGGTTGATCATCAAAAAAGTCACTGGTAACTCGAAGTTTGCTTTTGGCCCATATCTGTGCATGGGCTTACTGATTGGTGCAATTTGCGGAAGTCAGCTAACCGACTGGTATCTCAGCACACTTCCACAGCCGGAGCAGCACAGCTACTACAGCATGATTTTACAGATTCTATGACATCGTTCATTCAAACAAAGAGGCAGCCGGCAACACCGGCTGCCTTTCTCTGTGTCTGATCTCTTTGCAATGCGTTAGGAAACGGTAATGCCCCACTCAAGTGGATCCACATTGATACAGGAATCCGGTGTAGTGAAAATAAAGTAAAAACTACTGACAGGGCCACTCTGTGAAAGCGCTGCAATCGAATTATAGGTACTCAGGCTCGCATCACCCATTTTAGCCAGCTGCTGCACTTGGTCGATGCTGATACGCTTATACGCGGTAATATCCGCATAGTTTTTGGTACGGTCGTAAAGGATCTTTGTGTCCATCTGCGGGATATTGGTAAACGCAGTTTCGCCGTACTGCAATGCATTTTCCAGTATAAACGAAGCGTAAGTATTCTGATAGCTTGCGGCAACACCCGCACGCTCCAGTTGCCCTGTCGCACCTCTTTTCACCTCAGTAACGCTGATGTGAATCTTGCAATCGGTAAAGATCATGTTGTAGTTGCTCACCAGCTCGGCGGGGTCAGTCATCAAAACCTGACCGCCAGCGCCGTCGCTCTTTTTGCCATCAATACCGAGATAGAAGGTGTAGTCAAAGTTGCCGTAGAGCTTCTGGTTAACTGTCCACTCTGTAATCGTGGGATGATCAAGATCCAGAGTATAGGCAACTTCACCAGAACCATCCTTCGCGGCGTTGTAGCTAAACCCATAAAGAAGCATCTTTCCCTGATTCAGTCGCATATCGTTGTAACTGCTCAGGCGGGTGAGATTCTTGAGCGAGGAATCTGAGATGATTTCAGTGTTATCGAAGCACAGCACATAGATTGTACCGCTCGCATCGAAGCAAACGCGATCCTTGAAGTAGGTGCTATGGAAATCAGATACCTGCTGCTTAAGAACAGGACTGGGCGCATAGGTAGAAACTTTCACCCCAGAGATGTCGGGACTGCCATCGCCGTCAATATCAACACTGCCGTCGGTATAGATATAGGGTTCAAAACCCGCGTAGGCATGAATACGGTCGGCATACATGAGGTTACCCTCAATGCAGCGGCGCATATTATCCAAACAAGCCGTGGAGTTTTCAAAATTGGAGCCTCTGACAAAATATTTAGAAACCGGATCCATCAACTGCATCACGCTAAACATGATCATGGAGAAAATCGCCATAACAATGATCGTTTCGATCAATGTAAAAGCGGAAAGCCGTTTCTTCATACAGTCACTCCTTTCATCATAATGAGTCTTCTTCATTTCACGATACCAAAGCCCGTTCCGTCATAGTAGTAGGCAGTTGCCTTACCAACGGTCTCGTAGCTTCCGCTAGCATCCAAGCGATTTGCGGGGAAGGTATGCACAGATTTCGCAGTTTCTTCCTTGCCGTTACGTCGAAGCTTCCACTCAATCTCCACAACAGAGGTTTCTTTTGGAAACTCAACCTTGAACAGCATTTCACCATCTATCACAAAGCCATCGCCGCCAATCAGGTTATCCGCATTCAAAATGTAACTCTGCGTTTCATTCGTCGTACCAGGCTGATAAACCTTCTGCGTTCCACCGCCACTGATTTTCACACTGACGATTTCGGGCAAAGATGAACCTCTTGCCTCCATCGTGATAAAGCCCGTGTTAAAGCCGCTCGTACCACTGGACGATGTAACACCGCCGAATTCAAGAAAACGGAAGTGCAGACTACTGTCCAGACGATTATCACGGTCAATCGATTCCTTACTGCCGTCGTTCTTGGTCACACGCTCAATGGCATCCGTGGTGGGATGAACCACCACGCCGCCATATGCCACAGAAAGCTTCGGATTTGTTGCTTTCGCCTCATAGGTTTTTACGTCGTCCATATATGCAGTCTGATGGGTATTGACATAGACCTTTTCCTGATAAATCCGCTCATTCATATCGGTTGTACGGCGAATGATGGTATTGATCTGGGTGATTGACTGCACGATGAGCAAAGAAAGAAGCGCAAAAATCGCGATGGAAATGACAACTTCAAGCAGTGTCATACCTTTATAGCGTTTCATCTGATCACCTCATTTCTCAAGCAGGGGTCTTGTAGTCGTTAACGAGGAAGTCACCATCCGTATCATCCACCTTACCAGGCTTTACTGAGCCAGAATAACTGCCAGGACGGTTACCATCGGTTGCATAGACCATGTAAGAAGCATTGTTCGACCAGAAATCATCCAATACAAAGCCGCCGATCGCGATCAGGCAGATTTCGTTTGCGTAATCCTTGGATTTTAGCTTCTCGGAATCATGTGTTTCACGGAAGAGTGTTTCCACTTCCAAATCACCTGCTGCGTCCATTCTCAGCGACGCATAAGGCGAAATGACAAATGCGGAAATAAAGGAGTTGTTTGTCAGCTGATAAGCAGTGGTCTTACTTGCATCCATGTAAATTGTAGTGTTCGGGATATACTCGAACTTATACTTATCCGCCACGGGAAGATTTGCCCATTCGGTTGTACCAGGGTAGTAAGGATTTGCGACATAATCCAGTTTCATTTCGAATGCCACAGCATTGTAAGAACCAGTTGTGTAGAAGTTTGCCTTCTGCGCCCAGAAACTATCATCCCAATAGATGACAACCTGATTGCGGTCAGTGAAGGTGTCAAGT
The DNA here is from genome assembly GCA_964463355.1 of uncultured Ruminococcus sp. Lineage (GTDB taxonomy): Bacteria > Bacillota > Clostridia > Oscillospirales > Ruminococcaceae > Firm-04. The sequence goes on along the minus strand of CAYXBP010000001.1, from coordinate 175,885 downwards.
TCTGCATAATACTTACCCTTTGCATAATTATAGGTGTTATTGACAAGGATGTTCAAACTACCGTTGCTGAATTGACCTCTGATAATGATCACCAGCGGGTTTGCAGCATCATAGCCTTTCGCGGAAGGATCTACAAAAAAAATACTGTCTTTATTTCCAAAGTCCGTCCAATCGTTGCTGTTCTGAGTGAAATCCAGTACGCAGCTTGTATCAATATACATTGCACTGGAAATTGTAGCACTCTGATCTTTACCCTCTGCATCATGATAATGGTAGTTGTAGGTGCCCAATGGACTCGGCTTCTCAAATACCTGCGCAGGCGCACCGTTTGGCAACTCGGTATCCGCATCAGGCGTAGATGCATAAGCGATCTTAGCTGCATCACCAGTTTCAATCTCGCCAATAAAAGCGTGATCATTCTCGTTGAGGGTAGTGGTATAGGGCACATAGATCTTATCTCCGCCGTCCATTTTTTCCTTCACACCCCAAGTATGCCCTGCATCCTTGCTCTCCTTAATGAGCGGATCAGTGTTCAGCAAGGCTCTTGCTGCTGCCTCGGTATCTCGCTTCAGATCCCAGCGGATGTAAGTTTCAAAGATTTCATCCAGACGGCTACAGAAGGGATACAGACCGACCTTAACCTTATGTTCTTTGCCATTGGTATCCGTATAGGTCTGCTCACAGTCAAGCATCTGCTTTACGAGGCTGACATACTGCTCGTGTGAATCTGTACCCGCTGTAGAAACGAAGGACATTGCGCCAAGGCTCTCAATCACAGCATTATTATAGGTGTTCAGATGAAGATCAGCTTCCGTCACCTTAGTGTCACCATTGAGATCGTAACTTGCCTGTGCGCCAGTCGCATTTTGGCAAGCTTTCACCAATTTCTCGGTAATCTCTTTCACGCCATCTTTGCTATTGAACTTCACGTCGTTAATGGTCAAGTCGTTCTGTATCTCCACCTTAGTAGGGTCAACATAGACGCCGCCTGCCGCAGTAATGGATCTGTCCGAGTTCATGACCAGCTTACCAGCACAGACCAAAGCACCACCAATCTTGGTATCGCCGCTGCCCTGCACAATCAGCTTACCATCGGGGTTAGTCATGATGAAATCGCCACCGACAGTAGGACCGCGTTGGCCGTCAATCTTGAACTCTGCATTTGCGCAAATCAGGTCACCGCCTGCATAACCCTTGTGGGCGTAATTGGCTTTCTGAACATTCTGCTCAACAAAAGCCGCGAGATAGGTTATACCTGTATCGGAGTACGAAGATGTCAATTCCGTTTCATGCAAAAAGATATCGCCATTGACGGTAAGTGCCTTAATGGCCTGAATGCCACCTGCATAGAGATTTACACGCTGATCGGTTCCACTAGGGGTAATGGACTCGCCTTGGGAAACACCACCGATGGAAAAAGCACCACCAGTAACAGAAAGCAAGCCATCCACATAAACATAGCCAAGCTCATTGTACTTTGTGGGAGCAGGTGTCTGCTCAGACTGGATATGCATATGGTTGGTTACGTCAAAGTTACCATACACCTCCAGTCCCTGGTAAGGATTCTGAACGGTAAGCCATTTTGTAGTCTTCAGTTGCATGGATTCGGTAAACACCACTCTACCCACATAGATACCCTCGTTCTCAATGATGGTTGGAGGGACAGTATACTTGGTACGACCAAGTGGCGCAGTACCCACAGAATACACGGGGCCAAAAACGGAAACGTTATCGTTGCCGCTGTTAAACGAAGACGCAAACACGCCCGCGCCCTTGCCGTTGCCGTCATCGGGAACTGTGCCCACCCAGGTAACACCAGCGTTATTCGGGTTCGCGATACGCTCACGAACAGGCTCATATACAACGAAAGCCTGCACAGATTCCGCAGCCTGAGAGCCGCTGCCGACCAGCGCAGTAGCAGAAATCTGCCATGTACGGCGGCTTACGATTCGCACGTTCTTCTCATCCCAGTAATAGTCGTCATCCAGACGCTCAATCTGACATTCGACATATCGAACAGTCTTTCCGTCGACTTCCTTCGTCAGCGAAATCGGAATGGTCGTGTCCTCAAAATTCACATCCATGGTAGCAACATCGCCGACGTCGTTCGCTTCGTTTGCCATCCAGTTGAAGAACGCTTCATTGGAGTAAACGGAGTTTTGGACTGTTTCCAGTGCTGCATTGGCTGCGTACTGCGCCTGCGTTTCAAAGTACGTATAGTATGTTCGACGCTGGGCAGATGTCGTCAGAATCAGTGTGGAAACCAGAAAGACCACCAACACCATCATCACGGCGACAACGGTAAAAAGAACCGTGCCCTTGACCTTCCCTTTCTTCATATTTTGTTCCATAAGTGAAACCACCTTTCAAGTATGGGAAGCCTTTCTGGATACAGAAAGGCTTTCCGCGTCATTCGGCCGTTTTTTCGGAAACATAGCTTCTCCATGCGTCACCATTCCAGACAGTGCTGTCATAGGCTTCGCCAACATCCGGCTCAGTCGGCTCCTGAATGTAGTACACCTGAAAATCAAAGGCAACTTCGGTGTAACCGTAGTCCCCAGGCTCCAGTTCCTTTTCGCCATCTGTGGTAGCAGGAGGTGTGCCGATGATGTTACCCTGACTGTCGCGCTCCAACGGATCGCCATTGAAGTCGAAATCGGTGATGTTAACAGATTGCAGCAGCATTGCGTCCTTGTTATCCACAGCATACTTGCGAACCGAATCAATGAGAGCCATCGTATCCTGTCTGTTGATCTTGAAGGTCAGGGTCGCATTGCCGTTGCCAACGATCTGGCTGGTACGTGCGGAGAGGATGATCGACTCCTTGCATTTTTGCTGTGCTGCCTTTGCGAGAGAGCCATCGAAATCAGCGGCCTCATACAGCGGATAGGTCACAATGCTGGGGGTATAGTAGTAGTAAGCAAGCGTTGCGGTACCCATATCGGAAATGGAGGATGAGCCGCTCAATTGCACATCGTTTTTAATGAACTGCTCGATGTTAATGAACTTCTCCTGCAAGAACTGATCCAGCTCGGTGGAATCCATCTCATCGGTGAAGCCCTCACAGAGTGTCAGCGACTCATTGTATCGCTTGCTGATGCTATCACGGAGGGTATTGATACGCTCAAAGTTAACCAGCTGCGTATCCCATTCGCTCTGTGCTGTTTTCAGAGCAATTTTGTTGGTATCCAATTCCTCCCACTTGGGCTTGATGAACGCGAAGATGCCGATGGCGAATACAACGATCACCATTACGACCAAAAGAATGATTCTATCACGATATCCGAGTTTCATTTAAAGGGTGCCTCCTCTGCTTCAGTATAGGTTACGCCATCGCCTTTCATCTCAATGGTCAAGGACATCTGTACATACCTGTTTTCGACCTCTTTGCCCACAGCAATGGGATTGCCATCGGCATCAAAGGAAGGCGTAGTTGCAGTAGCTTTTTCGATTACGAGCGTGTAGCCCTCATAGCCGACATAGTAAACCTCATCCATGGCGCGCAACGCCTGAACCAAGTTTGCGGGAATGGTTTGCAGGGGCAAATCCTCCGCCTTGATCTTGAGATCCACCGTCATTTTGCCACTATCGTAGTTCATTGTTTCGATGACATAGTAGTTGCTGTAGTCGGGATCGTTCTTGTTGATACTTGTATCAGCAGCAATCAGATCCTTATGGGCTTCCAGCACAACGGTTTTGATGGTTTCCTCAAACTTGGTATAATCCTCGGAAAGGACATACGGACGGCTGAGATATGCCTGATACGCATCGTTCACGCCATCGTAGTAGGAGGTGACACTCTTGGAAAGTGCGGTCAGGTCGCTAATCTGTGTGTTCAAATCGGTTGCCAACGCGCTGGATTTCTTCTCCTGCAACTCGGTGATGTCCTTCTTTACGCTGCTGTTCTGAATCGCAAGCACGGCATATGCGATACCGCAGATGGCGATGGAAGCAACGAGGCTGCCGACCAGAAGAACGTAGTATGTAGAGTTGGATTTGATCTTGTTATTGTTGACGGTATCAGTTTCCAGCAAGTTGATATGCTCGGTATCCTTATTACGCTTAAACATTGCGCCGATGGCGTTTGCGTAAGAGGAGAACTCCAGATTCTCGTAGCCGTGGATCTGGGGCGGCACATTGATGATGCTGGTACGGATGCCCATCTTCTCCAACTCATTGGTCAGACGAACATACTCGTGTGTATCACCGTAGAAGATCACGTTCTCAATGACATCGCTGCCAGACTTACTCTTCTGGAATTGCAGCATACGGAAGATATTCTCGTTCACTGCCTCAAACACGTAATCCTCGGAATCGTCATAGTCCTCAGCGGAAATGGAAGCGAAACGCGAGAAGGAAAGCTGACCATTCTCGTACAAGTTCAGCGAGATGAAGTTGTTGTCGATCTGCACAGCGAGCAGCGGCATCTTGGACTTCACCTTGGTATCGGCAAGCAATACCTTGGTGATGCAGTTGCAGCCGATCATAACGGAGCGCAGGGAAAGCTGAAGCATATTAAACACACGCTTGTAGCAATCCACAACCTCATAGGGGCAGGCAGTCGCCAGAATTTTCAGCGAGCCTTCCTGCTGATCCGAATCACCCACGATGATATAGGATACGGAATAGGAATCATCGATACCCAATGCGGCAGCCATCTCGGCACGCACCATTTTCATGAAGTCCTGCTCCTTGGCAGCCTTTTGAATGTGCAGCTCCTTGAAGATGGTCATGTTGGAGGAGATACTGACGATGGCTTCCTTATCAGCCATTTTATTCGTGCGCAGCACCTGATTGATCAGGGTTGCCAGACGGGGTACATCACGGACATGACCGTTGACGATAACCTCTTCTTCCAGGTTGAGGGTCGCGGCAGAGTGGATGCGGATTTTGCCGCCACTCTCAGCACCCTTGATGATGCGTATATTTCGGTCGGTAATATCAAACGAAAGCATTTACGATTTCCACCTCTCTGATTGAATGAAACGATGTGCGGCTGCCGTCGGCATTCACAGCATAGACGGCAGAGCCGACATCGCAATATTTTGTTGTTGCTTCGGGGATCGGTTACTCGATGTTGCCGATAGAGTCGTACAGTGCGGGGAAGAACGCGGCACAGACCAATCCGATGACGATACCCATGATAATCAGCATCACAGGCTCCAGCAGCGAACAAAGACGCTTGACAGCGGAGTCCGCTTCTTCATCGTAGTAGGCTGCGGTCTTTTCCAGAATGTCGTCCAGCGCACCAGCTTCCTCACCAACATAGATAATAGAGCAGAACATGGAGTCGAAGATATCAGCTCTTTGAATGGAAGAACTCAGTGTTTCACCACTCTTAACCTCATCCACGATCTCGCGGAATCGCATTGAGATGTAGGAGTTCGCAAGGGTATCTGCCGAACGCTTCAGGCACTCGACCATCGGCAGACCACTGGAATACAAGGAAGCCATTGTCTGTGCAAAACGGGCGGTGTAGATTTTGACAACCAGCTTGCCAAAGCCTGGTCCCTTGATAATAAACCGATCCCATTTCAATCGAACATCGGGCAGCTTCATCGCATAAATCGCAACAAACGCGATCACAACAACGATGCCGACCACGATATACCATCTTGCCACCAGGAATTTACCGATGTTCATCATGCCACGTGACAGCGCCGGCATATCCGCAGGGTTATCGTACAGATCCTCAAAGGTAGGCATAATGAACACGAAAACGCCGATAACGACGGCAACTGTCAAAATACCGAGAATCACGGGGTAGACCATCGCACTTTTGATGGTGTTGGAGATCTTGTTCTGGTTTGCGTAGTAGTCACTCAAACGCTGCATGATCACATCCAGTGAGCCGCTCGATTCACCGGCAGCGATCATGGAGGTCATCAGTGTGGGGAACACACTGCCGTGTACCTCCAGCGCATCGGAGAAGGACTCACCCTTCTGGACGCTTTCGTACACATCCCGCCACACATTTCGCGCGGCTTCGCTCTCCTGCTCTTTACAGAGAATGTCCAATGCCTTCACAAGGGTCAGGCCAGAAGACAGCATCGCTGCCATCTGTCTGGTTGCAAACGCAAGCTCAGGGGTCTTAAACTTTTTAACGGTCTTGACCTCAGTGCGTCGCTCCTTGTATTCGGTAACATACATTCCCTTTTCTCTGATTTTCGCCAGAAACTCCTGCTCATCGTCAGCAGCCATCACGCCTTTACGGACATTACCCGCAGCGTCCTTCGCTGTGTAAGCAAAACTTGGCATAAAACCACCTCCTGCTGCAAATGTTTGATTGTTTTGGTGCATCCCGCTGAGCGAAACGGAAGCCCCATGTATTTCCGCGCGCAGCCTAGGCGAACCGCAGGTCATCGCATCTTGAAAGCAAGTGCGAACAAAATCGCGATTTCGTCAGGGCACACCAATAGCCACACTAAGAACCTATGGTCATTATATCACAAAAAATTCATAATTGCAACCGCTTTTTGCACAAAATTCAAGCCGAAATTTTATGCGTTTTGACGATAGCAACGATTATGTGCGTAATTTGCTCACTCTTTTTGCATCATCTTTGGTGCCGCCATGGAATCTTTTATAATGACACGCCCAGGAATCACATGGCGTGCCGCAGGCTTCATAGGGTTTTCCAGCTTTGCCAGCAGCAACGTCACAGCGGTATGTGCCATCTCCGTCAAATCGACCTCAACAGTTGTAATGGCGGGCACGCACATATCGGATACGGTATAGTTATCGTATCCCGTCACTGAAATATCCTCTGGTACGCGGTAGCCCATACGCTGCAACTCACCAATAACGCGAAACGCTGTTTCATCGCAGTTACAAACAAACGCGGTGGGCATCTCCTCAGGAAACTGCACGGGAATCAGGTTTGTACCACCGTCCTCGCGATCATTGAGTGTCCACTCAGGGCGATAAGGTAAGCGATGCTCCATCAGGCATTTGACATAGCCAAGAAACCGGTCATGGATACTGCTGGTTGCCGTCACATTGCCGATAAACCCAATGTCACGATGCCCAAGCATCACAAGGCGGTCGGTAATGAGGTAGCTGTCATAGTAGTTATCGGAGATCACCGCGTCAATATCGCTATGTTTATTGTAGAAATCAAGAAACAACAGTGGAAGATGCATTGCTGCAAGCTTATCGAGATAGGCTCTGGAGAGCTGCCCCACCACGATCAAGCCCCTGACCTGCCGCTCTGCAACAATGCGTGGCAGAACACAGTTCTCTTCATCAGCAGCGGAAACACTCTCATAAACTGCATACAGATTTGATTGCGTTAACTCTTTCGAAACGCCCGCAGTCAAAAACCAATAAAAAGTGCCGCGCGCACCCGCAAATCGTTCGCTGGTCAAAATGCCGATATTGCCACCTTCCATGGGCTGTACATTGTTTTTTCTGGGCGAACGGGGCGCAGACGGGCGATATCCCAGTGCGGATGCTCGATCTCTGATCTTGCGCCGCATATCATCGCTGACACCGCCTCTGCCATTGAGCGCATTCGATACCGTTACCACGCTGACGCCAAGCTCTTTGGCAATATCAGACATACGAATCCCGTTTTTCATAGCATTCCCCCTTTTTTGCTACCGAAACAATTATCTGCCCATTGCCCATATATACTATTATACGTTTGCACGCGGTATATGACATACAATACGCAGATGTGCGACCTCCGGCATTAGCAGACAAAAGCTTCCAAAAAGCACAATGATTCGCTCACTTATTATAACACATCTCAGACGATTTGTAAATACCGAATTAAAAAAAACTTTCCGTATAACTATATGCACGATTCAGCACCGCTACGCCCTGTTTTTTACCATTTGTATCCAAAATAGAGATCTTCCTGCGAAAACATCGCCATATTCCGCCACTACAGAGCAAAAAACAATCGTGTTGCGACCGCAATTCGTATACATTCACAAAAATCGCGCAAAAGATATCCTTTATCTTTGTTCGATTTACCACTTGCGATTTTTTTAAAAATAGTGTACCATATATCGTATGGTGTTGTGCTATATCGCTGTTACAGGTCTACGCGGTCTGGTGCGCACGAATATAAATAATCAGAAAGAGGTAACCAATCATGACCAAATCCAAGAAGCTGTTTGCAGCTACCTTCGCTGCTATTATGGCGCTTACCGTTTGCACTGCCTGCGGCGATGAAAGTTCTACTTCCACCGCAGATTCCTCTGGCTCTTCTTCAACTTCCTCTACAACTACAACAACTTCCACTACCCCAGCGGCCACCGTCAGCACCGCGCCTTCTGCTCCTGTTGAGTTTGAAAAAGCCGTTGCTGCCGAGTCTGGTGATGCATTCCTGTATTTCAACGATGGTCAGTTCTATCTGGGCTACGATGGTACTACAGACACTCTTCTGACTTATGCCGCAGGCGTTTCCAAAATTACTGGCGACGGTCAGTACACTGTCAGCATTACTGGTGATACCAATGCAATTCGCTACGATGCAACTGGCGATGCCAACGGCGAGTTGGAGTGCGGTGGCGTTTCCTTTGCTGCAATCAAGGTTATCGACGGCACCAAGCTGTTCCCCAATATGAGCATTGAGGTAACTGAAATCCGTGTGGATGGCAAAGCTGTTGAAATGACCGCAAAGAACTACACCTCCTCCGATGACGGCGAGGAAATGCGCGCAAATATCTACAACTCTTGGGTCAACAAGCTGCCCGATGATGCACACACCGCAGCAGGCCCTGTCGGCACCACCGAAATGGGCGAGTACAGCTCCCAGATCATTGCACCTTCGGATTTTGCAAGCTGGAAGACTGTCGAGGTTGATTTCACCGTAACTGGTACTGGCGTGGAAAGCAGCGACACCACTACCGCTCCCGTTGAAACAACTACCGCTGAGTAATTCCCAATTTGTAAGCATATGCATGAAAATGGCAAGGACGGCTTTTCTGCCTTTTGACCCATAATACACATTCAGGCTCACCGAAGTGAATCGGTGAGCCTGTTCTTTTGTTTTGGAGCATGGGTTATTTGACGGGTACTTTCTTCTTTCTAGAGCCGTACTCTATCATATCTTTCAGATAGCAGACAAAACACGTCACAGCAATCGAAATCAGCACAAAAGACACAATAACCACCATACGCTGTTGCGTTTCAGTAAAACCACCAAGCGGAGATTTGGAAACAATATTCCTAATCATAACGTGTATAAGATATAATTCCAGTGATACCTTTCCAAAATACTGAAAAATATTTGCAACAGGCTTCATCTTCCATTTGTCAAAGATCCAACACACGACGAAACAAATCAGGATAGCAATTCCGCCGCAACCATAGCGATAAAGCATAGTACCAACCAGGTGATTCCTGCCGTTTACTAGAACACTTGCCACAAAAACGAACGCAGAAAGGATCGTATAAACATCAAGAACAAGTTTACCAGATGACGGCGATTCTTTCGAATTCAGCACATACTCTCCGAGGTAAGATCCAATGAAGAAGACGGGTATTCGCGTAAGTGCAATCTCATATTTTTCATAGATGCTCGGCATCACAAAAGCAAGCAGAGAACAGATGACAATCAGGAACAAAGACAGCCAGAGATTAGACTACGGTTCTTTTTCTGTAGACGAAAAATCAGCGGATAGAATAAATAGCATATTATGATAAACGAAACATACCATGTCGTTGTGACACCATGTGTCCAAAAAGATAAGCCTGTCCAATCTAAAACAAAACGAAAGATACCACTTCTCTGAAAGAACAAGTCAAACCAAATCCAATATGGCAGAGTAATGACCAGTGCTGGCAGAAGAACCCTGCGGATTCGCTTCAGATAAAAACGTTTCGTATTATCATCCTTAGACATGGAAAACCACAATCCCATGCCAGAAACCAGTAAGAAAATATCAACACCGATATTGCCACGCCCCAGAATCACAGTTACTCCTGGAATATGAAGATCTGGGTACAACTCCACAACAAAATGATGCAAGACAACCATGATCGAGGCAACACCCATGATCTGCCCACGATATTTTGATAGCAGCCGATACATGTAGCCCTCCTTTTTATGACATAATTTTACGTTTCATCCTTGAAAGATATCGCTGTGCGCGCTGCCATAACGTCCGCTTGGAAAGTCGCTTCACCGCATCCAATGGAAAATCATCCGCAAAAACTGCCCAGAACCGCTTGCGTCCTGATGGCTCTGGTACACTGGTCACGGCAGCGGCATTATATACGAGTGCCTGTTTGATTGCAACTTTCTCGCTCTTCAGTTGCGGCATAATTTTCTCATAGATTGCCCTGCCTTTTTCGGAATGCAGCCAAACCACCGAGGTGCCTTGATTGTCATCCAGCATAGGCAACACATTCTGCACACCCCAAAAATCCGCCAGCGTGAGATCTGCCTGCCGCTGCGTCGTCTTGAAAGCACATGCATGACAACTTGGACGAAGATAAAGATCCGCCAAAAAGCCTTTCATGTACGGATCTTCTTGAATTGTCATTGCGGAAGTTGTTCCGTTTTCAAATGTCAGTGAAAGGGAATACACCTTCCAACCGGTTACTTTACTTCGAAAAGACGCTGCTGTCACCTTCGCACCTTCACGCTGTTCACGCAGCTCAACATATCGTTCCCAAACCTTCGGAGAGGGAACACCGTGGCAGATCAAATCTTGCGTAATCAAATTATCATAATTTCTGCGCAAATACGCATACAACCCGCTGATTTGACATGGCGTTCCAGTAAAGAAAACCAGCCTGCCAGCATCCAAAAACGTCTTTGCATCACGATAAGTCATTCCGATCGTACTCTGCACATACTTCGAACCGCGCAGCAGGGCGAGCTGTTTCTTCGTTTCAACGCCGATATGCCGTACAGAGCGACAGTCCTCTGTAAGTGCTGCGCCAAACACAACCCCTCCTTGCTCGAGAATCTGCTCTGCCAGCAACGTAAAAATACCACCAGAAGAACTCTTCATCCGCACCGCATCGTCCTTGCAGTATGCCGCATAGGCATCTTGTAAACTCTGCTGCGCGCAGCATTTGTTGTTCAGAATGGGGCAAACTTTTTCACAAAGATGACAGTCCACGCATTGCATCTTGTCAATTTCGGGATAAAGAAACCCCTCCGCATCTGCTTGCATTCGGATACATTGTTTCGGGCAGACATTTGCACATGCATGACATCCGCTACACAGTTGTTTTTCTTTTATCTCAAGCATGGATCCGTCTCCTTCTGAACAATTTACGAACGGCACTCAGTACAAGTTCCTTTTCATAGTTGTTCATTGCGAACAGCCACATGGAAACACAGTAAACCACGGAATAAACTGCAACCAATCCGCCAAACATCCAAATAGAGGTGATCTCCACATACCGCATCAACACAACACCGCAAAGTACAGGAATGATCAGCCCGACAGACAACCGAAGAATGCTCCTCCAGAATGCAGGAATATCAATATTGCATTTCTTATTATAGTAGATATTCATGATTAATCCGTTTGCAAAAACGAGTGAAACCGCCGTTCCCGCTGCACTGCCAACGGCACCATAGCGCTGGCAGAGAACAATGGAAAGACCAAGGTTGACGAATGCCATTCCCAAATAAACAATGCTACGAAACTGATGCCGATTCTGCGCACGCTGAATCTCAATGCCGAGATTCTGCACAAGGGCGATCGTAGCAGGAAGGATAAGGCATAGGGAAACATAGTACGCACTGCTCATCGCCTGGCTCTTTGTCCAAATTGAAACAATGAAATACTTTCCGAAAAAAATAATGCCAGTCGCAATCAGCCCCAGAATGATAAACTGAATCCTGCCAACTTTGATAAACAGATCCGTCAGTGCTGCACGTTCCTTTTTCTCATCGTTGTGCAGTGCTGTTACGATATTATGAATACGCGGAGAAAAAACACCAGAAACCGAGGTCGAGAAAAGCTGGTAGCAATGATACAGCGTAAAGCCGATTGAATAAACCGCAACCTCTGCTGTCCCCTTGAACCGTCCGAGAAGCAGCTTGTCGATATTCCAGTTAATCTGATCAATGATCGTATTCATAGCGATAAACGCCGTATATGCAAACAGCGTTTTGAAAAAGCCCTTTTCAAAATCATGAAAGACGAACTTTTCCTTCATGATAAACAGCACATAAACCATGTACAGTCCGTCTGCAAGGAATGAAACAATGACAGTCACCGTAACCATTGCAATCGAACGGTAGCCAGCCAGCAGCAGCGGCAATGTGATCAGCGGGCTGCAAACAGTTTTCAGCATCGCAACCAGCTTGAGAAAAATAAATCGCTCATGCGCCGAGATAATATTGTTGAACACGGTCATAGCAAAGGTAAAGGCCAGATTAATAGACAGCAGGATCATCAGCACTCTTGCAATTGCATATTCATCTGCCGTCAGACCCTCCTTGAACACCAGATCGAGATGGAACGACACAAACAGACCGCAGAACAACGCGACTGCGCCGAGAATGGCAAAGATAATCAGGAATAACCCATTCAGCTTCTGAATCGCCTCTTTGTCATCACGCTTTTTGTATATTGCATAATACCGGACATAGCCACTGTTAAAGCCGAGATTCAAAATGGAGAGCATGGAGATCGTGGAAGAAACCGTCTGATACAGTCCGTACTCGTTTTCACCCAAGAGTTTGAGCATGACTGGCGTGAACAGTAGCTGTATGACGATATTCGCGCCCATTTGCAGGTAAGACAAGACGGCACCAAGCCTGATCTGTGATTTTTTCATGATAGACAATCCTTTCGGTAACGAAAGCGCAAAGATTCAGTTCACTTTCATCAGCTGCTGGATCTCTGCACTTGCATCGCGCACTCTTTGAATATAACCAGGCATGATTTCCGAAAGGTGATTGCGCACATTTTCCTTTTCCGCATCGAGCCAGCTGAATGCATCCGCAAGCACACCATCGGTTTTCATATCCCATGCATTGACTACATAGTGTTCCGCTGTGCCAAACAGATCTTCAGCAAGACCTTTGGATTTCATCGAATATCCAACCACAATCGTTGGAACATGGGTCGAATACGCTGCAATACTGGCGTGGGTTCTAGCTGTCACAAGCATTTCGCAGCGTGCAATGCAGTACTTGAGTTGGCAACAGTTATAGTCACCGAGCATGACAACTCTGCCAGTATCGCGAAAATCATCCAGCAGCTTCTGGCACGGAATCCTGTCATCGCTCTCGCTCCAGACAACGTGCGGAATTAGAACCACGCCGTATTCTGTACGTTCTATGATCTGCTGAATCATCCGTCGGTAATTGTCATAAACCAAGTTCACCGCGCCATTCTTTTGCACATACGGACTAATATTGACACCAATCATCTTTCGTTTGCTAAACAACTCGGGGAGTGAAATCTCCTCTTGTCCGAGCGTAAAAGCAGGATCGGAGCTGAGTCTTGCTGTTTTTTCCAGTCCAGCAGCAATTAGCGCATCATAGGTGATACGCTCCCGCGCAAAGATGAGAGCATATCGCTTTAGATCAGCAACATTTTCTGCTTTCTCCATATAGGACGGATCAATGCTGCATCCCCAAAGAACAGTTTTCACATTCCGGGCATTCAATTGTTGATTGGTATACTGCAACGCCCGTACGAGATCGCCGCAATAATTATCACCGCCAATCGAAAGGTACAGTGCACTCTGCTCAGCCTGTTCAATCACATTTTGGTAATTATGACGGACAAAAGCGAGCTGATCGTGCAAAATACGTCTACGTACCTGCCTGACCAACCATTGCGGAGTATATCTAGTTATTTCCGTACAGCGCGGGCGCACCTCACAGATGTCATCCAAATGATATCGAATGTCCATCGCTGGTACTCTACTGTACAGCACAGCTGGCACTCCTATCAGGGCAGTAGTTGAACGGACAATTGCCTCACACCCATGATTTTCGCTGCCGCCATGCATATACATCACTATTTTATCCATTGACATATTTCCCTCCAAGATACTTTCGCATGACTTTTGGCGTATGTACATATTGCAAAAGCGAAATAATAGCATATTTGAGCGCAATAATCATATAATGTGTTTCCCGTAAATGCATAAAAGAAAAGAAACAATTGTACAGCCAAAGAGAGTTTCATGAGCTGATAAATACTGCTTCTTCTGAATGCTCTCATTCTTTTTAAATATGAGATTGTAAAAAACAATCCACTTAATACTGGGATCAAATAAACCACAAGTCCTAGAATCCCACATTCGGCAAGTAACTGCAAATAAACATTATGAGTTTCTATATCCTCATGCAAGTAGACGAGTGCCAGTTCATGGTAACGCCTCCAGCCGACGCCGAATATTGGTGACGAAGAAAAAAGTTTCAGCGCAAGTCCCCATAATTCAAAACGACCATTTGACACATCTTGACCAGAGCCTGAATCATTGAATAACTCTATTAAGCGGACGATTGAATTTCGGCTTGTACTACCATAGATCGTCACATAGCCAAACAGTCCAACGATGGCTATTAATACACAAATCACATATTTTGAAATCGACTTTATTACCTTATTAAAAGAGCCGCTTAGAATTATATTTGCCAGAATATATGCTAAGATCATGAAAATAAGCGGGCCTCGTTTGCCAGTTAACAGGACGGCAACAAACATTACGGCTGCGGTTGCAATATATCGTTTGGAGTGTTTCTTCTCCCATGCCAATAAAGACGCATAAATTCCTAACATCAAATTGATGCACGTCGCAAATGTCTGTGTTGTCCACCCGGTAAACATCTGATGAAATACTACCTGCCTACGCAGGGAACTGCTGTACTCACTTTCCAGCATCGGTAGTTGATATTTCAAGAACTGATCGGTAAATATCATCTGCAAAAAAACGCCAGCCGAAAAAAATAGTCCAAAGAATATTAAGCTTTTCATTACTATTTCTTCGGTTTTATATCCGTCGATTGGCAGAAGGTGCGCCAGGATTACAATCATCAGCCCGCACCAATAAAACAGCAAATCTGTATATGCTCTGTTTGTCCCAGTCATTACAGCACGAAGTGAAACGAAAATATGGAAACAAAGGAACGAAACTAGAAACAAATCCATTTTTATCGCATTCTTTTTCGAATAAAAAGCCGCAAGAGCAGCTCCAGCGACCGAGAGTAGCATAACAATCGCCATATGGATATAACTGGAAGTAATTGGCGCAATCACAAAGAACATTTCGATAACGAAAATCAAGCACTCCCAGCACAAAAAAGAAAAAAAGCTTGAAGACCGAAAATGACGCCCTATTCTTACCATATCTTACACCAAATCAAACAATTCAAAAGACGATTTTTCAGGAAACCTCTTAGAAAACGCTTTTTGAACCATTTTCATCCTGTGTTCAAGATCAACAACGTCAGCTGCGTCATTTAACGTAAGAACCTTAAGATCCGACGCGGGGGTAACAATTGCATGACAGATTTTTGATATGTCTTCGCTAAGATTCATGTATTTTCCAATAGGGGCGGAAGGGTAAAACTCACCTTTACAAAGTGCCCAATATCGCATAAGGTATTGACTTACATCATTTAGATCACGAAATCTATTTTTGCATGTCCAGTCGATCGTGCTAAATTCCGCCTCCCACACTTCTTCAAATGTTGATTTGCGAAACGATTGGCAAATGTGCGGATTATAAAAACCCATTATGTGATGGTATGGGAGCATTGTCATTGTTCGAATAAGCAATTTACCATAACTCAGTTTTGCGACTTTACCCACCTGTTTATAAATTTCTTTTTTTGAAAAATGGTCATTGATAACTCCAACGTTTTTGCACAGAATCGACGAGAACTCACCGATTCTTGGCGTGATTGCACTCTCTATCAGACAATCACACGGTAATCCATCCACGAAGAAGTCCTCTGGAACAGTTGGATTCAACAAATAAAAGTCATCATTGAAATAGACAAAATGCTCAGACAAGCCTTTGATCCGATGCATATTCAACTCAATCGGATGTGAGCTGAAAGTAGGAAGATAGTCAGAGGGCATATAATCGCTATGCTTGACACACTTCAGTTTTGGATGCTCCGTATTCAACCATGACGGAAAATGCCCACAAGTGATAAAATAGATTCTGTTCACCCATGGTGCGTTTTTTTCAATGCCACGAAACCAATAACGCAGAAGTCCCCAGTCCCGAAATCGAATATCCCTGGCATCCTGGGTTGGAGCAGGCTTTCCAGAATATTTCGCCTTTTCTTGCTGCCACGCGGGGTCATTCCCGTCGACCCATGGTATTACAAAGTCGATCTTCTTACAGCCGCTTCGCTTCACGCATTATCACTTCCTTCTTCGTTCATTGCCTTCATCATTCTTGCATACATTTCGCGAAGGGACACTCTCGGTTCCCAGCCAAGGGCTGATATTTTGTCAATGCTGAGATTCAAAAAGCCTGGTATGGGATATTTACTTTGATCAGATTCGACAACTCGCACCCTGATCTTTCCATCGCCGAACTCTTCAGCAACCATTTCGCCCATTTTATAGATCGAGCAGTAGGTATCTGGATTTGCAGCATTATATGTTTCGCCAGCAGTACCGTTCAACATGACGCAAAGGAGTGCCTCCACGCACTCCGCAGTATATAAATACGAATGTTTGCTCTCGCCTTTGGTCAAAAGAACGATATCCTCCTGATTCATTGCACAACGAGCCATCATAGCAAATACTCGCTTATCATCTATAGAAACGCCAGGGCCAAAGGTCTGTGCGAGGCGAATATTCATGGCTGGAATCTGATACTCCCT
Organism: uncultured Ruminococcus sp.; assembly: GCA_964463355.1. GTDB lineage: Bacteria > Bacillota > Clostridia > Oscillospirales > Ruminococcaceae > Firm-04. The sequence continues at coordinate 159,102 of CAYXBP010000001.1, read as the reverse complement.
CGCATACGCTGTTGTTAGCAGTTCGCAGACACGCTTACTCTCGGGGTAACAGTTTCGCAGATTGCCCAGATCTATGCTGCCCAAGTCATTCTCCTTTAGCACACGCTCATCAGAAACATTGCCATAGGCTTCCATACTGGAAAGATACAAAAAACCTTTCACTTGATTTTTGACTGCCAGCTCCAACATATTTCTTGTGCCGCTTATCGCGGTATGCATTGTTTCAACAGGATGCTCAATAAAATACGCACTCGCAGTAGGAGAAGCACCGTGAATAATGTAATCAAAATGTACATCCTGCTCGAATGGAGTTTCTACAGTCTGCGAAATCAAATGCAGTCCTGTTTCAGCAGAATACTCTTGAAGCATGCATACAGCCTTTTCCAGATTGCGAACAAGGCAGTATACCTCTAAATGCAAAGCGTGCCGCTGATTTGCATACAACAACGCTTTGACCGCCGTAGAACCGATTAAGCCAGTCGCACCAGTCACCAAAACGCTGCTATTTCTGAGCCGTGACCACGGAATACACGAACTTTCTGCTATGCGTTCAAAATCCTCATTCATAATCCCAGATGCCATATCGTGCCCTCCTTATGTGGTTCAACCGAAGATTTGTGAGTCTTCCCTCGCATCAACAATCGCTCTAAAAAGATAAAAATCGGAAGGCGTAGTGATTTTGATGTTTTCAATTGCACCCTCGACTGTATAAAGATCAAAACCGTAATAGCGCATCATACTTGCAGAGTCAATAAACTCCTTCTGATCCTTGATTGCTCTACGATGGCAACCAAGCAAATCTGAAAGCTGGAAACACTGTGGCGCTCTAGCCATAAAGCATTGTGATCTTTCCATTACATTTACGATCATGCCATTCTCATCCGTCACGGAAACCGTTTCGATTGCCGGCGTAACAGTAATTGCATTACCATGTTCGCCCACGCAAAGAAGTGCATCGGTAATCGTCTGCTCATCAATGAGCGGACGCACGCCGTCATGCACCAAAACCGTAACTTTCTCGCTGCCAAACAGCTTTTCCACCGCAGTAAGACCTTTATAGATCGACTCTTGACCAGTTTTCCCGCCCACGACAACTGCCTTTACCTTTGTAAGGTGGTAGGTATCGATCAGTTCCCTGCAATAATCAATCCAGCTCTCCAAAATCACCAGTACGATTCCATCAATCTCCTTGTGGCGTTGAAAATGTTCAATCGTATAAACGAGGATCGGCTTTCCGTGCAGTTCCAGAAACTGTTTCGGTTTTGTTTTCGCTCTCATCCGCTGACCAGTTCCACCAGCAAAAATTACTGCAACATTCACTTCTCAACGCCCTCCACACAATAATATTGTCCTTTAAACTGTTTATAGGGTTCAGTGGTGCTAAGATAAACGGCATCATGCTTTGCAACACGCTTTTCTACTGGCGGAAGCTTCATATAATCGCCCCATATTTCTGATAGATAACGCTTATAGCCCGCCATGACAGGCACTTTGTGCCCTTCAAAGTCCAGATAGACAACATGGTCAAAATCCTTCTTCGGGTGGCGAAGCATCATGCCTTTGATTGAGCCAATCAACTCCGTTACCTCATCGCAATCTTCCCAGCGATATCTGGTCATGTTTTTCTGGCATTTCTTCCAGATCTTATATCTCGCATCGGGCGTTTTTACAATCTTATAAGCAATACCAGTGATGCAACGTATCATGCCGCCCTTGTTATCAGGGAGCCGCTGAACATTAAAAAGGCTAAACAGGAATGCATTAAGGAGCTGCCATCCGCGCTGGATTTTTGATTTCGGGCATCCGTCAATCGGCATAATCTCCAATGCAATGCCGTGACAAATATCCTCATTGACACTGTGACGGTTAATCTCTGTTGTACGAATATCACGAACAGAAGCACCACCGTCATGATACACTTTGGTTCGGGTGGTACGGCAATAAACATACTTGCTTGTATCCGCAGTTTGATTCCAGATCTTTGCTAGCTTTTCATAGTCTGGGCGAGGCATGAACAAATCAATGTCATCATCCCACGGAACAAAACCGTGATGTCTGACAGCTCCGATCAAACACCCTCCACAAACATAATACATGAGGCCATGTTCTTTACAAAACGCATCAAAATACAGCAGCATTTCAAGCATTTTTTCTTGAAGCTCTCGTGTTGTTGCATGTACAATGTTTGTTTTATTATTCATGTTTCTCCCCCATAACCGCGCCGACTGTCCTGAACATTGTCAAAACTTCCTCCAATAAACGAAATCTCCTGATACTCTCAAGATTCCATTCCATTTTTTTAGGAAGCACCTGTTCTACATAGACTTTATCGACACAATCTGCCGTATTCAGCAATTGACTTTCATCCTTATATCGAATGCTTGCCTCAGACGTAATACCTGCTGGAAGGAGCAGTGTTGCACGCATTTCTGGTGTATAGCATTTCACATATTTCATGACTTCCGGACGAGTGCCAACGAAGCTCATCTCGCCCTTCAGCACATTAATTAGCTGTCCGATCTCGTCAAGACGGTAATCTCGAATTTTTGCACCTACCCGCGTTATACGGCTGTCATTATCGACTGTCACCGCAGCACCGACCTTATCGGCATGATTGACCATTGTACGGAACTTATAAATGCGAAACTTTTTTCCATACTGTGTAATACGTTCCTGCTTATAGAACACTGGGCCAGGTGAATCCAGCTTGATTGCAACAGCAAGCACCACGAAAACAGGCGACAGGATAACCAGCAAAACAGATGCGGTTACAACATCAAATACCCTCTTGCATTTCATGCTGAACTGCTTTTTGTTCAGAATATCATAGTACGCGCGTACTTCATCGCACTGCATCCATTTCGGCAAATCTTCCCACTTTCTCCACGCCATGCGAATCACCCAATATAAGACTTTAAGACTTCCGTATAGCACGCAATCACATACGCCACATCATCATCCGTCAGGCAAGTATGCAATGGGAGCGAAATTTCATTTGCAAAACGTGCATATGCATTCGGATAATCCTTGATGTCAAAGCCAAGATTCTTATATGCCGTATGCAGTGGAAGGGGCTTATAATGCACATTACAGGAAACGCCCAGTTCCGCCATTTTGATAATGATCTCCGAACGCTGCTCCGGTGTTATACCGTGGATTCTTGTGAGGTACAAGTGACCAGACGACTGGTACGCATCGGTATAGTGAACCAATGTTTCAACGCCAAGCGATTTCAATGCAGCATCATAGCGTTCAATGATCTCTTTTCGTTTTGCAAGCATTGCAGGGTAACGTTTCATTTGAGCAAGACCCATAGCCGCAACGACATCTGTCATATTACACTTATACCATGTACCAACAATGTCATATTCCCACGCGCCAAGCTGCGTCTTTGCAAGAGCATCCTTGCTCTGTCCGTGCAGACTGAGAAGCTGAAGCTGATGATAGATTTCCTCATCATCTATGCCCGGAATACTTCTCCACGTCAGTGCGCCGCCTTCGGCAGTTGTAAAGTTTTTGACTGCATGGAAAGAGAAAGAAGAGAAGTCCGCGATAGATCCAGCCATTTGACCATGCCAGCTCGCACCGAATGCATGCGCTGTATCAGCACAGACGGCAATTCTTCCGATTGCTTCCTGAATCTTATTTGTCGGCTTAAATAGAGCTTTTTTTGCCTCAATGATAGAGAAGATTCTGTCATAATCGCATGGGATGCCAGCAAGATCAACCGGAATAATCGCTTTTGTCTTGTCCGTAATTGCTTTCTCCAGCGCGTCATAATCCATTTCCAGATTCTCTTTTTGCACGTCGACAAGCACCAGCTTTGCACCTACATGACATACAACAGACGCCGTTGCCGTGTAGGTGTACGCAGGAACAATGACTTCATCGCCTGCGCCGATCCCTAAAATATGTAAAGCCATTTCAGCGCAGGCGGTCTGTGAATTCAGACAAACTGCGCGATTTGCGCCAACAAAAGCTGCAATTTCTCTTTCAAGCTGCTTGGTACGCGGGCCTGTGGTAATCCAACCAGAACGAAGTGCCTCACTGACCTCGAGGATCTCCGCTTCAGTAATATCGGGAGGACTGAAAGGTATCACTCTCTTTTGTGCCAAATCCATTTGCGTACATCTCCTAACTATTGCTAGCTTAGAAGGAACTTTCCTCGTCACAGTCGCAATTTGATCGCCCTGCCCGAGATTTCATTCACAAACCAGCACTTATCAATAATTTCTCGTGCCAATGGTGCACCATCGGCGTACTCAGCCTCTTTACCAACAAACATACAGACAGTCAGAATACGCACTTTCTCTTGCAATCAAATGGCGGTATCCTGCTTTTTCGCTTCAAGGCAAATAATTTTAGTTGTTCTTTTTGCTGTTTTTACCCTTTGTTTCGGTGTCCTTCTCATCTGCTACAGCCAGCACAATTTCTTCAGCTTTTGTTTCATCCACGGAAGATGCGACTGCACTCGCAAGATGGTTCTCACGATATTGCAACACAAATGCACGGATCACGATGATTGCGGCAAAGGCAACGAGCAGCAGAACCTCAAGCACCAGCACGGTCGTAATCGTATTACGCACGACTGTACTACGCTCCGCAGCTGCGGGCACAATCACAGAGTAAGCATTCTGGAAAGCGACATTCTCATAGAACTCTGCAGCAGTAGCGTCCACGGTTCCCAGCAAAGTTGTGATCTTGCCATAGAGCTTATCCATTTTCTCGTCAAGCTCCTGCATCTGCGAGCTGGTTGCAATAGAGTTGGTCATGCGCAACTCGGCAACACGCTGCTCATAGTAAGCGATATCCTTGGTACACTCAGCGATGGTTGCCTGTGTTTCCAGCTTTCTGTTAATCATTTTGTCGTACTGTTCAGAAGCCTGTGAGAGCGTTAGATCTTTGCCGTTCTGCTCTCCGCCAACCACAACAATGGAGTCTTTTATATACTTGTCAATGGATTCCTGCACAGAAATCAGATTGGTTTCCGCTTCTGTCTTTTTTAGGGTCAGGTTTTCGATGAGGTATGCATAATAGGTCAGCAGCATGTCCTTGTCCTTAGTGACATTATTAATAGTCACATAGGAAGTAATCCAGCCCAAATCCTCCTCGCGCAAGGTACCGATGGCATTGGCGAGGTCGGTAAAGGAATAACCAGTCTCCACGGAACGGAAACCTGTTGTATCCTCTTCTGCCAACGAATCGACATAATTCTGCGCGGATTCCAAAGAGGTATCAAACACTTCAATAGCGCGCTCATAATCGTAATCGTGGTAGTCAATGGCAAGCACTGCAACGCCCAGTGCCTTGTTGTAGCCGTAAGTTTCATAAAAATACTGCTTATACGCGTTCAGAACCGCGTTCATTACCTCTACGCCTTCTTCGGCAGAAAGTTCCACTTTCGCTGGAACAAAGTTGATGATGTAACGGCTAGGATGATACGAAACATTCAGCATTGCCTGTGCAGCACTCATAGCTCCATTGACGCTGACATCAAGCACGCTCTTATATGCGGTCAACTCATCAATGGCATCCTCGGGAACCACGCCGTTGACATTAAGCACATCGCGCAAATCATCGACATTCAATTTTTCGTTGGTATATCCAAGGGACTCCAATGCATTTTTCAGCACAATGGGGGAGCGTAATTGCTTTGCAGCATCGAACTCATTGCCAGCAGGATCTTTGCCGTCCTCCACGCCGCTGAAAGTGAACTCAACTGCGGCACTGATTTTCACGGTGCTTTTTGTCAAAAACAGCGAGCTGCAGCCTACGATCACGCCCAGTGCCAGCGCGCACACCAGCCACAGTGCCATAAACCGTTTCGTCTGCCGCACTATTCCATGCAGTGTCAGCAACGGCTTTTCGTCTGCGGTTTCCTCTTTCAGTACCAGATTGATATTCTTCTCTTCCAGCATGATATAACCCTCACATTTCTATTCTGAGTGCCAACTGTAAATCGGCATAGTACCCTTTTTCACAGTGTATCTATTGTATTATAGCACAATCGTTTGAAACTTGCAAGGGCTTTTCTCATTTTTACGATCAATCCCTTGCTATTTCTACATTTTTGCCAAAACTGCTCACACTGTTTCTCTCGTTTCGAACGATTTATCACCGTTTTTTCAATTGTTTTCCAAACACAAAAGTCCATGATTCTGGCTGCACTAATACAAAAAGCCCGTAGTACATTGCATCATTACTACGGGCTTATGTCATGTTTCGCTTTCGGGCGTTTGTGGTTGCGGCTCACGCAGCTTCACCAAAACGGTTTCTGCCTTATGATTGCGCACATTCAGAATTTCTGCTTCAATCTGATCTGTTGTCAGCTTCAGATGGCTGCCATCTTTGGGGATACTGCCCAGCGACCCGAACAGGTATCCACTGAGTGTATCGTAATCGCCTTCCAGGCGGATACCTAGTGCCTCATGGAGATCATCCAGCCGCATACCGCCACCGATTTTCCATGTATTCTCGTCGATCTGTGTCATCTCGGTTTCGATATCCGCTTCCTCATCATCTCCAAGATCGCCCACAAGCTCCTCAATGAGATCCGTCAGTGTAATCACACCTGCGGTACCGCCATATTCATCCAACACCACGGCAAAGCGCTCGTGATTGCGCTTCATTTCCGTGAAAAGCACATTGGCGGTCATAGCAGCAGGTACGAAATACGCAGGTCTTACCAACGCCATGACAGCATCGCGGCTTCTGTCCTCCAAACGGAAATAATCCGCCGCAGAAAGCACGCCCACTATTCGATCGCTGTTTTCACCGCAAACAGGATAGAAACTGTGACGGCTATCATAAATCATCTTGCGCCAACCATCCACATCTTCCTCGGTCGAGAGAAAGTCGGTATCGGTACGGTGCGTGCAGATATCCTCCACGCAAATATCATCAAACGCAAACACATTCTGGATCATTTCGCGCTCGGTATCGCCGATCGCTCCCTTTTCGCTGCCGACATCTACCATCATGCGGATTTCTTCCTCGGTCACAGTTTCTGTTTCTGCGTTGGGGTCAACGCCAACCAAGCGCAAAATGCCATTGGTAGATGCTGTCAGCAAAGAAACCAAAGGCTTAAACACCACAGAAATAAACGAGATTAGTGTAGAAAGCCCCAGCCCTATCTTCTCCGCATTGCGCATAGCAACACGCTTCGGCACCAGTTCACCAAATACCAACGTAAGGTACGACAGCAGGATCGTAATGAGAAGCACCGAAATGGTATCCAGTGTGTCCTCCGCGAGCGGCACTCCAACAGAAACCATCCACCTGGTCAAATGCACAGAAAAGTTATCCGCTGCAAATGCGGAGCCCAAGAAACCAGACAGCGTAATGGCGACCTGTATGGTTGCCAGAAATCTTGCAGGCTGCGAAGTCAGCTTTACCAGACGAACGGCGCGCTTATCACCGCCTGCCGCCATATGTTCCAGCTTAGTGTCGTTGATGGAGATGATCGCGATCTCCGCGCAGGCAAATACCGCGTTAAGTGCGATCAGCAGAATCTGCAAGATGACCTGTGCTAACATAAGTAAAGTATCCTCCAAATCATATCATGGTGCGTAGCCGTAATCGGCAACACCGTTATTATTGAGCCGCTTCTTGCAGCTCTTTGTCAATATTGTCAAGGATTTCCTTGAACCCGGGATCATTGGTCATATCATACGCCACGCGATAGAACAGACCCTCCAACTGGGGCTGCCGATGTTCATGGGCAGAACGCCCCAGCGTAACAGCAAGATTCACCACATCGTCATTGGGTGGTGGTGTCATGTTGTATTTCTCAAAGGTATCCAGCACCTGACCGTTGGTAGGTGGGTCAAACTCTTTGCCCATTGACCGCAGCCTGCGCACCACATCCATCAGTTCAAATTCCACAGGCTTGCGATTTTCAAAGCGAAGTGAACAGAAATAGAACACTGCCGCATCATAAAATTCCCGTTGCAGCACGCAGTAATAGCCCATATTGCAAAGGGTTCTGGCAATGCGCGATGCACTGGTACAAATTCGCAGCGTATCCTTGATAGTTGCCAACAGTTTCTCTGGCGTGCCGGAGAATTTATAGATCTCGGCAAGTTCAAAGCGCGCATCGGCACTGACGGGATTAAACCGCACAGCACGCTCTACCGCCTTAACCGCATCGCGCACCTTATGATTCTCCAGCAGCACGTAGCCGTACATGGTGAGGTAGTGGGAAAAATCAAACGGCGCACGGTCAAACTCGGTGACTGTTGGATAATACAGACGGTACAGGTGATACTCAAAGGGATTGCGGAAGCTGAACCATTTTTTATCGGTTTCTTCAAAGTGGATGCGGATCTTTTCGGAAATCTCTGCAAGCAGTAACTCAGCATCCTCCAAACGATTCTCCCGAATCATCTCCATTGCCATATGGAACGCCTTATCCATGCGCATATCACGAACAAAAGTGGTAGTACGCATCTGCTCCTGCACATCTGCGGGCATCATGGAAAAGGCAAATTCAGCAAGTGCCGCAGTCAGTTCAGCGGCGTTTTCTTCTCTTTTATACTTGGCAGCACAGTCCTGAATCAGCTGCATATCTTTTTGGAGATCTCCAGTCAGTTCTGCGCGCACTTGAGCAAGCAATTCATTGGCGGTCATCGAAAAAAATCCCCCTCTTTTCTCGTTTCAATCTTGTTCTACGCAGGCGATGCCCAGCACATCCAGATTTGTCTGCTCTACGGGAGAAGGACAGCCGCTCATCAGCTCGCGGGCATTTTGCACCTTTGGAAATGCCACCACATCGCGAAGGCTATCGGCCTCAGCAAGCACCATGGCAAGTCGATCCAACCCAATACCCAGCCCACCGTGGGGCGGCGCGCCGTAGTGGTATGCCTGTACGAGGAAGCCGAATTTTGCTTCGATCTCCTCGGGGGTCATTCCAAGAGATTCAAACATCTTCTGCTGCAACTCGTAATCGGTAATGCGCATAGAACCAGAGCAGAGTTCCGTACCGTTAAGCACCAAATCATACGCCTTTGCAAAGACCTTCTCTGGTGCGCTATCCAGATACTGCAAGCACTCATCCATCGGCATCGTAAAGGGATGATGCATTGCAAGCCACTCGCCAGTTTCCTCATCCTGTTCAAAGAACGGGAACTGGGTAATCCACAAGAAATTGAACTCTCCTGCTGGAATCATATCCAACTGCTTTGCCAATTGATTACGCAGTGCGCCCAATACTGGCAATGTCACAGAGGTCTTGTCAGCAACAATCAGCACCACATCGCCCTGCTCAGCCGAAACGGCATTGAGAATCGTATCCAGCTCGCCCTCCCGCATAAACTTGCCAAAGGAACAGCTCGGCGTGGCATCCACCCAACGCACGTAGGCAAGACCCTTTGCACCGATGCCCTTCACCATCTCGGTCAACTTGTCGATCTCCTTGCGGGTCAGCTTGGCGGCGGCATTTTTCGCCACGATACAGCGCACAGTACCGCCCTCCGCCAGTGCATTGGCAAACACTGGGAAAGTGCTGTTCTTTACCACTTCTGAAAGATCCTGCAACTCCATGCCAAAACGCAAATCAGGCTTATCAGAACCAAAACGATTCATCGCCTCGGTATAAGTCAAGCGCGGTAGCGGCGTTTTCAACGTTCTTCCCATGACCTTATCAAACAGCTCAATGAGGAAGCCCTCGGTAATATCAAGGATGTCATTCACATCCACAAAGGACATCTCCAGATCAATCTGCGTAAATTCTGGCTGACGATCAGCGCGGAGATCTTCATCGCGGAAACAGCGCGCAAGCTGAATGTAGCGATCATAACCTGCAACCATCAGCAACTGCTTGTAAATCTGCGGGGACTGTGGCAGCGCATAAAACTCGCCATGATGCACACGGGAGGGCACAAGATAATCACGGGCACCCTCTGGTGTAGATTTCATCATCATAGGCGTTTCGATCTCCAAAAAGCCGTTGCGGTAGAAATACTCACGCGCGCACTGTGCAATCTTGTGGCGTAAAATCAAGTTACGTTGCAACGGTGCGCGACGCAAATCGAGATAACGATATTTCAGGCGCAGTTCTTCATTGACCTTCGTTTCGGCAGTGATCTCAAAAGGCGGTGTCTGTGCCTTTGCCAGAATCCGAAAATCAGTAACATAGATTTCCACATGACCCGTAGGAATCTTATCGTTTTTGCTCTCGCGCTCGCGAACATTGCCCTGCGCCATAACAACATACTCGCTGTGGCAGGCGGCAGCCTTTTCAAAAATTGCGGGATCGGTTGTATCATCAAAGGTCAGCTGCACCACGCCCGTACGATCACGCAGCACAATAAAGATGATACCGCCCTTATTTCTTATGGTATCGCAAAAGCCACCTACGGTAACGGTCTGATTTGCCGTCAGCACCTCACCGCAGTAGTGGGTACGCTTCAGTCCTTGCATAGTGTCCATTTGTATTTACTCCTTTTGGTTTTGATATGCTTTTGATTGGTAGAAAGAAACAACGATTATCTCCTTAAACGCCTGCGCACCACCTGCATATAAAACTGCGTCAAGCCATCCAACAGGCTGTCATACATCAGGAAAACAGCCGTTGCCACCAGATCAATCAACGGCAGTGCCCACGGTGCAAATTCATCAAAGGTGGGAAGCCCCAGTACATAAACCGTCAGCAGATAATCCACCAGCAAAAACACCTGATACAAGCACAGCTTGGCAAGCAGACGCAACAGCTTTGTGGGCAATTGTCTAATCTTCGGGCGCAGCAGCGGATAATATCCGAAGAACAGCACAAACATCAACGTGGCTTCTTTGTCAGGTACAACAAACACCGAAAGTACTGCCGTTGCAGCGTAAGTCAATGCAGCCCATCCCGTGCTGACCTCCTGCACCAGAATCACCAGCAGAACACCTGCAACCATCGGGGCGGCAATGTACAAAATGGGAAGCACCCCTGCCATCGCCATGGTCATCAAGCAGAGTGCCGCTACAATGCCGCCCAATGCCACACGGTAGCTGATATGCGGTTTTTTCTTTGGTTCCTGTTTGCTCATTTGCCCGATGTACCAATGGCAAACACTTCAAAGGCTTTTTCAGTCTGATCATCCAGCAACCGAATCTCGACCTCCAGCTTCTGCTTGGTTTCGCCCTCGTAAACCAGTTCCACCGCAGGACCACCCCATGCATTGACACCATAGCCGTTCACGATCGCCTCCAACGCACCGTTCACATACACCCCGATCATGCCGTAATCGTTGCTTGCTGCCTTCTTATACACAATAAACAGATCTTTTGCCTCTACTTCAAACCACAGAGATTCGTTTTCTCTGCCTGGAACATAGGTAAATCCACCTGGAAAATGGCTGTTGGAGCTTCGCATATCCCACGCGCCCTCACGAAATCGCAGATTCGTAGCATCCCACAGTGCAGTATCCAGATACAGCACGGGGTGCAAGGTTTCATCTGGCACGGTATACGCCTTGGATTCTTTCGCAGCGGCTGCCTTTTCAAAATAGCAGTCAATGAGCTCTGCCACCAACGCATGACCAGCCGCGTTGGGATGCACATCGTCATCAGAATAATCGCTCCACGCCATGCGACCTGCTTCCATTTCGGGCACTATGGCATCCCGCACGCTGATCATGCCCAAATCGTAATGCGCACCGATCTTCTGCTGTTGCTCCTGACAGGTGTGACCCGTTTCCATATAGGTGAACAACAAAACCACAGCTGGCTGATTTTCCTGCTCCACGCAGGTTTTCACAAGGCTCTCGTACGCCGTCTGATACTCGTACTCGCCGCCATCATTGACCGCAAACTCAATAAAGATCACATCAGGATCCGTTGCAAGCAATTCCCTTGGCGCGCGTAAATTGCCCAGAATAGACGGCGTACCTGAAAGACCGTTGTTTTGGCAAGTAACGGTGCCGCCCTGCATATAATCGCTCTGAAAATTCTGTGCCGAAAGCGATGCGTAGCACAGCGGCGACTGTGCCCCAACCGAATAGCCCTCTGTTATGGAACCGCCAATATACGCCATGGTGATATTCTCGCCCTTTGCCGCACGATCAAAGACCTTGCGCATACGCTCTGTATTGCCCACGCTGACCACGGAACGATCTACCATTGCATCGTGAAACTCTTCCGGCGTTTCAGGGGCTTTGCTGCTTTCTTCGCAGCCGCACAGTAAAGGGATGGCGAATAATGCCGCCATCGCCGCCGCATATCGTTTTGCGGAACAAAAACGCGTTTTCATATCTGTACTCCTTTTTTCGGAAGCAAGAGTTATCCTTTTTATTATACCATATTTTCGATATCTGTCAAGGGATTTTTCCGTGAATCACGTGGATAAATTGCAGTGACCGCTCCTCGATAACTTTTTGATGGATGACGAACGTCTGTTGATCAGGCACTTGATATTCTTCCCATTTCAGGACACACTGATTAAGTACGTACTGCAAAAGCGTACTTTTGGGGGCAAAACTTTGCAAAATGTGGAAGCATCATCGAACATAAAACACAAAACCGCGCACCAACGCAATTTTGCGAAGATACGCGGTTTTGCATGACATGGAGACAGAGGGACTCGAACCCACGACCTCACGGATGTGAACCGTGCGCTCTAACCAGCTGAGCTATGCCTCCGTAATCGACTTTGTCATTATAGCACATTCGCAAAGATTTGTCAAGCTTTTTTTGCGCCGAAATGTGAAAAAGATGCGAAAATCGCTGTGATTCTTGACAGCGTGCGCGTTTTGTGGTATGCTTAATGGTGAAAAATGCGAAAAGGAGTGCATATACCATGGCGCACAAGCACATAAAAGCAATCACCGCGATGCTGCTTGCAACGGTAACGCTTACCACACTGACCAGCTGCGACCAAAACAACGGCTTTGATGTCACAGAGGATGACCTGCCCTACGGTGCAACCATTACCGTCAATAAGAAAGATTATATTTTGCCCGTACAATATGATCACCGCTTTATTAATGAAGAGCTGCTGAACACGGTATTGCGCTACTATTATGCTATTCAAACCGACAATGTCGAGATGTTTACTCAGATACAGCATCCACTGTATATGCAGTACCAGCTGGACGATGTTCTGGGCGGCAAGTACACCAATGAGGATATTCTGGATAACAGCAATGAGGCACTCCGCATCTTCAATGACGGCAAGGATTATGTATTCTCGTTTATTGATATCACCGATTGCGTAAAGGGTACGGAATATACAACCAGTGCCACCTTGTTGGAAATTCTCGACAATCTTTCGGAAGAAGCAGACGGCAGTAAAATTTCTAAGGATATCTCACAGTTTTATGAGCTGACCGTCACCCGCTACTTTGCCGATAAGGATTCTTGCATAAAAGGCGAAACCGATAAAGCCATGTACGATGAAAAACTGTTCGCCTTTGAATGCAAGGACGAATGGTTTATCATCTACAATTAAGGGGGGATACTGGTATGAAGTTGCAGAAATGTGGCGCAGTTTCGCTTGCAGCAGTACTCCTGCTTTGTGGCTGTCAGGAAGATACAGATACGGATTCCACCAAAACATCCACCATTACAGCAACCTATGATACGGAAACGTTTGACAAGGGCTATGCCGATTGTATAGCAGCTTACTTTGACGCTGTGCAGAATCAGGACTTTGCCGCTTACCAGCAAACCGTCTATGCACCATATGCTGAAACCTACGGTAAGTATCTGGAGAGCAAGGGCAAAACACTGGAATCCTCTTTCGCAGGGCTTGCCTCGCAGTTTGATGAGGACGGCTACGCAAGCTGGAAATTCACCGAAGTACAGATGAATTACTACGCGCAGGAAGATCCCGATGATTTTTTTGAAACATGGGTAAAGCTTGGCATTTTTGATGAGCAATTTGTTACCGACTGCAAGGCAGAAGCCATTGCCATACATGATGTGGAATTCACACTGTACGCACTATATGAAGGCGATAAAGAAGCAGTTCCCGTTGTGCAGGGCGGCGAAATGATGATGATACAGACGGAACAGGGATACTACCTGTTTGGATGATTGCAAAGCGTGCCGCGCAAAGTGAGCGATGTTTTAGACGTATTTGTCGCTTTGGACAAAACCCGCGCGCATATCTACAGGAAAATTTCTTTGCGGATTTGGCGAAAGCTCTTGCCAAATCACGGAAAATAGTGTATAATATAGGTTAGTTGTGAAATGTTTCACAAGCCGTTAATCCGCACCCCAAATCTATTTTTGAAAGGATGTTTTTTTCATATGGCAGGTTTGAACAAGGTCACGGTAGATGACATTCAGGCAAAGGGCAAAAAGGTTCTCGTCCGTTGCGATTTCAATGTCCCCATGAAGGATGGCGTTATCACCAACGATAACCGCATCACCGCAGCACTTCCCACCATCAAGAAGCTGGTCAACGAGGGCGCAAAGGTTGTTCTTTGCTCTCATCTGGGCAAGCCCAAGAACGGCCCCGAGGATAAATTCTCTCTGGCTCCCGTTGCCGCACGTCTGGCAGAGCTGGTGGATACCAAGGTCGTTTTTGCAAAGGACGACGCCGTCGTTGGTGAGAATGCCAAGAAGGCTGTTGCCGAAATGAAGGACGGCGAGATCGTCTTGCTGGAAAACACTCGCTTCCGCGGCGCAGAGGAAACCAAAAACGGCGAAACCTTCGCTTCCGAGTTGGGCAATCTGGTGGATAATCAGGTGTTCGTTATGGATGCCTTCGGTTCCGCACACCGCGCACACGCTTCTACCGCAGGTGTAACCTCCTTTGTGAAGGAAACTGCTGTCGGCTACTTGATGCAGAAAGAAATCCAGTTCCTTGGCAATGCCGTGGAAGATCCAGTTCGCCCCTTTGTCGCGATTCTGGGCGGCGCAAAGGTTGCCGATAAGCTCAATGTAATCTCCAATCTGCTGGAGAAATGCGATACGCTCATCATCGGTGGCGGTATGGCCTATACCTTTATTAAGGCACAGGGCGGCACCATCGGTACCTCTCTGGTCGATGATGAAAAGCTCGACTACTGCAAGGAGATGCTCGCAAAGGCAGAATCCCTCGGCAAGAAGATCCTGCTGCCCGTGGACACTATGGTCGCTTCTGCATTCCCGAACCCCATTGACGCAGAAATCGCGGTGGAAGTTTGTGATACCATGGCAATTCCTGCGGATAAAATGGGTCTGGATATCGGGCCAAAGTCTGCTGCCCTCTTCGCAGAGGCTGCAAAGACCGCAAAGACCGTTGTCTGGAACGGCCCCATGGGCGTGTTTGAGAATCCTACCCTGAAAAAGGGCACCGTTGCAGTCTGCGAGGCGTTGGCTGAGGCAGATGCAACTACCATTATCGGTGGCGGCGATTCCGCTACCGCAGCAATTCAGCTGGGCTTCGCCGATAAGATGAGTCACATCTCTACCGGCGGCGGTGCTTCTCTGGAGTATCTGGAGGGCAAGGTGCTGCCTGGCGTTGCTGTCATTGCTGAAAAGTAAGATGAATTTAAGGGGGCGGATAGCAAACTATTCGCCCTCTCATCACGGAGGGAAGTATTATGAAAACAAATTTGACAGAGAACTCTCAAGACGGCAGCAGTTTTTGTTCCAAACCCGCTGCGCTGTTGATCGGCTTTTTCGCTGGAATCATCGTCGGTTTCCTACTTGCCCCCATCAAAAACGGAATGCATATATTCAGCAACAATTGCATCGATAGCCATGAGATCTCCGGAGGAAGCGGAGAAATTGAAGAATAAAGGAGAACGTAATCATGAATAAAGCTGTAAGAAAAGCAATCATCGCCGGCAACTGGAAAATGAACAAGACTCGCCCCGAGGCAAAGGAGCTGCTGGAAGCGATCAAGCCTTTGGTAGCAAATGCTGAGGGTAAGGTAGAGGTCATCGCTTGCGTACCGTTTACCAATCTGGAAACCGCAATTAACGCAACCGCAAACTCCAATGTCAAGATCGGCGCGGAAAATGTACACTTTGAAAAGAGCGGTGCATTCACTGGCGAAATTTCTGCTGATATGTTGGTGGAGCTGGGCGTGGAGTATGTAGTAATCGGTCACTCCGAGCGCAGACAATACTTCGGCGAGACCGATGAAACCGTCAACAAAAGAACCAAGGCTGCATTGGCAGCAGGACTCAAGCCCATCGTTTGCGTTGGCGAGCTGCTATGGGAGCGCGAGTGCGACATTACCGAAGAGGTCATCGCCCGCCAGATCAAACTGGATTTGTACGATGTTTCCGCTGAGGATGTCAAGAAAACCGTTATCGCCTACGAGCCTGTATGGGCAATCGGCACTGGCAAAACTGCTACCGCCGATCAGGCAGAAGAGGTTTGTGCATTCATTCGTGCAACACTTGCCAAGATCTATGACGCTGCAACCGCTGATGCAGTGACCATCCAATACGGTGGCTCCATGAATGCTGGTAATGCCGCAGAGTTGCTTTCTAAGCCCAATGTAGATGGCGGTCTGATCGGCGGTGCATCGCTGAAGGCTGCTGATTTCAATACCATCGTGCAGGCTGCTGTTGAGGGCTGACCCCGCACATCGACAGGATCAGGGGGACAAGCAGCATCTTGTCCCCCCGTTGGCTTTTCCTATGCATATCAAGCATATATTATGAACGAAAGGACTTGTATATCATGAGCAAATCTCCCGTCGCACTGCTGATTATGGACGGTTTCGGTATCAACAAAGATAACTACGGCAATGCCATTGCCGCTGCCGCTACACCAAATCTCGACCGTTATTTTGCCACCTATCCCAACACGACGATCGGTGCTTCTGGTCTGGATGTTGGCTTGCCCGATGGTCAGATGGGTAACTCCGAGGTTGGTCACACAAATATCGGCGCAGGCAGAATCGTCTACCAGATGCTTGTGAAAATCACAAAATCCATTCAGGACGGCGATTTCTTTACAAATCCTGCGCTGGTTGCCGCCATGAATAACGCCAAGGAAAAAGGCACCGCATTGCATCTCATGGGGCTGCTTTCGCCGGGCGGCGTACACAGCCATATGACCCATATGTACGGTCTGTGCGAGATGGCAAAACGTTTCGGCATTGAGAAAGTCTATGTACACGCCTTCCTTGATGGCAGAGATGTGCCTCCCTCCTCCGCAGCTGAATTCATGGAAGAAGCTGTTGCCAAGATGAACAAGATCGGCGTAGGCAAGGTCGCAACCGTCATGGGCAGGTTCTATGCGATGGATCGCGACAACGCGTGGGATCGCGTAGAGAAGGCATATGCCGCTATGGTTTATGGTGAAGGCATTGCGAGCAACTGCCCTGTGCAGGCAATCAAGGATTCCTATGCAAACGGCGTGACCGATGAGTTCATGCTGCCCACTGTCATTGACCAAAACGGCATGATTTCCGCAAATGACAGCGTAGTGTTCTTTAACTTCCGCCCCGATCGCGCAAGACAACTCACTCGTGCCTTTGTAGATACCGATTTCACTGGATTTGCTCGCAAAAATGGATGCTTCCCCGTGCATTTTGTCTGCATGGCACAATATGATGCAACCATGCCCAATGTATCCGTCGCTTTCCCTCCAGAGGCTCTGACTATGACCCTCGGCGAGTATCTTTCCGCCTGCGGTAAGTCGCAGCTGCGTATCGCAGAAACCCAAAAATATGCCCATGTGACCTTCTTCTTCAATGGCGGAGAGGAGCGTCAGTTTGAGGGCGAGGACAGGATCCTGATCAAGTCCCCTGATGTGGAAACCTTTGATATGAAGCCCGAAATGAGCGCGTATGAAGTCACTGATGCTGTGCTTGAAACCATTGCTGCCGATAAACACGATGTGATCATTCTCAACTACGCAAACTGCGATATGGTCGGTCACACTGGTGTTTTTGATGCAGCTAAGGCTGCTGTCGAAGCCGTTGACGAGTGCATCGGTAAGGTGGCAGACGCGGTTCTCGCAAAGGGCGGAAAGGTCATTATTACCGCCGACCACGGCAACGCAGATAAAATGTATGAGCCTGACGGCGCACCGTTTACAGCGCACACTACTTTCCCAGTGCCCTTTATCGTGGCTGGCGCAGGCGATTGCAAGCTTCGTGATACTGGTGTTCTGGCAGATATTGCCCCCACCATGCTGCGCCTGTTGCATCTGCCGCAACCAAAAGAAATGACTGGCACTTCGATGATTGTAGATTGATTGACCCCCCGCTGGAATAAATGCCCACATTGCCTGGCAGAGGATCATACAGAAGCTTCAGACAAATTTTTCCAGTCTTGCAAAAATGATTCCATGACGTTATGGATAAAAAAGCCTGAGAAGATTACAATGCTTCTCAGGCTTTTTATATGTATGGAAACGATTTAGAACATCAATATCTCTGCAAAAACTGCTTGGTGCGCTCGGACGCATTCTCGCCAAACAGCACCTCGGGAGTGCCCTCCTCCACGATCACGCCATGCTCCATAAAAATCACGCGGTCTGCAACATCACGAGCAAACGCCATTTCATGGGTAACAATAACCATCGTCATGCCCTCGGCGGCAAGTTCTTTGATCACTTTCAGAATCTCCCCAGTCAGCTCCGGGTCAAGGGCAGAAGTCGGTTCATCAAAGAACAACACATCAGGATGTAACGCCATGGCTCTTGCAATAGATACGCGCTGCTGCTGCCCGCCCGATAATTCACAGGGGTAGGCATTCGCCTTGGCAGAAAGCCCCATTTTTTCAAGCAGAGCCACAGCAGTTTGCTCCGCTTCCGCGCGTGACTGCTTCAGTACATGAATGGGTGCCTCGGTGATATTCCGCATTACGGTAAAGTGCGGAAAGAGATTAAAGTTCTGGAACACAAGCCCAATTCGCAAGCGAATATCGCGCAGCACTTTTGCGTCCGCGTAGGTCACACCGCCCTTTGGATGCTTCAAAAGCATTTCATTGCCGCAAACACAAATCTCGCCATCAGTGGCTTTTTCCAGCTGATTGATACAACGCAGCAAGGTTGATTTTCCAGAGCCACTGGGGCCGATAATCGCAACGACATCACCCGTATCCACCGAAAACGAAATATCTTTCAGCACCTCAAGGCTGCCAAAATTCTTGCGTAGGTGTCTAACCTCCAGCATCGCCATGATGTTGCCCCCCTTATTTGTAGTAGTTAAGCTTTTTCTCGATAAACGATGAAAGCAGTGTCAGAATCGTAGCCAACACAAAGTAGAAAACACCTGCGATAAATAACGGCATCAACGAGGAATAATTCTGCATCTGTTCCTTGGCTTTCAGCGTGATTTCACCATAGGCAACCACATTCGCAAGCGAGGTATCCTTCACCAACGTTATGATTTCATTCGCACTCGCTGGAACAACGCGCTTTACGACCTGCGGCAGAATAATGCGGAAAAATGTCTGCGTTTTGGTCATACTCAAAGCTGCTGCGGCTTCATACTGCCCCTGCGGTATGGATTCGATGCCACCGCGAAAAATCTCTGCAAAATATGCGGCATAGTTGAATACAAACGCAAACAACACAGCTTGAAACAGAAAATGATCGCCCTGAATATCAATACGTTGCAAAAAGCTTGAAAGAAACGCAGGCATCCCTTCGGCGCGGCGCAGCATTGGGATGGCAAAGTATGTTACAATAATCTGCAACATCAACGGCGTGCCGCGCATCACCAGAATATAAAAGCTGGTGAGCCACGAAATTGGCTTGAAACGGCACATTTTCAGCAGTGCGACTATCATGCCGAGGGGGATGGAATACAGCAGCGTAAAACCGAAGAGTTTCAATGTAGGGCCAAGGTAGTGAAACAATATACGTACAACGTTCCAGATTTCCGATGTGGTCATAAGCAACATACCTCCTGTGGAAACGGTTTTGTGTGATAATGCTTTATCTCATTATAACACAAAAGTGCTGCAATTGCAACCCATAATCCGACAAAGGATGCATTTACGGAATGAAAACATCAAGCCCGAGAAGAATCGATATCTTCTCGGGCTTTGCTCTATTGCTTGTATTATTCATGCTTCTTTTCGTTGCGGTAGAGCAGTACCACATCGGCAGCTTTTGGCACATGATGGCTTTCATCGATACGGAATGCAACGCAATATTCGTACTGTTGCAGATCCAAATCATCCACATTCATATTCAGCATATCTTTATAGGAAAAATTCAGTTTGCCTTTTGTCCATTGAATATTGCCCTGTCGGGTAGCGTGATTGAACAACGCGATTTTCCCTGCGAAGCAATCCTCATCGAACTTTTGCTTTTCCAGCACTCTGGCGCGCAATGCTTCAGCAGTTATATCCGATTTCGTCAGATCCAATGCCAATTGAACGGTATTCGGATCCTGCGAATTCAATGTCAGATATTCCACCGCAAGCTTCCGTGCATCATCCATATTACCTTGCAGACAATGTAGCTGCATCTGGTAGCCCATTCTGCCGATAGGGGTAAGCGTGTGACCGCAGGACTCCATCGCATCGGCAAAGAATGCATCATTCTTGCTGCGCAGTGCAGCCAAAAAGATATGTTTCATCGCCATATCTGCCGGCAGCATCGCCTCTTGCAGCATCATTCGGCAGATCTCTGTCACCCGTGCTGCATCCCCCGCCGCTTCGGTGGCTTGCAATTCTGCTTCCAGATTTCGTTTTTCCTCTGCAATCGCAACAGCATAGCTTGGCAATTGCAGATTCTCCGCGTCGGTTTCGACAATCGCTGGCATTCCCTGCGCATTGATTGCAAAAGTCACACGCAACTGCTGCCCGACCAAATCGGCGCTCAACTGATTCGGGGCTTCATAATGCTCTGTTCCGCACTGCAGGCGCAAACTATCCGCACCCAAAGGCGAAACCACATCCGCAAGCTGATATTTTGCCATCACCTGCACAGCAGAAACATTATTTATGCCCATCTCCGCTGACTTATGATACACACAGCGATAAAGCACCTCTTGCCGCAGAAAATCCTGGTTTTCCATCCATCCCTTTACCACGGCATCAGCGTAGGCACTGGTGTGGCAACGAACTTTATCATCCACGGTAAAATAGTATCCCTCACGATAACCGCCTGAAACGGTACCACTATGCCATGGCAGCTGGTTCAGCAAAGAGGCATCAAAGCCACACAGCTTATGCACACGCATCTCGTCATTGTATCTGCGCAGAGAATACAGGCATGGCATTGAGGCTGCATATCCCTGTTTGAGTACGCGCTCCAATTCCTGCCCGATGACATTATGGATGCGGAACACAAACTGTCCATTCACCTTACCACTCAGTGCGGCAGGCTGATAATGCGTGATCACACCAGCAAAGAACATTTCTTTGATCTCCGCAGCAGGAATCGCTGTTTGCTCATCGCCAACATCGAGTGTCAGCACTTCATCGGCGTAAGAAGAAAACCGACCAAACACCTTTTTTTCTTCCTGACACTCCACCAGCATTGTTTCGCCTTGACAAAACCGCAAATAGCGGTATTCCTCTACAGAAAGTGGCTGCAAGATAGGTTCGTTACGGTTGATATCGGGCTTGGGCAAACGTTCCAGCACTACAACATTGGTTGCTCTGCGCTGCAAGCCATTCACATAGTTAAAAGCGACCTTATAGTGATAATGATAGGTATCCAGTGGCATTTCGGGATCCATATCTGTTAATTCAAAGAAGATATCGCCGCGCTCTGCGGTACCATAATTCATCTCATGGCAGATATAGCCGCTGCGATAAGGTGTTCGGTAAAGCATCACATAGCCGATCTCCTTATCTGCCAGATTATCCACATTGCTGTTTTCTGCTTTCAATACGGCATCAATATCGGCTTTTGGCAGATCCGCGGCATCTGCATCGCACATCACACAAATGCGCTCGGCGATATCCACATACTGCTGCTTTTTGCGGTTATACCGCTGCCCGCCATGATAGAAATACACCACTGCATCATTGCGAACATGAGTGATTTCATCCAAAGACATATTATGCGTCACAAAGCTGTATGTTTTGCCTTCCGTATCGGTGATCACGCCAAAGCCAGTTGAGGGGATATACAGCGTAATCCTACCGCAACGCTGTCCAGGCTCCAGCGGAGGAAGGCCGTTTTCGTTTGTTTGCTGACGGGTAGGCGCGGGAATCTCAGCAGATTCGTGTACCACTTCTTCCTCCGCACCCGCAAAGGAGCTGTTGGTGAGCAGTTCCCACAGCTTACGACAGCTTGCCGCAGTATCATCATCGCGTATGGTGTCTTCGGCAACAATCACACCCATAGCATCAGCATAATGCGCCATTACACGCAGATATTTCTCCTCCGCACCGCGACAGAACTTCTGTGCAAGCTCTGTTAACACAGCAGCATTACGCTGCGCTTCAGAAAGCACAGCAAGCAAGCGCATCAGGTTGAGGTCATCCGCGCAAGAACGATCCCAACGATCTGCAAAACACCGCAATGCCAGCTTGCGTTCTTCCTCGCCACCAGCCATCAGTGCAACCTCGGCGATAATGGAAAGCAGTGCGGTATTAGCGTAGTATGTTTCCGTCACCTGAATCAATTCCGCAAGAATGCGGGGAGTACGCTGATATTTCGCCTCAAACTCATTGATCTTAATGGCATTCTGCAAAGAATTCAGCTTGGCATTGCACTCGCTCGCAAGCGTGCCATCCTCGCGCAGCTTGATTTGCAGCACATTCAACGGCTGTTTCGCCTCATCCAAAGGGGCTGCCAATTCTTTTAGGCGTTCCGCAGGGGAAAGCTTCGGCAGTGCAGGAGGCGCGAAAGCAGAAACAGGCTCCGCCGATGCGGAAGAAACCGCAGCAAAACGGGCAGCATCCGCTGATGGCTGCACAGATGCGGTGACGGCAGTTGCAGTGCCCACCGTAAACATACCGATGTAATCAAGAGTAACCATAGTTTCTGTACCATTTGCCGCACGGATACAGATCACCTTTTCGTCAAGATCCGTGGGTACGCCACTAATCTGTGCGCCATTTTTGGTGATAAGCACCACAGATTTTTGCTGTTCCAAGCAGCTCTGCAACCGATAATGCAGTTGCCGCTCGGCTGATTTTTCGAAAGTACCAATCAGATCGTAATCAATAAACTGCGATGCACCATCAGCACGGCGCAGAATTACACTTTGTTCCAGAAAACAATCCACTGTGCCGCAGCATTCCTGTCCGTTTTTATAAGTGGCACAAACCTGATCTCCTGACTGAAAAAAATGTTGTAGAAATTCTTTTGTTTTTGTCATATAGAGCCTCCGTTTTTTTATTTTTAAGGTAACACCACCATAGCCGATGGCAGCAAGTTATCGCGTGGGCTTTATGCGGTGTTGCCTTCCATTCTATGTAGTCATAAAGCCCACCTTTTATTGCCAAGACTACTGTTTCATTATATGCTATCTTTTGAAAAAAGTCAAGCAAGCTGCGCTATATTTCACACAAATTTTATGATTGCAGCAACGATTTTCTACATATTGACAGCCTGCGACAAATCTCGGCACAGGCGCAAGAAACACTTGCATTTCTCTGAGGAATCCTGTATAATATGGATGTTACGATCTCGGAAAGGAAGCGATTTCATATGGCAATAAAGGTGGCAGCATTCAGTGAAGCTACGGAACTGCACTACGAAAAAAGCAACAGTCTGTTTTGGGGAAATTACAACGGCTATCCCATTTGTTTGGCGTATAATAGTCAGCGAAGCTTTTGTACGTTTTTTCTGTGTGCATCAGTCAATGATGTTGAAGGATTCGCCAAAATGCTCAAGGAATGGGAACGCACACAAAGCGGCATCTCCCAATGCCGATATGAGCAAAATCTGCTGGAAGCAGTAATCGTGATCCCTGGCAGGAACAGTCAGGAAAAAGCCATTGAAAGCCTGAACACGTTAACACAGCTTGCCCATGAATATGCCATGAAGCCCTGCTGCACCACCTGTGGCAATACTAATTATTATGCGCCGCATATGGTCAACGAAAGTGTGGTTTTGCAGTTCTGTGACAGCTGCGCCGTCAAAACAGAAGAATCCTTTTCTCAAAACCGTGCCGAAGAGGCTGCCGTAAAAGTCAACCTATTTGGTATCGCGTTAGGTATTATACTGGGCGCCGTGGTTCTGTTTGCCTTGACATGGCTGCTCAGTGAAATCGGCGTACTGCATATCCTGAGCGGATATATCGGTCTGACGGTCGCGCTGTTCGCTATGAAGAAATTCGGGCGAAAGGTCACTATACCTGCGGCACTGCTGGCAACGATAGTCTGTGCAGTTGTGGCGGTTATCACGCCTCGTTTCACCATGGCGAAAGATTTTGCTGAGTTTGTGCGCGAGGACTACGCTAACGATATGCGTGCCGAGGGGCATAGCATCACTGAACTGAACGAACTCATCATGAAGATCGACCAGAGTCTGGAAACCATGTCCGATGATGAAATCATTGAAATGTTCGGCAGTACAAAAGCATCGCTGCAAGAGAATCGCAACACTCTTTATGAGGCGATGGTGCTGATGAAAGATTACACTACCACAAAGTATTGCTTTGTACATATGGAGGATATCTTTGAAATGGAGATAATGGCAGATGCGAATATCAAGGGTGAACTGCTCAAACAGATCCTCTGGGGTGTCCTCTCGGTGATGCTCGCTGCTGTTTTCACGATTCCTGGCATCGTTCGTAGCGGCAAGGCGCGTTACCGCATCCGCCGCATGGCATGAAGCAGGTGTTGGTTGTGGGCGGCGGTGCATCGGGGCTTGCCGCCGCAATTACTGCTGCACAGCACGGCGCAAAGGTCACGGTGCTGGAACGCCTGCCACGCGTAGGAAAAAAGCTCCTTGCAACAGGCAACGGCAGATGCAATCTTGGACATATCGGCTGCGATCTTTCCAAGTATCACGGCACTGTGCCGCAGGCAAAAGGCATTTTACAGCGGTTTGATACGCAAGCCTTTTTTTCATCGCTTGGAATACTTACGCGCACCGATGCCGAAGGAAGAATGTATCCCGCTGCGAACGCTGCTGCCTCTGTTCTGGACGCTTTACGGCTCGCCTGTGCGAGATACAATGTCGAAGAAATTTGCGATACAAAGCTCACCGCTCTAAAACCAAGAGGCAATACATGGGTCGCCCTTTGCGATGACAAATCCTACTCTGCCGATGCAGTAATTCTTGCAGCAGGGGGTTCTGCGGCACCTAATTGCGGCACAGATGGTAATTTGCTGCCGATGCTGCAAACCATGGGGCACATCGTGACACGACCCCTACCAGCACTCTGTCCCATTCCTACGAATCCAGCATTCGTGCGCAGTCTGAAGGGAATGCGTGTACAGGCATCGGCATCACTGATGCTGCAAAATACGGTATGTAAAAGGGAATTTGGTGAAGTGCAGTTTACAGAAAACGCTCTTTCGGGCATCTGCATTTTCAACCTCAGCCGATTGGCTGCCACGCACGGCAGCCGCGCACGCATCTTGCTAGATTTGCTGCCCCACTATAGCATGGAAGAAGCAGATGCGCTCTTGCAGCAGTGGATTACCCTCCGTGCCGACAATGAAGCCGAATCTTTGCTGATCGGCTTGCTGCCCAAACGGGTCAGCGCAGTATGCATGAAACAGGCAATGGGAACCAATCAGGGAACGGTTAGAAGCATCTTTCCCAATGCTGCGGCAAGAAAAAAACTGTTACAGCTCCTTAAATGCTGGGTTTTTCCCATAACAGGCACCGCAAATTTTGCGCAGGCGCAGGTTACAGCAGGAGGAGTTTCGGGGCAGTCTATCACCGCTATGCTGGAATCTCGTGTAGCAAAAAACCTGTATCTCTGTGGCGAATTGCTTGATATTGACGGCGACTGCGGCGGCTACAATCTGGATTGGGCTTGGGCATCTGGCTGCTGCGCTGGCAAAGCCGCCGCTACAAGATAACGCATACAGAACATTTTCAAGAAACATGCAGCCATAAGATTCATGAGGGAAAAACGGGTCTTGTCCGCTTTTCCCTCAAAGTGTAATGTATGAAATGTTATGCTGCCTTCGGGCAACAGCAGGGTGTGCTTTTCCCTGAACGCGCAAGCCTTTGAAAATACTGGTTCAAAACCATTTATAGTCCTTTTTTGACAAACTAAAACGAACTTCACCGCACAGTGAAGCTCGTTTTGTTTTGTAGAACAATCAGCCAACCAGACCAGATCGCTCAATACCCTCTGTAAAGTGCTTTTGCAAGCAAGCATATAGGATCAACATCGGTGTAATGGAAATCAAACAGCCAGATTCCAGCCACACGATCTTTTCACGGGCACTCACCTGCGCGTTTGCATTGTTGAAAATCGCAAGATTCAATGTCGCATCCAGGTTCTTTAACACCAGCGCGATGGTCTTGGTATTGGTGAAGAACGAACTGCTCACATAGAAATCGTTCCAGTACCACACGATGGAGAACAGGAACACGGTGAGGAAGGAAGAAGCCGCATTGGGCACCATCACACGGATAAAGGTGTTAAGCGGGCCGCAGCCATCCAGATACGCCGCATCCTCCAGTTCTTTGGGCAAGCCGCGGAAAAACTGTCGGAAGATGAAGATCATCAATCCCGAGCGAATACCGTTTGCCATCATCGCAGGCAGATACATAACCGCGAATTTATCAATAAGATTAACCGACCCGAACATAAAATTCTTAAAGGTCATGTACAGCGGAATGGATAGAATCTGAGTAGGCACCAGGATCATCAGAATCACGATGCCGAAGAGCAGATCTCTGCCCTTGAACTTGAAGCGTGCGAAGCCATAACCAGTGATCGCACAGGTAATTACCTGCATCAAAGAACAGCCCAGATTCAATACCAGTGTATTGAACAACGGATTCTGGCGATTGGAGATCGGGTTAGTCAGACCCATTGCATCAATGGTCTGCTTCATGACCTTCAAAGTTAGGTTACGGGGAATCCACATCACGGTGGGGTCATTCATATCGCCGCTTTCGCGGAAACCATAGCTGAGCATGAACATCAGCGGTGTGAGAATGACGAATCCCAGTCCGAAAAGGATCAGGAAACGGAAGAAAGGCCATGCCTTTTCAAAGATCATTTTCCGCCGCAGATAAGCAACCTCCTGCTTGGTCATGCCCTGCATACGTATCTTCATTGCCTCTTTCGGTGACATGCCGTTGCCTACCTGCTTTTCTTCATGCACCACAGGCTTTGCAGATTCGGGGATATAGCCCTCTGGTAATTTGTGCGGACGGGCGAGAGCAGACTGCGACACAACCGCAGCATCTTCCGCAGCCACCGACTGGGTGTTTTCCTGCGGAGCAGGGGTAATCATATTTTCGTTTTCCATTGCTGCACCCCCTTATTCCACTTCGTAGAAGATAAACTTGTTGATGATAACGGTAATGATACCCACAACAACCATAACAATAGCGAAATAGCTCCATGCCATCGCCGCTGCATAGCCGTAGTCCCACTCCAGCTGCTTTTCCAACACACGGCTCATAACGGCATTATCGGTGGCGGTAAAGGAATCAATGACCGTGTAGATAAAGTTTGCCAGGATCATGGGGCTGACATAGGGCAGGGTAATCTTCCAGAAGTATTCCCACGCAGTTGCACCCTCCATAGAGGCGGCCTCTTTGGCGGAAGGCGGAATATTCTGCAATGCTGCGAGGAAGATAAGAATCTGGATACCCGAACTCCACACCAACCCGAAAATATCGGTGGTAACGGTATTGATCACTTCACTGAGGCTGTCACTGATATTCATGACACCCAGGAACTCCAGCAACTCATCCACAATATCCGTCTGGAACAAGGTTGAGAACTGCGCGCCGCTATCGGCACCAGTGCTGGCAATATCACCGTTGATGATATTGTAAACAGGACCAGTCGCAATGATAACAGGCAAAAAGAAAATTGCACGGGCAAAGCCTCTGCCCTTAAACTCCTGATTCAGGATCACCGCGATAAACAGCGAAAACACCAAAATCATGGGGGTGGTCAGTGCGGTATCTTTCAGCACCTCCAACAGCTTTTGCTTATAGGATGGGTCAGTTGCAAAAGCGTACTTAAAATTTGCAATCCAACCAAAATCCGCAAAGGGCAGCCATTGCTTATTCATGCCGCCAACCTCAGGCTTCAGCGTGGCGTTATCCATAAAGCAGTAGCAAAGGGATTCAATCATGGGCTTTAAAAACCACAAAAGTGTTCCCACCAGCCACAGTGCGATAAAGCCGTATCCGTAGAGGGATTTTCTGCGTTCATATGGGATCTTCATTCAAACACCACATCTCCTTCCTCTACATAGTCGCGCAGGTAGTAGATTTCGCCATCGCAGGTCACTGAACAGTTCGCCAGATCGACTTCGGTTTGCACGCCGTTTTCGTAGACCGTCTGAATGATATCGCCCTCCTGCACATAGCTGACGATATAGGAATCACTGGTTTTCGCAAGGATATCCTTGGTAAACTGATAATACTGCGCGGCATTGTCAATCCAGTATTCGTAGTAGCCGTAGTAGTAGACATCAAAATCGGTGTCCTTTAGATCACTGGTTTCAGCATAAAGCATATCGAACCGCAGGTTGCTGCCCGCTGCAAGTGCCAGCATTACCAGACGCTCCGCATCGGCACTGCCATTGACCGCCTTGGTAGAATAAGGAATTACGCCGTGCATGACCATCTGATACAGCGGGATATCGGCATCCAGAATATCAAAGCCACTGGAGTACAGCGGAATATCGGTAATGGTATCTGTATACTTCAGTACATAGGCGTTGGGATCCTGCGAAAGCACCGAACCCACATCGGTGTTGAGCTTTGCAAGGCAGTTCTCAATCGTCTGCATGGTCTGCTCACGCGAAGTTGCGGACTTTTTGCCGTAATCGCCGTACAGCAGAGAGGACATCTCACCGATGCTGACAGAAGTAAGCCCAGCCTTCTTGTAATTCTTAGCAAGCTTGTCATACAGCCCTGCAAAAGTGGAGGGAGAAAGCAGCGACATCGTTTTCTTTTCGCCGTATGGCACACCATATGCGCGCTCAAAGTCCACGATTCTTGCGAAGGAGCCTGATACACGCACTGAGGTATCCGTCAACGAATAGTATCCACCGCCTGAATAATAGGCATAATTATTCACAGTAGGATACCATGCGATGCCGTTACCGTTCATGTAATCCACAAGGTCATTGAAATCGGACTTTCCGCCCAGCGTACCAGATGGCTTTGCTTTGTAATCCACCTTGCCGCTGATGCCAGCATTCGTCCAGTTGTTCAGCGAAACCACCAGATTATCCGCACCCGCCTCTTTCAACAATGCAAGAATCTCCTGTGTTTCCTTGTAGCTGGTCATGCTGGTTTTGAGGAATACTGGAAAGCCGAGAATATTTTTTTGCTTTTTCGTGCCGCCGTATACATCCACATAGCAATACGCGCTATCCGCCTTTGCCTTAACGGTCACGCCCTCATCCTTCATAAGATACTGGCGATATTTTGCTGCGATATCTACATAATCAAGCTTTTCGCCCTGATCAGCGTTCACTTCATCCGCTGCACACATGGGATAGTACCGCACCTGCATGGTCACCTCAGGCATATTTTTTTGATACACAGCCAACGGTGTCAGCTGGTCAGTGCCAAGGTAGTATTCATCGGAAGCGCGGGTGATGAACTCAAAATAGCAAGTATTGTACTCAGTATTGGATTGCCCCGTACCACTGACAGCCGCGCGGATATTGCAGTTGCCGTCACCAGAGGTCGCAACTGCGAGCAACGCGTTCTCGCCTTTGACAATGCCATACATCGGCAACGAAACGCCCTCGACCACAGCACCCTTGGTTTTCGGCACAGCGGTCACATCTTTCCCATAAATCGGCTGATTGTACGTTTTCGCGCTGTACTTCTCGTTGTTAAAATTGATCAGCGCGCCGCTCCCATCAGGGATGACAAAGTAGCCTTCCTCCTCGGAATCCGCAGCACCAAATGCATTCAGCATCGCAAGTGACTGCGTAAGTACTGGGCCATCCTCATGGTCAGGGCCGTATTTCTCGGTGATATCAGAGGAATCAATGGTAACCTGCAAGTAATCTTCGCCCAACTCGTAGCGCACGGGAATCTTGATACCAACCTTGCGGAAGTTATAGGTCACCTCCACGCCGTTGCTGATGGTCTTATAGCTGATGGTAGTTCTGCCAGTATCTGCCGAACGAACCGTTGTAGTGGAGCGGTCATCGATTTCTGCTGCGGTCAGAATCAAGCCAGAAGAAATACCCTTTGCAAGCACTGGTGTAGCAATGGAATCGCCTGCCGCATTGATGGGCGACGACCACCAGATATAGCCATTTTTCTTATTTTTCAGTGCAAAGATATCCTCGGGCTTTTCATCGTTGTCCTTATCCAGTTTGTCCTCATCCCACGCATACAGCACCAAATTATCGTTTTCCGCGACGATCTTCATCTTCTGCAACACATCGTCCTCGGAACGATCAACCCAAGCGTCTTCGTCATCTACATCCCCGCCGCTGCTTTCCTCCTTGCTGTCGGCAGAGCCATTCACGGAATCGACCGCCTCATCGGCAAGAGCAGGCAGTGCAGAGATGCTCATGGAAGTCATCATTGCCGCTGCCAACAGGCAGGCGAGCATTCGTTTTTTCTTCATTAACACTATGTTCACCGCCTTTACACGCGCACTCTATACAGAATTTCTGTATAGATGGTGTAGATAAATACGTACACGTTCTGGAACAAGCTCAGCAGCAGCACCGCCAAGAACAGAATGATCAACATTGCGACCAAAGTCAGCACGATGGCAATGACTGTTTTGGTGAAGGTATACTGATGCACCGCCTTGATCGCAGAGAACAACAGCGTACCCGTCCAGATCAGGCCAATGTACTGCAATACCGTAAAGAAGATGAACTCATCCCGCACCAAAATATGAGAGAGAAACACATCCACAAACTGGCACACGATATACGGAATCAACGCATAGGAACTATAAATGGCAATGTTTTTCATGGTACCTTCGCCGTCCAACAGCGTACAAACAGACCAGTTACCGATAACCCACGCCAGGAAATACACAACGCTCTGCATAATGTAGGGCACCACACTGAATACGGAATCGGGCAATGGGCGAAACTGGAATCCGCACCAGCGATCGTAGGCAATCTCCGCTACGAACAGCGCAAAAATGATGATGAAGGTGTAGGAGAGCTTTCCTGCCTTCTTCCAACGCAGATCTTCAAAGCCCTCAAAGGGATGGAAAATTGCGTGTTTGACAAACTGCGGCTGTGTTAAATCCAACATGATGAAAGCACCTCCTTATTCTTCTTCGGGAGCCTTTGGTATCGGCTCTGCCGTAGCGGTAGCAAGAGCCGCCGCGCGCTTTTTATTCCATATCCGCTTGATGACCTGCCATGCAATGATCAGCACCACCAGCGCAACCAAAAACAAGGTCAGATTTTCCTTCAAAAACTCAGAACGCCAACGCTCAAATGCCCTGTTATATCTGCCGGAAGCATCTGCCTTCTTGGCATACTCCATAGATTCCTCATATCTACCCATGTTAAAATAGGCACTGGCGATACCCAAATACGCGCTGCGGTAGTTGCCATCACGCTTCAGCACTTCCAGCCATGGCTCCAATGCTTCTTCATAGTAGCCGCCGTTGTACTTCGCAGTTGCATCGTGAACAATGTTACCAAACACGGTCTGGTTGAAAATCGTCACGGTACCCTTGGTGGCATCCAGCACCAAAACCGATTCACAGTTCTCGCCCATGGTTTCCACGGCAACAACGCCGCCCGCTGAGAACGCACCGACCTGCTCTCCCACTGTACCCATGATAAACAACAGAGAGGCTTCTTCGTCGTACTGGAACACACGACCCGTGGTGGCATCCAAACAGTTGATCGAACCATCGTCACCGATATCAATATCCACAATCTTGGTTTTGTAACTTGTGCCACTGTACCATACGGTGAACAAATCGCCCCATATGAAATTGGACATATAGCTGAACAGGTTATGACCTTCTGGGTTTACCTTCTTCACGATATCCGTATCGGTACTACCCGAGGATGTGGAAGTGTAGATAAAGCCTTTCCGCACATCGATATCAAAATTATCAAACGCTGTAGGAGTGCTTCTGGCGCGGTATTTCTTCTCTTCCTCTGAAGCAATTGCGTTCCAGAAGTGATTTGCAATGACCTCTGCGGTAGCGGCAACGGCGTTTGCGCCGTAATAGCCGATAAACTCGCCGTCACGATCAAACATGGCTGCACCCTTTGTGGTGTTATTCAGCACGATGTACACATTGCCTGCGTTGTCGCAGAGAATCTTCTGCGGCAGGAAGGTCAGTGCCTGATCGTAGACCGTGGATGTCGGCTTAGTGATCTCCTGCTGCACCTTCAGGTCAGCATCCACCACCAGCGCACGGGAATTCTCGTTATCCGCAATGTAGATCAGACCAGTATCGGGTGAAACGTACACGCCCTTGGGGTTTTTCAGTGTGGTGGTAGAACCATCTGGCATGGTAAAGGTATCCATGATGAGCAGAACCTCATCAAATGCGGAATTGACCTTCAGAATGCGGTTGTTGCCCGAATCCACGATGTAGAAGTTATCGTCGGCATCCTTAAACAGATCCGAGGGAGACTTCAGTGCGGTCGTACCCAGATCCAGACCAGACACGGCGCGCTCGGCAAGATAACCCGCCTGCGAAGGCACTGCCTCTCCCAGATAGTTGTAGTTATACACATCGTATGGCTCATCTGCGAAGGCAGTGGTTGCCAGTGCCGATGCTGTCATGACGGTGGCGATACCGGCAGTTGCAATCTGCCGTAACAAGTGTTTCTTCACAAATATCTCATCCTTTCTGTACAAATTCGCCGGAAATCAATCTTTAATACCGGAATGCGCCATAGTTTCCATAACCTGGCTTTGCGCGAGAATAAAGAACAATACCGGCGGCACAAAGAGGATGACCGCAGCCGCCATGGTTACGCCCTGACGGGAAATACCTGCACTGGCTGCCTGCTGAATAACGGTTGGCAATGTCTTGAGTGCTTCGTCGTACACAAGGCTGCCGCCCGTAATATTCCATGCACCCTGAAATGCGAAAATCGCCGTGGTCATCAATGCAGGTTTCTGGTTGGGAATCACGATTCTCCAACAAATGGTGAACAGATTTGCACCATCCACCTTTGCTGCCTCTATCATTGCATCGGGAATGGAGGTCATGCTCTGGCGCATGAGATACAGACCCATAGAAGATGCCACCGCAGGAAGAATCAGTGCGGAATAGGTGTTGATCATATTCAGCTCTGCCATCACCATATACTGCATCAGGTAGATCACATTACTATTATACAGTAGTGCCAGAACGATGATATTATTGATGAGCTTGTTGCCGGGAAACTTAACCTTTGACAAGCAGAACGCAGCCATTGAAGCAAAAATGCACTGCAAAATGGTAACTGCCACGGTCACAAACACGGAGTTGAACACATAGCGAGAGAAGGGCACCCACATAGCACCCAGCACACGGTATGTATCCTTGAAATTATCCAGTGTGGGGTTGAGAGTATACCACTTCGGGGGGAAGATAAACATTTCATTCACAGGCTTGATGCTGTTGACAACCATCAACCAAATGGGCAGTGCCATAAAGGTGCCCAGCAGCAACAGGAATACAAAGATGGCAATGGAACCGCCGATTTTACGTCCTGCTCTGCGATTGGACGCTTTGAGCTTTTTGGGATCTTTCATCATCGGCCTCCTTAATCCATATATTTGCCCAACAGACTGCTGATGAACTTGTTCGCCACATACATGACGATGAACAGCACCATACAGATCGCCGAAGCATAGCCCATCTCATAACGGATCCAACCGTAGTCGAAGGCGTGTGTCATAATAGTATGGGCAGCGTAATCAGTGCTTGGGAAGCCCACGAGGTTTCGGGCAACGATATCCGCAGTAAAGGAGGAAACAATCTGCATAACCGCTGCGAACATCAGTGAAGGCCCCATACCGGGAATCGTGATGTAGATAAGCTCCTGCCAGCGGTTTTTGATACCCTCAATAGCACCCGCCTCATACTGACTGCGATCAATGTTCTGGAAACCTGCACGCATGGCAAGGAAGCCCGCACCCATACTCACCCACAGCTGCACAATGATGACCACCGTCAGGATATACTTGGAATCGGTAAGCCACTGAATGGCAGAGGAAGTAATGCCCAGATTCATCAGCGCAGAGTTTGCGATACCATAGCTGTCGCCGCTGAAAATCAACTGCCAGACGGCATACACGCCAGAGGCCATGGACGGTGCGTAGAAGATCAGCGTGAAGATGACCTTGAGCGTCGCATTCAGCTCATTGATGAGCCATGCAAGCAGAAAACTGAGGAAATAGCTCAAAGGTCCTGTAAAAACGGCAAACACCAGTGTAACACGGATCGACTTGACAAAAATGCTGTCATTCAAGAAAAGATTGTAGAAATTGCTAAGACCTACATAGGTCGGGGGATATTTCACCATGTCGAAATCTGTCAAACCGATGGGCAGCGACATGATAACAGGGATAATTGTGAAAATCAGGAACATCAGCATAAAGGGCAGCATCATCAGATATGCTTCCTTGCTCTGCTTCATCTGCGACCAGATGAGACGCCGTTGTTCCGCTTTGGTTCTCACACCGATTTGTTCCTTATCCAAACGGAAGCCCTCCTTCGTTGCGTTTTACGCATTCAGTTTTTCAAATGTCAGTTGGTATCCAGACCAAGGTTTTCCCTCTTACGAAGAATCTCGTCGTTCATATCGCCGTTATAATACATCAGCGTGTCGCGGGGATTCTCATTAGAGTTAACAGTTTCACGGAATGCGTTCATGATATTACGGGTCACCGCATAGGAAGAAGGCAGAATCGGAACCTCGTCCAGAGCCTCCCACTGTGCCAGCAGGACATCCAACTCGGCAGAAGACCAGTTAAGCTGTTTGAGTGCCTCCACATTAGCGGCCTCATAACGACCCATCTGACCCAACAGGCCCTCCAGATTCATACCGTATTCGGTCTGCACATCAGCGGAGCAGAACCACTTCACAAAAGTCCACGCGTCTTCCTTATTCTTGACCTTATCGAAAATGACCGCGCCGCCGCCGCCAGAATTGGAGGCGTGATTCAACTCCCCATTCTCGTTGAGAGTACCAGGCATAACTGTGAAATTCCAAAGTCCTTTGATCTCAGGCGCAGCAACGGAAAGCTGATTACAGAAGCTGTAGTTGGAAACAACCATAGGATACTGACCAGTACGGAAATAGCTGTAGGGGTCATAGGTCTGGGTGAATTTGTACTCACTGTAGAAATCCGTCCATTTCTCAAAGCACTGAATGGCGGTAACGGAATCAAACTGCGTGCGCGTCTGCTCCGCGTTGTAGTAGTTCAGACCAGATTGCAGCAGAAGCGTTGCAAAGGTGTGACCAGCTTCGGTAGAGGCTGCCACATTGGTAGAGGGCAGAATCAAGCCAACGCCCAAGTGATTTCTCTGCAAGCCAGGCAGCATATCAATCAGATCGTCCCATGTACGGGGTAACTCGGTATAACCCAGCTCCGTGAGAATATCGGTACGATAGAACAGCATCGTCCAGGTTTGGGTCAGCGGCATACCGTACACACCGCCGTTGTACGCATACATCAGCGTAGAATCGGGATGATAGGGCTTGATGACCTCGTTGTAATCGGGGAACTGCTTGATATCCACCAGCAAATCACGGCAGGCAAGGTTCACAGGAAATTCGCCGCCCAGGAACAGTGCCACATCAGGGCCTTTACCCGCAAGCGTTGCTTCTACCACGCCGCCGACCACGAGGTTGACGGAGATTGGGATATCAGGATGCTCCTGTGCGAAACCGTTTTCCACCAGCTCTTTGACTACCAGTGCCTGATCACGACCAAGGTTGACCCAAACTTCAATGACATCGTCAGCATCTGCGTCCACATCAGAAAGCGTGGTGTAGTCCTCAGTAAACGAGCCGATAAACGCCTTAAACTGGAAGGCAAACTGCTTGAAGAAATTGGATTTCAGAGAAGAAAAATCGCGGTCAGCCGATGCGATCTCGATATAGTCGATCTCCAACGGCTGGTCACGGTAATCGCAGATGAAGGTAGAAATCGTAGAAATATTATCCTTGATTTGCGAAACATAGTTGGGAATACGGCTGGGCTTTGCGATGCACTTATCCAGAATGACATACATTCTTTGCAGTGCCGCTGCTTCAGAGCCAAGTGTGCCAGACAGCTCCTCAATGCCCGCTTGCGCATCCTTCAGCTCTTGTGACAGACGCTTGAAATCGTCCATCAATGTCGGAATGCTTTCCTCTACATAGTAGTCATTGTACTTATCTGGATTAGGCCCTGTCAGCATCAAGATCTGCTTGTAGCAAACATTCAGGTCGGCAACCACGCCCTCCAGGCGGCGCATGGATTCGCCAATCTCACCAGGCATCGCTTCCAGTGTAATGGTATGCGCCTCCCCCGCAGTGAGATATACATACACATAATCACCAGCATCGGTGGTAACTGGCGTCAATTGCCAATCAGTGCTGTAATAGAACTTAACCTGTCCCATATCGCTGTTGCGCAATTCGCCATCCACCAACACGCGGCGGTTAGAATAGAAGCCACGCATGACATCCTGGCAGGCCTTAATGCCGATTTTATACCAGCCATCGCCCTGCAAGGCATCCGCAGGGATCTCCCATGTAATAAACTGCCCTGCCTGATCCCAATTGGCACCGCCGATGGTATTATAGACCATTTTCACGGGATCAGAGGGCGAAACAGTGTAGCTGTTGTTATCGTAAGCAGGATACAATGTGGAGGAAGACTTATACACTGCGTTCTCACCCTCAATACGGTAGAGGGTCGAGGGCGTGCCATCCAGTTCTGCCTGCGTAGGTGCTTGATATTCCACCGTGCCCTCCGGCTGACAGAATCGCATTGCCTGTATGGCGACATTCGCCTTGGTGCCTTTCAGCGTAATGGTATGCTCGCCCGCTTCCAGATAAAAACCCAAGGGATCGTTAAACAGACCGTCCTCATCGTAGACGAACGCAGTCTGCCAAGTGGGCTTTTCCACCTGTGCGGGGCGCACCTGATTGCCGCGCGAATCCGTGGCGATGTCGTTTTTATTCACGAACACCTTGCTCAAGCAAATACGAGATGCGGATTCAAAAGGTGTTTTTCCGTCGATCTCCATCACAAGTTCCACTTCATTAGAAGCAGAAGCCATAGCGTAATAAACCATCTGCAATGCGTAAACGCCCGCCTGCTGCACCTGGATTTTATAGGTGATGCTGCCCTCCGCGCTCTCCCACAGCAGAACGTTATCCCTTTTCTCGTTGCCATCGCCGCAGCTGCCCTTAGAAAAGCTGCCGTCCTCGGCAGAATCGAAGTCTACGCCATTCACAATGATCTCCGTTTCAGGGCGCGGCTTGTCAATATGTTCGTCGTAGTAGTCGCTGTAGCTGATTTCCTGCTCATAGAACAGCTCATACAGCGTGTCATCGTTTGCTGTTGCCGTCTCAGATGTGGCTTCCGCAGCACTGCAAACCAAGGGCAAAGCGGCATTCACCGCCAGCACAGAGGTCAGAACCGCAGACATCCATCGGGCTGTCGCCTTTTTTCTCACTGGATCTCCACCTTTCCCGCGGCGCGGTTACAAACCCTTTGCCGCAGTTTTGTCATGCTGCCATCGCAGGCAGCGCCATATGGGCACAAACGCCCACACTTTTCTACATTAGAGTATTATAACAAATCTCGCCGTATTTGTCAAGATGCAAGAAAGTCTTTTCAAAAATTTCAAAAAATTTCACCATACTAGCCAATAAAACTTGCATTTTCTTGCATTAAGCATAGCAGAATTTGCAATATCCACCAAATTTTGCAGGGAATGCCATTGCGCAAAACGGCACTTTGTTGCAATCCATATTTACAGAAGGTGGAAAGTGCGATTTCCAAATAAATTTTCAAAAAAACGCTTGCATTTTTTCAGATTTATGGTACAATAGAGGTAACGATCGTGACTGTTGCGATCGGAATAACTAATCGGAGGTACAAACCAATGGCATACATCATCAATGACGACTGCATCCAGTGTGGTGCCTGCGCAGGTGCTTGCCCCGTTGAGGCAATCGCCGAGGGCGACAGCAAGTATGTAATCGATGCTGATGCTTGCATCGAGTGCGGTGCATGTGCTGAGGCATGTCCCGTTTCAGCTCCCCAGCAGGGCTGAACGACGCACACAAACTGACGGTGAAGCGGCGGCAGCGTCCGGCTACCGCCGCTTCGTTTGTCAGCCGCAATTGCTGTGAAAACTGTATCTCAGGAGGATGCAACCCATGCAGAATCATTTTTGCAAGCGCACCGCTGCTCTGCTTTGCAGCGTGGTGCTTTTTGCTGCTGCCGCCATGACAGGCTGCAACGATAGTAACAATCCGCAGATAGATAGCGAAAATAGCGTCTACCTCCCCACCATTCCCGAAAGCTGCGTAGATCCCAATGAAAAGGGCGAGGTATTAATGGCAAAGGTCGGTGAATCTGCCAACTACAAAGATAAAGTCACCGCCAAAGTCACCAAGGTTGTGGAGTTGGATCTTTCCGCTTCCGACAAAGGCAGGGTACTGCTTGCTGAAATGGAAATCACTAACATCGGTACCGATACCCTCGATTGTACCGTGCTGAGCCATTTTGGTGCCTTTATCGGCGAGGAAAAGCAAACCGACATCATTGCAGACCTTTCAGCTGCCATCTTTGCAAGACGCTACTACACCACCATCGGAAGCGATCTGCAAAGCTTCAATACGCCTATCAAACCTGATGAAACCGTAAACGGCTATGTGTATATGCGCGTACCAGCAGATTTTGAAGGCTTGCAGCTAACCTACTTCCCCTACCGATATTATAACAACGATACGATCCACTTTACCATTACAGAAGCGGATCTGGAGCATTTCACGCAACCCTTCGCTGAGCCCAAAAAAGATTAACCGAACACCGCATAATCACATAAATGCCCGAGAAGTCCAACATGGTGCTTCTCGGGCATTTGTTACTGCTTGGCAGACGGTTGCAGCCAAGCCATGGGATCAATATAGGCATCGTTGCTCCGCATTTCAAAATGCAGATGTGCTTCCATTGCCGCCTCGGATTCATTGGTATCACCCACTGCACCCAGTTCTTCCCCGCGCTCTACGATCTGACCAGCCGTAACCGATAAACCTTCATTCAAGCCGCAGTAGCGGGAAGTTACACCATCATTGTGCAATATGGTCACGCATACGCCCCAAAGCACATCGCGCTCAATGGCTGTCACAGTGCCGTCTGCAACCGCAACAACAGCATCCCCCGCTGCTGCCGAAAAATCTACACCATTGTGCGTCTGCCAAATACCTGTTGTGGAGGACTTTACCAGTTCTCCGTTGGAAAACTCCGCAATGACAGTACCAGTTACGGGCATCACAGGCTGTTCCACCGATGCCGTAGTAGTGGCAGTCACGGTAGTGGTGGTAACTGTAGTACTGGTATGGGGCGGCAGAATCGCAGCAACATCTGTCGTAGCGGGCACCGTACGCCGCGTCGTAGATGTCGTCGTAGTGGTGGTTGCAGATGTGGTTGTGGTAGTTGCCACATTCGAACTTGGATCTGCCTGAGAAAGAGAACCGTAATTCGGATCAGTCTGAGGGGTGCCTGTCTGCGAATAAGCATACCAGCACGCTGCGCCAACCATTGCAACACATAATGACAGCGCAACATAAAAGCTTTTGCCGGTCATGCCGGCTGATTGTTTCTTCTTCATAAGCCAACGCCTTTCCGTTTTGAAAACTATGCTTCGGACCTTCGCTGATATTGTTGTCCGTTCCTGCGCCGTTTATACATATTGCCGCACTGTTTTTATGATAAAAAAAGCATGGAAACCTTCAAAGTTCCCATGCTTTTTCTTGTTTGTCCTGCTCCGCTTGCTTGATATGTTCATCTCGCTGGATTTGTGTTGGCATCCATTTATTAGAAAAATCATCCTCAAGGAACAGCTGTACTCTGCTGTCCATACGCAGTGCTTCAGTGGCACCGGCAATGAATTTCGCATTTGGCAAGCGGTTATGCAACCGTGCCGCAGGATAATGCAACGCTTCAGAAAGTACAAACGCATTGGTATGATCCCACAAATCCATTAGCAAGGTACGAATATTGCGCTCTACGCAAGGCACATTCACATGATACTCCTCAGCAATCACAGAATACAGCTTAGTACAGATGCCATGCACCAACGTGGGTTCTTCCACTGTACGGCACAAAATAGCGTGCAGATAACGGAATCCCGACATATTGGATGCGGCACCCAATTGCTGTAAATAATCACTGACAATCGTTTCTATCGTGGTCGCACGGTACCGTACATAGGTTTGCGCGCCGTAAACATAGCGTGCGATTTCTCGCAGCATCAGGGCAGCTTCCACTGGCTTTTGAAATACCGCCACTACGCCCTCGCGAAGAAAACCTGCTTTTTCACCATAGTGATGCACCGAAGTAACGACAAACACCGCTGACTGTGTACTGCGTTGCAGCTGCTTGAACAGCTCATAATGCCACGCTGCACTTTCACTTGTATCTATCACGATCGCATCCGGCTGTTCTTCAACGGCAGAGCGCACAATATTCGTCAAAGACTGATGATGCACACTGCATATACAACCGTACACACGCAACGATGCTACAAATCCACGTGCAAAATGTGTACCGTTATCCCCCACTAAAATGCGCAGTTGTTGCACCCGTTTCACCTCTCGCTATGGCCGATCAACCAGAAAACTTATGAACTGATCATAGCATATTTTTGGCAAAAAGTCAATCAAGAACAGATACTCAAAAAATCAAAACGGCAGTTTCAACGAACAAAACCCGATGCAAAACGATGCTCTCTGTCAAAATGCTGCACCAAAAATCGAATAATGTCGAAAAAACAGTGTTTTTTCAGTGCAAGTCAAACCGATACGGTCGCACTGACACATTCTCCTTCGCAGCCACTGTTCTCATCGGGAAGCAACATGAGATTCGCTACAGAAAATGCTCCCAAGCGGTTCACAAGCACCATGTTGTTATTGCAAATCATTCAGCACAGCGCGTAACCGATCAGCACTATCCCGCAACAGTCGCCATTCATTGCCGTTGAGCGGAATATCCAGCACATTTTCAATGCCGCATTCCCCAATAATCGCCGGCACACCCACGCAAAGATCATCCATGCCGTAATGCCCTTGCACATAGCAGGAAACTGGCAGTACAGAATGCTCATCACGGATAATCGCACGTACAATGCGCAATACTGCCATGGCAATGCCGTAATAGGTCGCACCCTTGCGCTTGATGACCTCATAGGCACTATCGCGCACTTCCTCATATAAGCGATGGAGCGTTGCTTGCGTTTCAGGTTTACCAGAAAGCGCACAAAAATCATCCAGATCCACACCAGAAATATTTGCACTGCTCCATACAGCGAGTTCTGAATCGCCATGCTCACCAATAATAAATGCGTGAACACTGCGACTATCTACCCCAAGATGATCTCCCACCAGCTGCTTGAGTCTTGCTGTATCTAGTACAGTCCCCGTACCGATCACGCGACTTTGCGGAAAGCCTGATTCCTGCAAAGTCACATAGGTCAGCACATCTACAGGATTTGTAACCACCAGTAAAATCGCATCCTGATTATAAAACGTAATCTGTGGTATCATTTCACGAAAAATCGCCGTATTTTTATGCACAAGATCAAGACGTGTTTCATTTGGCTTCTGGTTTGCTCCTGCTGTCAGAATAATCAAGCCACAACCCGTCAGCGCATCATAATCGGCAGCATATATGCTAATAGGCGATGCAAAGGGTACCCCATGCATCAAATCCATAGCCTCACCCTCCGCTTTCTGTCGATTGATATCAACCAATACCAGTTCTGAAAACAGCCCGCTTTGCACTAACGTAAATGCAATGGAAGCCCCCACCTGTCCACAGCCGATGATCGCGCACTTTTGTTTATCCACATTTGCCATAGTATCAGCACCCCTCTCTAAAACGATACCCCTAATATACCGCAAAAGCAAAAAAACATACGGAAAACGGCTGCTTCCTCTTTGATATGAAGCAAAATCCCCCCGATATGATCATCGGGGGGAACCAACCTGTCAGGTTTCTGGGAAATGATTCTATAAACACAAGTCATTATCCCAATGCCACATCCAGCACCATCATCACACTGAAGCCGAGTGCGAAAAACACCGTACCAATGTTAGAATGCTTCCCTGCGGACATTTCTGGAATCAACTCTTCCACAACCACATAGAGCATCGCGCCTGCGGCAAAGCTCAACAGATACGGCAGCGAAGGAACAACAAATTGTGCCGCAAGAATCGTCAGAACAGCACCAAGCGGTTCAACAATACCAGACAAAACGCCGCTTAGAAATGCATGGCTCTTTTTCATCCCTTCTGCTCGCAGCGGCATGGAAATAATCGCTCCCTCAGGGAAGTTTTGAATGGCAATACCGAGTGACAACGCCAAAGCACCCGCCGCTGTGATCTCGCCGCTTCCTGTCAAAAAGCCTGCATAAACCACGCCTACCGCCATTCCTTCAGGTATGTTATGCAGCGTCACAGCCAACAGCATCATGGTTGTCCTGCCAAATCCGCTTTTTATGCCCTCCGGTTGATCGGTGTTGCAATGCAGGTGCGGAATCAGCCTATCCATAATCAGCAGGAACAAAATCCCAAGCCAAAATCCGATGACAGCAGGAACTACTGCACCTTTTCCCATATCTGCCGCCTGCTCAATGGCAGGAATCAACAAACTCCAAGTAGATGCTGCTACCATGACACCTGCGGCGAAACCAGTCAAGGCACGCTGCACCTGTAAACCAATTGTTTTTCTCAAAAAGAACAC
Source organism: uncultured Ruminococcus sp. (assembly GCA_964463355.1). Taxonomy (GTDB): domain Bacteria; phylum Bacillota; class Clostridia; order Oscillospirales; family Ruminococcaceae; genus Firm-04. The sequence continues at coordinate 116,220 of CAYXBP010000001.1, read as the reverse complement.
ACATCCAGCTCCCAACACCGTTCCGAAAAACGGAACCAGGATTCCATAAAAAGCAGTCATAGTTTAAACTCCTCTGCACAATCGTGACGCTTTCATTCGTCTGTCTATGCATCTATTGTATCACTTTTTGCCACGTTTTACAACTATATATTGCAGCTTTGATGCATGATAAAAATGACATCGGTTAGCAGTGAATCGACCTGCATATGATTCTGTTCTTCAGCAGCGTACAATTTTCGAAAACTGTGCTTTCCTTTTTTTCAAAAAAAACGATAATTTTTTTTGTAAGGCAGTAAATAGCACGATTCAGCGTTGATGAAAAGACAAAACAAGACTTTATTCGACACGATACGTCGTCCAGCGACACGCTCCGTGACGCGCAAGGTATTTACAAGTTGATAAAAATGTGCTATAATCATCATCAGCACGAAGTCGCGTTAAGGTAATCCCGCTCAGAAGGGTACGATCTGCTTTGCACGGTTGCCTTAAAAAAGTGCTTGTACGATAAATGTTGTTACAAAACGCCGCATCTTTTGAAAGGAGGTCTAACCATCTGCACCCCCAGCAATTCCAAGTGAACAATAAGAACGATAAGAATGAAGAAGAATATACACAGGAATCTGCCACCCTATCATGCAGCATAAACCAGATGCGAACGGCTTTTGTATCATGTTACAGACACTCCACAATGTCATGAATGAACATGGAGGAACACTTTCTCTTGCAGAAAGTGTTCCTCGCTTTTTATTGGTTTTGAACATCTCCTGCCCAATGCCTTGGATATCTTGCACAAAATATATACCATTGCAGTGTTCGTCACCGCCAAATGCCGAAAAATCATGCAAAAATCACGCAAATACGATGAAAAATCCTTGACAATCATGGGAAAATATGGTATACTTCTTATCGTCGCTGAAAGGGAGTAGCCACCGAGCTTTGCTATGTTATGCTCGGATTTCATTGCGTCAGGACGCTGCATACCGATACGGTCGCAGCCGCGTGAGATATAATTGGCAAGACTTTCGCTTGCAGTTCCGTGAAAAGGGCACAAGCGGAGGTCTTTTTTTGCTTTTTGGTGCCCACAGCGTATGGTAGAAAGGATGGACTTTGATCACTATGAAACACTATCTGGTTTCGGCAGAGGATGTATTGCAAGAGGTTGGCAGCAACAAACAGGGACTTTCCCCAGAGGAAGCAGCCGCTCGCTTACAGAAAAACGGGCCAAACAAATTGGAAGAGCCACCGAAAAAGTCGCTGTTTATGCGCTTTTTAGAACAGTTCAAGAATCCCATGATCATTGTGCTGCTGGCGGCAGCTGTGGTTTCGGGCATTACTGGCGTGATCGCTGAGGGTAAGCTGGAAGCTGATGTCTTTATCATTCTGGCGGTGGTCATTGCAAATGCTGTTTTGGGCGTATATCAGGAAAACAAGGCAGAAGCAGCCATTGCCGCATTGCAGGCAATGAGTGCCGCACAAAGTAAGATTCTCCGCAGCGGTGTTGCAATGGTCGTGCCCAGTGCAGAATTGGTCGTGGGCGATATCGTCCACCTGGAAGCTGGCGACAGTGTTCCAGCGGATTGCCGCATCATTGAATCTGCCGCGCTGAAAGCGGAAGAAGCCGCCCTGACTGGCGAGAGTGTGCCATCCGAAAAGGAGAGCAGTGTTCTCACTGGGGATGATGTACCCCTTGGCGACCGCAAAAATATGCTGTATATGGGTTCCACCATTGCATACGGCAGAGCAGTAGCTGTGGTCGTTGCTACGGGTATGCAAACCGAAATGGGCAAGATCGCAACAGCAATTGCTACAGCCGAAGATGACGATACTCCCTTGCAAAAAAAGCTGGATCAGCTCAGCAAGATCCTGTCCTTCGCAGTGTTGGGCATCTGCGTTTTCATTCTCGGGCTGAACGTGTTCAGAGAATACGCCCAAACCCATACTGTCACTCTCCCCTCTTTCCTCGAATCCTTTATGCTCTCGGTGAGTCTGGCGGTTGCAGCTATCCCTGAGGGCCTGGCGGCAGTGGTCACTGTGGTACTCTCCATCGGCGTAACCAATATGTCCAAGCGCAATGCCATTATCCGCAAGCTGACTGCCGTTGAGGCTCTGGGCTGCGCAGAGGTCATTTGCAGCGATAAAACTGGTACCCTTACACAGAATAAAATGACCGTTGTTAAGCATAGTAGTACCGATGAATTGCTTCTGGGCAGAGCCATGGCACTCTGCTGCGATGCTGCACTGAATACCGACGGATCCGTATCCGGAGAACCCACGGAAGCCGCACTGGTAGCATATGCCAATACGCTGGGCCTGCGCAAATATGAAATGGAAGCGGAAACGCCTCGTGTGGCAGAAGCCCCCTTTGATTCCATGCGCAAGATGATGTCTACCGTACATGCCAAACAAAAGGGCGGATATGTTCAATACACAAAAGGTGCCCCAGATGAAGCACTACGCTGCTGCACTCGTATTCTGGAAAACGGTACAGTACGCTCCATGACCGATGCCGATCGTGCTGACATCTTGGCGGCAAATAAGGCAATGGCAGATAACGCCCTGCGCGTGCTGCTGGCAGCTTATCGCGAATATGACGCACTTCCCGCTGCTGTCAACCCTGAAACGTTGGAGCAAGACCTCATCTATATCGGTCTGACTGGCATGATCGACCCCGTGCGACCCGAAGTAAAGCCTGCCATTGATCTTTGCCGCAGCGCAGGTATTCGCCCAGTAATGATCACAGGCGACCATAAGGATACTGCTGTTGCCATTGCAAAAGAATTGGGCATTCTTGCAGAAGGACAACAGGCACTGACTGGTGCAGAATTGAATACAATTTCCGAATCAGAATTTGAATCTAAAGTCACCGAATACAGCGTGTATGCGCGTGTACAGCCCGAACACAAAGTACGCATCGTGAACGCTTGGCGCAAGCTGGGCAAAACAACTGCTATGACTGGCGACGGTGTCAATGACGCGCCCTCCATCAAGAGCGCAGATATTGGTGTGGGCATGGGTATTACCGGAACGGATGTTACAAAAAATGTTGCCGATATGGTACTTACCGACGATAATTTTGCAACCATCGTCAATGCAGTGGAAGAAGGCAGACGGATCTATGATAACATCCGTAAAGCAATACAGTTTCTGCTTTCCAGTAATCTCAGCGAGGTGCTTTGCATTTTGGTGGCAACCATCGGACTGGGTAGCCTGACTGGCGGCGCATTCACCATCTTTCAGCCCGTGCATCTGCTGTGGATCAACCTGATCTCTGATACATTTCCTGCTATTGCACTTGGTATGGAACCTGCCGAGCATGGTATCATGAACCGCAAACCCCGTGACAGCAAGGCACATATCTTTGCAGATGGTCTGGGCATCAATCTGCTGTGGCAAGGCATAGTCATTGCTGTGCTAACGTTGACCGCCTACGTGATCGGTGCGCAAACCAGCCCCGAAGCTGGCGATACCATGGCATTTATCACCCTTTCGTTCTGTGAAATGTTCCACGCATGGAATATGCGCAGCTTGTATAACTCGGTGTTCCATATGCACAGCCACAACAAGGCAATGATCTTCGCCATTGGCTTCTCTGTGGTGTTGACAGTGCCGCTGCTGTTCATTCCCGCGTTGCGTTCGCTCTTTTCTCTTGCCGCTCTCACTCCCGCGCAGTATCTTATCGGTTTTGGTCTGGCTGCACTGATCATGCCCATTGTGGAGATTATCAAGGCGATTGAACGGAAAGTAATGCTCAAAAACAAATAATTCCCTGCTATTGAATAAGACAAACATTATGCAAAGATAATGTGCCACCAGCCTTTCTGACTGACTTTGCACAGCATTGCCGAAAAGCCACTTCCAATTTGGAGGTGGCTTTTTTGCCTCATGCCGCACTTGACAAGCGGAGAAAAGTGTGATATCATAAACTGATATTGAATCTCATTTTCATTTTTTGAAAGGACGTGACCGCATGGTAGAAAAAGCATCGGGATATCAAACAAAGCAAAAAACGCGCATCCTACTGTATTTTGAAGCTCATCCTGACCGGCATTTTACCGCCGCTGAGGTGGTACAGGCAATGGTTGCCAATGGTGAACCCATCGGCGCAGCAACAGTCTACCGTCAACTGGATCGCCTTGAGCAAGGCGGTTTGCTTCGCCGATATGTAACAGATGACCGCAGTTCCGCTTGCTGGCAATATGGCGGAGATGAGGCAAAGGCAGGTACCTGCCATGCACATTTTCATCTAAAATGTACGCAGTGCGGTGTGCTGATTCACTTGGATTGTGACCACCTCGCAGAGATCACTTCGCATTTGCAAAATCACCACGGATTTATCATTGCGCCAGAACGCACCACATTTTATGGCATATGCGAGCAGTGCAGTGCCAAATCTGCCGCCCGATAGTAAAGAAAGGATACAATATGATAAAAGTTCTGAAAAGAATTGTCGCACTCTGCACAGCATCCATGATATGCGCTGCTGCCTTTTTTGGCTGTAGCACTGTGCAAAACGATGAACAGATCCTGACCGTTGTGGCAACGGTTTATCCAAGCTATGATTTTGCATTGCAACTCACCGAAGATTTCAACATGCAGTGTGATATTAAACTGCTGCTGACTCCCGGTGGCGAAAGCCATTCCTATGAACCTTCACCTTCCGATGTGGCGGCAATTCAAAGCTGCGATCTCTTTGTGTATATTGGCGGTACATCGGAAATTTGGGTGGAGGATCTGCTGAAAGCACGCAAGGATAAAGCCAATCTGCGCATGATGGACTATGTCACCCCCATTGCTGCTGCCCACAATCATGAAGAGCATGACCATGCAGCAACAAGCGATGCAGAGTACGATGAGCATATCTGGACTGCCCCGCTGAATGCCGTTGCTATGACGGAAGCCATTGCAGATGAAATCGCTGCACTTTCTCCTGAAAATGCAGCGGTATGTGCGCAAAATGCAAAAAATCTTTGCGCAGAATTGCAGCAATTGGATACTGCATACCGCACCCTTGCCGCTTCCACTGCGAACAAGCCGTTGGTGTTTGGTGATAGATTCCCCTTTTTATATCTGGCGGATGCTTACGGCTTTGCCTACGAAGCAGCATTTACAGGCTGTACTGGTGATACGGATGCTTCAGCGGCAACCCTTTCGGCTCTGATCACCACCGTCAAGGAACAGCAAATCAGCACGGTATTCTATCTGGAAAACTCCTCCCGCAAAATCGCCGATGCCATTTGTGAAGCCACTGGCGCAAAATCTGCCATACTGCATTCCTGCAACAATGTTACCCGTGAGGATTTTGAAAGCGGCAAGCATTTTCAAACGTTTGTGCAGGAAAACCTCGCCGCGATCAAGGAGGCGTTGCAATAATATGGCATATCTTTCTTGCGAAAATGTAACCTTGCGCTATGAATCGACCACAGTACTGGAACATCTCAGCTTTGCGGTAGAAAAAGGAGACTATCTTTGCATAGTGGGCGAAAACGGCTCTGGAAAAAGCACTTTGATGAAGTGTCTGCTTGGATTGAAAGCCGCCGATGCAGGCAAATTGATACTGGGTGATGGCTTAAAGCGCAGCGAAATCGGCTATTTACCACAACAAAGCATGATCCAGCGTGATTTCCCTGCATCAGTGCGTGAGGTAGTGCTTTCCGGCTGTCTCAACAGCCGCGCTCTGCACCCATTTTATACAAAACAAGATCGCGCCCGTGCTGAAGAACAAATGCAATGTATGCGCATCACTGATCTTGCCGACCGCTGCTACCGTGAACTTTCTGGTGGGCAGCAACAGCGTGTGCTGCTGGCAAGAGCTTTGTGTGCTACTAAAAAACTCTTGCTGCTGGATGAACCTGCCACAGGACTTGACCCTCTGGTGACCACTGAACTCTATGGTATTCTGGAGCATCTACACTGCGATCACGGGATTACGGTAATTATGGTCACGCATGATGTGGAATGTGCGCTGCGGCATGCAAAAACAATTCTGCACATTGGCAAAAAGAAAAGCTTTTTTGGCTCCTGCGCGGATTATCTGCAAAGCGATGCGGGCAAAGCATTTGTAGATATCCACTGCTATGCGGGATGTGGCGGTTCCCATAAGGAGGTGTGTAAAGCATGAACAATCTTTCTGCTTTTTTCACAACCGAATATCTCACGGTGATCCTGTTGCCTGCCCTGATCGCGGGAGTTGCAGTCAGTCTGTGTTCAAGCCTTTTGGGCGTCAGCCTTGTGCTGAAACGCTGCTCCATGATCGGTGACGGACTTTCTCATGTGGGCTACGGCACACTGTGCATTGCTGTGGCGATGGGATGGGCACCCATGCAGATCACTATTCCAGTGGTGATCGTTGCGGCATATATCCTGCTGCGTCTTTCTGAAAGCAGCCGTATGCGCGGCGATACGGCAATCGCGCTGTTTTCTACTTCAGCCATGGCAGTAGGTATTCTGGTATCCTCAAAGGCAAATCTTACCACCGATGTGAGTCATTATATGTTCGGCAGTATTCTCACCATGTCCCGAAATGAAGTCATTCTCAGCGTAATCTTAAGCATCTGTGTGCTGCTGGTGTATATCCTCTTTTACGATAAGATCTTTGCCGTAACCTTCGATGAAAACTTTGCGAGAGCAACAGGTCTTAATGTCCGCTTTTATAATCTGCTGATTGCCGTGCTGACCGCTGTAACAGTGGTGCTTGGCATGATGCTCATGGGCGCATTGCTCATCTCCAGTCTGATGATCTTTCCTGCGGTCACCGCCATGCGCCTATGCAAGAGTTTCCGTCATGTGGTAATCACGGCTGTGATCGTTTCTCTGAGTTGCTTCTTGCTGGGTTTGCTGCTCTCTCTGTGGCTAGATGCAGCAATAGGCGCGAGCGTCATTATCGTGAATCTGGTGGTATATCTCATCGCAACGGTGGTAAATCTCATACAGAATCGCCGCATCCGCAGCCATGAAATACAGGAGATCAACCCATGAAAAAGGCAATACGAAGCATTTTCGGCATATGCGCCGTAGCACTGGCTGGCTATGCCTTTGTGGAGAATACATTGCTGCTGCACACTGTCTGTCATTCAATCTCTACCGCAGAAGCAGGCTTCCGTGTCCCGCGTATGGTGATGGTTTCCGATGTTCACAAGCACCGATTCGGCAAAGAACAACACCGCCTGATCTCAGCTGTAGCGCAGGCAAAGCCCGAATATATCATACTTACCGGTGACTTGATCTCGCGCGATGTCACGGATTTTTCGCAAACAGAAATCTTGTTGCGCGGGCTTGCAGCAATCGCACCTATGCTGATGGTGTGGGGAAATCACGAGCTGGATTGCACTGAAACACAACAAAACACTCTTCGCAGACTATTGCAAAAGTATCATATCAGATTGCTGGAAAATGAAATCATACAATTAGAAAACATACATTTTGCAGGTCTGACACTGGAGCAAGCAAACTATCACAGCAAAAACGGGTTTCGGCATCTCAAAGGCTACACTGTCGAAGAAATGCAGGCGCAACTGGGGTTCTGCCCCAAACATACCATCCTGCTTGCACATAATCCGCTGTTTGCCAAAACCTATGCTGCATGGGGTGCCGATGTGGTACTCAGCGGTCATGTACACGGCGGCGTAGTGCGTCTGCCGTGGATTGGTGGTCTGCTTTCTCCCGAACGGAAGTTGTTCCCTGCCTTTTCCAAAGGCAGATACGATTTGGGGAAAACCATTCTCATCGTAAGCGGCGGTTTAGGCAAACTGCGTCTTTTCAATCCTGCGGAAATTCGCTGCATTTTCCCCGTAGATTAACACATAATGACATGAATCGCCCTTGCTTTCAAAAAAGATTGCAGGGGCGTTGTATTTTGCTTGACGAATCATCAAAAACTTGCTATAATGAAGCTGACTTACGGGGGTGACGTCAAAACCGCTGGGTAATACTTCCCGTCACAGGGCAGGGCAACTTTCCCTGCATGGGGGAGGTGTTTTGCATTCGGTGGTTGTGGTTTTCAAAGCATCGGCATCGCCCGATGATATCTGGCGTTGCAGGAATCTTTTTGCTCAGTATGCTGATACTGGGCTTTGGTTATGTATGGCAAGCGTTCTATGCGGATACCATCGTGCAGCCGTTTTTTCGACGTGGCAACTGGGTAGTCATCTGGAATTACGCCATGCTGACTGCAATCTTATTCCGCGCCTATGACTGCCTGCACTATGGATATCTCAAACGCGTGCATTTGGTCTGCACCCAGTGCATTGCTACGGTGATTGCCCACTGTGTCACCTATCTTCAAATCAGTGTCATTGGCAGAAAATTACTGTCCCCCGCCCCGCTGATTATGCTTACCATATTGGATGCTTTGCTGATTATACTATGGTCGGCAATCATTCATCGTATCTATCTGCGGCTATACCCACCCCTGCGACTGGTGATCGTTTACGGTGACCGCCACGCCGCTGAACTTGCCTTGAAAATGAGTGACCGCGTGGACAAGTACATGATCTGCGAAAGCGTGAATGTCACAGTAGGATTACAAATGATCTGCCAACAGCTGGTGGGGTTTGACGGCGTGATCCTCTGCGAATTGCCACCCACCGTCCGCAATGATCTGATGGAATACTGCTATGCGCAAAGATTACGCTGCTATATCGCACCAGATGTTTCCGATATCTTATTGCGCGGCGCAGAGGAGATACGCTTGTTTGATACGCCCTTACTGCTTTGCCGCAATGCAGGGCTTTCTACGGGAGAAAAAATCATCAAACGCATCATGGATATTCTCATATCTGCGGTGTTGCTGCTGCTCACACTTCCCCTGTGGCCGATTTGTGCCATTGCCATCCGCGTAGAGGACGGCGGCAGCAGCATCTACCGACAGCAGCGACTGACAGAGCATGGTAAAGTGTTTAATATGCTGAAATTTCGCAGCATGATACCAGACGCGGAAAGGATAGGACAGGCTGCCACCACCGTTGAACAGGACACACGCATCACGAAAGTCGGCAGATGGCTCAGACGATTTCGCCTTGACGAATTACCGCAGCTGTGGAATATCCTGAAAGGCGATATGTCCCTGGTAGGGCCACGCCCCGAACGTCCACAGCTTGCCGCAGAGTATACACGCCTATGCCCTGAGTTTGCCTTTCGGTTGCAAGTCAAGGCAGGGCTGACAGGATATGCGCAAGTGATTGGCACCTACGATACAGAACCTGCCGACAAACTTAAAATGGATCTGATGTATATCGAACAGTATTCGCTGCTGTTGGATATGCGTATTCTGCTCATGACGGTGAAAACCGCCATTTTGCCGCATAAAACAAATGCTGCGGCGCGCCGTGCAATGCAAAGGACTGTACGAAAAAAACGCAGACAGCGTTCCCACTTTCATTGAGAAAAAGGATGGTACAGCTTCATGGCACAAATGCAGAAACCCATCGTAACCGCCGTGATTATGGCAGGCGGCAGAGGCGAACGTTTTTGGCCGCGCAGTCGCGACCGTGCGCCCAAACAGTTTTTATCACTGACCGATGACGGCGAAACTATGCTACAAAAAACCGCTGCACGGCTCAACGGTCTGGTGCTTAATGAACACATCTATGTGGTCACCAATGCAGAACATCTGGCACTGGCAAAACAACAGCTGCCCAATCTGCCGCAATTCAATCTACTGGCAGAGCCAACGGCACGCAATACTGCACCGTGTATCGCACTGGCTGCGGGGGTGATCCGCAAACGGCATGGCGACGCAGTCATGCTGGTGCTGCCTGCTGATCATATGATACAGCACCGCAGCCTTTGCAGAGATATTCTCCGCAAAGCGATAGATGCCGCAGCAGCGGGTGCGCATCTCGTAACAGTAGGTATTACGCCTACTTACCCCGAAACAGGCTACGGCTATATCCAGTTTACACAAGATAAGCCCGCCATGCAGGGCGTATACCATGTGGAAGCTTTTTGCGAAAAGCCCAATGCAGAAACTGCAAAGGCATATGTACGCTCTGGCAGATATTTGTGGAACAGCGGTATGTTTGCATGGCGCACTTCGGTATACTGCAATGCTTTACGGGCACATCTGCCCGCCGTTGCCGATTTCGCTGACCATATCTCGGCAGTATGTGATACGCCACAATTCGATTCCACACTGGCTGAAGAATTTCCAAAGCTGCCCTCCGTTTCGGTAGATTACGGCGTACTGGAAAAATCGGAGCAATTGTTCACCATCCCCGCTGGTTTCGGCTGGGATGATGTGGGCAGCTGGCCCGCACTTGGTAGAGTGGCAAAAACCGATACCAACGGCAACTACCGCAACGGCGATATCATGACCATTGGCACAAAAAATTGTGTATTCTACGGTGGAAAGCGTCTGATCGCTGCTGTGGGACTGGAAAACATCGTGCTGGTGGATACCGATGACGCATTGCTTGCCTGTTCAGTGGAAAATGCACAGAATGTACGAAAAATCACAGAGATGCTGAGAGAACAAGGCAGAGCCGATCTGCTGTAAAACCAAATATTGTGAAAAATCCGAATCCCATCGGGAATGAAAAAGCTTGATTTTCATTATGCAGGCAACACTACGCAAAGCCAACAGCACAAATGCACTGTCCAATCGGATAAAACCAGCACCCATAAGGTCTTTCTATGCGGAATGACCGAAAACCTGCTAGCTGATTTGCCGCCAACCTGTCTGGTGTTTTGCGTGATGCTGCCCAAAGGAGATTTTTCATGAAAACTGCATTGATTACAGGGATTACTGGTCAGGATGGCTCGTATTTGGCAGAACTGCTATTGGAAAAAGACTACCGCGTATTTGGTCTGTGGCGTAGAAAAAGCACTGTGGATTACGGCAACATCTCCCACCTACAGAACAAGGTCACGCTGCTGTATGGTGATATGACCGACAGCATCTCCCTAACGCAAGTACTCGCCATTGCCAAACCCGATGAAATCTACAATCTGGCGGCGCAATCCTTTGTGGCAACCAGCTGGAATACCCCCATCAGCACCGCAGAAATTAACGCACTGGGTGTTGCAAATCTACTGGAGGCAATGCGCGCCACTGTGCCCCAAGCCCGATTTTATCAGGCATCTACCTCAGAAATGTTCGGGCAGGTGCAAGCCATCCCCCAAAACGAACAGACACCCTTTTATCCGCGCAGCCCATATGGCGTTGCAAAACTTTACGGACACTGGATCACCAAGAATTACCGTGAAAGTTATGGACTGTACGCCTGCACGGGCATTCTGTTCAACCATGAATCAGAACGACGCGGCATGGAATTTGTCACGCGGAAGATCACCCATGCTGCGGTTTGTATCGCTATGGGCTTGCAGGAATCGGTTGCGCTGGGGAATCTGAACGCAAAACGCGATTGGGGACACGCGGCAGATTATGTGAAAGCCATGTGGCTGATGCTGCAACAGCCTGTTCCTGATGATTATGTAGTGGCAAGCGGCGAAACCCATACTGTCCGCGAATTTGCACAGCTTGCTTTTGCTGCGGCAGGTATCGATATCGAATGGCAGGGAAGCGGCTCTGATGAACAGGGCATCAACAAGGCAACTGGCAAGGCGGTTGTTACGGTGGATCCACAGTTTTATCGTCCAGCGGATGTGGAGCTGCTCCTGGGCGACCCCACCAAAGCAGAACAGACACTGGGGTGGCACAGAGAAATCGGGTTTGCGGAACTGGTCAGCCGTATGGTAGCACATGATATGGCGTTGATGCAGGGCAAACCATCATGAAGCCTTTGCACATTGCCTTTGAATCCAGTGCGGCAACCCTCGCAGAACCAACAGGCATCGGTCATTATGCTGCGTCACTGATCCAAGCCATGCAGCAGCTTCATCCAGAAGCGAAATATGAACTGCTACGTTTTCCCACCATGGATAGACTCTCTGCATCTCTGAAATCTACACCGCTGCAAACCAATGCGGATATCTCACATTTTTTCAATTATCTCATTCCCCGTGGCGTACAAGGCAAAACGGTTGTCACTGTACACGATATGGTGCTGCGTGCCTATCCCGAAACCATGCAGCTGCGTACTTGGCTAATGCTGCGGGCATTCTTGCTGGATTCTATGACAAGGGCAGATTGTATTCTTACCGATAGTCATTTTTCCGCAAAAGAAATCTCTGCCTATTACCCACAGCTTGCCCATAAGATCAAGGTGCTGTACTGCGGCATCGAACACAACCGTTTTTACCCTGTTGCAGATGCAGGTATGATCCGCAAGGTCAAGCATCGTCACAGCATTGCAGGAAAATATATCCTGTATCTCGGCACCATTGAACCCAGAAAGAATCTCCTGCGGTTGATACAGGCATACCATCTGCTACTGCATGATCAGCTGGATATACCACGACTGGTGCTGGTTGGAAAAAAAGGGTGGCGTTGCAGCAAGATTCTGCGCGCCGCAAAACCGCTTTGTGACTGCGGTCAGATTGTGTTCACCGATTATGTCCCAGCCGAGGATCTGGCAGCGTTGTATACAGGCGCAGAATGCTTTGTGTTTCCCTCTTTGTACGAAGGCTTTGGTATGCCACCGCTAGAAGCAATGGCTTGCGGCACTCCGGTGGTATGTTCTCATGCGGCATCACTGCCTGAAGTAGTTGGTGATGCCGCAGTACAGTTTGATCCCTACAGCGTTCGGCAAATGGCAAATGCCATACAACGTGTACTAGGCGATTCCACTCTGCGGCAACGTTTGCAACAAAAAGGTTTTGTCCGTGCAAAACAATTTACATGGCAGACGGCTGCAATGCGCCTGTATGCGATATACGAAGATTTGCAGAAAGGAGCGTGCCGCACTTGGGAAGCATCAGGCGAAAGCCCCGATTGCTAATTGTTGGTAAAGCGTATGCACCCCATATCGGCGGTGTAGAACACATCATGCAGCAGGTTGCAGAGGGAATGCGCAAATGGGCAAATGTTTCGGTACTCACCTGCCGCGATACGATGGGCATCGCTGCAAAAGACTGCATCAATCGTGTAAACATATATCGCTGCGGTATTCTCGGCACTTTACGCTCCTGTCCGATCTCCATGTCATTTCTCTCAACGTTTCGGCGCAAAGTGATGACCACTGACGTGGTAGAGCTGCATTTGCCCTTTCCGCTTGCAGATCTTGCCTGTATTCTCTCAGGATACCGTGGCAAAGTGGTGGTAGCGTGGCATAGTGATATCGTACGGCAAAAAATTCTGCGCGTAGCATATCAGCCCATGATGCACGCTTTGCTGCACCGTGCCGACGTCATTATCACTGCAACACAAGCGCATATTGATCACAGCCCTGCATTGCAGCCCTACCGTGAAAAATGTGTGGTGATTCCTTACGGCATTGACACCAAACTGTATGATGATACACCTTACCAGCCCGTATTGCAGCGACATTTGCGTGTACCACACGCCAAAAAGATTCTCTTTGTGGGCAGACTGGTCTATTACAAAGGCGCAGATGTACTGCTGAAAGCCTTTGCCATGCTGCCGCAATCTCCTGCCTGTGAACTGTTTCTGATTGGCGAGGGGGAAGAAAAAGCATCTCTGCAACAACTGGCAGATCGTTTTGCCATCACAGACAGCGTGCATTTTCTCGGCAGAAGACTCGATCCGGAAGTACGTGCAGCCTTCAAGGACTGTGACCTGTTCGTGCTGCCCTCTACCGCTAACAGCGAAGCTTTCGGGCTAGTACAGCTGGAAGCTATGGCGTGCGGTAAGCCTGTTATCAATACAGCGTTGCCCACAGGCGTGCCACAAGTGAGTCTGCATGGCAAAACAGGGCTGACCGTACCTGTAGGCGATGCGGAAGCGTTGTGCAACGCTATGACATTGCTACTTGAAGATGACAAACTGCGCAACCAGTACGGCGAAACTGCCAAAGATCGTGTAAAGCATACGTTTGCGCTGCAAACGGTACTGGAAAGACGAAAATCTGTTTTGTTGGACGATTTGCCCCCACGGGCATTCGGGAAAGAGAGTTAAGTCTTGCGTATCCTGATATTTGGTGCAGGCGGTTTTGTAGGGCAGTATCTGCTCACGCTGCTGGCAAAGGAATACAAAGCAACAGTTTTTGCAACCAAACATCCTTGTGAACAAGATCCACTGCCCCTTGCGGCGGCGGTATATCATCTGCGGCTGCCCAATGCAAAGGCTGTCGCGGAGATCATACAAAATGCAAATCCCGATGTAATCTACCACTTGGCGGCACAAAGCTCGGTGGTGGATGCCTGGAAAAAACCCTACGATACACTGGCGGTGAATGTTCAGGGCACGCTGGATATTCTGGAAGCGATGCGGCAACAGCATTCTAAAGCAAGACTGATGCTCATTGGATCTGCGGAAGAATATGGAATGCCACGTTCCAATTTGTTTGCCATGGCAGAAGATGAACCGCTCCGCCCTGTGAATCTCTATGGGGTCACGAAGCTATGTGCAGAACAGCTTGCCATGGCGTATCACACAACGTATGGGCTGGATGTGGTCGCAATTCGCGCATTTTCCCACATCGGAGCAGGACAATCCCCTCGTTTTGTACTCTCGGATTTCTGCAAGCAGGCAGCAGCCATAGAATGCGGCAGCCAACCACCAGTACTGTACACAGGTAATCTGCATGGGCGCAGAGACTTTACTGATGTACGTGATATTGTGCGCGCTTATGTTGCACTTGCGGAAAAAGGAAAATCGGGGCAAAGCTATAATGTTGGCAGTGGGCGGGCAATCGCTCTTTCCACTATGGTGGAGATTCTACGCGAAGAATGTCGCGTGCCTTTTACCGTCCAAACCGATATGAAGCGCGTACGCCCTGTAGATATGCCTTTTCAGTGCGCCAACATCCACCGCCTGACCAATGAAACTGGTTGGCAGCCACAAATTCCTTTGCGGGATACGATAAAGGAAATACTCGCAATTGCTCGAACACAAACGCAAACAGGCGGTACACGCGATGCAGCAGGTGCTTGAACTTTACCACTACCGCGAGATGATTGTCAGTCTGGTGCGCAAAGACCTAAAGGGCAGATACAAAGGCAGTATCTTGGGCTTTCTGTGGACGTTTTTGAATCCACTACTGCAATTGCTGGTCTATACCGTCGTGTTTTCACAGATTATGCGCAGCGGTGTAAAGGATTACGCACTGCATTTGTTTGTGGCACTGGTGCCGTGGATCTTTTTCTCCTCAGCACTGACCACCGGGGCAAGACTTGTGCTTGACCAGAAAAATATGATCAAAAAGATCTACTTTCCTCGTGCGGTATTGCCTGTTGCATATACACTCAGCAGTTTTTGCAATATGCTGTTTGCCTTTGTCATCGTATTTGCCGTACTGCTGCTGTCAGGCAGAGGGATTTCTCTGCGCGCGTTGCTGTATCTGCCTGCGGTGATGTTGATTCAACTGTTGCTTGTGCTGGGTGTCAATCTCATCACTGCATCGCTAACCGTATATTGGCGTGATCTGGAACACATGATGGGCGTACTCAGCATGGCACTGATGTACCTGACCCCGGTAGTCTACAGCATCGATTTAATCCCCATACAGTGGCGGAAAATCTACCTGCTTAACCCCATGGCACCATTGGTACTTGCTTACCGCAACATCCTTTATGATGGCGCAGTACCTCCGGCTTCGCTTCTGCTACGCGGACTGATCTCTGTGGCAGTGATCTTACCATTCGGAGTTTGGCTGTTTGAGAAACTGCAACGACGTTTCGCAGAGGTGCTGTAAATGGTTTACGATATCAACAACGAACACAAATCGGCTGTCACTGTCACAGGGCTGACAAAGTCTTTTCGAGTTTATGCCGACCGCTGCAATACCCTCAAAGATACAATGCTCTTTCGCCATCGGCACATATACCGCGACCATACTGTGCTGCGTGATGTATCCTTGCAAATTCAAAAAGGAGAAGCAGTGGCACTCATCGGCAAAAATGGCTGCGGTAAATCAACGCTGCTGAAACTCATCAGCCGCATTTTGTACCCCGATGCAGGCACAGTGGAAGTCCAAGGCAGCGTTTCCTCTCTGCTGGAGCTGGGTGCAGGGTTCCATCCCGAAATGACCGGCAGAGAGAACATCTACACCAATGCTTCCATCTTCGGACTTCATCGCCGTGAAATCACAGCGCGCTTACAGGATATCATGCAATTCGCAAGCTTAGGTGATGCCATAGACCGCCCCGTGCGCACCTATTCTTCGGGAATGTATATGCGTCTCGCCTTTGCGGTTGCCATTCATGTGGGCGCAGATGTGCTGCTGATTGATGAAATTCTTGCCGTAGGGGATGCGGCGTTTCAAGCAAAATGTATGCATCGCTTGCAGCAACTGAAAGCACAGGGCGTAACCATCATCATTGTATCCCACAGCCTGGCACAGCTGGAACGCATCTGCGATCGCAGTATCTGGCTGGCAGAAGGTAAAATTGTCATGGATGGTCTGCCTCAGCAAGTACACGCGCAATATCTGGAATCCCTGCATTTGCAAAACAGACATCAACCTGCACAAATCATTCGCAATGTGCATCTGCAAGCGGCAGCCCTTTGTAATGCAGATGGCGAGGTCATCACCCAATGCGATGGTACACAGCCTCTCACACTGACATTACAGTATTGCACCGAAAAAGATCCCGATACCCCTCTTTTTGCAGCAGCAACTGTAGCAATCTACCGCGCTGATGCGCTGCTTTGCTGGAACAGTAACACACAGCGAGAAGGTCTTGCCCCCATAAAGTTGCTGCAACATGGCACATTACAGCTGACGTTTTCTCCTATGGCACTAGCAAACGGCAATTACTGGCTGGATGCGTCACTGCGGAATACAGAAAGCGGCGCACTCTATGACGCAAGACATCAGCTGCTGCATTTTACGATTCAGCACGCTAACAATGAACAAGGTGTGGTGCATATACCGCATCACTGGAACATAAACCAGAAGATGTAAAAAGAAAAGGAGATCTCATCATGAAACAAGATGACAACAGAGAACAAAAAATCCGCAGTGTAAATGCCTGCAAAGAAAGCTTCATTGCCGCCGAACCACAGGGCAAAGGCAAAATGATGAAACGCATGGGCAAAAAAATGACAGATTGGTATGTGCGCCCCTTTGGTCAGGCACAGAACGATTTCAATAACGCCGCCGCCGATGCCCTCACTGCGCTGCATCAGCAGCTGCTGGCGCAGCAAGCCGCACTGGAGGAAACACAGCGTCGCCTGAATGAAACCATTCGCGAACAAAGAGAATCTCTGGCGCGTAATCAGCATCTGTGGCAGGCTGCACTGCAAAATACCGAAACCTATTTTGATCGCGCCCTTTGCGCAGCTGACCCTGCAAGTCGTCCTATAGCAGGCGTGGCGCCTATGACGCAGCTTACAGGACTTTCCAAAGAAGATTTGTTTTTGCAATTGCAAGCTGTCAAAAATGCAAGCGATACTGTAGCGTTGCAGGATGCCCTAACGCAACTGAAAATACAGTACGATGATGCGCTGCTTCAATCGCTTGTCGACTGTGACGAAATGCCTCAGCATCGTCCACTGGTCATTATATGCCCCGATCCGCAAACTGCTGAGCAGACCATTGTCAATGAAGCAAAGCGTTTATATGCTCTACTGAAAACAGCAAGTCGGTATCCTGTACAGTTGATTTTTCTCTGCAAAGAAGGCAATGCGGTACACACTTTGGGTGGTCAAAGCACTGTACCCGAGTCACTTCTTCTCCAAACGATGCAACAATGCCAGCCCGCATTAGTCATTCTCTGCGATACTACCACTGCCATTGCCAATGCCAGCAAAGGTTGTCTGCTCATGCAAAATCTATTGCTGCGGCTGGTGGGGCAAACACCTTTTGCGGGTCTGGGCGGCAGCTTAATGCAAGATCTGCTGCATTTGTGCGATTACGACCTGCACCACTACTGTGTGGATTCCGCTACAACTGCCGATGAAATGCAGCAGCTTGGCTTCCGTCGTCCCGATGTTATCAGTGAGGATCGCAGCTTTGTGGCTCTGGCAGAAATGCGCGCCGCCAATCATCTGCCATATGGTCTGGTGCATCTCAGCGAATGGGACAGACAACGAAAGGCTGAAAACCAGCATCTTATCAAGGGTTATTCCGCACTGCGCGCTTACTATGAGCGGCAGACAAATGCAGTGGCAGTATCGCCTGATGCCTTGCCTTATCCGCAGAATTGCTATGTGCTGATGCAGCGGGAAAGCATCACTGGATTGCTGCAATACTTTCTGCGCAAAAAGACCGCTGTAACCCTCCTTGATCTCAGTCCCGTCCAAAGTGGCATTGCGCCACTGCTCACGCCCTTCGGCGATTGCACCGCTGCCCCTACCAGTATCTTTTGCAGCGAAATAAATGGGCAATATGATGTTATCACGCTATTTCATCTGATGCACCACTTTGCATACGGCGACCGGAGAAAACTCTGGGCGTTGCTGCACGATGCCCTGACTCCAAACGGGCTGCTTCTGCTGGATGTGCCCAATCTACGCTTCGCGCTGCCTCGCCGTCAGCAAAAGGGTTGGGGAAAATACCCTCTGTATGATGTATGCTTTACGAAAGAATCGTTTTACCGCGAATTGAAAGAAAACGGCTATACCGCACAAGCAATGCTGCCTGTGGGACAGGGGCTGTACTCCGTGGCAGGGGTAGCGCGAAGCGAACCGATTTCATGGACGGCTGTGATCTCTGCCACATTATAATTGCAGCACCGCACAGAACCTCCGGGCGGTTGCCAAAGCTGTTTTTTCACAGAAAGGAATCGTTGATCCTCTTATGTCCAATGCCGATACTGCTGTACGCATCTACCGCCTTGCAGCCACACGTCTGTATGCAGCTGATATGCAGCCCGCCTGCACCGAAGGCGTATTCACCGTGCTTGCATCCCTCGCACCTGATCACGTATCTTATACACTGTTTGAGGGCCTGTGTAATGAGGATTTTCTACACGCTGTATACTATGCCCTTCTCGGCAGAGCCATTGATCCTGCTGCACTGCAACATTGGCAAATGCAGTACCACTTGCCGAAAGAGCAATTTCGCACAGCGGTGCTGCATACGGTGCTGGTTTCCCCCGAATACAGAATTCGCAGCCTGCCCTTAACGGATTGTTCCCTGCCTGTTGTATCTGGTGCACCGCAGATAACAATCACTACTGCGGTACAAGGTCTGCCACCACGGCTTGTACGCATATACCGTGCGTTACCGCCGTTTTTGCAACGTATGGCAAAGTGCATTGCAGGAAAGGAGTAGCATTTTGAACCCTCAGCATTCCATCATTTCTGCCCGTGTTTACATTGATCTTTCCCGTTTGTGCATGATTTCTTTTACCACAGGTATTCAGCGTACGGCAAAAAAAATCGTCACCCGTATGCTCCGCGATACCCGCATAGAAGTAGTTTTGCTCAGCGCGCTGCCCTCACAGACAGCATGGCGTGTGCTGCCGCATGATGCATTCATCGCCTTTTGCGAAGGTACAGCACCCTCACCCTTTGGGGAAGGCACGGTACAGACTTTACGACCCTGTGACCTGGAAGCAGATGCCATTTTTTTTGAGATCGACAGTGCATGGAATATGCCCATGCAGCGGCAGTGGTTGTACCCACAACTGCACCAAAGAGGAATCCGCATTCTCTGCCATGTGTATGATTTGATTCCCATTACCCATCCACAATATTTTCACAGCAACACCGCTATACAATTCTGGATATGGTCTGCGGCGGTGCTGCAATATGCCGATCATATCATTTGCAATGCACAGGCAACCGCCGATGCGCTCCGCACCCTTTGCAAGGAAGTCAATACTGCTACACCCCCATGTACGGTCATTCCGCTTGGGGGTGATTTTGCCCTGCCCCGTTCTAATATGCTTCTGCAACAGGCGGATACTGCTTTGCTTGCCAAATTACAGCCACAACGATATCTGTTGATGGTAGGTACCATTGAGCCGAGAAAGAATCACAAGCTGCTCCTGGATGCAGTCAAACCGCTTGCCTGCCTTGGTATCAGCGTGGTATTTGCGGGGCGTATCGGATGGAATATGGAAGCGTTCGCTCATGCCATGCGAAAACATCCCATGAAAAACCAGTATTTTTTCTTCGCACAAGCCCCCAATGATGCAACCATTCACGCACTATATGCCAATGCACTGGCAGTGGTGTTCCCAACGAAAAACGAGGGCTTCGGATTGCCCATTGCTGAAGCATTCTGCTTTGGTACTCCCGTGCTTGCCGCCGATCTTCCTGTGTTGCACGAGGTGGGTGGCACACTGGCGCGATATTTTAATCACAACAGCGTGGATTCTCTGGTAGAGGCTGCAAAACAGCTGTTAGAGGATAAAGCATCCTATGCAGCAATCAAAGAGAAACTCGCCACATATCGTCCTCCCACATGGGATGCCGCCGCAACCGCCATGACAAATGTAATCTGCAAGTTAGTTGCGCCGCAAAACAAAAGAACAAATGCTCCGCTGCGGCAAATTGCCGTACTGACCGCACGCAACGAAAATCTATTGCAAAGCTTGCCTTACTGGGATGCATACTATCCCTTTGCAGAAGAAGTGCTGGTGTGCTGTCCTGCGAAAAACATCGCAGAATTACAGCAGCAATGGCACGGCAGATTGCATCTGCGTTTTTGCACTGATGAGATTCTGCTTCATGGTGACCCTCTGCCCGATGATCATACCGAACGAAATTTCCTTTTGCGCTGCCGTATGATGCAATATGCACCATTGGATGATGTATTTCTTATGACCGATGACGATTATCGACCGCTGTTTGCCATGGATGAAACGATTTTTCGCTGTAACGGCAAATATCTTGCCTACTATTGCTATGATCTGCGCTTGTGGCAGGGCACGCAAGGAAATCATACCGCTTATGACCGCAGTATGTTCCGCAGCCTTGCCTTTTTGCAGCAAGAGCATCTTCCCACGCTGCAATATTCCTCGCATCAGCCACAGGCAATTGAACGCCGTGTTTATCTGGAACTGCTGCAACAGTATCCCCATATCGCCACAAAGGGTCTGGACGAATGGAGCGTGTATTTCAACTATGGTGTACGGCATTATCCTGATGCGTTTTTGCCCACACGATACTGCACCATCGGCTGGCCTGGTGCCATGACCGATTGGAAGCTGTTTGTATATCCCACGCACTTGTATTTTGAAAACTTTTATGGTATACTGTATGAAAATGGACAGGTGTTCGCTGGCCTTCCTACGGCATACGATGCGCAAACTGCACCACGCATTACAGCAGAAAAAATCAACCGTTGGCATACTGTGCTGCGCACACAGCATGGCTGCGATATGGCAATACAATCCGCAGATATGCTTTATCAACGCTGCTATACACTACCTTGCGAGGTGCTGCTTGCTACATCGGATTCTGGTAAACCGCAACTGATACTGCCGCAGTATACGATAATGCTCTGCGGTAAAATATCGCGGCTTACCGTGCAGTTACCGCAAAAGCTACGCACCGATTCCGCATGGCTGTATTACAATTTGCAAACAGCAGATGGCACAATGCTGACCCCAATGCAGCAAATCTCGCTGTGTTGCACAGAACCTGCGAAACCTGTTACGCTGACGGTGGCTGCACCCCACTCGCCCATCACGGCAATGCTGTTGCTGCGGTACACCGATGATGCACATACCGTCACGGGCTGTGTGCCATGTATGGTCATTGCCCTTGCAGAAGATACTGGAAAGGAATACGGATGTTGAAATCACAAAACAAACCATTGCCACAGCACACGGAACATACCACGCAAACAAGGCATATTTCCAAAAGAGCAATCATAGTATCGGTGATGATAATCGCCACTGTGCTGTTGTGGGTGATTGCATGGAAAATCGTTGGTGACCGCATGGAACAAACCGCCGAAGATATGCAATATACCCACTTTACCTATAACGGTATGATCTACGCCCGATGCTCCGATGCTGCAAATATCTACAAACTGGAACTCACAGGAAACATGGATGACTGTGGAGAATCAATAGGAACAGTACAATTCACTGTCGATGGTGTAACGATCCACAAAGAGGCATACCGCGTTAAAGAAAAGGAATGCAACACCCTTGCAGAACCCGTACTGCTGGTACCGCATGATGCAAAATGCGTGCCATATGAACTGGTAGGATTTACCGCGCTGAATGATTCGCCAAGTATTACGGCAGTTTGCGAAGCCTATGGCATACAATCAGCGGAGGATATTGTTTCAGTCACGGTATATGATGCAGACGGCTCGGTAGTGCAGAGTATTACTGCCGTTGATGCAATGAAATCCTTTTATGAAAAACTCATCGCGCTGGGAGAGGATATCGGTGCGGCAGGGCAATCACAGGCGTACTATGACGCGTATGTCAACAAATACGGCGCAAGCGATGCCATTACCTTGAAAGACAATACCATTAACACTGCCGACAATGAAACCTATCAACAGGCAATGGAACTGTGGGGTGCAGGAATGTGTACCGTTACTATGCAGCTGAAAAATGGTCTGCGCATTGCAGATATGATATATGCACCTGTGCCGAAGGTCTTTCAGGTGTATGGATATTATGCCATCACAGAACCCTTCTTTGAATAACTCCAGCTGCACTCCCCCTCTGTATCAAAGAGGGAAATGATCTATCGAAAAAGGGTTGATGCAAGCTTTGTATCTCTTTATGACACATATCTGCTAACGGCAAACTGCACAGTTTCGCGAAGCAAAGCATAGCGCGCGGAAAATTAAAGTGGAAAATACGGAAAACTTTTTCTGCTCACTGGACAAGAATCACAGAATATGGTATAATATCTTTGACTCAACCAAAACAGGAAAGGAGCGGCTCTTTGTATGCCAGACTGGACAAAACGCAGCACCTATATGTACGATTTGCCTGAAGAACGCATTGCACAAACGCCTGTCACTCCACGTAGTGCTTCGCGTCTGCTCTGCCTTGATCGTCAAAGCGGCGACATCGCGCATCATCATTTTTACGAATTAGGCAGTTTTCTGCGTCCTGGTGATCTGCTTGTCATGAACGATTCCCGTGTACTGCCTGCGCGCCTATACGGTGTCAAAATCGAAAACAATACCCCCATTGAGTTTCTGCTGCTGCACGCCGTAGAGCAAAATGTCTGGGAGATCATCTGTAAGCCTGCAAAAAAAGCAAAAATCGGCACACGCTTTGCCTTTGGTGACGGTCTGCTGAAGGCCGAGGTGCTGGGTATTACCGAGGACGGAGGACGCTTAGTACGGTTTTTCTGCGAAGGGAATCTGTATAACGCGCTGGATGAGATCGGACAGATGCCTCTGCCGCCATATATCACGGAAAAACTTGCCGACAAAGAACGATATCAAACCGTATACGCGAAAGAAATCGGATCGGCTGCTGCACCCACGGCGGGTTTGCACTTCACACCCGAATTGCTGGATCAACTGCAAAAACAAGGCGTTGATACTGCTTTTGTGACCCTTCATGTAGGACTGGGTACTTTTCGCCCTGTCAAAGCCGATGATATCCGCGAACACCATATGCACACGGAACATTATACCATTCCCGAAGAAACTGCAACAAAGATCCTTGCAGCAAAAGCAAGAGGTGGCAGAGTCATTGCGGTCGGTACAACATCCTGCCGTACACTGGAGGGTGCCATGCAAGCAAATGGTAAAATATGTGCCTGCGATGGCGATACTAGCATTTTCATCTATCCCCCATACGATTTTCAATGCATTGATGGTCTGCTGACAAACTTTCATCTGCCCGAATCTACATTAATCATGTTGGTATCTGCCTTTGCTGGTTATGAACACACCATGAACGCGTATCACATCGCGGTAGAGGAAAAATACCGCTTCTTCAGTTTCGGGGATGCAATGCTAATTCTATAAATCCGCAGATATGAAAAGCCGTTGACATTATTGCGACAGCATGATATAATATCACTGATAATCAACGCACTACCGTACAAAACTGGTAGCACTAGTGCAAAAACAAATTACTCGTCAGATTGTTGAAAGACCCCCTTCAATCCTCAGGTGTGCTTTGCGTGGCGTTGCTTTTATGCAGTCTGCACTGATGCGTGCGTTCACTTACGGAAAGCAATCCGTTGAAATCTCTCTACACACCATTCGATTTGCGATACCCCATGTTGATCAAAACCACCATGTTGATTTCAATCAACCAACACACAAGGAGGAACCCTGCTATGTTGAATCCATTGCTTCGCAAAACCAAAATCGTATGCACGCTCGGTCCTGCCACCGATTCTGATGCCGTGCTGCGGCAAATGATGCAAGCCGGCATGAACGTTGCGCGCTTTAATTTTTCACACTCGGTGTATGAAAAAGACCGTGAGCGTTTTGCACGCGTGGTGCGCCTGCGCGAAGAATTGGGGCTGCCCATCGCTACCATGCTGGATACCAAAGGCCCAGAAGTGCGCCTGCGCAGTTTCCCCGATGGCCCCGTAGAAATCAAGGAAGGCGATACCTACACACTTACCACGCGTGATGTGCCCTGCGATGCCCATATCGGCAGCGTGAATTATGCCCACCTGACCCACGATATCAAACCAGGCGATACTGTTATGATCGACGATGGTCTGGTTGAGCTGGTGGTGGAACAAGTATCTGCTACAGAAGTGGAATGCCGCGTTGTATGCGGCGGTACGCTTTCTGCCAACAAGTCCTGTAACTTCCCTGGTGTGAATCTCTCCATGCCCTATCTCAGCGATGCAGATATGAACGATCTCGAATTTGGTGCAAAGCTTGGATTCGATTTCATCGCCGCAAGCTTTGCCCGTACTGGTGCGGATATCCGCTACCTGCGCAAATTTACACAGAGTTTAGGCTGGCACAACGTACGCATCATTGCAAAAATTGAAAACCGTGAAGGCGTGAATAATATTGATGAAATCCTTGAAGCGGCAGACGGCATTATGGTGGCACGTGGCGATATGGGCGTAGAGATCCCGTTTGAACAGATACCTGCGATACAAAAAGAACTGATTCGCAAGGGTTATGCAGCTGGTAAACAGGTCATCACTGCCACCCAAATGCTGGAATCCATGGTAAAGCACGCACGCCCCACCCGTGCTGAAATCACCGATGTGGCAAATGCCATTTATGATGGCACCAGTGCCTTGATGCTTTCTGGAGAAACTGCCGCAGGTCAATACCCTGTGGAAGCTGTGCGCACTATGGAACGCATCGCAGTAACGACTGAGCGCAATATTGATTACAAACATCAGTTCATGAACCGCGGTGCGGGTCATGTGGATATCGCTGATGCTATTGCACATGCGACCGTTACAACTGCCCATGATCTGGATGCCGATGCCATTATTACTGTAACAAAAGGCGGCGAAACCGCAAGACTGATCTCCAAATATCGTCCTATGTTCCCCATCATCTCCTGTACTACAGAAAAGGTGGTGCAGCGCCAAATGAATCTTTCATGGGGTGTGTATCCGCTGGTGATCGCCGAAGAAACCAACACGGATGACCTCTTCGCGCACGCCGTAGACGCCGCTTGCAAGGCTGGCTATACAGAGCCTGGCGATTTGGTCGTCATTACCGCAGGTGTGCCGCTCGGTATTTCGGGCACTACCAACTTGCTGAAAGTCGAAACCGTTGAATAACGATTCCGTTTTCCGATGCCTTACACAAACTGCTATCGATCATTCCCCGGCAAGCATCGCAATATGTCTGCCGGGGAATTTGTTTGAACGCAGCCGCACCAAATTCGTCTGACGGCTTGATGCACAGATACACATCAGTTTATTCAGGTATCATAATACCACCATGATAGGCTGTACCAGTTGCGATATTCAATGCTCCATTTACGGTATATTGATTGTCAGCGTCAATATCCCCTGTAAAGCGAACCAGCACCCAATCACCGACTGTTACCTCCCCTACAGCAATATGGCGGTAAATGCGGATATCCTCGGTGGGAACACGAAATACGATACCATCACTTTCATCTTCGCATAGCGCAGAATCATCTATCAGCATGCAGTGATCTGTAATGGCAACAACCTGTCCCGCCAATGTGGAAACATAAGGCTTTGCTTCGGTCGCAATGCTGCTTTGCTGCGTATGGCGGATGATGCTGCACGCGGCTTCCTTGCCAATATCAAAGCAATAACTGTTATCTACAATATTTGTAAGAATAAAGCCGTCATCTGTTATGGTGAAAACACGGCGGTAGATCCCCAGAGCCTCCGATGTGACGCTAAAGCATATTGAGCTACAAGCATCTTTATGCCAAATCCCAACTTCCGTAAAGGGCGCACGCGCACAATTTTGCAGCATCTCCATGATCTCAGCGTCATCGGTCAGAGTAAAGTAGCCCTGTGTGTCATAACCGATATCGTAGCTGAAATCGGCAAGCTGCAAATGCTCTGCCAGCTGATAATCCGCCCAGAATGCGCCAAAATCCGTAGGAGGCTGATTTGCTTCTCTGCCATATACATAATAGCCATCGCCCAGATTGACTGCTACCAGCAGATCATTGGCAATACCGCCCACCATGTACACATCCACGGCAAGCTCATGACGTTTTTCGTTTTCGTAGACATCAAAACCGTATGCCGTTCCCGTGCCGATCTGCTCTCCCAGCAACGTTTCATCGGTCAGTTCGCGGCGAATACAATATTCTGCTCCACCTAGAGTCATTCTGTAGTACCGTTCGCTAACGGTTTTATATTGCCACTCCCATTCACGGGCAAGATTCTGCTCTGTGCTGACCTCTTGCCCCGCCTTGTAATGACGCACAATGCCACCAATATTTGTATCATTTGATGCAGTTGCATCGGGTCTTTTTTGACGCATCAGCCACCACGCTCCTGTCCCAACCACCAGAACCAATGTCGCGGCAATGGCAACATACCGAATCCACATAGACTTTTGTGAATGAGGTGCATCCTCCATGGCAGCTGCAACCATATCTTCACGGATTTGCCCCATAGCAGCCAATAGCTTTTCGTCCTTCATAATACAATATCCTCCTTTACAAGCAGTGCTTTCAAAGCCTTTCGCATACGAAACAACAGAGAAGTCACTTTGCTGTCACTCATGCCGTAATGAACAGCAATTTCATGAATGGAGTAAAGTGCCCAGTATCGCCGTATGAAAATATTACGTTTCTGTGCATTGGCTTGATGATATCGGTTGATGGAAATATTTCGTGTCAGCTTGCCAAGATATGTTGCCAACCGTTCCGGCTTTTGCGGTGGTATGCTCTGCCATGCCGCAAGCCATGTCGCGTTGACGCACTCTTCCGCATCTTCTTTGCTTTGCAAAATGTTGTAAGCAATGGTATGGCAATAGCCTCCGTATTGCCTTACAGTTACTGTAATCGCGGATTCATCCCTTTGCCAGAACAATTCAATGATTTCAGAATCCTGCATGACATCCTCCTTTTTCGTTACCTGAAAGCTGCTTTCATCTATATACACAGTAAAACAGAAAGGATATTGCATTGTGATGATAGCGTATTCTTTTTCATTGTAGTCATTTTCACAAGAATTGTCAAGGCATCGCCAAACCGCCAATGGACTTTGATATTGTTGCCTTCAATACAGTAAAAAG
Source organism: uncultured Ruminococcus sp. (assembly GCA_964463355.1). Taxonomy (GTDB): domain Bacteria; phylum Bacillota; class Clostridia; order Oscillospirales; family Ruminococcaceae; genus Firm-04. Next base: position 88,651 of record CAYXBP010000001.1, on the reverse strand, counting down.
CACATCGCAGTACATTTTTCCGCGATGTGCTTTCAGTGCAATTAAAGAATAAAGCAAATTAATCCGTTGCAGCCCTCATTGATAACTCGCTCCAGCGTTTCCTGTAGCTTCATGCGTGCCTCTGGTGGCATTTTGTAGAGCTTGTTGTGCAGCCCTTCATTGACGAGTTCGTGCAATGATTTACCAAAAATATTGGAATCCCAGATTTTTGCTGGATTCTCCTCAAATTCTCGCAGCAGATACAGCACCAGTTCTTCGCTCTGCTTTTCGCTGCCCACAATGGGACTGACAGTCGTTTGAATGCCTGCACGCATAATATGCATGGAGGGTGCCGATGCACGTAGTCGCACACCATATCTGCCGCCCTGCTTGATCATTTCTGGTTCTTCCAGCGTCAGCTCATCTGCTTCAGGCATAATGATACCATAACCGGTTGCCTTGGCTTCTTCCAGTGCGGGACGAATTTTTTCATATTCCTTGCGGATACGACTCAATTCCAACAGTACAGGGAACAATTCACTTTCACTGCGGATTGAAATACCCGTTTCCTCTCCCAACACACGGTAAAACAACGTTGGATCCAGTGTCAGACGCAAATCTATGCAGCCGCTGCCAGGGTCAATGCGACTGATTGCAGCCTCTTGCAGATATTCGCAGTTTTGCAGTTGCCGCGCCATATTGGTCGCGTCACACATCACAGAAAGCCCTGCTGCCGCCTGCCGTACCGCATCGAACACCGCCGTTTTCAGCCAGTGCCCCTGTTCTAGCGCAGGCAGCCAGCCTGCTGTTTCTACATTAATCTGTCGAATAGGAAACATATCCAACAGCCTTGCCAAGATCTCCCGAATGGCAGCTTCGTCTAAATCCAGACAGTTTACTGCCATGACTGGTGTTTGATAATGTTCCTCCATCGTCTGGGCAAGATCTTTTGCCTGTATACTGTGTGGATCCACGCAATTCAGCAGCACGGCAAAGGGTTTCCCCAATGCTTTCAGCTCAGAGATCACTCGTTCTTCGGCTGCGGCGTATTCCTCTCTGGGAATATCCGTAACGCTGCCATCGGTTGTAACCACAAGTCCAACAGTGGAATGCTCTGCAATGACCTTTTGTGTGCCCAACTCCGCTGCCATATTAAAAGGAACCGCCTCATCAAACCACGGCGTTTTCACCATGCGCGGTGCTTCTTCTTCCAAATAGCCAAGACTCGCCGGCACGATGTATCCAACACAATCAATGAGCCGCACAGCACACTCCGTACCCTCCTCCAACGTAATGCGCACGGCTTCTTCAGGAACAAATTTCGGCTCTGTAGTCATAATGGTCTTGCCACCCGCACTCTGGGGCAGTTCATCAATGGCACGCTCCCGTTTGGCATCCTGTGCAATGTTGGGAATCACCAGCGTTTCCATAAATCGTTTGATCAGTGTGGATTTGCCCGTTCGGACAGGCCCCACCACGCCAATATAGATATTGCCACCTGTGCGCTTTGCAATATCACGGTAGATATCATTCATCGGGGTATTCTCTCCTTTGCTTACAGTACAATGGGAATCAACAGCATTTGTGGTGCGGCAAGGGTATCGGCAGTACAATCATTTTCTTCGCGAATCGCTTCTACAGAAGTGTGAAAGCTCTTTGCAATCTCCCACAAGGATTCCTGCTCCTGCCCAAAATACAACCGCAAAGCATAGCGATCATCACGCCCAAGCTGCTGTTCCTCGTCGATCTGCACATCCACCGCCAATGTATGAGATTGCTCCGCAGTACAATAGCCGCAAAGCTGCAATTCGGTCTGCACCGATACGGTATCGGCAGCAGTAAGGGTGTAGCTGCAATTCACAAGCTGCACCATAGGGGCACCCAATTGATTCTGTCCACAGGCATAGCTCATGGCAAGAGGCGCAGAAAGCGTTTCGCAAGCAGTCATCAGGAACGGTTCACCATCAGCATCCGCCGCCAATACATAGTATTGCACTGTACCGCAAAGCAGCATCTGCTGTGCCTCAGTATCAGCGGAAATTTGCAAATCTTTTGGTTCTGCCCACATAGCATATACCTTATCAATGACCGCATCTGCACGGGAAAGCTTTGCTTGCAGCCGCAGGGTTTCTCGAATCGGCACTGGCACACCGCGCAATGCAACGGATTCACTCTGCACCGATGTAGGATGTACAGTGGAATACAAATCCACTACTGGTTCGGAAATGGCAGCAGCCATCGCCTCACACAAAAGGCGTAGCTGCAACTCGCAGCGCAACAGACGGATATCTCCGTTTGCATCGGCTTCTGTGGTGATGTTCAACTCTGCAACTTCCGCCTGACTGTGGCAGTGCATGGTATCTTCCAAACCTTGTGGCTCCACAATCTGACTAAACGGCATAACAAACTGCATTGTTTCGATGCCGCCTGCTGCGGTATACAAAAGCTGAACCAAGGCTTCGCCTTTCACCACCAGCTTTCCTGCCACACAGCGCGTTTCGCTCACGGAAACCTGCACGCCATCACGCAAAAGCGTCAGCAGTGGCGATTGTGTATCAGAAAGGGTAATCTCTTCACTCAGCAAGCATGATTTCTGCGCACGCACAATACGGGAAAGATAGGTCATTGGCTCTTTGCGGCAGCGTATATGCAAACCTGCTACATCGCAAAGAATCTCTTTTTTAGCTTCTGCCGTAAAATGCACTGCAATGCGCATCGCTCCACGTACATCAATACGTCGACTGTTGATGGCACGACAATTGAGATAGCTGGTTGAGGGTAAAATCTGCACACCGATGCTTTCACAATCGCAGCCATTTGGCAATGGCAGCTGCTTTGCATATTCCATACGCTGCGTTACACACTGCACAGTCGAGGATTGCTCGGCACAGTACCAGATACGCAATTTCACACATAACACATAGGAAAGATTGCCGTCCTTGCATTCCCATTGCAACACAGTCGGCTCAGCGGAGCAATGCACCAGCCGAAAAAAGTCTGGGAAATAATCGGGCAGTACATAATCCAGTTCTACACTCTGCTCCTGCACGATTTCAGGAATCTGCATGGGCATACAGACGGTTTCACGAGTCAGTTTGCATTCATTGGATGTAACCATATCATTCGCCTCCAGGACACAGCAGTATTTTTTTCGGTTTGCACTGCCGCGCATGATACAGTGTATGCCTGTCTGCAATAAAATAGAACCACTCTCCCTTGACGAATATGTGCAATTATGGTATGATGAAAAAAGCTTTGCACTCTGCAAAGCGCAACAATACTCCAAGCCCTTCGGGAAGCGATGTTCTATGATCTTATGGCACGCAAAAACGGCTGCCAACCATTCTTGTTGACAACCGTTTGCTTTTCATATCCAATTCTTTACTCAGTGAAAAACCGCTGATTTGCCTCAAAAGTACCATGAGGGCGCAATTCCAGATAGCCTGTAACATCTGCTGGCAAATTCAAGTTCGGCGCATCGATCATGGCGGTCATCGGCTCAGGACAAAAATAACCGTTAAAGCCCTGATCATTCCAGATAATCCAGAACTTGTACTGTTCACTAACCTGGTAGCAGATTTTCTTTCCGCTCGCCTGATCTTCCACCACACAACCATAAAAGCTCTGCTCATCCAGCAGACCTGTTTCCGCTTGATACATATCGTTGCTGATATTTTGCAGCACGGGGCACTTCGTACCGTTTTTATATTCCAGATCCGACAGCTTCGGTTCCAGCAAACGCTCCGTTGGCAGGCATCGATCATTTAACTCACAACGCTTGCCAATCGGCACAGTCAGCCGCATATCCTCTGCTTTTGCACCATCCAGAAAAGGTGCCTGAATGGTTGTATGTGTTGCCACAGAGATGGGCAGCATTTTCTCAGACAGATTGGTGATGGCGATATGATGCTCCAGACCGCACTCGCTGAGAGTAAAGGTCAACTCTGCGAGGAAGCGCAGGGGCATATGCACAAAAAATGGATCATTTTCATCATAGCGATACTGCGTTTTGACCACCGCACAGTTTTCATCGGCGTGTTGCAGCACCACAGTATGTGCGCGCTTGTGCAAAAAGCCGTGAATATGATTATGATACGGTGCAGCCTCATTGACAGGCAGCTGATATACTCCATCGGAAGTTTTCAGCACACCATCTGCAAAGCGGTTTGGCAGGTACAAAGTAGGCAGCCCCCACACTTCGGCAGATTGCAGCAACGATTCAGCAGTGTTTTCCTCATTCCATCGAAAAACCTCAATACCGTTTTCAATATCCCGCAGACGAATGACATTGGAGCCAAGCTCATATGCAACATAGGCTTCATATTTTCCGGCTGTCAGCTTAATACACGGTGTTCCATTCAGAATGACCTGCTCTGTAGTATTCATGAATTAGCCTCCTTACTGATGCAATTCCATGCATTGCTACATTATACCATATTTTCATGGAAAAGGCAAGTGCCACGCACTTTTTTGGGCATTCTGCACGAATACAGCCAAAATTTTTGGGCATAACGCAAAAAAGAAATCGCCCGAAGGCCTATGCTGATACAAAAATCGGCACAGACCAACAGACGATATCGTGGGGCTTCTTCAGGCTTCGGAGTGCATCAGACTACGGCTTCTGAACAGGAAGGTGACACACCATACCGCAGAAAGTGCAACCAGAATATAGATCACTCGACTGACGATTGAGGCGGCACCGCCAAAGAGAAATGCCACCAAATCCAGCTCGAAAATACCCACAAGCCCCCAGTTGATCCCACCAATAACCAGCAAGATCAACGCTAGCTTATCCCACATATAAGATTCCCTCGCTTTGTGGTTTTTGCCGCATTCACTGCGGTATGGATAGTATACACTGCACCACAAAAAATATACCACGGCACTTCGCCAGAACAAAAAGAAAGGTTTGGTTTCTATGGCATCTTTTTCCATCATCATTTTGGAACACTTCTGGTTTTGGTTCATCACGATTTGCGGCATTTTTATATTGTTTCTACTGGTTTTCACACTACTGTGGTTGCAAAATCGCAGAAAAAAGCAGCACGGCATTGCAGGTGAACGTAAAGTCGCAAGGGTGCTGCGCCGATTTGCCGTAAAACGCAAGGCGACGCTCATCAACAACTTATATTTACCACTGTATGAAGGCTGCACCGAAATCGACCACTTGCTTTGCGGCAGCTTTGGTGTGATCGTGGTGGAAACAAAAAACATCGGTGGCACAGTTAGCGGCAACGGCGAATACCTCATCCAACAAATCGGAGGCAAAACTCACAAACTGCATCATCCGCAAAAGCAAAACGCAACGCACATCCGCAATGTGGAGCATCATCTGCGCAAGGCAGGCCTTAACGATGTGCCCGTGCGCGGCTATGTGGTATTTGCAAATTCCAAAGTGGTGTTGAAAACCAAGGCTGGGTTGACACTGCCAGAACTGGATGCTGCACTGCAAAATCTGCCAAAAGGGCACTGCAACGGCAAAAAAATCGAAAGGGCTTTGCGCGCCGTACAGGTACGCTCACCCTTTCGCAAGCTATGGCATGATCGAAGTTTACATCGTGCAAAGCGTGCCTGATGCTTTTCACACAATGATCATTCGGGGAAATTTTTCTGCCCGATATAGATTTCATTCGGAGAAAGCGGCACAGTTTCCTCCACCACCTGTCCATAGATATCGGTAATGCGGAAGGTAAATGGGCCATTGCCCACACCCGAACAGGTAAAATAATTATCACTGCGACGATTCAGCGTTTTATAGGTGCCATCCGATTGCAGCACCGCAAGACTGTAGATAGGGTACACATGATAGCGAATTTGCAGAGAAAACCATGAGGAAGAGCTATCAGAAGAAAACTTATAATGCATCCCCTCTTCGGTGGGGTATGGAACAATCGTCCAAGTGATGTCAGTTCTGCCTGCATCCAACGATGCAATCTGTTCAAAGGCAGCAGTATTTAAGTCCAGATCGCCTTCGCTCTGCCCCGAACGGTCTGTGACATACACATTTACGGATTTTCCACTGCTGCCAACCACTTCCAGATATGCACCCGCCAGCATCGAACCACGATAATCGGTGCCGTTAATGGCTGTCACATAGATACCATCGGGCACTGGTGCCAGCGCAGCATTACCGCTCTCGATACCGCCGTCATAGTAGGATGCCTTACCCGTATGCACCGTACCCATCGGTTCCAACAACCAACTGGTCTGCTGGTCATCATTTCGCCCGATGGTGGTATAGCCCATCAGGTGGCTATCAATCATCATGTATTCGATCAAGGCACTGCTGTTGGGGTCTGCCAGTGCTTCTCGCTTTTTCAGCACTAAATCAAAAGCTGTGATGTTGTCATCGCCATCCATATCATATGTAGCAGCCGATGCCGTAGGCACCAGCAACATCATGCTCAACAATGCGGCGATACACAATCTGCCACCAATCCTGCGTGCATTTGTTGCAAAAGAACGCATTCTCACACCTTCTCTTTCGTATTGCTGGTATCTGTTTCAGTTTCCCCCTCAGGGGACACTTGCGTTTCTGGCAACGTATCTGCCGCAGGATCTGTCTGCGCATCATAGAGGCTCTTTACCTGCGCACATCGGGGATCAACCACCTCCTGCGCAGTTTTTTCTTTTTTCTTCATGCTTGCAAGAATCTTGTCCACCTGCTTTGCCATCCACGGTGTCAGCACGGCAAGGGCAAAGATGATCGCCATGATCAGCATCACAATCAGACCGTATTTGAGTATCACTGTAAGGAACTCTGCGTTTTCGTTTTGCATATGTTATCATTCCACCTCCTGAGGGGGCTGTGCATCTTTTGTAATGAACACTGCAAAGGGCGGATCCCCTGTGCGATTGGGAAACTGACACTGCACCACGGTGTAATAGCGACTATGCAACGATGCGATATATGCAAGCAATGCATCGCGCTCGGTATATCCATTTGCACCACCGTAATAAATGCAAAGCGAGAGCAATCCACCCACCTTCAACAACGCAAGTGCAGCATTCAGTGCAGCAATACTGGAATCGGCATGAGTAAAGATTGCGTGGCTGCCCTTTGGCAGCCAGCCAAAATTGAATACAATGGCAGAAACCGTACCATCAGCAGCATACTGCCGCATATTTGCATGAGAATCCAGATACAGTTCAGCATGATATCCTTTTTCGTTGAGCAACGCCTTAGTGCTTGCAATGGCATCGGGCTGGATATCAAAAGCAAGCACTGTACCGCTTTCCCCCGTCAATTCACACAGCAATGCCGTATCAAAACCTCTGCCTGCGGTGGCATCAATGCAGAAATCCCCTGGCTGAATATGTGCATGCAGCACACGGTGGGTGATCTCCAATGCGCCCAGCTGCCGTTTTGCCTTTACTTCTTCACTCATACATAGAACACCTTCCTGTCATCCAGACGCAAACAGGCCAACCTACCGCCTGCCTCAGCAAAAACCGCGCCGCAATCAATATTGATATAGCTTTCTGTAAAAAGCACCTCAGCTTTTGGCGCATTAGGCAGATACGAAACCGTTGGCGTATGCCCGAACACCATCACCGCATCTCCCGCATAAATCGTATCGGCATCTGGACGTGCCTGTAGAAAATCATCGGGCGCATAGTCCTTCAGCGGCTTGCCTTTGCGATAATCGCGTATGCCGCTATGGGTTAACAGATATGGCACACCACCCACAACACATTTCTCATACAGCGAAAACTCCGAGAGATATGCAAGAATCAACTGCCGCTTTGCAGGTGTCAAATTCAAAAACTGGTTTAATGTTACCTCGCCGCCGTTTTGCAACCACGGAGTACAAATCTCATGAATAAAGGGAAAATACTGTTGATAGAAATTCCCGGCAGTCGCTTGTGGCGAGATCTGCTCCGCACAGCGCAAGAACAACGCCTCATGGTTGCCCATCAACGGATATACATTGCTGCGCTCCATGCAATCCAGCAGCAATGGAATCGGCTCTGCACCACGATCGACCATATCCCCCAGAATAAACAGATCATCTGCCTCTTGTAGATCGATTTCTCGGCACATCTGCAAAAACTGCTGATAACAGCCATGCAGATCGCTCATCACATAGGTCATCACAAAAATCCTTTCGCAACAGATTCGGCAGTATTATAAATTACCCGTCAAATGCATCAACACGGCAAGTGCTGCTACAGGTGCTGTTTCGCAGCGCAAAATGCGCCTACCCAACCATACGGGAGTCACATCATATTGTTGCAGCAGCGCAATCTCCTGGGGGTCAAATCCGCCCTCGCTGCCGATCATCACTGCGTACTGTCTGGCATCTGCCTTTATTTGCGAAAAACGCACACCGCCCTCCGCTTCATACAGCACCACTGCTACATCGTATTGCTGCATTTGCTTTGCAGCCTGTTCCAATGTACACAATGCCTCGATGCGAGGGATCACGCCCCTGCCACTTTGCATGGCAGCTGCCTGCGCGATTTTTTCATAGCGGCTGCGTTTTTTTTCAAATTCTTTTGCGGTCAGTCGTGTTATGCATCGTTTGGTTAGCACAGGCACGATCTCGGAAACACCCAGTTCCACGGCTTTCTGCACAATCTGTTCGAGTTTATCCGCCTTTGGCAATGCCTGATACAGCACTGCACGCACAGTGGGTTCTGCGGCACAGGGTGCTTGTGACAGAATGCGCAATTCTATGGTTTCGGGAGTAATGCGCGCAAGCGCACACTGGTAGTCGGTGGCGTTTGCGCAAACCGTCACAGATTCTCCCACACGCATCCGCAAAGAAAGCCCGATATGCCTTGCCGCTTCTCCCGTAAGATATGGATGAGCAGGGCTAAATGTATCGTCAAAAAAGCGCGGCATATATGCACGTTCCTTTCTGCATTCTTATGATATCCTGCTGAACAGTATACCACATTTTTCGTCAAAATGCAATAGTACCGCAAAACGGAACATTTGTGATGTTCAATACCAGTTTTGTGTTCCATGGAACATTGCCGACAATTCGAAAAAAAATTTGCCACGCTGATTGACAGGAATCGTAAAATGTGATATAATACCTCCATCGTAGTCGATTGAAAGCGATCCCTTGCGGATAACGTACGGTCGGTCTTTCGTCTTTGCTACGAAAGGCCGTTTTCGCTTTTCCCTCTGCCACGGTTCATTTCGATACAATAAAGGAGCGATCATCATGAACACAGAAACTTTGCAAAAACTCGAAAAGCTCAACCAGCTCTGCTTGACAAATGCTGAGAAGTCAATCGTAACGGCGTTTTTCAATCAGCAGGCAGATTACTTCTCATGCCTGAATCAAATCGACACCGAAAATATCGAGCGCATGGTTCATGTTATGCCGATTCTGACTGTTGTAAGAGAGGATCGCGAGATCAAGCTGTTTGCCCGTGATGCATTGCAGGAAAGTGCCCCCGAAACCTATGATGGCTACTGGCAAGTGCCTCGTTTGATCGAGTGAAGCGAAAGGAGTACAATCATGAAGCTGTATATTACGGAAAAAGACGTAGCCTCGACAAATACGGTTGCGCTGGATGATATGATTCTGACCAAAACTGTGCCCACCTCCGCAGGTTCGAAAATGCTTGACGGCTATCAGGGGCTGTTTGATGCAGATATTATTGCAAGATTGGAAAACGCGGGCTATGCCATCGGCGGCAAGGTCAATGTCGGAGAATTCTCCATTGATCTGCTGGGCGAAACCTCATACTATGGTGCTTGCACCGATGAAAAAGGCAACTTGACCGCTGCCGTTGCAGAGGTCGCAAAGTCTGGTGAGGTCAAAGCAGTGGTTTCTTTGGATGTGAATGGTATGCCTCGTCGCGCTGCTGCGTTGGCAGGTACCGTTTTTGTGAAGCCTACCTACGGCACTGTTTCCCGATATGGCACCATTCCCGTTGTCTGTTCTGGTGAAACGGTCGGTGTCATGGCAAAATCTACGGCAGATTGCCGTGAGGTGCTGGGGCATCTGGTGGGGCACGACGACAAGGACGGCACAAGTCTTTCCGATGCGGAATGCGCGCAGGTAAAAACATCTGCTGCACCCATCAAAAAAGTAGCTGTGCTGCAATCTTTGGCAGATGCCGCAGATGATGCCACAAAAGCAAGAATCAACGCGGTTTGCGACACCTTAAAAGCCAATGGCATAGAAATCACTACAGTTGAAGATACCATCTGCAAGGCGGCAAATCCTGCATGGAACGCACTGCTTTGCGCTGAACTTTGCAATAATGTTTCTCGTTACGATGGCATAAAGTTCGGATACCGCACACCAAACTATACCAATATCGATGAACTTTATGTCAACAGCCGTACCGAAGCGTTCGGACTGCTGTTGAAAACCGCCATTCTCTATGGCTCTGATGCGCTTTCTACCGAGAATTATATGCGCGTCTATGATAAAGCATTGCGCATTCGCCGCGTGATCTGCGATGCCTTTGCTGCACTGTTTGCACAGTACGATGCAGTGCTGCTGCCTGCCTGCTCCAAAACCGCATACAAGCCTGATGCTGTAGACACCTACACCGTCATGGATGAAACGCTGTTCACTGCCCCCGCCGCTATCAGCGGTCTGCCCGTAGTTGTGGCTGGCGGCGTACAGCTCATGGGTAAAGCATTCTCCGAGGACAGCCTGCTGACCGCAGCCGCCCTGTACGAATAAGGAGGGGTCACACAATGAAATACGAAACCGTCATCGGTCTGGAAGTGCATATCGAACTTGCAACCGAATCAAAAATATTCTGTTCCTGCTCTGCAAAATTTGGCGGCGAACAAAACGATCACGTCTGCCCTGCCTGCTGCGGTATGCCTGGCATGTTGCCCATCGTGAACAAGCATGTGGTGGATCTTGGCATGACTGCCGGTATGATGCTCAACTGTCATATCAACCGCACCACCACCTTTGATAAAAAAAGCTACTACTATCCCGATCTGCCCTGTTCCTACCAGACCACCCAGTGGTTTGCACCTGTATGCGTCAACGGCGCGGTGGAAATTGAAACCTCAAAGGGGAAAAAGACCGTTCGCATCAAGCAAATCCACATGGAAGAAGACGCTGGTAAGCTGGTTCACGATGATTGGACAGATACCTCTTTGGTGGATTTTAACCGTACCAGTGTCCCGCTCATTGAAATTGTAAGCCAGCCCGATCTTTCCAGCGCAGAAGAAGTGGTGGCATATCTCGACCGCCTAAAAACCCTGCTGCGCTTTGCCAAGGTTTCAGAGTGCCGTATGGAGCAAGGCTCGATGCGCTGCGATGTGAACCTTTCCATTCGCCCTGAAGGCAGCGACAAGTTGGGCGTGCGTACCGAAATGAAGAACATGAACTCTATCTCTGCCATCACCCGTGCCATTGATTACGAAGTGGCAAGACATATCGACGCGCTGGAAAACGGCACCGAGGAACTGGTGCAGGAAACTCGTCGCTGGGACGATATCAAGGGCAAGAGCTACGCGATGCGCAACAAGGAAACCGCTGGCGATTACCGTTACTTCCCTGATCCCAATATCATGCCCGTGGTGATCGACGACGCATGGTATCAGCGTATTTGTGATTCTTTGCCTGAACTGCCCGAGGTGAAAAAACAGCGTTACATCACCGAACTTGGGCTGAGCGAATACGATGCCGAACAGCTGACGCAGAGTCGCGCTTTCTGTGACTGCTTTGAAGAGGCATATGCCATCTGCGGCGCTGCCAAAGAAGCGGCAAACTGGCTCATCTCCGATTGCTACAACATCCTCAACAAGCGGCAGCAAACCGCCGATCAGCTACACATCAACGGCAAGGCACTGGGTGAACTCATTCAACTGGTGATTGAGGACAAGGTAAGCCGCGGTAATGCAAAAAAAATCCTTTCTGCGATGTTTGAACAGGATCTTGATCCGTTACAGTATGCCACAGAACACGGTCTTGTGGTTTCCAACGATACTGGTGCCATTGAGGAAACGATTCAGCGCATTGTGGCTGCTGACCCCAAATCTGTTGCCGATTACAAAAATGGCAAAGAGAAAGCACTCATGGCATTGTTTGGCAAGTGCATGAAGGAACTCAAAGGCAACTGTAACCCACAGATGCTGCGTGAAATACTCTTGAAGTGCATCGAAAACGCATAACAGATATCAAAAAGGCTCCCGGAACCAAATCGGGAGCCTTTTGTCTTATCAAAAAAACGCATGAAGCATTTCAATAAGAATCAAACAGTCTGCGAACAGCGGCAAGCCTTTGAAAAGAAATGCGCGAAACTTGTGTAATCATTTTTTTGACAAAGCCATACAATCAGCACAGGACTTCACGCAACATATCGGCATCCAGCACAAAGTCAGGTGCAAATGCATCTGAAGCAGCATAATCCAGCAGAGCCTGCGCCAACAACTGCATCGCAGGATCATCGGGGCACTCCTCTGTGCGCACAGCAGATACTAATAATCTGCCACCAGCAACTCTTGCCTCAAAAATCAGTCCCAAACGGTGATTGCGCTCGAAGTTGTCGATCATTTGCACAATGGGACGATATCCCGCAGGTGCCCGATCCAGAATGACACAATCAGCATGGGATACAGGCGCATACCACTGCGGTGTAGAATATGCATCGCTGTACAATGCTTTTGTGATCGGGTGCGTACTATCCATACAAAGCCCCATGGTGCCAATAGGTACTTCCTTATTCATGGATTCCGATATGATGCGGAACATATGATAGCACCAAAAATCTGTACAATAAAAACCTGGTATGCACTGGGTAACCGTTTTGGGTAGCAGCACCACCGCCTTCCCCTGTTGCAGCAACGGCAGTGCTTCTGCCATGCTATGGACGATGTTCACACCATCGGGTACGGTAATAGGCTTTGCAGGAGGCAAAATCACAATATCGTAACTGTTTACACTTCCCATGTCAGGAAGTTCCAGTTTTAGCAACACTTTGCCTACCATATCGTGGCTGATGGAAAATCCTGCACTGCCAAGATCGCAGTATCCCACAGAAAACGCGGGAATTTCCACAGTAGCTTCACAATGGATTTTTTCACCCTGCTGAATAGTCATGCGCAGTGTTTGCGCCTTTGGCATTGGGCGATAGCAACGCAACGCCAACCCAATTTGTACTTCCTGACCGCTTTCCCACACAAACGAATCGAATTTTGCGAGCGGAACAATATCGCTGCAAAAACCACGCCATTCTTCGGGGGAAATCAATCCCTTGTTCTCCATCAGCGCATTGAGCATACCCACCAGAGCAGTGCCCTGCCCTGGAAAATCCTGCAAATCCAGCAGCTGAAACCCTGCAATATGCGGTGATCGCATGGCAGCCTCAATCTCCATTTTATAGCACGCACAGGAAAGCGCACCCGAACAGCGAAAGAAGTCCTCAGCCTGCGCAAGCATACCTGCGTTTGCCAACCGCTCACGAAATACTTCAAAATTGCGCGCCTGCACCACACCCGTATATTTTTCAATCTCGGAAAAATCGGGGTAAATACCATACTGTCCCACTTCGTGCGTGACCACAGGCACATCAGGGCAGAAGCCATCCGTTTTCGCTGCACGCACCTTTTTCACACCTGTACCATATTGAATCTCAATCTCAGTTTCTGCCCCGTCAGCGGCATTTTTTTCCATTTCAAAGGGCGCAAGATATGCCTCATAATCCCATGCAGTAGAGGGCGCTGCGGTCTGTATCAAACCGATAGGCGCGTCGCAGGTAGCATAAGAACCGCGAATGAGCTTGCCATAACCCAGCCGCACGCCTGTCCAGAAGTCCTCGTTCTCTAACTTCAAAGGCATATGTTGAAAATTATTGCTGCCCTGTGTATACAACGGTCGAGCATCGTTTTGTTTGAGAATAGAGATGATCTCTGTCAATCTCTCCGGACTACCCCAAAGCTCATTGCCCAGCGAAAACATACAAAACGATGGGTGATTGCCATAAGCATCGGCGATTCGCAGCCCTTCACGTATGAGATATGCCTGCTCTTCCTCTTGAAAACCCTCTTCGTTTGAAGCATGCACCGTGCCCCAGAAGGGTAGTTCAGGTTCCAGATAAATACCCATGAGATCGGCAGCTGCAAAGCAAGCCTCAGGGGGACAGCAAGTGTGAAAACGGTAGTGGTTGATGCCCCATTCCTTCACGATGGCAAAAATGTGCATCCATTGATCAACATCGGTGGGGGCGGCGCCGCTTATTGGAAACACCAGACCGTCATGCTTGCCACGCAACATGATCCGATTGCCATTGATTTCAAAATGATCGCCGCAGGCTTTCAAATCCCGCATACCAAAGCAGAGAGTTTCCAAATCACCCGATTCTGTCAACAGCAGGGTCAAACGAATGCATACAGGATTGTATTCACTCCAAAGCGGTGCATCGGGAATCTGTAACAGCAGTGAAAACTTCCCTTCTCCATTGGCACAAAGCGTATAATGAGAAAGAATCGGCAACGGTGCAATACGCCCTGATTTGTCATAGGTTTCTGCCTGAATCACGCAATCTGCTTGCAAACCGCCACAAAGCACGCCCGTAACCTGCACCGTCTTTTTTACAACGTCAGGATAAGCACGCAGGGCAGTCAAATGCAAATCGGCATAGGCAGTCAGCGTAATATCTCCTGTAATACCGATCCAATTGGTCTGCGTATCGGGAGAGGTCATGTGTCCTCCCTTGGTAGGGTAGTCAATATTTTTCACGCAAATGACCACCTCAGTTTCCTTGGTGGCAAACGCCGTGATATCATACATATGGGGCGCACAAAGACTATCGCAGCTGCCTGCGTACTGCCCATTGACCCAAAGCTTTGTCATACGAGTACGAGCAAATTGCAATATCAACCGTTTACCCAACATCGCTTCGGGAATAGTAATGGTCTTTTTCAGCCAAATCTGTCCCTCAAAGGGATACACTTCGGTCAAAAAGCCGACCTCACGCGCGGCATTGAGTATACCAATATGCTGCTGCGCCGTAGTACCTGGCAGCAGCATGGTTTCAGGATAATCGGTCGGGGGGGCGGTATATTTACATGGACTCGGATCACACAACAGTGCAAAGCGCTCCGTCAAACGTAATATTTGTAACATATGCTTTCCTTTCGGCATGAAAATCTCCACGCCTGTTTCTTTGATATTATACTTTTGGTTCCTGTGCCAAAAAGCGCAGTAGCTCGGGCAGCATTTCCAGTGCCTGTTTTCTGCCGATATCGTATGTTTGTTGCAGCAGTTCTGGGTCACGACATATGCGTTTGATGGGAAGCGACTCTTTCGGTGCAAGCACAAAGGAATCGCCTGCTCGTTCGGAATCCAGCACAAGCTCTGTAGAGCGATTATACACCAAATGGCGGTTTGCCATTACTTCAATCGCTTTGGGATATCTGTGCATCATCGCGCGCAGCAACGGCAGCGATTGATTCTTCTTTTTGCGATATCCACGTGGCTGCGTCAGGATCACCACATTGCGGCTGTAGCCCAGCGACTGAAAATATGCCAACGGAATGGGGTCACTCATACCGCCATCCAACAAATGCTTGTCCCCAATCCGCACGATATTGGACACCAACGGCATCGAGGCAGAAGCGCGAAACCATTCCATATCGGCATCATCGCCGCGGTCGGCACGATGATAGACTGGTTTACCGCTTTTGACATCGGTTGCCACCACATAAAACGGCATCGGGTTTGCGGTATAGGTCGGCACATCGAACAAATCCAGTTCTTTCGGAAGCTTATGGTAGCAAAACTCGCCGCCGTATAAATCGCCCGTGCAGATAAGTGAATAAATGCTGCAATAGTGTTTATTTTTGCAGTATTTTAGATTATAGCGAATACTTCTGCCAATTTGCTGCGATTTATAATTGCAGCCAAAGGCAGCCCCAGCAGATACACCAATGGCACCATCAAATACCACATGATGCTCCATCAACACATCCAGAATCCCTGCGGTGTACATTCCGCGCATGGCACCGCCTTCTAATACAAGACCTGTTTTTTGTTGCATGATTCCTATTCCTTTCGCCAACAGACGTAATCAAACCAACTCTATTATACCACAATTCTGCTCGTCTGTAAAGCCGCTCGCAGAACAAGCTTCACCGAAAAACAGTCTTCAACAAACAAGAACAATCATACGTCCCATCAATACGCCGCACATAGCAACAAAAAACGGATAAAGCTGTATTGCCCTATCCGTTTTCTGTGTACATTTTCTCGGCTGCCCGATATCATACCAAGCTGTTTACAGCATATCGTATGCGCTCGAATTACACGGTAGCGGGCGTTTTCTTCGGTACCTCACCCAGAACCTTTGCAAGCTCCGGCCCTGTTAGATAATCACGTTCCAGCAGCGCATGAACAAGTTGCTCATAGCGGATCTTCTCCTGTGCAATGATCTCCTTGGCATGCTGCAATTCGGCTGCCAGCACCGCATTGATTCTTTCACGCACAAGCAAGCCCTGCTCGCCTTTGAGTTCACCAGCAGGCATTACCGCCAAGCCAAATTCGTTGTCCATGCCATAATAGCAGAGCATTTTACGTGCGCAGTTGGTAGCATTTTGCAAATCGCCAGATGCGCCGCTGGAATTGCCCTCTTCGCCATAATACACCAACTCTGCGGCTCTGCCGCCCAGAGAGGTACGGATCATGCCCAGCATCTCCTCTGCGGTATAGATGCCCTTATCCTCAGTATCGCCGTGCTGCATATAGCCGCCATGATCTGCCCTTGCTACAATAGTCAGATATGAAGGCATCTCGCCGCTGTGCCAACACAACAATGCATGACCTGCCTCATGACGTGCCACACGCAAACGAGTATCAGGATTCCATTTTTTCTCCTTGCCATTCTGAAAGGACTCAAACGCCTCCAAAAAGATATCGTCATTGACGCTGGTGCTGCCAGCACGCACCGCATTTCGATAGGAAAGCTCAATGATATTTGCCAACTCCGCGAGGCTCATGCCAGTAGAACGCACCGCCAGATTATCAATCATTCCATCCGAAAGCTGCAATGGATTATTCGCCTGATTCATGTGCTGCAAATAGTGGGTACGTTCAGGCTTGCCAGGCAGTTCCACATAGATCTTGCGGTCAAAGCGTCTTGCCAGTGCCGGATCAATGATACGACCATTTTCGCCGTCCATGGCGGCATTGGTGGCAGCCAATATGAACACAGGCTTCCCAGTATTCTCGCGGAAACCGTCCATTTCCGTCAGCAGTGCATTCAGAATCTCGGCACGACCTGCCTGCTCACCACCTGCATTGCGATCCGTGGCAATGGCATCAATCTCATCAATAAACAAAATGGTGGGGGCATACTTTCTCGCCTTGGCAAACAAGCTTTTCACGGCCTCTGGGCCTTCGCCCACATATCGCTTCAGGAATTGTGAACCATCCGCACTGATAAATGTCACGTCGGATTCCCCTGCCATCGCCTTAGCAAGGAGCGTTTTGCCTGTTCCTGGAGGGCCATACAGCAACACGCCCCTCGGCTGACGCAGCCCCATACGATTCAGCTTTGTCGGGTTTTTGAGATAGTCCACAAAATATTGCAGCTCCGCCTTTGCGTCCTCCGCGCCGATGACATCGGCGAAACGCTGCGCAGGACGAGATACATCACTGAGAATCTGCCTTGCGTCTTCGGCATCCACCGAACGGCGTACAGCAAAATCAAACAATGTGATGTGGGCTTCTTTGCCGTCGTCCGACATACTCTGCGCGGTTTCAAAGACAACAATCTGACTTGCAGAGGCAAGCCGCATCACCTGCTGATCGCGATACATCATGGCAGCTATATCAGCGACCTGCAACACATTACTGTCCATTTCCACTGTTAAAATCTCGCGTACACCGTTTTCTGTCAGGCTCACGCGCTCATCGTAGCGCAGCGGGTAATCACAATGCTCCAATACGTACACGGGCAAGTGGGGCATATACTGCCGCAAATAACGGAACAGCACTCTCGCTTGGGAATCCACATCTTCAATATGCAGATACTCGCTTTTTGTATCGCTCTTACAGCTCCAGTCGATTACCACAAACGCGATCTCCTGCCGTTCCAACAAAGCGATTGCTTCTTCGGCTGTGGTACAGGGAAGTAACTCGGTCTGCTGGCTGTCAGTGATCAGGCATTCCGCGCGATCCTGCGACAAAAACAAGAACTTTACTGGCTCAGCGGGTGCAAACAGAGCAAGCACCTCTGGCGTACAGCCGTCAGTTGTCACATCAAATGTGATGCGCTCCACGGTATCCAAATCAAACTGCACGTCCTCTGAGCAAAGTACCAGAAACAGCTCATACAATTCGCGCTGCAAAAATGCTGCCGAACGACTGGACATGGTACGAGCATCGGCGTTGCCACCCTCAGCAAGCAGCAGTGCCGTCAGAACAGGCTCTGCAACTTGCAGTGCAATGCCATAAGCCTGCGCAATGATCTCCTCCTGCCGTGCAAATTCCTTGCGCACAATAGAAAGCAGATGGTTGGTTTCCATGTGATTGAACATTACAACATTCCCTGTTGCAAACCGTGAACAAATAGCAGGTGGAAAGAACGGCACTCCACTATGGGGATCCACATCGTGGAGTAGTGCATTCAGCACCGTTCTGCGGCTGATTGAAGAAAGATTTGCCGTTTCGGAATCCTCATAAAGCTGCTTTCCTGCATTTGTAGTGAAGATTAGAATAGTATCCTTAAACGAGATCTCCTCATCGGTATTGCTATCACGCAGAATTCCCGCATCCAGCATCTGCAAAAACAAGTGAATGATGCTGATATGCGCCTTCTCCACCTCGTCAAACAAGATCACGCACTGAGGGTTTTCCTTAACAAAAGAAGTCACATTGCCCGATTTTGCACCCTTGTATACATTATCCGAACCGATAAACTCCGTGGCAGCATTATGATCAGCATATTCGCTCATATCCATGCGCAAAAAAGGCAAGCCCAAAATCGCGGCACCCTGCTCTGCCAAGTAAGTTTTTCCCACACCGGGAGGCCCTGCAAACAGGAATGTCGCTTTGGGTTTACGGCGGCTCACATCCGCCCTGCCCAGCAGCTCTGCGCGGAAATAACCCTCTGCAAACAGATTCACAACATGATCTTGCCCAAACACATTGCGCAGCAGCGTATCTCGCATCGTATTGGTGCGTTCCACCAGTGTTTTCAATTCTCCACGCATTTTCGCAGGGGCAATGGGCGGATTGTCCTCCGAAGGCTTTGATTTTGTTCTGCCCAGAATTGCGTCCAGCTGCACCTGCCCGGTGGAGGTTTTCGTCTTTGGCGGTGCGGCTGCCTGTCGCTGCATCACCTCAGCGAGAGTCGGCAGCTTGGTTCTGGAAAGCATTGCGGCAGTCTGCTGTACCCGCTCCTGCCGACAATCCATCGAAACATCCGGAAGAGGTGTTTTCAGCATTGTCCGCACCTGCTCCTTCAACCATGCATCAAAACTTTCCACATTGGCAGCAATGGTATCATCATCCGCTTCCCAGAAAGCTTTCAGCATCAGCATACAGCCTTTTTCGGCATAATACTTTGCAGCCGCCTCAGAAATATCCAATTGTTCGCCATAGTATGCAATCAACCGCAGCACAACCTTTTCAAAAGTTTCGGGCTTTGCAGTATTGCTTTTATCAGCGATCTCTGTCATAATCACTTCATATTCTTCATCAGTGATCATCCGCAGCGCGTTGGGCATAGCATCTCTCTCCTTATTCTTTGTGATTGTAGGGAAAAAGCAGCCTGTCGCAAAACAACAGACTGCTTCCGAATTTTTACTGTACTGTGATCATTCAGCAAATGCGCTCAGTTCCAGCATACCCTTGCACAGCATCATGATCTTGTCGTTATACTCATCCACTGTCGCAGCGGAAACGCCGATCATGTAGTCATACACTTCAGTACTAAGGTTGCACCCCATAAATGCGCTGGTCAGACGAAATACGGTACGACCGCTGCTCAGATCAAAATCGAAGCTGCCGTTCGCCAGTTTATCATTGATCATCGTAGTAGCCATTGCTACATCCACGCGTTTATCCTCAGGAATATCAAAAGGCAGCGGCGAGAACACCTGCGCCAATTGACGTTCTGGCATAATACGAATAATGAGCTGCATAGGAATATCATCACCACTCACGCCGCAAGTGACCACCAAATCCTCGTCATGTTTGTCGTAATGCCATTCGCGCTCATCCAAAGTGCGGCATAGGGTATCAAATTCCTGTCTAGCCCTTGCAATTTCAGCCTGTGTTACTTCTGCCATATAACAACTCTCTCCTTACACATTAATCATTCACACCACTGGTGTATCTGTAATCATAGCATATTTTGCATCGCTTGTCAAGCATTTGGCAAGCATTTTGAATTAAAAGAATCCGCACCTTTCTTTTCGCTATTTCCTGCCGCTGGCAGAAAAATTGCACAACAATCGCCATGAAAATAGCAAAAATAGAAAATCCCTCGCAAATTTTGATAAAATCGTCATTAGGTCTTGCATTTTTTCGGTAGTTATGGTATCATGTATTGTGTATGTTTATGCAATTATGAGGCAATCTATGCCCGATCGCACTGGAAACGGAGGCATTCCCTTTTGGAACAAACTAGCCTGATCTCGGTCATTGTACCGTGCTATAATGAAGAAGAAGTTCTGCCGCTCTTTTATGCGGAGATCACCAAAATTTCCGCTGAGATGATGCAGCAGCACCCGCAATTACGCTTTGAGTATCTGTTTATTGATGATGGTTCCAAAGACCACACTTTGCGGGATCTGCGCGCTCTCTCCCAAAAAGATAAGCGCGTACGATATATCTCCTTTTCACGCAACTTTGGCAAGGAGGCTGGTATTTATGCCGGTCTGCAAAACGCCAAGGGCGATTACTGCGTGGTGATGGATGCCGATCTGCAACATCCCCCCGCATTTTTGCCCACCATGTACGAGGCGGTTGCCAGCGGCGAATACGACTGTGCCACTACTCGACGCGTCAGCCGAAAAGGAGAATCCAAAGTCCGTTCGTGGTTTGCAAGAATGTTCTATCGCATCATGAACAAGATCTCTCAGACCGAAATCGTGGATGGCGCACAGGATTTTCGCTTCATGACCCGTCAGATGGTGGATGCTGTGCTTTCCATGAGCGAATACAACCGCTTCTCCAAAGGTATTTTCTCGTGGGTAGGTTTTCGTGTCAAGTATCTGGAATACGAAAATGTCGAGCGTGCCGCAGGCACAACGGCATGGAGTTTTTGGGGATTATTCCGCTACTCCATTGAAGGCATCATCGGGTTTTCCACTGCCCCCCTTGCTGTTTCTGTATTTCTGGGGTTGATCAGTTGCGTGATCGCTGTCATTATCATCATCGTCACTATCATCAAAACGTTGGCGTTTGGCGAGGAGGTCACGGGCTTCCCGACGCTGCTGTGTTCGATCTTTTTCATGGGCGGCTTGCAGCTGTTCTGTACGGGCATCCTGGGCACATATCTCTCCAAAACTTACCTTGAGGTGAAGAATCGCCCCATTTACCTTGTGCGCGAAACCGAAGAAAATATGCCAAAGTCCATGGCATCATCCGAGGATGTTGCCGCAGAACAATAATATTCCAGCAACATGATGCTACGCTGTTTTCTTGATAACCAGCGTAAAAAAACAAGGAGGCACTTTTGCTATGTCAAGAACCAAATTCTCTGTCGCAACCATTACGCAAATCGGATTGGTTGCCGCTGTGTATGCCGCGCTTACGATACTGCTAACGCCCTTTTCCTACGGAGCAGTACAGGTGCGCATCGCTGAAGCACTAATGCTGCTTTGCTGCTGCCGCAAACGATGGTGCGCGGCACTGACCATCGGTTGCCTGATCGCCAATTTGTTCAGCGGTATGCCAACAGATATTCTGTTCGGTACGCTTGCAACGGCAATCGCCGCTGTGCTGATGTACCGCATCCAAAAGCCCATGATCGCCGCATTTGTGCCAGCAATCATCAATGGTTTCATCATCGGGGCGCAGTTATGCCTGATGTATAAAATTTCATTTGCGGTGGCATTTCTGGGCGTGGCGGCAGGTGAGGCGATCGCCGTGGTGCCGATTGGTCTGCCGTTGTATCATGAAGCACTGCACTCTGTCGCCGTGCGTAAATTAATCGGTTCCGAAGAACGCAAAACGCCGTGATTTCATATCGCTTTAGCTCGAGAAAGGATGTGCTGCCACTGTGAATCGCCAGATGAAATTACTGATCTTGGTGCTGCTGACCGCCATTCTCATTCTCACCTCCGCTATCGTATCTCTTGCCATGCAGGGCAAGAGGAACAATGCTTCCATTCCCGAAACAGGTGGCAGCAACGGCGCAGTATCCTTGTATATCGAAAACGGCTTGTGGGGCATCCGTACAAACAGTGGCAGGCGAATTACTGAGCCGAAATGGTCGAATTTGCGCGTGATGAACGATACTATGCTGATTGCCAAATCCAATGCGGGAAACGCCCGCAGATACGGCATCATCGACAATAAAGGTGATACACTTGTGCCCGCTGTGTACTCCGATTTTGATCCACTGAGTGATCTTTCCCTCTGGGTGGCGACCCTTGCCGATACCGAACCACCGCAATATCATCTCTATGATGCCGCAGGGCAGCTTTGCTTCATGAATGCATGGGACAGCTGTTCCACTCAGGGCACAATAATCTCTTTGACACAGGGCAGCAATCGCGTCATCGCTGACTACATACAGAATGAATTGCAGCTTCGTTTCCACTATTCCGAACATACAGTGGGGCTGCGCAAACTGACGGTCAATCTGAACCGCTCCGCAATGGAAAAACTGTACTCTCCCCAGACGGCAATCGCTTTGGGCAATGCAGCGGCAAACTACCTCAGCTACCTGTTTGTCACCCCCGATACCCCCCTCGACAACGCCGTCATCGGCAGTGAGAACCCCTCATCACTGCTGGTCAGTTCGCGTTATAACGGTTACCGTCTACACAGCGCGGCGATTCAACATATCGTTTTGGTGCAAAACGATGGTCTGCCCGCTTATCGCCTGCAAATTCAGGTGCGGTATTCTCCTATTGCCGCTGGAAACGATGTGTCACGTATCATCTCCACAGCAATGCTGCTAACCGTCGCACAAAACGCAAACGGCGATTTTGTTTACACCGCCTTTTCTGATATCCAAGCCGATCTTTCAGCCTCTGCACGCAATCGAGATCTTGCAGCGGCGGCAGCGGCTTTGACATAACCTAAATCCCCAAAGAAAGGATTCTTACCCTATGAAAAAAGTTGCAGTCATTATGGGAAGTGACAGCGATTTCCCCGTTGTCAAATCTGCCATTGCCGAGCTGAAACAGTTCGGCATACCAGTAGAAGCGCGTGTAATGAGTGCCCACCGCACTCCTGCAATCGCCGCACAATTTGCGTCGAATGCTGCCGAAAACGGCTTTGGTGTGATCATCTGCGCAGCAGGTATGGCGGCACATCTCGCAGGTGTGATCGCAGGGCATACTACCCTGCCCGTCATTGGTATCCCCATGAAATCCGCAGCACTGGAAGGCATGGACGCATTGCTGGCAACCGTCATGATGCCACCTGGTGTTCCTGTAGCTACTGTCGGCATCAATGGTGCGACCAACGCCGCCCTGCTCGCCGTACAGATTCTTGCAGTGAGTGATGCTGCCCTTGCCGAAAAGCTGCGGGCTAGAAAGCAGTCCATGATTGATGGTGTACTGAAAAAAGACGCCGCATTGCAAGAACAGATTGCTGCACTGTAACTGGATCTGCGGCATATCTGCACATTTCCCGCATTTCTTTTGTATCCGTAACCAATTTACATATTAAATTTGTGGAGGTTTCTTACTATGGAAAACATCATCAAGGCAGAACAGCTCTATGAAGGCAAGGCAAAGCGTGTATTCGCAACCAACGACCCTGACCTGGTTATCGTTGACTACAAGGATGACGCTACCGCATTCAACGGCGAAAAGAAGGGCACCATCACTGGTAAGGGCGTGATCAACAACCGCATGACGAACTTCATATTCAAGCAGCTCGAACAGGCAGGCATCCCAACCCATCTGGTAGAGGAGATTAGTGAACGCGAAACCATCGTCAAGAAGGTTTCCATCGTGCCTTTGGAAGTGATCGTGCGCAATGTGGCAGCAGGCAGTTTCTCCAAGAAGCTGGGAATCCCCGAGGGCACACCCCTGAAACAGCCCACGCTGGAGTTCAGCTACAAGAATGACGAACTGGGCGACCCCTTCATTAACGATTACTACGCGCTGGGACTGGGCCTTGCCACCAAAGAGGAGATCGACACAATTACCAAATACGCCTTCGCTGTGAATGCATTTATGGTCGATTTCTTCAAGAAGATGAACATTGACCTCATTGATTTCAAGATTGAGTTTGGTCGTTTCCACGATCAAATCATTCTGGCTGACGAGATTTCTCCCGATACCTGCCGTTTCTGGGATTCTACCACGCACGAGAAGCTGGACAAAGACCGTTTCCGCAGAGATATGGGTGGCGTTGAGGAAGCCTATCAGGAAATCATGAAGCGTCTCATGGGAGAGGCATAATATGGGCGGTCTTTTTGGTGTTGCCTCCCGCAAAAACTGCGTAGAGGATCTGTTTTTTGGTACGGATTATCACACTCATCTGGGTGCAAGGCGCGGTGGTCTTTCTCTGTATCATCCCAAAAAAGGCTTTCTGCGAGCCATCCACAACATCGAAAATGCACCCTTCCGCACCAAGTTTGAAAGCGATTTCAACGACTACTACAAAGATTTCACCGATGAATCCCCTTGCATGGGCATCGGCTGTATCAGCGATACCGAACCGCAGCCATTGATGATCCGCTCCCACCTGGGCAGCTATGCGCTGACCATTGTTGGCAGAATCAATAATGCTGATGCACTGTTGGACGAAGTGTTTCAAAATGGCGCAAGCCATTTTACCGAATCCAGCGGCAGTGTTATCAACAATACGGAACTGGTCGCGGCACTGATCAATCAGTGTGATACTATCCCGGAAGGCATTCGCTACGCGCAGTCGAAGATCGATGGTTCGCTGACTTTGCTGCTGATGACCGCCAATGGCATCTATGCTGCCCGCGACCTCATGGGCAGAACACCGATCATCCTCGGTAAACGAGAGGCAAACGAGTTTTCGCATACCCCTGAGGCGTACTGTGCCTGCTTTGAATCGTTCTCTTATCTGAATATGGGCTACCACTATGTGCGTGACCTCGGCCCCGGCGAGATCGTTTTTCTGACACCCAATTCCTGCGAAACGGTCATGGAGCCGAACAAGAAAATGAAGATCTGCGCCTTTTTGTGGATCTACTACGGCTATACAACCTCCTGCTACGAAGGCGTGAATGTGGAGATCATGCGCAATCGCTGCGGTGCGCTGCTTGCAAAGCGCGATCAGGGCATTGATGTGGACTATGTAGCAGGCATCCCCGATTCGGGCAATGGTCACGCCATCGGTTATGCCAACGAAAGTGGCATACGATTTGCAAGACCATTCATCAAGTACACGCCCACATGGCCACGCAGCTTTATGCCCGCACACCAGTCCCTGCGCAACCTCATCGCCAAGATGAAGCTGATCCCCGTGGAGGATCTCATTCGCGACAAAAAGCTGCTGTTTCTGGATGATTCTATCGTCCGCGGCACGCAGATGCGCGAAACTGTGGACTTCCTCTACGATCACGGCGCAAGAGAAGTACATGTGCGTTCGGCTAGCCCACCCAGTATGTTCGGCTGCAAGTACTTGAATTTCTCGCGCTCTAAATCAGAGATGGATTTGATCGCAAGACGGGTCATCCGCGATTTTGACGGCGATGACCGCTATTTGCAGGAATACTGCACCGATGGCACTGAGCGTTATCAAGCAATGGTGGATGAGATCGCAAAACGTCTTAACTTCACCTCGCTCAAGTATCACCTGCTGGCAGATGTGCAGAAAGCGGTGGGCATTGATCCCGACATGCTTTGCACCTACTGCTGGACAGGCAGAGAAGACTGATCTTTCTCTCCCTTATCATTCATACGAAAGGATGTTACGGAATGGAACACGGAAAAAACAGCTATTCCGAAAGCTACAAAAAGGCAGGCGTTGATGTGACTGCCGGTTATCGCGCAGTTGAACTGATGAAGCAGCACGTTGCACGCACCGCCACCAAGGGCGTACTGGATGGCATCGGCGGCTTTGGCGGTTTGTTTGCATTGGATCTGAAAGGCATGGAGGAGCCTGTGTTGGTTTCTGGCACCGATGGCGTCGGTACCAAGCTGAAGCTCGCATTTCTCATGAACCGTCACAACACCGTCGGTATCGACTGTGTTGCAATGTGCGTCAATGATATCATCTGCTGCGGCGCAAAGCCACAATGCTTCCTCGATTATATCGCCTGCGGCAAAAATGTTCCTGAGCGCATTGCAGATATCGTTTCTGGTATTGCGGAAGGCTGTGTACAATCTGATGCCGCACTTGTGGGCGGTGAAACTGCTGAAATGCCCGGCTTCTATCCCGAAGACGAATATGATCTGGCTGGCTTTGCTGTGGGTATTGTGGATAAGAAAAAGATTCTCAAGCCCGATTCCCAAAAAGCTGGCGATGTTCTGGTCGCCATCGCTTCCAGCGGTGTGCATTCCAATGGCTTCTCTCTGGTCAGAAAGGTCTTTGATATTAACGAAAAAGCCCTTGCCCACGAATTTGCAGACCTGGGCGGTACACTGGGCGATACCCTGCTCACCCCCACTCGAATCTATGTAAAGCCCGTGCTTTCTTTGCTGGAACAGGTGCCGATCAAGGCAATCTCTCACATTACAGGCGGTGGCTTCTATGAGAATATTCCGCGCAGCTTACCCTCCGGCATCACCGCAAGAATCCCCCGCAGTGCTGTACAGGTGCTGCCCATCTTTGATCTCATTGCGCGCACTGGCAATATTCCAGAACGCGATATGTTCAACACTTTCAATATGGGCGTTGGCATGATCATAAGCGTTGCTCCGGAATACGCCGATCGTGCCGTCGCTACACTCAAGGCAGCAGGCGAGAATGCTTATATTCTCGGTGAACTGACCGTGGGCAATGAAGGCGTTATCATCGAATAAAACCGAAAGGAAGTGCCCATATGGCAGCAACGGATCTTCAGGAGCAGACCCCTTGGGTCGATCCGCTGGAAGGCATTGACTTTTCCGCCAAAAATATTGTGGTGCTTGTTTCAGGCGGCGGCACCAATCTTCAGGCACTGATTGATGCGCAGGAACGCGGCAAACTGGGCGGCGGCATCATCAAATGTGTCATCAGCTCGCGTCCCGATGCCTATGCGCTGAAGCGTGCTAGAGATCATGGTATTCCTACCCGTGTCATTC
Source organism: uncultured Ruminococcus sp. (assembly GCA_964463355.1). Classification (GTDB taxonomy): domain Bacteria; phylum Bacillota; class Clostridia; order Oscillospirales; family Ruminococcaceae; genus Firm-04. The sequence continues at coordinate 61,344 of CAYXBP010000001.1, read as the reverse complement.
AACGCAAATCCTTCCCAGATATGGAGGCATACAGCAGCGCACTCATTGAGGCACTCTACCAGGAATATGCGGATCTGGTGGTGCAGGCAGGGTTTATGACCATTCTTTCCCCCTCGGTCTGCCGCGCATACCAGAACAAGATCATCAATGTGCATCCCGCGCTGATTCCCAGCTTCTGCGGTAAAGGCTTTTATGGTCTGCATGTCCATGAGGCCGCACTGGCGAAGGGTGTTAAGGTCACAGGTGCTACGGTGCATTTCGTCACAGAGGTATGTGACGGTGGCCCCATTATTCTGCAAAAGGCTGTGAATGTTCTGCCAGAGGATACCCCCGAAACCCTGCAAAAACGCGTGATGGAACAGGCAGAATGGAAGATCCTTCCGCAGGCGGTTAAACTTTTCTGCGAGGGAAGGATCAAGGTGAAGAACGGTAAGGCAATCATCACCGAATAACGACTAAAATATCCCCCGATATTGTATACAGGAGGTAACATATCATGGCAATGATTTCTTTGGCACAGGAGTTGCAGGGTAACAGCTACCCTGGCAGAGGCATTATCCTCGGTCGCTCCGCAAACGGCAAATATGCCGTAGCCGCCTACTTTATCATGGGCAGAAGCGAAAACTCCCGTAACCGTATTTTTGTTCCCGATGGCGCAGGTCTGCGCACGGAAGCCCATGACCCCAGCAAATGTACTGACCCCTCCCTGATCATCTACTCGCCCGTGCGCGTGCTTGGCAACAAAACCATCGTCACCAACGGCGACCAAACCGATACCATCTTTGAGGGGCTTGACCACCAGTTCACTTTTGAACAGAGCCTGCGCGCACGGGAATTTGAACCCGATGCCCCCAACTACACTCCTCGCATTTCAGGCATTATCCGTCTGGAGAACGGCAATTTCAACTACGCCCTCTCTATTCTTAAGAGTGCAGACGGTGATCCATCCTCCTGTCAGCGTTTTACCTATTCCTACCAGAACCCCATTGCTGGTCAGGGACACTTTATTCACACCTATGTGGGCGATGGGAATCCGCTGCCCAGTTTTCATGGTGAGCCAAAGCTGGTTTCTATCCCAGATGATATTGAAGGCTTCACTTCTCTGTTGTGGACGAATTTGAATGCTGACAACAAAATCTCCCTGTTCGTGCGTTATATCGATACCGCCAACGGCAATGCGGTCAGCAAGATCGTCAACCGCTACGGCAAGCCTGCAAACCAATAAAAACAACCGCCATACGGCGAGAAACGGAGCGTTATTATGGCAAATGAGCGTCTGCTGAAATACGGCTGCAACCCCAATCAAAAGCCTGCACGTATCTTTATGAACGACGGCAGTGATCTGCCCATTACAGTGCTTTCTGGCAACCCTGGCTATATCAATCTGCTGGATGCCTTTAACGGATGGCAGCTTGTACGTGAACTGAAAGAGGCAACTGGAATGTGCGCAGCTACCTCATTCAAGCATGTATCCCCTGCTGGCGCGGCAATCGGTCTGCCTCTTTCCGACACACTGAAGAAAATCTACTTTGTGGATGACCTCGGCGAGCTTTCCCCTCTTGCCTGTGCCTATGCAAGAGCAAGAGGTGCAGACAGAATGTCCAGCTTTGGTGACTGGATCTCCCTCTCCGATGTGTGTGATGCCTGCACCGCAAAGCTCATCGCACGCGAGGTTTCCGATGGCATCATCGCTCCCGGCTACACCGATGAAGCATTGGAAATCCTCAAAACCAAGCGCAAGGGCAACTATAACATCGTGCAGATTGATCCCAACTATCAGCCTGCGCCCATCGAGCATAAAGAGGTGTTCGGTATTACCTTTGAGCAGGGCAGAAACGAGCTGGCAATCAACGCGCAAACTATGCTGACCAACATGGTCACCGAAAACAAGGATATCCCTGAGGAGAAAAAACGTGATCTCATCATCTCGCTGATCACCCTGAAGTATACCCAGTCCAATTCTGTGTGCTATGTCAAGGATGGGCAGGCAATCGGTATCGGCGCAGGACAGCAATCTCGTATCCATTGCACTCGTCTGGCTGGCACAAAGGCAGATAACTGGTGGCTGCGTCAATCACCACAGGTGCTGAATTTACCATTCCGTGACGATGTTAAGCGCCCTGACCGCGACAATGCCATTGATCTGTACATCGGCGAGGATTACATGGATGTGCTGGCAGACGGCGAGTGGGAGCGTTTGTTTACCGTGAAGCCCCCTGTATTCACCAAAGAAGAACGGCAGGCATGGATCGCGCAAAATACTGGCGTATGCCTTGGCTCCGATGCGTTCTTCCCCTTCCCCGATAACATCGACCGTGCCCACAAAAGCGGTGTCGATTATATCGTAGAGCCAGGCGGTTCTATCCGTGATGATATCGTCATCGCGCAGTGCAATAAATATGGTATCGCCATGGCATTTTGTGGTTTGCGTTTGTTCCACCACTGATTTTTACCGTGTATGTACGGGCGATGTGGGCAATATCGCACGCATCCCCGTACCATGCACTCCGAAACAGAGGAGCTGCTATGTCCGCGACGTATGTTGCCGCATAGCAGAATAACCTCTACCACGGCATAAACGGATGCCTGCTGTTTCTGTGCAATGGCATATAACCATGTAAAATTGATCGTATCATGTGGCATTGCACAGGAATTGCGTTTCTGTATATTCCGTTGTACGAAACATATTTTTCTTAGAAATACATATCTTCTGAAAGGATATCACCTATGAAAGTTCTTGTTGTAGGTGGTGGTGGCAGAGAACACGCCATCATCATGAAGTTGGCAGAAAGCCCTCGTATCACCAAACTGTATTGTGCCCCTGGCAACGGCGGCATTGCAAAGTTTGCCGATTGCTACCCCGTTGCCGCAACCGATTTGAATGGTATGCTGGCACTGGCAAAAGAACTTGCCGTGGATTGGGTCTTTGTTGCCCCCGATGATCCCCTGGTTATGGGTATGGCGGATATGCTACGCGAAAACGGCTTCCATGTATTTGGGCCTTCTAAAGCAGCCGCCATAATTGAAGGCAGCAAGGTGTTCTCTAAAAATCTGATGCAGCAATATCATATTCCCACCGCAGGCTACGCAGTCTTTACCAATGCCAATGATGCCATTGCTTACCTCAAGCAGCAAAACAGTTACCCCACCGTCATCAAGGCGGACGGTCTTGCGCTGGGCAAAGGTGTGATCATCGCACAAAATGAAGAGGAAGCCATCGAAGCAGTACGTTCCATGATGGAAGACAAAATCTTCGGTGAAAGTGGCTCCCGCCTGGTGGTGGAGGATTTCCTCACTGGCCCTGAAATCTCCGTGCTTGCTTTTACCGATGGCAAAACGGTCGTCCCTATGATTTCTTCTATGGATCATAAACGCGCACTGGATGGCGACAATGGCAAGAATACCGGCGGCATGGGTACGGTTTCTCCCAATCCCTACTACACCGAAGCTGTCGCCGAAGAATGTATGCAGAATATCTTTCTGCCTACCATTGCTGCCATGAACGCAGAGGGTAGAAGCTTCCGCGGCTGCCTGTATTTCGGCTTGATGGCAACGCCCAATGGTGTAAAGGTGATCGAGTACAATTGTCGCTTTGGCGATCCTGAAACACAGGTGGTTCTGCCGATGCTCGAAAATGACCTGCTGGATATCATGGAGGCTGTGGAAAATCAAACGCTGGCAGATCTGCCCATACAGTGGAAGAATGGTGCCTGCGCCTGCGTCATTATGGCAAGCGGCGGTTACCCGGGTGCATATCAAAAGCACAAGGCAATCATGGGGCTGGAGGCAAATGGTCAGCACAAAAACGCTGCCGTGTATCATGCAGGTACACTGCTTCAGAATGATGTATTCTACACCAACGGTGGCAGAGTATTGGGCGTGACTGCACAGGCAGATACCCTTGAAAACGCACTGACAAAGGCATATGCCGCAGTAAATGATATCTCCTTTGAGGCAGCACACTGGCGCACCGATATCGGTCGACGCGCACTGGCAGCCAAGGGCTGAATGGTAAGAATTTCCCCGTGAGAGGAGGCACGCCCGATGGCGAAAAAACATCCACCAAAACATACGCCTGCGCCGCAGCCAAAGTCCGCTGGGCAAAAAAAGAAAAACAGCAAGACGGCAGAATCAAAGCAGCCCTACCGTAAGCAGGCATATGCGCAAAAGGCAGAGCCGAAGCGCGAATACACTGTTATGGATTGTATGAAGCTTGGCCGCATAGCCAATATCCTGTTTGTGGTATTTATCGTCATCTGCCTGATCTATTACTATTCTCTGGCAAAAAACGGAAACTTTGTCATTCCCTTTGAGATCATTGCATATGGTGTTGAGGCGACCGCTTTTGCGCTTTTTACGCTCTGCGTTGTGTGGCTGGATCGTCTGGTGCGGCAGCGTTTGCCGATGAAGATCCTCCTGATATGCTATATCGTGGTAGAGGTCGTACTCATGCTACTGGAATTCGATTTTCTGCCGTTTATTCCTTATAACGGGCTTTCACTTGCGCTTACCATCTGCCACGCAATTTTCTCAGGAGGCGTGTCGCTTTCCCTGCTGATGCTTGCCCCCGAAAGTAAAAAATTACAAACCGTTGTAATAATTAACAGCTCACTAATTCTTGCAGGAATGTTCTTGGGGCTGGCAGGGTACCGCGTGTATGCAAGTATTCTCCTCAACGCATTTGCGTATATCTTCTTCTTCACCGCTATGATTCATCTGGTGCGCAATGAGGAAGTGGACATCGACTGCTACGGCGACAAGGCAAAAGCCACAGATTTTTCCTCTACCATGTTTGCCGATTCCCCCATGTTGCAGGAGTCTGTTCACGAAACCGCCGCGCAAAAACTACGCAAGAAAGCGTTTGCAGCAGCCCAAAGGCTTACCCCGCAAAGTGACCCCGTTGAAAAACTTACCGATGATGCAGACTTCGAGTACGAATTTGGTGTGGACAACGATGACGAGATATTCAACGATGATGACAGCGAGGAGCAGGATCCATGAATCCACGCCTGCCATATCTGCAAGAAAAAACCGCCTGCCTGACCACAGAACCAGGCGTGTATATCATGAAAAACAAACAGGAAAAGATCCTGTACATTGGCAAAGCTAAGAATCTGCGTAACCGTGTGACAAGCTATTTTCGCGATCACCCTGATCATACGGCAAAAACGGCTGCTATGGTTTCACAGGTGCATGACTATGATTTCATCGTAACTGGCTCTGAATACGAAGCGTTGGTACTGGAATGCTCTCTCATCAAGCAGCACAAACCGCCCTATAACATCCTGCTGAAAGACGATAAGGGATACCACTATATCCGTATTTCGCCGCCGCCCTTTTCTCGTATCACCGCAGAGGTTAACACCACCGCGCCAGGAGAATATCTGGGACCTTACATGAGCGGCTTTGTGGCAAAACAAACCGCCGCAGAGGTCAATCGTCTTTTTCAGCTGCCAACCTGCGGCAAGCCTTTCCCATCAGCATTCGGCAAGCAGCGCCCCTGCCTGAATTATCACATCGGGCAATGCATGGGCGTGTGTCGCGGTAAAATATCCGCTGCTGCCTATGCCGAAACCGTCAATGATGCAGTACGCTTCATCAAAAATGGCGGTGATAAAACTATTTCCTTGCTGGAAAATCGCATGACCGCCGCCGCAGAGCGTCTGGATTTTGAAGAGGCTGCACGGCTGCGCGATCGGATCAGTGCCATTCGCCGCGCAGGAGAATCACAGGATATTGTCGATGCTGTTCCAGAGGATACCGACTGCATCGCGATGGCACAGTCCCCAAAAACTTCTGTGGTTTCAGTACTGATGTACCGCGGTGGCAGGCTCTGCGATCAGACATCATTTTATTTCACGGATCACGCACTGACGGACTCCCCCTTGGATGAGTTTCTTCCACAGTATTACAGTGGCAAAAGCGACAAAGATCTGCCACGCACCATATTGCTTGAACAGTTACCTGAAGAATCTGAACTGCTCACGGATATGCTACGCGCACAGGCAGGGCACGCCGTCACACTGACAGTACCGCAAAAGGGCATTCGTCATCGCTTGCTGCTGCGTGCCAAGCAAAATGCAAGCGAAAAACTCTCCATCCAATCCGGGCGCACGGGCAAAGAACTGTTGGAACTCGAAGAATTAGGTCGCATTATGGGGCTTGCACATCCACCAGTGCGCATCGAAGCATACGATATCTCCAACCTGTCCTCAGCCGCCATGGTGGCGGGTATGGTGGTATTTGAAAACGGCAGACCGCTGAAATCTGCTTACCGACGCTTCTCCATCAAGGAAATCCAAATTCAGAATGACTACGCTGCCATGCAAGAGGTAATACGGCGTAGGCTAACGGAATACAAATCCGCCCACGCCAATGGCAGCACCCCCGATACCGAAAAAAACAGCTTCGCAGTTCTGCCGGATCTGATCCTACTGGACGGCGGAAAGGGGCATGTTTCTGCCGTAACACCCATTTTGCAGGAGTTGAAAATCAATGTGCCGCTATTTGGTATGGTAAAAGACGACAAGCACCGCACCAGAGCGATTGCAATGCACGGCGGCGAGTTATCTCTGCGCGACAAGCCAGGAGCGTTTTCTCTGTTGACCCGTATTCAGGACGAGGTACACCGCTACGCTGTACAATATATGAAAACCAAGCACAAGCAAAGCAGCTACGCTCTCACGCTGACCGAAGTGAAGGGCATCGGCGAACAAAAAGCGCGCAAACTACTGCTGACCTATAAAACCCGCGCGCAGCTAAAAGCCGCCACCATAGAAGAACTCGCCAAAACCGCTGCGGTTTCTCTTGCAACGGCAACTGCCTTGCATGAACGCATTGCACAGCTCCCTGATGATGAAAGCCCAAGCAGTATGTAAAATCACACCTTAAGGAGGGAATACTATGGAACCGTTAAAACTGAAACCAGCGTTTCAGGATTATATCTGGGGCGGAACCCGCCTGCGCGATGAATTCAAACGTCCCTGCGGCGATATGGAGCGCATCGCAGAAAGCTGGGAACTTTCCTGCCACCCCGCTGGTGAATCTATCATCATGAATGGCCCCAACAAAGGCATGACTCTGACTGCGTACCTTGAACATGACTGGAAAACTCTGGTTGGCAGAGGTGCTGCCAATTTTTCCAGCTTTCCCGTGCTTATCAAGCTGATTGATGCCTGTCAGGATCTCAGCGTGCAGGTTCATCCCGATGATCACTACGCACGAGAAAATGAGAACGGCCAAAACGGCAAGACCGAATGCTGGTATATCGTGGACTGCGAAGAAGGTGCAGCCCTCGCCTACGGCTTCAGCCGCGAGCTTTCCAAAGAGGAGTTCCGCGTCCATATTCAGGATGGCACCCTGCTGGATTATGTGCGTCTGGTGCCCGTACACAAGGGCGATGTGTTCTTTATTGAGGCAGGCACGCTCCACGCCATTGGCGCAGGCATTTTGATCGCAGAAATCCAGCAAAACTCCAATCTCACCTACCGTGTGTACGATTACGACCGCATCGGTGCAGATGGTAAACCCCGTGAACTGCACATCGACAAGGCGGTGGACGTGACCAAAACATGGGCTGCCCCCCCTTGCATGAAGCGTCCGCCCATGGAGTATGAAGGCTACTCCTCCGCAATGATCGCAACCTGCCCGCAATTCACCACATGGGAGCTGCACATCAACGGCGATGCACAGTTCCCTGCACTCAATGACGAATCCTACACCCATCTGCTGGTTACCGAAGGAGAAGCGGTACTCGTCTACGATGAGGGTGTTCTCATGTCCCTTACCAAGGGCGAATCGGTATTCCTGCCTGCAAACTTTGATCAATACGCCATCCGCAGCAAGAATTGCACGATTCTCAGCACCCGTACCATGCCCCGATAAGGCATCATGCCAACCAAATGAAACAAAAGGAGTATTTCGCTATGAAGTATTATGTCGGTATCGACCTTGGCGGCACCAATATTGTAGCAGGTGTTGTCGATGAGAATTATCAGATTCTCGACAAAGCGACCATGAAAACCAATTGCCCTCGTCCCGCTGATGCAATTGCAGCAGATATGGCAGAATGCGCACTGCAAGCCATCCAGAATGCTGGGCTGACCCCTGAACAGGTTGAATGGATCGGCATTGGTACCCCTGGTATCGCCAATTCTGAAACAGGCATCATTGAGTACGCCAACAATTTGGGCTTTGAGAATGTACCTATGGTCAAGTGGATTTCAGAAAAAACAGGACGCCCCACATTTATCGAAAATGACGCAAACGCCGCCGCATACGGTGAATATGTAGCAGGTGCAGCCAAAGGCGCGGTCAATGCAGTATGCATCACACTGGGCACAGGCGTTGGTGGCGGTATCGTGATAGATGGCAAGATCTATTCTGGTTCCAATTCCGCAGGCGCAGAAATCGGGCACACCGTGCTGCAAATGGACGGTCCCGCCTGTACCTGCGGCAGACATGGCTGCTTTGAGGTGTACTCCTCTGCAACGGGTCTGGTGCGCATGACCAATGAAGCAATGGCAGAGCATCCTGAATCCCTGATGCATAAAATGGCAGAGGAAAAAGGCAAAGTCACCGCGCGCACTGCATTTGATGCTATGAGAGCTGGTGATGCCGCTGCAAAATCTGTGGTAGATTTCTATATCAAAGCACTCGCTGTCGGCATCACCAACACCATCAATATCTTTCAGCCAGATATTCTTTGTATCGGTGGCGGTGTTTGCAATGAAGGCGACGCACTGCTGATTCCTGTGAAAGAACTGGTGGCAAAAGAGGTCTACACCCGCAACTCTGAAAAGAACACCGAAATCGTCATTGCAAAGCTTGGCAACGATGCAGGCATCATTGGCGCAGCATTCTTAGGCAAGGCAAAATAATCACTACGGAAAAGCATTCCCGCACAAGGCTGAGCGTACAGATACGCAATCAAGCTGTCGTTTGGACTTGTGCGGTGTTACCTGAAATAAAGGTGAATCGTGTTTTCATCGACCATCGCACAGCATAAAAGCTGTTTTGCGATGGCCTTTTTTTGTGCTGTCGTCAAGGTTTCCCACTGCGGTAAGTGCAGATTATATCTGCGCTCTGACACATTCTCTGCCTTTGCAGCAAGGGAAGCAATCCGTGCATCAATCTGCGTGATGGCTTCGGTCAGCACTGCAATGGTTTCCGTGCTGCCCTCGGTCAAAGCACGCATCAGCGCAGTACGCCGTAATTGCAGATTATGCACCGTCTGCCTTGCCGTGATATCCTGTGCGCAGGGTTCTGCAATCCCCTGCTCACTCAATATACGCAATTCCTCTGCCAATACGCCACCAATGAGCTGTTCAGCTTCGTCACATCGCCATGTTGCACCCACGCCTCCGCAAATACCGCGCTTTTTGCCGCCGCACACCAGATACAATGCACTTCTGCCCTGTACAGCTGTAACAGCGCTGCCACATCGTTTGCAAAAAATACTGCCGCTGAGCCATGTCCGTTCCCCCATCCCCAATGTGCGAGCGCTGCGCCGTTTTGTCATGCGCTGCTGACAAGTAAGCCACACATCAGGTGATACCAGACCCTTGTGGGGGGCTGCAATCGCATAGGTATCATGCAGATCAGTCAGTTTGTTGTGCTGTACGCGACGATCAGCATACAGATACACCCCATGCCCCTGCGGCAGTGGATCTGGAATGCAAAGTACTGCGCCAAGCTTTGTCAGATGTGCATATACTGCGGAATCGGCTTTCACATACACGGGATTGCGCAGTATCCTGCAAAGTGCCCCACGACTCCATTTGCCGCCGCGCGCGGTGAAAAACTGCGCATGATTCCATTGCGCGGCGATCTCGCTGAGCGTTGCTGATGCATTTGCATACCCCGTAAACAGTGCCACAATGCGTTCAGCATTCGCATCTGGCACCAGATATTGCGTACGCTTGCCCATCAGCAAAAACGGTTCTTTGGCAAATCCTATGGGCGGTGGGCCACCTGTATCAAACCCGATTTTTGCCCTTGCAAAGGCTGCATCGCGCACACGCCCACTAATGGTTTCACGCTCCAGCTGAGCAAATACCATCAGCAAGCTCTGCATTGCCTGCCCCATGGGCGTTCCAGTTTCAAAACGCTCGGTGTGGGAATGAAACTCCACGCCGTGCCGTGAAAAAATTTGCAGCAAATCTGTAAAATCTGCAAGATTCCGGCTGATGCGATCCAGCTTATAGACCAACACACGACCAATTTCTCCCCGACGGATATCCTCCAACATGGTGTTCAGCGAGGGGCGCTTGATATTTTTGCCCGAAAAGCCACGATCGGCATATACCGTCACCTCTTCGCCCAGCGGAACATCGCTGCGGCAAAGCTGCTCCTGCGTTTCCAGACTTACACTGTCGGCACGGTCGGCTGATTGCCGCACATAGATCGCCGTTTTTGTCATGATAAACCCTCTTTTGCCCTGTTTTTGCTTTGCAAATGCAGAAAAAACAGGTTTTTTTGTGTAAATTGCTGCATAATCGCACCCAAAATTCGGTAAAAAAGAGACTTGCATTGTTCTTAAAGCTGTGCTATAATTGATGTATATTCGCGTGTTGTGTGCATTCATGCAAAACACTGCCTTACGCGAGCCTTCCCCTGCGAAAATTCACAGTATACAAAGGAGAACCGCAATGAAAAAATTCGGCTTTTTTGATGATGCCAATAAGGAGTATGTCATCCAATCCCCCAAAACGCCCTACCCTTGGATCAACTATCTGGGTACGCAGGCATTCTTTTCCTTGATTTCCAACACAGCAGGCGGCTACTGCTTCTACAAAGATGCCCGTCTGCGCAGAATCACTCGCTATCGCTACAATAATGTCCCCATTGATATGGGCGGTCGCTACTTCTATATCAACGACAACGGCACCATCTGGAACCCTGGCTGGTCACCCGTAAAAACTGAACTCGACAGCTACGAGTGCCGCCATGGTATGGGCTATACCATCATCACTGGTAAGAAAAATGATCTGAAGGCTCAGGTCACCTTCTTCGTGCCACAGGATTACGCCGGCGAGGTGCAGCAGGTCGTTCTCACCAACGAGGGCAGCACCGCCAAAACCTTCAAGTTCTTCTCCTTCATCGAGTGGTGTCTCTGGGATGCTCAGGATGACTGCACGAATTTCCAGAGAAACTTTTCTACTGGTCGCGTGGAGTTGGAAGGTTCGACCATCTACCATAAGACTGAGTACAGAGATCGCCGCGACCACTACGCATTCTACACCGTAAACGATACCATTGATGGCTACGATACCGACCGCGATTCTTTCATCGGTCTGTACAACGGCTTCCATGATCCGCAGGCTGTCACCGAAGGCAAGGCTGCAAATTCCTTTGCCGATGGCTGGTCGCCTATCGCTTCCCACTACAAGGAGATCACCCTTGCCCCAGGCGAAACAAAGACCCTCGTATTCATTTTGGGCTATGTGGAAAATCCTGTGGAAGAGAAGTTTGAGGCGGATGGCGTAACCATCAACAAGATCAGAGCCCACGCAATGATCGACAAGTACAATACACCCGAAAAAGTAGCTGCTGGTCTGGCAGAGCTGAAAGCCACATGGGACAATCTGTTGGGCATCCTCAATGTAGAAACGCCCGACGATAAGGTCAACCGCATGGTCAACATCTGGAACCAGTACCAGTGCATGGTCACCTTCAACCTCTCCCGCTCCGCTTCCTACTTTGAAAGCGGCATCGGTCGCGGCATGGGCTTCCGCGATTCCAACCAGGATATCCTCGGCTTCGTACATCAGATTCCTGATCGTGCAAGAGAACGCCTGATTGACCTCGCTTCTACACAGCTGCCCGATGGCGGCTGCTACCACCAGTATCAGCCTCTCACCAAAAAAGGTAACTCCGATATCGGTGGTGACTTCTCCGATGATCCGCTGTGGATGATTCTTTCGGTTGGCTCTTACATCAAGGAAACTGGCGATTGGTCAATCCTTGATGAAATGGTGCCCTACGATAACAACGACGAGCTGGCACAGCCTATGCTGGAACATCTGAAGGTTTCGTTCTATCGCGTGTTGAATAACCTCGGCCCTCACGGTCTGCCGCTTGCAATGCGCGCCGACTGGAACGACTGCATCAACCTCTCCTGCTTCTCCGATAAGCCTGGTGAGAGTTTCCAGACCTATACCAATCCCAAGTTTGAGGCAGAGGGCGGCTACTCTAAGGTGGCAGAGTCGGTCATGGTTGCAACACTGTTCACCTATGTCGGCCCCTCCTACGTGGGTATTCTCAGACACCTCGGCAAGAATGATGAGGCGGACAAGGCACAAGCTGAGATCGACAAGATGAAGGCAAATGTCATGGAACATGCCTTTGACGGCGACTGGTTCCTGAGAGCATATGACGCGTTCGGTGAGAAGATGGGCTCCAAGGAGTGCGAAGAAGGCAAGATCTTCATCGAACCGCAGGGCTTCGCAGTCATGTCCGAAATCGGTAAGGAACAGGGTGCTGATGTCAAGACCCTGGAATCCATCGACAAGTACCTGAACACCAAGTATGGTCTGGTACTGAATCATCCCGCATTCACAAAGTACTACATCCAGTACGGTGAAATTTCAACTTACCCTGGCGGATATAAGGAGAATGCAGGTATCTTCACCCACAACAATGCATGGATTATCTGCGCGGAAGCGTATGCAGGCCGTGGTGATAAAGCTTTCGAGTACTACTCCAAGATCGCACCCGCGTTCAATGAAGACATCTCCGAACTGCACAAGACTGAGCCGTATGTCTACGGTCAGATGATCGCTGGTAAGGATGCAAGCAGATTCGGCGAAGGCAAGAACAGCTGGCTGACTGGTACCGCTGCATGGAACTTTGTTGCCATTTCGCAGTATATCATCGGTATCCAGCCTGTATACGACGGCTTGATGATTGACCCATCCATTCCCCACGAATGGGATGGCTTCAAAGCATCCAGAAAGTTCCGCGGCGCTACCTACGATATCACCGTCAAGAACCCTGATCATGTCTGCAAGGGCGTAAAGACTGTTATCGTGGACGGCAACGCCATCGAAAACAAGATCGTTCCTGCATTTGGTGATGACAAAGTGCATACCGTTGAGGTCGTTCTCGGCTGATTCTACAATCGCAAAGCGGCATGGAGGAAATGCTCCGTGCCGCTTTTTCTTGAAAGGAGTGTACTATGTACTATGCAATTCTGGGATCATGTCAGCAAGGGTATGGGCAAACTCGCTGACCGCTTGGATGATATCTCACAACAACGTGCCGCAACAAATGGTGAATTCTCTGTATTGGATAAAGACTACTGCTGGGAAGATCTGGACTACCACGCAGATTATACGCTGCAACGCCATGTGGTGACTGGTGAATGCCGCATTATTGATGTATTCGGCACGGTGAAAAATCACGGCACACTTCCCGAAATGGAAACCATAATGCAAAAGCTTTCCATCCCCCACTCCGCAACGCCCGTCTGCGCAAGCTATGGCGATATCATCGGCGTAGTGCGTGCCAACGGTGCCTATGAACACTACGGCATCTATGTCAGTGATACTTGCGTGGTGCATTATGCAACACCTGCGGGGAATCCGTTGCGTCACGCGACTATACATTGCACCTCACTGAAGTGGTTTTTAAAGGATGACGGCGACTATTTCATCCTGGATTTTCCAAGTCCCAGCTCCGCACCAGTACGCATTGGCAAAGAGCCAGCAGCCTTTACCGCAAATCCCGATGGCACAGAGCGCACTGATGCCGCAGCACATCTCGCAGAGGTTTTGCAACACAACTGCGGATATCACCTGTACACCCCTGAACAAACTGTTGCACGGGCACGCACACGGTTGGGAGAAAGCCGCTACAATGTGGTCACCAACAACTGTGAACATTTTGCAATCTGGTGTAAAACAGGCGTACATGAATCCATGCAGGTCAACGAGATGTTCCGCCTGCTGACCAATTCCAAAGGCTATCGCTTCCGCAAACCTTTCCAATGGTGATTGTTACGCCTGGTATCACATCATACGCAGATGAAGCGACCCCACTCTTGCTACAATATGCGTACGCTGTGACCACACTTTGTCATGTTTCGGGGGCATATCTGTGCAGTTCTCATTTTTGGCAGCTAATATAAATAATAACAGGGACTACGAGCATTTCGCTCATAGTCCCTGTTTACGGTATCCGTACATCTTCATCCAAATATCGCAGCACGAGATAAACATAACCTCACCAATAGATGCAATCTATCTCTCTTTCACTTTACCTGTCCGTGTGACCCGTTTCAAGAATATCCGCTATTCTCTTAGAAGCCAATCCATCTCCATACGGATTGCTTGCCTTAGACATAGCGTCATACGAAGCTTGGTCTTCAAGAAGCAACTTAAAATTTTCATATATAACACGCTCATCAGTACCGACCAGCTTCAAAGTTCCTGCTTTAATTCCTTCGGGGCGTTCTGTTGTATCTCGCATAACAAGAACAGGCTTGCCCAAGGAGGGAGCTTCTTCTTGAATTCCTCCGCTATCTGTCAGTATCATAAAGCTACGCGCAAGGAAATTGTGAAAATCCAAAACTTCAAGCGGTTCAATAATATGTATTCTATCACATCCACCTAATTCCTGATCAGCAGCTTGACGAACCACAGGATTCATGTGGATCGGATAGATTGCCTTTACATCCGAATGCTCTTCCTCCCCCAGATAACACTTAGCATACCTCAAATATCGTCATTTCGCAACTCAATACACAAAAACAAAACAAAAGTCGACAAAAACCAAGAATTATTAGGCGAAAATTTGCTTTGTTTTTTGCGCGAGATTCTCATCTACAACGATAGCCAAAATGCCAGTAGCAGCTGATCAATCTACTGCACAATTTTATTTCCCAACATTTCAAAGAGCCATGGTGCGGCAAATGCTGTGAGAGCCGCCGCAAATTTACTTGGGTTGTCGTAACCCACAACAGATGCAATCGCAATGAGCCGCTTTTACGTTTTGTTACCCGTATAGATAAAGCCAACAGGGGCAAGGGACGCTGCCCCATAGTACCAATCTCTTGGCTATGAAGCAATTCGGATTCTTGTTTTACAAAAGCCCCCACAGAAATGGAAATTTCCGTGGGGGACAAACATTCAATTTATACTAATTGTAATATAAACAGTGACAAAATCCAACAAGGGAGCATTTGCGGGGTAGCCTGCAAGATAACTCGTGACGAGAGTCGCATCGTTATCCGTAAGAACACCGTTGCCATCCGCATCCATCAGCGCAAAGCACACGCCTTCGCCCACATTGGTTGTAGGCATATAATTCATAAAATTATTTTCCGTTACGGTCACGCCATTGGCGTTAGAGATAATCTGTCTAATCAGCGATGCATCATAAACGCGGATACTGCCGTCTGCGTTTGCGTCGCCAACACGGTACACGCTGGATACAGCACATTGGTTAGAAAAAGAGTAAGAAAGGTCTTCGCCATTTAGATTTGATATTTGATCCACCTTCACTGATGTGAGTGGAATGGCACTCTCTGCACCGCCCGTCTTGGTGAAATAAAACGAAACAAGTTCTCCATTTCTTCTGTAGTTATTTGTAGAAATCGCAGCGACCCCGATAAGACCTTCATTGTTGTTGTGCTCAACTGAGAACATAAAGCCCGATGCCATACTTCTGAATGAAACAGAATTGTCCTCATTCATTACTGGTGTAAAGTTTGCAGAGTCATAGTAAAAGCCAATACCAAACCCAGAAAAGCCACTGTTTTGCGCTATGGATAACGTAACCTTGTAATCGCCGACCTGTGCATCCTCTTCGGCGGCAGTCAGCTTTGTAACGCTAACCGATAGATCATTCACTGCGCTTGCGGCTAATGCATCTGCATCGTTGACGAAAGCAAAAGCCACGATTGCTATCAGTGAAAACACAAATGTCATAATCATCTTTTTCATAGCACAAAGTCCTTTCTTCCCATTCATATGGACGGTTCAGTCAGTTTATGATAATTCCAGTTCATATGGGGGAAGCATATTCACTCTCTCATCTGGATCTAGCTTGTAAAATACTTCAGAGGGGATTGGCTCATCCGTGGTCAACGAGTAAGCATAATACTGCAGGATAGGGGTTCCATCTCTAATATCGATCACACCGTCATCATTTATATCAGCTAACAGCTGTTGTTCATCGGAAAGTTTACAATGCGCCCAGCCGTCTTCGTCAAAAGTTTTACCATCTATTTCGTACATCTCTTTGACCATTGCATAGATGTAGTGGCTCAGCACTGCACGTATATCCTTGGTATCAATCTTTCCATCCATGTTTACATCGCCAAGGGCGTAGGTTTGGGTTTCCTCAGCGGCAACAGGCATGGCGCATACACCTGCCAGCATGGCAAGGCTTACAATTGTAGAAATCATCTTTTTCATCATAGTTTCCTCCTCATTCATCTGGTTGTGGGTAGGCTTTCGCCCTCGTACAATGGGATTTGCTAAAGTGTGTGCATTTTAGTGCATTGGGCTCGCCTCGTTTCCATATATGGCATATGGCAAATCTATCTACACATATATAATATAGCATATTTTGGATTGGGTGTCAATGCGTTTAGCACATTTCGACGCTGCTATTTTAAAACTTTGTAAGAATGCACAAAAATGGTACACTAATTTGTACGATGCGACAATTGCGCAGAGTGTACACTCATAGAAGAGCTTTCTTGTGCGTTTTGTGCATCTTCACAAGCAAAAAGCAGCCTGATATCGTCACTTTTCTCAGATTAATCTTGCTTTTGCAGACGGTCGGAGACGCAACCGTATCGCCTAAAAAACGGTAAGCACCGCAAAAAAGCTAGCTGATTTTATTAGAATCAGCCAGCCTTTTGCCGCATATGATGAAATTTTATTGCTAAATAGCTGCTGCCCCCCTCAAAAGCGTATCGCATAGTAAAAAATGCTTTCATGGTGCATTCCCAATACTTAGCCCTTCGTTGAGAGAGGAGGGTAACAAATCACGCACCAAGCAAGCCTGCCATCGTCATAAGAATCAACGTGGCATCATCGCTGCTGGGTTCACCGTTGCCATTCATGTCTGCATTCGCAAGACCCTGCGCAGAAATGCTCACTTCCTTGTCCTCAGAGAGAAAGCGATTCAGCAAAATCACATCGTTAACCTTCACCAAGCCATCGCAGTCAACATCGCCCTTTACAGTGTCTGATATATTGACAGACACAGTGGTTGTCGTTGTTGTGGTGGTATTGGTTGTTGTTGTTGTCGTGGTATTGGTTGTTGTTGTTGTGGTGGTGGTAGTAGCACTGGTCGTCACGCCACTATATACGGTGCAAATCTCGGCGGTATTCTGCCAGCCGTTGGTACCATAGATAACATCTTTGCCCCAGTCAGAAAGCGTGCCGCCCACATTGGCTGAACTCATATCCAGATATTCCACGGGGCTGCCGTTGCCGTACCAGCTCCACGAAAGCCACCCGATGCTCTGCTGCTCAGCATATTCCATGATATAGCCCTCTTGCACATCACCATCGGAATGGGTAAAACCGAATTCACCGATGCAAAGGCAAAGCTGACGAGCAATCATGCTATCGATAATACTCTTAATGGTGCTTTCAGAGCCGCCTGCGGTGCCGTACATATGCACCGAAAACATACAGTTCTTTTCAGGATCCGCAGCGAGTACAGCTGCACCGCCATTGACCACGGTACTGTATCCCTGACCCCAACCGCCTGCATCGCACATAATGCAATGGGTCAATCCTGCGTCACGAATGATTTTTACCGCCTCGATATAAGCAGACTGCCACGCACTGTCATTGGTGCTGCCCTGCCACTCATTGGCAATATTCACGATCACGGTATCCTCGTGCCCTGTCAGCGCGCTTGCAATACTGGCAAAATACTTCGCAGCAGTATAAAGGGAATCTGTATCATCCTTACCAGTAGCATCATGCACTTCCAGCACGCAAACCAGATTGTACTTTTCGCAAATGGAAATGAGGTTCGCGACTTCTCCTGCGGTATTGGCTGCGCTGCCGTATGCGATGCCATCTGTCAGCACGATACGCACAGTATTCGCACCATAGCCCGCAATCTCCTTGAGCGTTGCGTCCTCGTTGCCCTCCCATTTGTACCATGTGTAAGCGTAGTTCGTGCCGCGCATTTCAAAAGCATTCTGATTTGCATCACGCAGCACAGAGCCATCTACATAAAAGCCATCCTTCGGTTCCACCACCGTATTGCCGCTACCGCCAAGCTCCATATTGGAGATTGTTACGCTACCGCTGACGGACGTTGTACCCCATGGTGCAGTCAGCATCATGTTGATGCGCTGTACAGCGTGCAAATTGCCCACAGCACAGGTACTTTCACCGAATGTCCACTCTTCGGCGGTCAAGTAGTAAGTAATCTCTGCGGTTGCTCCCGCGTCAATCGTTGTGCCGCCGCTTTGATGCCAATCCCATTCGGCGCCCGTATTGATCGCCGTGATCACCGTGACTGCCGAAGAGCCGTTGTTCTTTACAGCCATGGAAAGTGTAGTATAGGACGACCAGTCTTCGCCGCCCAGCGTGGTACAAAAGCCTGCCGCATTGGTGGAGCCGTCATCTGCATTGGTAAAAGTGACGGTAGTAGTGTTGCCGCTGTTACTGACGGAATCAGTTGCCTCTTGATAGCCACTGGTTGCCTCCCAAGTGTAGCCGCCCGCGCCACTGTCTGCCTGTACACTCAGACTGCCAAAGCAAGTGAGTGCAGTAATGGCGGTTGCAAGTGCTGCTGCGCCTGCTCTCTTACGAAATAATCCCATAATAAACGCTCCTTTTTTCATGTTGCCATTTATTCCCCTCGTACGACGGCTGCCGTACAGTTTTCATTATACGTAATCTCTGTACAAAAGTCAATACCTTTTTCGCTTATTTGCCTAAAAAAGAGATAACACAAGCCATCATTTAAGTTAATATCGGCAATTCAAACAAGAGCATTGCTATCATCGCACATGGCATCAATCTGTTCTCTGCGGACAGCGGCATAGATGTTGCCACCTGACCCTGCAAATCTTTGAAAAGTCTTGCACAAAACAAAACTCATGGCTGATGCATAAAACGGCGAGGCTGATATCTGAACCAGCCTCGCCATCTTGTGATTATTATTGTGATGCTCAACCGTTTAATCCGCGGAGCATGGCATCCATAATTTCAGGGAACTGCACGGTACAGGAACTGCGGTTAATCAGACCGAAATTCTCACCACTGCCGTTATAAGCGTTGTTATCCCACCAAATGCAGGGAATACCGTAAGACGTAGCCGTTTTGACATAATACTCAGCCCACTCTGCGCGCTCGGAATCGTTGTTCTTATTCAGTGCGCCAAACTCGCCAACAATCACGGGAATACCATTGTTAATAAACCTCGCCTTTACGCGTTCAAAGTTCTGCACAATCTCATAAGAATCGCTGTTGATATCCCAGTTAGCAGTACCGTTGATGTTCAGCGCAAAATTATAAGGCGTATATGCGTGAATGGATACAATCAGATGATCGTCATCAGGCAGCACCATATCGTTGATCACGGTGGCGATTGAAGAGGCACAATAACCAGGCATCACCACAAAGCGTTTTTCGTTGTTGCCACCGCTGGCGCGAATGGCAGAAAGGCAGGTCGCGTTCATCTCGTTCACCACTGCTCTTGCCTCGGCAGTGCCGCCGTTCCACTCATCTGCATGACCAACCAATCGCGGTTCGTTGAGCGTTTCAAAGATCAGATGCTCATCGCAATCGGCAAACTTCTGTCCGATCTGTGTCCACAATGCGGTCAGCTGTGCCTTCTGTGCATCCAGATTACTATAAGAGGGCACCTGCCAATCCGTGTCGTGATGGCTGTTGAGAATGCAATACATATCATTTTCCAGCACATAGCCAACAACCTCATACACACGGTTCATCCACTCGTCGCTGACCTTATAATCTGGTGCGCCACCCATTTTCTGTCCCCAGCTTACGGGAACACGCACCGTATTAAAGCCTGCTTTCTTCACCGCGTCAATCATTGCTTTTGTGGTATAAGGATTTCCCCACGCGGTTTCAAAGGCATACGCATTGCTTGCATATCCACTGGTAGCATCCAAGGTATTGCCAAGATTCCAGCCCAGCTTCAGATTTGCCACAAACTCCATGGCGGTTTGATCAAAGCCCTCACCGCTCTGTATCGGATCATCCGGTTCAGTTTTTCCAAGAGAACCATCCATAATGCCGCGCTTGAGCAGCGTCAGATCAACAGCATCCATGTCACCATCGCCATCAAGATCTGCATTCTGCGGCGCAAGCATGACAAC
Organism: uncultured Ruminococcus sp.; assembly: GCA_964463355.1. Lineage (GTDB taxonomy): Bacteria > Bacillota > Clostridia > Oscillospirales > Ruminococcaceae > Firm-04. The sequence continues at coordinate 41,018 of CAYXBP010000001.1, read as the reverse complement.
ATTCTCTGTCAGATACCGCACCATTGCGACAACATCAGCAACATTGACTGCATCATCTGCGTTCAAATCGCCAAGAATATCTGCATCGCCGCCCAACACCTTAACGCCGATGCTCTCTACGGTCATTGCGTCAATATCGCCCCACCAGAACTGCACTTGAAAATCGTTTTCTACGGGGTATTCCTCTGGAATATCGAACACAACCGTACCGTTCGCTTCGGTAATTGCCATGGAATCGGAGTACCAGTTATCCTCATTATAGCCAACCGCCGTATAGCCAATGGCAGGCATAATATTTTTCCCCGCCTCACCACTGACATTCACCCAAATTTCTTCCACAGTCGCACTGGCAGGCACGCCGATCTCCCGCAAAGAGGTTTCCAATGCCACATCACCATTTACCTCTGTGCCATAGGTTTTCACATAGTTGCATTCGGAAATAGGTGTGCTGGTAAAGGTTGCTGCCTGTGAAGGCAACGCTGAAATCTGCGCTGAAAGCAGGCACAGCGCAGTTGCAAGCCACAGCTTGCGCTTTTTTGTGCAATCCAACATAGATAAAAACTCCTTCCTGTCGGCTGAAATTGCTACTCCCCCTAAGAGTACATAGCCGTTATTCTCATTATAACAGTACTCGGCATCAATGACAAGCGTATTCCTTGCCGTTTTTTATAATTATCTTGCAGAAGTGCGATGGCGCGAAGTGAAAAATTCGCTGTATTTGCCGCGAATGCTTGACGATGCCCGCATAATTATGGTATAATATGTATGTAAAGCTGTGCGCATCGGCAAATGCCGGTCACAGCCAATCCATAAAACGAATGGAGGAACCATTATGTCTTTTGACCGTCTGATTTCCAAAATCATCAACATGAAAAACCCCACTGTAGCGGGTCTTGATCCCAAACTCGAATATGTCCCGGAGTATCTAAAAAAATCCTTCCTTGATGAGGACGGTGAAACGCTCAAAGCTGCCGCCAAGGCGATCTTCAAATACAATCAGCAGATTATTGACGCTATCTGCGATATCGTGCCTGCTGTGAAGCTGCAAGCCGCCTATTACGAAATGTATGGCCACCACGGTGTCAAAACCATGGAACGTACCATCCGCTATGCAAGACTGCGCGGTATGTACGTCATCACTGATGGCAAACGCAACGATATCGGTGCCACCATGGAAGCCTATACTGCTGCGCATCTCGGCTCCTGCAAAATTGGGGAAAGCGAATGTGAACCCTTTGGCGCAGATGCACTGACAGTCAACGGATATCTGGGCACAGACGGCATCGCGCCATTGTTACCCGTCTGTAAACAGCGTGACAGAGGCATCTTCGTTCTCTGCAAAACCTCAAATCCCTCTTCCGGCGAGTTTCAGGATCTGCTTATTGATGGCGTGCCGCTGTATGCCAGAATGGGCGATAAGTGCGAAGAATGGGGCGCAGATACCATCGGTGCTTACGGCTACAGTGCAGTAGGTGCTGTGGTGGGTGCTACCTACCCCGAACAATTGATTTCTCTCCGTAAAAGAATGCCCCATACCATGTTCCTTGTGCCTGGTTACGGCGCACAGGGCGGAGGTGCAGCAGGTATCGCGGGGGGATTTGACAAAAATGGTCTGGGAGCCATCGTCAACAGTTCTCGCGCCATTCTCTGCGCATACAAAAAAGAGCAGTGCGATGAACGTGATTTCGCAGGTGCTGCACGCCGTGAAGCAATCCGTATGCGTGAAGATCTCATGACCTATATTAAAATCGGCTGAAAACGGAGCGTGCAATCATGTGTATGAATGAACAAGCTTATTCGCTTCCCAATCTGCGCTATCCCGTGCGCAGCATAACACAGCTCAATATGACCGTATGGAGCATGGTCATCGACTGCCCCGCCGTCGCTGCAAAGGCACAGGCGGGTCAGTTTGTACATCTTCTGCCAGATGGCAACTACACCCTGCGCCGCCCCATCTCCATTTGTGAGATCGACAAACAGGCAGGGACGCTGCGACTGGTGTTTGAAGTCAGAGGCGATGGCACAAAGGCACTCTCGCAGGTTAAAGCAGGGGATACGGTCAATCTCCTTGGGCCATTAGGGCACGGCTTTACTTTGCTGGAACCCTCCGCTGTTGCTGTAATGATCGGCGGCGGCATTGGTACACCACCCATGCTGCCGTTGGCACAGCATTATGGCAGAAACGCCACTGTAATCAGCGGTTTCCGCAACCAGGGGGCAGCCATTCTGCAAAAGGATTTCGCAGAAGCAGGTGCGGATACGATTCTTTGCACCGATGACGGCTCCGCAGGACACCACGGTCTGGTCACTGAACCACTAGCAGCACTGCTCCGCGAGAAAGAATTCGATATCATCTATGCTTGCGGCCCCATGCCCATGCTGAAAGCCATTGCCGCACTCGCCAAGGAAAATGATGTACGCTGCGAGGTTTCTCTGGAAGAACGGATGGGATGCGGTGTAGGTGCCTGTTTGGTGTGCGCCTGCAATCTCTACCTTGCAAACGGCAGTATACATGCAGGTCATGTCTGCAAGGATGGGCCAGTATTTGACGCGGAAAGGGTGGTCTGGAATGGCTGATTTATCTGTCAAAGTATGTGGTGTGGCATTTAAGAATCCAATTATTCCCGCATCAGGCGTGTTTGGCTACGGAAGAGAATACGCACAGTATTATCCGCTTTCGCTGCTGGGCGGCATCGCGGCAAAGGGGACAACCCCACTGAAACAAAACGGAAACCCTGCTCCACGCATCGCGGAAACCCCTGCTGGTATGCTCAATTCAGTGGGCTTGCAAAATCCTGGTATGGATGCCTTTTTGCAAACTGAACTGCCGTGGCTTTTGCAGCAGAATACCGTGATCCTTGCAAACTTTGCTGGATCTTCTCCCGAAGCCTGCGCCGAATCTGCCGCAAAGCTGGACAAAACTGATGTGCATATGCTGGAACTGAATATTTCCTGCCCCAACGTGAAAAATGGCGGTCTGGCGTTTGGCGCACAGGCAGATACTGCCGCGTCAATGGTCAAGACTGTACGCAAAGCAACCAAAAAGCCACTGGTGGTTAAGCTTTCACCCAATGTCACGGATATCACCGAGATTGCCAAGGCGGTAGAAGCCGAAGGTGCTGATGCGGTTTCACTCATCAACACACTGCTGGGTATGCGCATTGATCTGCGTACCCGTCGCCCGATTCTCAAGAATAACACCGGCGGACTCTCCGGCCCTGCCGTGTTTCCCGTTGCTGTGCGCATGGTGTGGCAGGTTGCCAATGCCGTCAAAATTCCCATTATTGGTATGGGCGGCGTTGCAAGTGGAAAAGATGCCGCTGAACTGATGATGGCTGGTGCAGCTGCTGTACAGGTAGGCACTGCCGTGTTAACCGATCCCTACGCACCCGTGCGCATCATTCAAGAGTTGAACCAATGGCTAGATGAAAACAACATCAAAACTGCCGCAGAACTTACTGGAACCATGCGCCCATGGTGACAAAAGTTTATCTGGTACGCCACGCCGAGGCAAAGGGCAATGCCGACGAATTTTTTCAGGGCTGCACATCAACACAGCTGACCAAAAAAGGCGAACAGCAGCTTGCGTATCTTGCAAAACGCTTTGGTGATATTCCGCTGGATGCGATTTATACAAGTCCCTATCTGCGCGCAAAACGAACCGCTGAGGCAGTCAATCTGCATCACAATCTGCCAATACACGAGGAAACCGCACTCCATGAGATTAATGGAGGCGACTGGGAAGGAATGCCGTGGAGCGTTCTGCCCGAACGTTACCCTAACGAATACGCCCTTTGGACGGGTGAAATGTGGCGTTTTCAGGCACCTAACGGCGAAAGCATGACGGAAGTACGCCACCGCATGATCAATGCAGTCAATCACATTGCCAAAGCCCATTTGGGGAAGTCAGTCGCTGTGGTTTCTCACGGATGCGCCATTCGCAATTTTTTGTGCTATGTAGAATTTGGTGATGCCGTACATCTTACAGATGTCGGCTGGGCAGATAACACAGCGATCTCTCTGGTTGAGTACGATACGGACGCGGGCTGGAAGCTGATCTTCAAAAACGATGCCTCCCATTTACCCACCGAATACTCCACCCTGCACCGTTCACAGTGGTGTAGATACGAAACTGCAAAGGAGGAGAACGATTCATGATTCTGTTTGCGGTCGATTACGGGGATGTGCGCACAGGCTGGGCAATCTGCGATAAAACCGAACTGCTTGCCTCTCCACATGGCGTATTGACGGAACCTGATTTTCAATTGTGCGCAGAAAAAACCGCGCAGGCGGCACTCCAAGCCCATGCGGACGAAATTGTAGTGGGGCATCCGAAAAATATGGACGGAAGCTGTGGCGAGCGTGCGCAAAAATGCGAAGCGTTTGCAGCACTTCTGCATGAACTGACACAGCTTCCTGTCACGCTGTGGGATGAACGCTGCACAACGGTTTCAGCACATCGTATCCTCAACGAAACCAACACACGGGGCAAAAAACGCAAGGCTGTGGTCGATGCGGTTGCTGCCGTGCTGATTCTGGAAGGCTACATGAGCTACCGTAAGGCAAACGCAGGATGATATGTCACAAAACCAGCAGACGAACTTTGTTCGTGTTGCCCAAAAGTGGGATTACTGCATATGCAGCATATCCGAAACGCTTTCCCAAACATCACCCATTGCCCGTACTGCGCGCATCGTGCGACGCTTCAAACGGTTCTTTTCTCCAGCACTTGCCTGTAGAATAAAATAGCCCACAGTGCCTGCGGTCACGCCAAGAGCAACACCCTTTGCCAATGCTTTGTATTGCATGATGCTCAAACTCCTTCCTTGCTTTGCTGATGACAGCATTCCCCTTCCCGTACACAACTATGCAAGGGAGTATTTTCCGAAAAAACATTACCGAAAGGAGTCGATCCCTTGCTAAGACTGAATCTGGTACTGGTAGAGCCGAGAATCCCGCAGAACACAGGCAGTATCGCACGCACCTGCGCCGTCACAGGCGCAAGATTGCACCTCATCCACCCACTTGGCTTTTCCATTGAGGAATCCAAACTCAAGCGTGCTGGGTTGGATTACTGGGATAAACTGGAAATCCTTCACTACCCGAATGTAGAGGCGTTTTTTGCACAAAATCAAGTAAGTGGCACACAGAACCCGTACTTCTACTTTACGGCGAAAACAGGACAGCTCTACACCGAGGTTGCCTACCCGGAAGAAACCTATCTGTTTTTTGGCAGAGAGGATACTGGGCTTTCCGATGCATTTCTCATGGCGCACCCCGAACGCTGCGTGCGCATTCCCATGCGTGAAACGCTGCGCTGCCTGAACATTTCAAACGCCGTTTCTGTTGCCGCTTACGAGGTGCTGCGGCAGCATCACTTTGAGGGACTTTGCCTAAACGGCAGAATGGCGCAGTCTGTGTGGGAACCAGAAACCCCCCGCGCATACGATATCAGCCAAACATAATGGCAATGCCACACGGCATTGCCCAAGCGAATGCGAGGCGTTATGTGCATATCAATGCACTAACGCAGAAAGGATCTCCATATGCTGAAAGAAAAAATCAAGCTGATGACAGACTCTTGCAGTGATATTCCACTCGATCTTGCCGAGGAACTTGACATCGGGATGCTGTATTTCCCCGTCAACATAGACGGCATATGTGCCCGTGAATTGAAGGATTTCACCAAAGAGGCGTTCTACGAAAAAATCGCCGCCGCGCAGGAATATCCCTCTACAGCGCAAATCACCCCTTTTGAAATGCACGATACCTTTGTGCAGCTCTATGCAGAGGGCTATAGCGATGTCATTTATGTGTCCATCGGCAGCGAGGGATCGGCAACCCATGATAACGCAATTGCCGCCCGTGCGCAGTTTTATAGCGAGGATATGCGTGATGATCGACCAATGCGCATTCATATTATTGATGGCAGGAATTACACCGCCACCTATGGCTATGGTGTAGTAGAGGCCGCCAAGATGCTCCGCAGAGGAGCAGATTGTGCCGAAGTCATTGACTACCTGTTGGATTGGGTGGCTTCTGCTGCTGTGTATTTTGTCCCATTGACGCTCAAATATGTGAAACGTTCCGGCAGGGTTAGTGCCGCAGCCGCCTTTGCAGGCGAATTGCTGGGTCTGCGTCCCGTTTGCCGTATCGTTGACTGCCAATCTGATGTGCTGACCAAAGTGCGCGGCGAACAGCATATTGTCCCTCATATGATGAAAATCGCGGACGAAAACATGATTCCTCACACACCGTATGTTATCATGCATGGCAAAGATGACACCCTTGCCAAGGAGCTTGCGGCGCAGCTGACCAAAAAACTTGGATATCCTCCTGTACAGTATTGGGCAATTGGCGCAACCGTTACCTGTAATTCAGGGCCCGAAGTTGTCGGTCTGGTTATTCGTCAGCAGCGCAGAGCGTTGCAGGAATCGGTCTGAGGCTGGAATTATCATTCTTTCATTACAAAAAGCGGTACACCCCTTAATCAAGAGTGTACCGCTTTTGTTATCATTGATTACATACAGTCAAAATGCGATCTTTCGCAGAGCAGAGCCAAAACAGCCAAGTACATCTGCAAAATGCCAGTTATTTACAGCACTTAGCGGGATTCGTACTTCAAGCCACCCTGAGAATAGAACATAACCTCAGCAGCGTGCATGCAACCAGCCAGGAAGCTATGCTCCTCATCTATGGGGCTGATGATCACGCGATTTGCCATCTCCTCACCTGCAAGTTCCTTCATGCAAGCATGCAGCTTGTTCACCTGTGCATCACAGAGATGATAGTTTTGCAGTACCGCAGTATCAGCGTACTGGGTCAGGATCATGTTATACAGCAGCTGTGCAAGAAGCTCCACGCGGCTATCCATCCATGCAACCACAGCGAGTTCGCCTTGCTCATATGCCTTATCCATCATCTGAATGGTAACAGCATCGAAGTTGCCGCCTGCCAGCTCAAACAGAACAGGAGTCTTTTCTGCACTGAACGACTCGCGAATGCCCTCGACAATTGCATTCGGGGTCAACTCTGCATACACAGAGCCATCCGGATAATTCTCAGCCTTGCGTCCACCAGGATTCACAACGATACGCTCAACCATAGTGGTGTTGACCAAACAATTGTGCAACAGAGTGTTCTCGCTGACAACAACGAGATTGTAGTGCGTACCGCTGTACAGCAGCAACTGGTTCTGATGAGGTCCCTTGCTGTAATCCAGAGAACCCATTGCGTACAATGTGATGGCATTGCTGCAAACCACAGGTAAATTCAGCTCCAACTCAAGAATATAACGCAGCTTCGAGAAATCGGGCAAGCCATCGCGCATATCGGCACGCAGCTGCTCCCAACGCTCGGGGACGACACCAACGCCCATACCCAGAACCTGCTTATCGGACAGACCTGCATTCTTGATCATCTTCTGAACAGATTTTGCAATGAACGAAATGATATCCTGCTGATCGACATCGTCAGACAGAATCATCATGTCCTTGTCCAGCGTATTGCCCGCCACATTGGAAAGACCAACGGTAACATCGTGCTCATTGATCATGGCGCCCAGCACGAATTTCGTGTCTTTGTTGATGTCCAACAGGATCTTACGGCGTCCTTTCTTGGGATTGCCCTCATCGATGGGTGCCTCACCGAGTTCTCTCAGCACGCCCTGCTCAATCATATCATTGGTGATGATGGTGACGGCAGCGCGGGTCAGATCCAACTGAGCAGCGATATCCACGCGGGAGATGGGGCCGCATTCACGCATAATGTGCAGAATCTGCTTGCGATTGCGGCGCTTGAGGTCGAGTTTGCTAATTCCTAAACTTTCCATAGTGTTTACTCCTTTTTGTGCGACTTTTTGGTGTTTTCCATTCGTACATACACCAACATTCTTACTTGTTTTTCCATTCTTCCGTGATATAAATATAGCAAACTAGTGCGAACTCTGTGTGAACATTTTGTGTACAATTTGTAAATAGATAATTTCCTTCAGCTGTTAGAATAACAATAATTTCTAAGCCGACATTGTGCCAAACCAACCGTAAATTAATCCAATGTTTGCAATGTTGATCTAGTTTACTGTTATCTTAACAGATGCCCCTGCCCATATTTGTTACAGAAAAATGCCGACAAAAGACATAATCATCGGAAACAAATATACGATAATCAGCACAGCGGCAAGTGCTGTCAATGTGATTCTTTCCGCAGCAATCTCTGGTACAGGGCGCACCCTTTGCGGATCTTTTCTGCGTAGTAACAAATACAGCCCCATCAAAAGCAGACCTGCCGCACTGAGCGGCAATGCAGCTTTCAAGCCTGGTGGAAAGAAGCGTAGTTCCACATTCACGCTGCCAGAAGGCACGCGCACGGCAGTTTCGCAGGTATTCACGCGGTAGACCTCAGTTTTTTCTCCGTTGATATACGCTGTCAAACCTTCGTCGTACGGAATCGCAAGCACCAGCGTAGCATCTGTATCACCCACCGTCGTGACAGTGTAACCACCTTTTTCATAGCGCAAATCATTTTTTGGTAGGGTAGCCGCAGCATGGTTCAAGGAAGCTTCCCGTATACCGAACACGCCAAAGCTTTCGCATTCAAAATTTTGATGCACCAGCGCACGTACAGTCACATATTCGTTTTCAAATCGTCCCAAGCTGACCACGCCATTGCGGGAGTTTTGCGGATAGTTTTGCTCAACAAATATGCCGTTTACACTAATATTGACGCTATCATTCCGCGGGTTGGAAATCTTTGTACCTGTCAGTGTGTACAGGTCAAAATAAAGATACTGCGCGTCCTTCACATATATAGTATAGCGAATATCGCTGACATCCCTATTTTCATCCGCTATGATACACTGTACGCCGTCATCGTTCTCAATCAGCGTCAGATTCTCTGTTTTTGTCACGGGATATGAAACCACTGCATCGGCATCCCCCAACTTTTGCGCCGCAAGATATGCCTGCACATCGCTACGCTTACCGTTGGGTAAATCGGTGATCTCCTCTGGTGCTTGCTGCACGCGAATGGCTTGCGGCAGGGTAATGCTTGTCCTGCCGATGCTCAAAACATTATCTGTCCAAACTTCAGTGACCCAATCGTCAAAATCACGGCGTTGCCCCAGCTGATATTTCACACCCCAGAGTGCATCAGTCAGCACAGTGCCGCCTGTGGAAGAAACCTCCATCCAGTAAGAACTGTACCCCATTTTCTTCACGCCCTCCAGATAATCGGCACGCGTCAATGAAGTATAATGCGCCATGGTCGGATACCCGTTAGCACCTACCATATTCACGTGGGCGTATTTACGCGTCATTTTCAGGCGATAGAAATCGTCATCATGAATACGGTCAGCCGCTGAAACTGTCTGCGTATAGAGGGTATCCTCCTCGGCAACAGCACAAACATCACAATAGGTATGCAGCGTCATTTCGCCCACAAACAACACTGCACAAATACATAGTGCAATCCGTTGCGAAACACTTCCTTTGGAGCGACACCGCAGTACTATAGCATAGCACAAAGCGGTCAACGAAGTAGGAATCAGCAAAAGCAATGCATTCTCAGTATCGACCCACAATGTTTCCACATAGCTTGTGATATATGCATTTCCCAACGTCAGCAGAAGTACCTCTACAGCGATGCAAAGAGCTGGGAGAACGATCAGTGCAATCCGCGTGATACGCGGGATTTTTTGACGCTCCTCCACCACAGTTTCTGTTGAAAGCAACTGTGCCGCAATCCGCAATACAATCATGATCATGAAAAATGCCCAACGGATGGGAAACGCTTGATAGCTTCCCGTGTGCCACATCGCATTTATGGGATCAAAAATCACAGCGGCGAAAAGCAGCATACAAAGTGCGCGTATTCTGCGATGTTCCTCCCGCGGCATAGGAAGATTTTTGCAGAACAAAAACGGCAGTACCGCAAATACAATAGCCGTTGCCGCCAGCAGCACAAAACGATCTTCCAATGCGTGAAACATATAGCACTTATTCAGCGATTGCAACAAATTACTGCTGCGCGCCGAACGCATAATCTGCAAAAAAGACGGCAACCACACAAAGGAGGTTGTCATTGCAGCCACTGCACTGGTTGCCCAAAAATCATGCAAATGCAGTATTTTTCGCTCTGCGCGGGGGGTAAAAAACGCATACAGCCCCACATAAAGCAGAAGAAAAATCACCGTCATATAACCGATATAGTAACAGAAAATGATATTCAGACAAATGCAGCAAAAGTACGGCAACACCTTACCTTTTTGCAGCAGTGCATCCACAGCCAACAGCAAAAGTGGTGCCAGAGCCTGTACATCCAGCCACATCAGATTCTGGTAATACATTAGACCGTAACCGCAAAAGCCGTACATCAACCCCAGCAGCACCGCAAATGACGAAGAAAGCTTTGGTGTCTGTCGGCGCAGCAAAATCACCATACTGCCCGATGCCATTGCCAACTTCAACGGCACCAGTAGATTCATCAGTGAGGATACGGGCATATCGGTGAACAATACCAAGAAAGAAAGCGGATTACTTAGAAAAAAGAAAAACACACCGTAAAAGCTCATGCCCCCAGCATCCAGCTGCGTGTATAGCAGTGATTCCCCCCGCTTCAGAATCTGCTTACATTGCAGTAAAAGCGGAACTGCCTGTTGCTCCATATCACACCATACAATAGATTTTTCGCCAAAAGGGTAAATATCAAACAGTGCGTAAAACAGTGAAAACAGCGCAAGAGTGAGCAACGTGCCACAGGCGGCAGGCACAAGTACCCCACGCAGATCTCGACAGTGACGATCGGATTTCAACGAAAGACTCCTTTCATTTTACAGAGAAAACGGGCAGCGAACAGGCAAGTCACATACTGCCTGACTTCAATGCTGCCCTGACATAACAATTCTGCCAACATTACTGGAATAACATCGCGCAGAGCAAACACATTACAAACACACAAGTGTGCTTTACGCGACATTATCCAGAATATATCATAGCACATCTGCTTATAAAAATCAAGGTTTTTCCGTCGTATAAGATATTAAGATTGGTTGCAGCTGACGATGTGCCATTGCCGCAGCAACAGTTTCCGGAATACGAGCAAAATCGCCCACAAGAGATGTTGGCTTCTGCGCTGGAGCATCTTGCCCGAAAGGCACAAAGAAGTAATGCTTACGGTTAAGCAGATCACCCAGATTGCGAGCCGCAGCAGACAAGCCATCATTGGTGGAAACACAAAGTATCACGGGCTTACCACCACGCAAATGTGACTTGACCGCCATTGTCACGGTATTATCGGTAATACCTGCTGATAGCTTTGCAAGCGTATTTCCCGTACAAGGGGCAACTACAAGCGCATCGGTCAGTTGCTTCGGTCCAATGGGTTCGGCATCCACAATACTGTCAATGATTTTTCCATCGCCCAGTAGGATCAATTCTTCTAAAAAAGTGGTAGGCGAGCCAAAACGCGTCGTGGTTTCAGCAAAATGCTCTGATACAATCGGCAGAAGCTCCGCTCCAGCTTCAGCACAGGCTTTTGCCGCAGACAACGCCCTTCTGGCACAACAAAACGAGCCGCAGAGTGCAAATCCAAGACGGCATCCATGCAAATCAGTCATGTACATCGTCCTCCTCTGCCAAAATGCCAAGGATCGTGTCAGCAACGATCTGACCTGCGGTTACAGGCGAAGTCTTTCCTGGCAAAGAAAGTGCCCAAATCACCTTTACACCCAGTGCTGCGGCAGCTTCAACATCAACGCCCCATGATGTCGAAGCCATGCTTTGTCATTTGCCAGAGATATGCTCTACGCTTCCTGCCGCATTTTTCCATAACGCCCAACTGCGCCAAAAGATTCAGCAACATACGCATATCTGATTCGCTGCATTCAATCAATTTTGCAGCCTCATCAGCCGTAAAGGACATTGGCAGATTTTTTGGAAGCAGCGTAAGATAATCAACAGGCGATTCCAGCATAACGATTTCGTGAAGGTCGAGGGGCACGCGATCAATATGTTCGCCACGAATCTTTTTCTGTTTTCCGTACCCATTCAGGCAACGATACTGCTCAATCTCCACGAAGCAAAGCGCAAATCGCAGCGGGTAGCCACCAATCCATTGGCGCAGCGCATATATTTCGTGAATCGCGGTGAATAAGTTCTCACGCTTTGGAGATTTCCTTCTTGATTTTACCACACCATCTTCATCCACCCACACAACCCATTTCGGATTCGCAATTGGGTAAACAACTGTCACGGGACAATATTGCAAAAAAATATTGATCTTTTCCTTCAGCCGAGAAAAGCTGCGCGTCTGCACTTCAATCACCCCGTCCTCTGTAACAGCGTCAGCAACAAAGCCGCCGATACGCTGTTCGTGCGTAGTTGGATCAGGTGCAAAATAATACTTTAGTGCTAAATGCAACGTCCGTTCATGCAATGTACCGATGCCTTTGCAGCCCAAATCATGTTGTGCAGCAAGAATTGCCTGTGAAAAATCTGGTGGCATATGGAAGCTCCTTTCAGAAAAAAAGCACAGTGCCACATGACACTGTGCTTTTTGTTACAAAGAATTACTCCTTCACACCGCCGGCTGCAACGCCTGCAATGATGAACTTGGACAAACAGAGATAAATGACAATGACAGGAATAATAGAGAGCGTAATTGCCAAATAGTTTGCGCCCTGATTCGGAGTTCTGTCGATGGAAATGACCTTCTGGATCATCATAGGCATGGTCAGCTGGCTAGCCTTGTTGGAAACCAAAACAAGGGACTGATTATAGTAATCGTTCCACTTCTGGATGAAAGCAAAGATAGCCTGTACAGCGAATGCTGGCTTCATCATCGGAATCGAAATGGTAAGGAAAGTACGGAACTCGCTGGAACCATCAATTCGTGCTGCCTCAATGATATCCAACGGGAAGGTGGATAGCATAGACTGACGCATGAAAAATACGATAGCGGGAGCAGCAATTGAAGGAATGATCAACGGAATATAGCTATCGAGCATATTCAAATTGACAACCAAGTTCAGGAAACCAACGGATGTAACCTGGGTGGGAACCATCATGACAGCAAGAATAAAGGTGAACATCGGCCCACTCATCTTGAAATCATAAACAACAAGTCCGTAAGCGGTCAGCCCAGAGAAAAACACAGTGAGTACACAGCAGGATGCAGCAATAATCAAAGAGTTCTTCATACCAACCAACGGGTGATAGAAGCTGCTGTACAAACTACTCGTTTGCAGTTCCTTGAGGTTATTTAGCAACTCCTTGCCAGGGATAAGACTGATACCATCCAACACGATTTCTGAATGCGAACGAGTTGCATTCATTACCATGATGTAGATCGGCCCGATACAGATAATGGTCAGCAAAATCAGCACGATAAAGATCAGTACAGATTTAATGGTGATCGAAGTCTGGTAGCTCTTACCATCAGAAGCATACTTAACTTTCTTGCTCATAAGCCAAGGCCACCTCCTTGCTTCGCCATACGCTTTGCCTCTTTCATAGCCTGTTTTCTCTTCTTCTTGATCTCAATTGCGTGCTTATCACGCTGCACATAGAACACCAGTGCGCCAAGGATACTGGTAATCACGAAGAGAATGACAGACGCAGCTGCGGAATAACCGTAACTGGGGGATGCAAAGTTCTTGTGGAACATATCATAGATAAACACGGCAACTGTTTCAGTGTAATTGTTGAGGTTTGAGCCCAAGTGGTACATATATGGGATATCAAACATCTGGAAACCACCGATCATGGAGGTCAGCAATGTATAAACCATAATGGACTTCAACAAGGGGAGTGTAACGCGCCAGAAGGTCTGGCGAGAGTTTGCACCGTCGATCTCGGCAGCCTCGAAGAGCGAACCATTAATGCCCATGATACCAGACATCAGCATGATCATGGTATTACCGAACCACATCCAAATCTGGATGAACATGATGATAATACGAGATGACCATTTGTTGCTTGAGAAGAAGAACGCTTCATCGATCCAGCCTTTGTCCAACAAAATGGAGTTGGCTGTGGAATACTGAGAGTCAGACAGCAAGCAAAGGAACAAACCGGCAACGGATGCCGCAGTGATAATGTTCGGCATATACATAACGACCTTGAAGAATCCTTTGCCGGGCATCTTCACGCGCATATCCGTAAACCAGACAGCTAGCAAGAGGGAAAGAGCAATCTGGGGAAGGAAGTTACCGCCCCAAATGATCACGGTGTTCTGCATACAACGAACGAAACGCTCGTGAATACCCATGGATTTGAAATCAGAACCACCGAACAGAATCGTCTTGAAGTTATCAAGACCAACAAAGCATGAGGTAGAAGTGCCTGCGGCATTCAGGTTTTCACCGATGCCATTGCCGTGGAACGCCAAAATGAAGGTATCAATCAGCGGCCAAAGCATAAAGACAAAATACACGATAAAGAATGGTGCCACAAATATGTAGCCATACTTCGAATAACTGACAGACTTAATCCGTCGTTGTGCAGCAGTAGCCATTCAGCACACCCTTTCAAAAAGAAAATTAGCGAGTACAGTGCTCATATAAAATATACGCCTATAGGGCTTTCGCCCTATAGGCACATATTCGGTTATGCTATTCAGGCATTATTCAATTGTATTTGTTGAACAGTCTGAGTACGGAAATCCTTTGTAAGGATTACTCAACAACGATGCCCTCAATCCCAGCAGCCTTCTTCTTGAACTCCATGATCATCTCATCGTAGGTGCCGTAGCCTGCATCGCCCTTAACATAGCTGGTGATTGCGCCATTGAAAGCGTCCTTGATCTGTGCATCGTATGCAGTGATCTTGCCTTCCATGTCGATCTTAGCAGCAGAATCGTACAGAACTGCAAACTGATCATTGCCGCCCAGCATCTCGTTCTTGTTGGACTTGTCGTCAACAATCTTCTTCATAACGGTGGGGCTGTTCACGAACTCGCCCTTGAACAGAGCGTACTCTTCCATGGACTTCTCATCAACGGTGAAGTAGTTCACGAAATCGTGAGCTGCGGAACCAGTGTTGCACTTAGGAGATACTGCCAGCCAGGAACCGCCCCATGCCCAGAAGGAAGGACCTGCGCAGATGTCATACTTGCCCCAAACATCAGCATTCTTAGGAGTACCATCATCATTCAAGCCGCCAGAAGCACTCTGCAGCTGACCGCCCTTACCGAGGCACCAGGTGCAGAAGAAGTAGCCCAGAGTCTTGCCATCCTGACCAATGGTGTTCCAACCATCAGACCACTGAGTCTCCTTGGTAACATAGCCCTCATCCCACAGAGTCTTAGCGATCTCTGCGTAGTCCTTGCAGTAGTCGTCAACAACGAGCTTGTTGTCCTTGTCAACCCAAGCGTTGCTTCTGTTGTAGGAATAAACCTGCCACAGACCACCCAGGGTATCAACAACTGCGCACTCGCCGTTGGAAGCATCCTTAACGGTCTTAGCGGTTGCCAGCAGAGTATCCCAGTCCTTTACCTTCTCCTGCATCTCAGTAGCGGACTTAACGCCCAGATACTTCTCAGCAAGATCGGTTCTGTAGACATAAGCACCAGGAGTAGCCTGCCAAGAAACGCCCTTCAGAACGCCGCTGGCATTGGTGCCAGTTGCGATGGTGTAAGCGTAACCGCCATTGAAATCATCGGTCTTGAAGCCAAGATCGGAGATAGGAGCGGTGTAGGTATCATTGTTGATGTACTCAAGAATCCAGTCTGCCTCGAGAACGAACAGGTCAACATCCTCGCCGCCCTGGAAGTAGGTAGTATACTGCTCGCGAGCTTCCTGACCCTTAGAGCCAATGTTGATGTACTGAACGGTAACATCGCCGTACTTACCATTAATCTTTTCCTTGTCGTAGGTGCCATCATCAGAGAAATTCTCGATCATCTTGCTGACATCATCAGCGGTCCAGCAGAGGATGGACAGGGTCTTGTCATCATCGCCGAACTTGTTCTCTACTTTATCGTCAGCTGCGGAACTGCTGTCAGCGGTAGAGCTGCTGTCAGCGGTAGAGCTGTTGTCAGCGGTAGAGCTGTTGTCAGCGGTAGAGCTGCTGTCGTCGCCACATGCAACGAAAGCGGTAGAAGCGATTGCCAGAGTAGCAACCAGTGCCAGGGTCTTCTTGAGCTTGTTCATAGTAGTTTCCTCCTTAATTTTGCTGCGAGCATATTGCTGCGTGTCGCAGCTTTGAAATGTTGCCGTTTCAACCAAAATGATACGACAGTGTATTTCGCTGCGTGGTACGCAGCACCGATCGGCTCGTTTCTGTCGTGTCGGTCGGTTATCAAAACAGACGATATCGGATTACGATCGGGTGTCAGGCTCCCAACAGCGCGCCCCTACCGCCATGTTTTCATACTACAAATATACACGAATTGCCTTCAAAAGTCAATCTGAAAAATCAGATTGTCACCATATTTGTGAGTTATTCACAATATAGTTCAACACTTCTTTCGAAATCACAGCCTTCTTGCACAATATAAAAGCGGATTTTGTTGCCTTTTCTCCTACAAAAGTTACAATTCGGTAACAAATACGCAAACGAGATTTATGGCGATTCTTGGATTTTCCTTGCATTTTATGCGGCTTTCATGTATGATATATCATATACTGACAAGAAAGGAGTTTCCATATGGCACATTATCCCTTCCACACGCGGCCCGATATGCTGGTATTCACCTGTATCCATGTACTGGAGGAGGGTGCGCCGGTCACCACTGTCTGTCATCATTTTGATGACAACGCGTGGGAATTTCTCTGCGATTGCCCCCACGCCGACGAGGACGCACTGGTCATCAGCATCGGTGAATTATGTCAGCACGATCCCACGCTTTCGCTTCTGTGCGATCTGCCCGTGGGCGGTGCAGCCGTGCGTAAGAGCAAGGCGCACGCATGGGAGTACGGTCGCATTGAGGGCGAAAAATTCTACCCCGCCGCCGAATCACGCATGAACTGAATGCTGATGGTTGTTGTACACGCAGCACTTTACGATGTGACATACAGGTGTTGTTCCAGCACTTCAAGCAGATATCTACCGTCTATTCCATCTACATAAAGCAACTCATACAAATGCGTATAGTATTTTATCTCAGCGCGCAGTGTCAGAATACCCTCTGCCAGTGTTTCAGTCATATCAGGTATGCGCATCAATTCTTCTTTCGTCACGTGATTCAGGTCATATTTGCCTGCTGTAATGGTTGTTTCCATTTCCGTTGCGGCAGGCATTGCTGTTGTATCGGAAACCATGTACGGCAGCTCATCCGTGATGAAAAACGCCATCATAATACGGTTCATCAGTTCTTCGCCGATGCCTTCTACGCCAAGCAAATCACTGCGCCGCTGAAATCCGCCGCACTGTTTCCGCGCTGCCACAATCTTTTCCGCCAACACCGCTCCGATGCCCTCTACGCGCATGAGTTCCTCCACTGTTGCCGCATTGAGATCACGGCATGGTGCAACCGTTAGCGTTGTTGCGCTTTCCGATGTTCCGTTTGCGTGATACAAATCCTGTGTTGATTCGGCAACGGCATGACTTTCACACAGCTCTGGCTCACTCGGTCGTTCATAATGCACTGCGGCATAAAGCAGCATCGCAGCGATCACCAAAAAGGATGCGAGTCTTGTGCCCAACCGCGCTGCAATTCTTCCGCGTTGGTTCATACGCTCACACCCTTTGTACACTATATTTATATTGCGGCTGCAACATCATCCCCGCCTGGTTTTGAAGCCAAATCCAACACGGGAGTATCTTTTGGCAACAGTGCCAGTTGCGGTTCTCTCATAACGCAGCATGGCACGGTATTCATCACCAGTTCTGCATGAGGCAAAACCGCATCCAGCTGTGAAAAATCCGCACTTTGGCAACCGTTCACTTCGCTCCGCCCAATGCGTCCAGCGGAAACCGTTACTTGCTACAGCATCAATCGCGCCAACGGCGGCGAAACGCCAAGCAGGTAACGCCCTCTGCCTTTTTAAACTGCTTGGAAAAATAACTCTGATCATTAAAGCCGCACATTGTGGAAATCTCCTCGACGGATTTGTCCGTAAAGCGCAGCAGCCGTTTTGCATAGTTGATGCGCAGCCCGATGATATGCTGAAAAATCGTTTCACCGTATGCGCGTTTGAACTCACGGGTAAGATAATACTTACTGATGTAGAAACGGTGCGAAAGATCATCCAAACTGATATCAGTGGTGAAATTGGCATCAACAAACGCAAGAATGGTCTTGAGTTTTGCCTGCAACGCGGTGTCATCTTCCTCGCTGATGCTGTTGATGGTCAGCAGCATGGTCAGCAGATTTGCAAGCAGCCCCGATGTAAGGATTTCTGTATCCGCATAGGTTTCAGCATTCAGCCGCAGCAGCTCCTGCACATTGGAGATCAGCTTTGCCTGACTGACAGGATGGAACACAGGGGGCATCTGCATAGTAAACAGCTTGTAGTATTCCTCGGTAGTGCAGCCGTTGAAATGCACCCACATCAGTTCCCACGGCTCACTGGGATCAGAATGGTACAAGTGTGGCGCGCGGCAATCAATGAAGAAGCAATCTCCTGCCTGCAACTGCATACTCTGACCATTATACGCCAGCGTTCCCTTGCCGCCCACAACAATAGCGAACAAAAACGATTGCAGATTCTGCCGGCTGGTGTGATGATTGCTTCCAGCACGCAGATGTCCGCACTCCTGCAAATAGAAAAAAGTACGCCGTGCCACTGCACTGGGCGTTTTCATGACGCGGTCATCCAATAGATTGCCGTGTGCATCCGTTGCTGTCTGGGACATAGCGTCCTCCTTCGATTGATTCAATAAAGCACTGTGCAAAGTGCATTGTCAAAATCACAAACGCCAAAATGCGACGATTTTGGTCACAATTCTATTATACACGATTTTTTCCGAAGTTTCAAGTGCCTTTTTAGTAGAATATTGCTGTTTCTTTTTGTGCATTTTCACAACATCTCTGGCTTTTCACTCGGTTGCTCCGTCAGCTATTGCGCAAAATTTACACGCCTTTAACAATTCTTTACCTGATTTTTACAACTTTTTTTCGTCTTTCATGCTATAATGAGTGCGAAAACTGAATCAGAAAGGAGCATTATGCAGAATATGTCTCTGCTTGATTTTTTCAGTCAGATGCTGCATAACCCCATGTTGCTTGCCTCTACCCTGCTGATCCTCGGTGTAATACTGGTCAATGGCTGGACAGATGCCCCCAATGCCATTGCAACCTGTGTTTCTACCAGAGCCATCGGTGTGCGCAAGGCGATCATCATGGCAGCCATTTTCAATTTCCTTGGCGTGTTCGTCATGACCGCCATCAACAGCAAGGTTGCCTATACCATTTATAATATGGTTGATTTCGGCAACGATTCCAAAACCGCACTAATTGCACTGTGTGCAGCAATGGCAGCCATCGTAATCTGGGCAACTGCCGCGTGGTACTTCGGCATCCCCACCAGCGAGAGTCACGCACTGATCGCAGGCATTTCTGGTGCCGCCATTGCCATTCAAAACAGCTGGAAAGGCATCAACGGTGCCGAATGGCTGAAAGTGCTGTGGGGAATCGTGCTTTCCACCGTGCTGGGCTTTGCCATGGGATTCGTTGTGGCAAAGATCATTACATTAATCTTTCGGGATAAAAACCGTCTGAAAACCGAAAAGTTTTTCTCTGGTGGTCAAATCGCCGGCGGCGCAGCAATGGCATTTATGCACGGCGCACAGGATGGTCAGAAATTCATGGCAATCTTCATGCTGGGTGCTGCACTTTCCAGTGGCAATGCCAATGCCACAGATTTTGATATTCCCATATGGCTGATGGTTGTCTGTTCATTGGTAATGGGGCTGGGTACATCCATCGGTGGCTACCGCATCATCAAATCTGTGGGCATGGATATGGTCAGGCTGAAGCCCTACCAAGGCTTTGCCGCCGACCTCTCCTCCTCGCTGTGCTTGCTGATCTCCTCGGTCACAGGTATTCCCGTCAGCACCACCCACACCAAAACCACTGCCATCATGGGTGTCGGCGCGGCAAAGCGAATCAGCAATGTCAACTGGTCAGTGGTGAAAGATCTCGTTTTCACGTGGGTCTGTACATTCCCCGGATGCGGCATTCTGGGTTATCTCATGGCAAAGCTGTTCCTGATTATTTTTGCGTAAGGAGTATTCAATATGGCAAAAGCAAACCGTAACGATTATTTTGCACTGCTCACTGAGCAGGCAGCATTCTGTGTGCAGGCATCCCTGCTGTTAGAGCAATCCATTGAGCAATTTGATGCCAACCGAACCGAAGCAATCCATCAGCAAATGCATGAAATTGAACACAACGCTGATCTACTGCATCATGATATTCTCAAGCGACTCTATGCCGAATTCATCACGCCCATTGACCAAGACGATATCCTGCGCCTTGTGCAAATCATTGACGATGTGACGGATGCCCTGGACGAAGTGACCATGGATTTCGCTATGTACAACATTCGCACACTGCCCAAGGGTGCTGATACCTTTGCAAAGCTGGTTACCACCTGCGTCAAGCAGCTGCATACTGCTGTTTCAGAACTGAAAAACTTCAAAAAACCTGAGCAGCTGCGTACCCACATCATTGAGATCAACAATGCCGAATCTGAGGCAGACGCTATTTATACCGATGCCATTCACACGCTGTTTGCTGCCGACAACATTGATGCCGCAACGCTCATCAGCAGCCATAAAATACTTGACAGCCTTGAAAATTGCTGCGACCTCTGCGAACACGCCGCCGATGTGATCGAACAAATCATCATCGGCAACACCTGAACATCCGCTCTCGCACAATAGCAAAACCGCATAAACCCGACGCTGCATTTTCTTTGTATGATCTCTCCGCCATTCGGCAATCACCATCTGTCATTACCATGAAAAACGAAAAGGATGAATTGACTTTTTCGAAGAGAAGGTGTATAATAAAATCAGATGGAAATTACGCCGTATTACACCATACCGTGTTATTGCAAAATGTGAAAGCGAGGATGAAATATGTTTGTTGCTGATGAGAAGAGGTACGATAAAATGATTTATAATCGATGCGGAAAAAGTGGACTGAAACTACCCGCAGTGTCCCTCGGATTGTGGCAGAATTTTGGGCATATGGATCGTTTTGCTAATATGGAAAAGATGGTGCATACCGCATTCAATCTGGGTATCACACACTTCGATCTCGCAAATAATTACGGCAACCCATACAACGGTAGCGCAGAAGAGAATTTTGGTAGGATTCTTGACGGTATGCGTCATTATCGTGACGAAATGTGCATATCAACAAAAGCTGGCTACGAAATGTGGAATGGCCCTTACGGTGATAAAAACGGTTCAAGAAAATATCTGATCGCATCACTCGACCAAAGCCTGAAAAGAATGCATCTTGATTATGTTGATATATTCTATCATCATGTGTTTGATCCGGAAACGCCCCTTGAGGAAACCGCGTTCGCTCTTGACAGCATCGTTCGACAAGGAAAAGCATTGTATGTAGGCATATCCAATTACAATAAACAGCAGACCCAGGTAATTATGGGTATTTTCAAAGAGCTTCACACCCCGTTTGTGATCAACCAGCCCTCGTATGCCATGCTCAACCGCTGGATCGAGGATGATGGTCTGGATCAGTTTGCACAGGAGGCTGGCTTTGGCCTTGCGGTATTTTCCCCTCTCTATCAGGGATTCCTCACCGACCGCTACCTGAAGGGTATCCCTGCCGATTCCCGCGTTGGCAAAGGCAATACATGGCTTGGCGATATGCTTGATGAGAATATGATAGCAAAATTAAACCATCTCAATGCCATTGCAGAAAAAAGAGGTCAGAAGCTTTCACAGATGGCGCTTTCATGGGTGCTGCATAATAAAGCTGTTACCACAGTACTGGTCGGTGCAAGCCGGCCAGAGCAGATCATCGAAAACGTTGCTTGCATTGAAAAACTGGATTTTTCAGATGCGGAGATTGCCGAAATCGAAACCATCCTGAACGAGTAAATGCCGCCAAACGCCGTCTGCGGTTCACCCCACAGATGGCGTTTTATGCCACCGCCCAACCGTATCAAGTATCTCCAGTTCCCACAGAGATATCAAGTGTGGAAGCTTCAACGCGCTCAGCAACTGTTCAATTTGCAAAAAATGGCGTTTTGTACTTGACAATTACCGCATCCTATGGTATAATGATAGCGTTATGGGCTCGTAGCTCAGCTGGGAGAGCGCTGCGTTCGCAACGCAGAGGTCGAGGGTTCGATCCCCTTCGGGTCCATTCGTCAAAAATTGCCCCGATATTCTTCGCTAGGGAGAGGAATATCGGGGATTTTTTCTTTTTCCCTATTGCACAACGGACAATTTTGTGATATACTTATTGTGAGCAATTATATGAAAGGACAGGTTCGCTGTGGTAAGTACGCCGATCTATGACTATCTGATGCAATATGCGCACAGCAATCAACTGCGTATGCATATGCCAGGCCATAAAGGAAAAGGTCTTGACCATTGGCTGGCAGCGGCATATCCGCTGGATATTACCGAAATATGCGGCGCGGATAGTCTGTTTGAAGCAGATGGCATCATTGCTGAAAGCGAGAAAAATGCCGCAGCATTGTTCGGGGCAGGTGCCACATTGTATTCCGCAGGTGGATCAACCCTTTGTATTCAGGCAATGCTGATGCAGATGAAACGTGAAGGCAGAACAATCCTTGCAGGGCGCAATGTACACCGCAGTATGCTCAATACTTGTATTTTGCTGGATCTACCCATACGCTGGATGTATCCCAAAGATGGTATGCTGCTTTCTGGTGCTATCTCGGCGCAATCGGTGCAATTCGCGCTCGCTAACTGCAAATCGCCTGCTTGTGTGTATATTACCACACCAGATTATCTCGGCACAATTGCAGATATCAAAGCCATTGCCGCAATTTGTGCGCGTCACAATGCAAGGTTGATCGTGGACAATGCCCACGGTGCACACCTTGCGTTTATTCAGCCCAGTTTACACCCCATTGCACTCGGCGCGGATTTTTGTTGCGACTCATATCACAAAATGCTGCCTGCGCTGACAGGTGCTGCTTGTCTGCATTGTAAAAATCCAGCAGATGCACCGCTTTTGCGCAGTGCAATGGCAATGTTCGGTTCAACCAGCCCATCGTATCTTATATTGGCTTCTATGGATCTGTGCAATCGCTATCTGGATATGCAGGTGCGGCACGATCTCTCTGCTGTCGCACGCCGTCTGGAACGTATGCGCAACCACCTTCGAAATCAGTTTCGTTTCCGACAGGGCGATCCGTTTCATATTTGTATTTGTGCAGGAGAAAGCGGATATTGCGGTACCAATCTTGCTGCATGGTTGGCCACAAAAGGCATCATGTATGAATACGCCGATGCCGATTTTGTGGTGATGCTTTGCTCGCCAACAACGCCCTTGCAGGATATTGACACACTGCAAACGATACTGGAACATTGCAATTTGCCGCGGACGGTGAATCCTTTGCATTATGAACCACCGAAATCGCCCATACTATTTGCAAAATTACCACCCTATGAGGCGGCAGCACAACCCCATGAAATAATACCCATCAGTCAGGCAGTCGGCAGGATTTGTGCCATGTCACAGCCCCCTTGCCCGCCGGCAGTGCCCATTGCCATTTGTGGCGAAACACTGGATGATGCAGCTGTATCACTGCTGCTGCATTATGGTGTGACAGAGATTGCGGTCATCAAAGAAAAAAAGCCGGGTAATGATGACCTTGCGGATATTCTCGGCACTTACATCTCGAAAGGAACAGGGAAAAAAGCATGAAGCTTATCTTCGCGATCGTCAACGGCGACGACAGTGCCGCCGTATCCAAATCGCTTGCCAAGCATGGATTCTGTGCAACAAGGCTTGCCTCATCGGGCAGCTTTTTGAGTGCCGGAAACACGACATTTCTCATTTGCGTGGAAGAGGATCAGGTGAATGATGTGATTGGTGTGGTGGAGAAAAAATGCCACCACCGCAAGCAGTTCGTGCCGTCTGCCCCCACCTACGGCGACAGCACAGGCGAGATCAATTCTATGCCGTTGGAGGTGGCGGTGGGCGGCGCGACCATCTTCGTTACCAGCATCGAACGGTTTGAAAAGCTGTGAAACAATCACCGAGCGCTGCGCCGTTTATTGCAGGAAATACTACACTGCTGCAAGAATTGCAGATAATGCGGCAGCATCATCGCCTACCCCATGCGCTGCTGCTGCACGGTGAAACGGGTTGCGGCAAAAAAACCATCGCGCAATGGTTTGCCATGTTGGCACTGTGCGAAAGCACCGACCACGCCCCCTGCGGACAGTGCCGCAATTGTAATCTGATCGCGGAAGGGAATCACCCCGATGTGATGATTGCAGAGCATTCGGGTAAACGTATGGGATACTCTGTGGAAACGGTGCGCGATATACGAAAAGAAGCTGCAATCCTGCCCAATAATGGCGAAAAACGACTATTCCTGTTTACAGATGCCGACGGTATGAGCGTGCAGGCGCAGAACGCCTTGCTCAAATCCGTGGAGGAACCACCTCCCCATGCCTGTTTTGTATTTACGGCGCGCACCGCAGATATATTGTTGCCAACCTTGCTTTCCCGAATGACAGCGAAAACGGTGTTTCCGGTTACAAAAGGTCAGTGTACAGAGGTGCTTTTGCGCCGTGGCTATGCGGAAACGGACGTGCAGCAGGCGGTTTCTAAATTTGATGGCAATATCGGCAAATGTATTGCGTTTTTGGATGATGATGCTGTTCGCAAGGCAACCGATCTTGCTGCGGAATGCACACTCGCACTCGCTGCTCGGAATGAATATGAAATGCTGCGTTGTCTAACAGCGGCGGCGGCTGATCGTGAACAGTATCGGCAGGTGCTGCTATTGCTGGATGAACAAATCCGTGATGCGTCGGTAATGACGCTGGATGGCACTTTTGATCGTCTGGGATGCGATAAAAACGGTGCTGCGGCACTCGCTTCCGAGATGACTCCAGCACGCACAGCAAAAATGCATGGCGCCATTCTGGAAGCCTTTGCAGACTTGGATGGCAATGTCGGCACGGTGCTTTCGGCAACAGCATTATGCGCAGCTTTTGCAAAGTGTTGAATCGAACACGCAATGTACGAAATATAGATATTGGAAGGTACACGAATGATTGAAATTATCGGTGTGAAATTTAAAACAAACGGTAAGGTGTATTCGTTTGCACCAGGAGAGTTTTCTCCCACAGAGGGCAGTTACGTTGTAGTGGATACCGTGCGCGGTTCAGAATGCGGCATCGTGGCAACTCGTCGCCATGCTGTGCCAGAAGACAGTGTTACTACGCCTCTAAAGCCTATTTTGCGCCTCGCAACGCCCGAAGATATGGCTGAGCTGGAGCGCAACAAGCAGTACCTGGCAGACGCAATGCGCGTTTGTGAGGAGAGAATCGCCGCAAGAAATCTGCCGATGCGTTTGGTGGATGTAGAGTGCGGTTTCGATAGCAATAAGTTGATTTTTTATTTTACGGCAGATTCCCGCGTGGATTTTCGCGATCTCGTAAAGGATCTCGCTGCGGCATTTCATGTGCGTATTGAATTACGGCAAATCGGTGACCGCGATGAGGCAAAATTGTTGGGCGGTCTGGGCATTTGCGGCAGAGAGTTATGCTGCAAGGGCTATCTTGATGATTTTCAGCCCGTGACCATCAAAATGGCAAAAGAACAAGGCATGGCACTGAATCCCGCGAAAATTTCTGGTACCTGTGGCAGATTGATGTGTTGCCTGCGCTATGAAAGCCCTGTGTATGAGGAACTGATCAAGATGATTCCCAAAGCAGGCTCTACAGTGATTATGCCTGGCAATCCGCCTGTGCGCGCTTATGTGCTGGAAGCCAATCTAATCAGCGGTAAGCTGCGGCTCAAGCCTGAAAATTCTGAGTTGCCCGTAACTATGATGTTTACCGAGGTGGAGCCTCTGCAAGATACTAGCCGCCGTATGACCAGAGAAGATCTGCGCGACAAACGCGATGCTGCTAAGAGTGCGTCTGCTTCGTCTAAACAACAGAGTCCAAAATCTGAGCAAAGACAGATGCAATCGCACGACGAATTGAATGTAAAACAGGGTAATTTCGGTGATGCCCCTGAAGTGGACGCAGAAACAAAGCAGGAGCAAACAAATCACCCACCCAGAAAAAACAATCACCATCCCCAGAGTGGCAGCGGCAATGCACCCAAAAGCAACAGTCAAAAGCCCAGCCATCCACGCTTTCGCAAGCCCAAACCGCCTCGCAATGATGCAGATGCATAAGTTTTTCCTCATAAGCGGAAAGATAGCAAGGAAGTTCCATACCGCATTAAACCGCCCCTTTTTGTACTATGCGCACAAAAAGGGGCGGTTTACGTTTCACTGCTGCTTTTTTTCCAAGGCACCTATGCGTTTGGAGAGTTTATGCAATTCTTGCGCAACGGGATCCGGTATGTGAATCTGATCCAGATCCGGAACGCGCACACCGTTCATTTTAACCACACGCGCAGGCACACCAACAGCGGTCGCATTGGGCGGAATCTCTGTCAGTACCACGGCACCAGCCGCAATTTTGGCGTTGTTTCCCACTTTGAACGGGCCAAGCACCTTCGCGCCTGCGCCAACAGTCACATTATTGCCAAGTGTGGGATGTCGCTTACCGCGGTCTTTGCCTGTACCACCAAGGGTTACGCCCTGATACAGCGTGCAGTTATCGCCAATAATCGCGGTTTCTCCGATCACAACACCCATGCCGTGGTCGATAAATAGCCCCTTACCGATTCTGGCCCCTGGATGAATCTCAATTCCTGTAAACAGTCGCGCCGTCTGCGATACAATACGCGCCATGGTGGGCATACCGCGCTTAAGCAGAGCATGTGCGAACCGATAGGCGATCACAGCATGCAGACCCGAATACGTCAGCAAGATCTCAACCGAACTGCGTGCCGCAGGGTCGCGGTCTCGAATCAGCGCGATTTCTTCACGAAGCTGTTGCAGCATAAAAGCCTCCTTATAGATGGGAGAAAGAGTCAAAGTCAAGTTTTTGGGTCAATATCTTTGCGGTAGGCAAACAGATACTCGCAGCCCGACCACACCGTCAGACCAGCGGCAATCCAGAAGAAGCACTGCAATATGATCTCTGTCCAGCGATAGAATACATCGGGCAGCAGCAAGCCAAAGCTGCCGAAATCATGGCAGAAAGAGAGGTATACCATGTAAGCAATCAGCGCGATCATGGTAAACGCGGTTTTCAGTTTGCCTGAAAAGCCCGCTGGAACCACCGTTCCCTTGCCCGCAACAACCAATCGCAACGCAGAAACCATAAATTCTCGACTCATAATCAGCAGAAATACAACCACATTGAGATACTGTCGCTCCAGCAAACAGGCAAAAGCAGTCATCACAAGCACCTTATCTGCCAACGGATCCAGAAACTTGCCAAAATCTGTTATCAGCTGATATTTGCGCGCCAAGTGTCCGTCTATGGCATCGGTGATCGACGCAATGACGAACACCAGCGTGGCAAGCAGATAATGCGCAGGAAAATTCCAATAGAACAATAACACAAACAGCGGCACCATCATTACTCGTGCCAACGTCAGCTTATTCGGCAGATTCATTTGCAACCACCTCACCGATCAGATCAAAGTCCAGCATATCTGTTATTTCGACTTTTACATACTGTCCCACACGATAACCATCCTGCGGCGTGCCTGCAATAAAAAGCTTGCCATCGATATCAGGGGCATCCGCTGCGGTTCTGCCAAACCAGCACTCCGCCCATTTATCATATCCTTCTATCACTGCTTCGGTGACAGTTTCCATACGCTTTTCGTTTAGCGCATAAGAAATGGTCATTTGCTGCTCTGTAAGCATTTCCGCGCGGTGAATGCGCACGGATTCTTCAATCATATCAGGCATAGATGCTGCAATCG
Organism: uncultured Ruminococcus sp.; assembly: GCA_964463355.1. Lineage (GTDB taxonomy): Bacteria > Bacillota > Clostridia > Oscillospirales > Ruminococcaceae > Firm-04. Next base: position 13,049 of record CAYXBP010000001.1, on the reverse strand, counting down.
TGTTTTCCTCCTCGGAGTACGAAAAGCAGCCCATGCGGTCAAAACGCATCTCCTCCACGAAAGCGGAAAGCTGTTCAAAATCAGCTTCGGTTTCACCAGGGAAACCGGTCATCAGCGTTGTGCGCAATGTGATATTCGGAACAGCGGCACGCAGCTTTGCAAACAGTGCGCGCAGCGATGCTTCATCTCCACCTCGGCGCATCGCTTTCAGAATTTTTCCGTTACAATGCTGCACGGGTATATCCAGATATTTTACAATTTTCGGCTCCGTTGCAATCACATGAATCAGCTCATCAGTGATACGTTCGGGATAGCAGTACAGCACACGAATCCAGTGCAAACCTTCGATCTTACACAGTGCTTGCAGCAGTTCGGGCAAGCGGGAACTACCATATAAGTCCTCACCGTAGCGTGTGGTATCCTGTGCAACAACCACTAGTTCTGTAACGCCGTTTTCAGCTAACCAGTTCGCCTCTTTCAGAACATCCTCCATGGGCACTGAACGATATCTGCCACGAATTTGCGGAATGGCACAATAGGTACAGCCGTTGGAGCAGCCCTCCGCAATTTTAAGATACGCGAAAAACGGCAGCGTAGAAAGCACTCTGCCGCCAGTCAGCCGCAGATCTGTTTTGGGTGCGAACTGCACCACGCGTTCGCCCTTTGCAATGCGCGCAAGCACTTCGCAAAGCATTTTTTCATCGCCCAGCCCGATAACGGCATCCACTTCGGGAAACTGTTCTGCCATTTCTTCACGGTAACGCTCCGCGAGGCAGCCTGTTACAATGATCCCTTTGAGCGTACCCTCATTTTTCAGTTCTACCAGTTCCAGAATGGTTTCGATGGCTTCTTCTTTGGCTGATTGAATGAAGCCGCAAGTGTTGACCACTGCAATTTCCGCATCTCCAGGCTCAACGGTTAGTGTGTGCCCCGCCTCTTTCAGTAGATACAGCATTCTCTCTGCGTCCACCAAGTTTTTGGCGCAGCCCAAGGATACCATACTCACGATCATGAATCAAATTCCTCCGCATCGTATTCATCTGAAAAATAATCTTCAATCGCGTGGCGCACATCGGTATAATCAAATCCGCGTCGCACCAGCGCAGCCTTTACCGATTCAATCGCCTTGCGGTCACTAGGATCGGTCAATTTTCTTGCATACTTGCGCACCAACAGCTGTGAAATCCGCTTTGCAGTATCGTCTGGGTCATCGTAGGGGGTAAGTGCTTCGTCGATATCCTCCTGCGAAAGACCCTTTTGGCGCATTTCCATGGCAGCGCGATGCAGCCCATACCGTTTTTGCTCCACAAGCTGCCGCGCCAGAGATTCTGCGTAGAGTGCATCGTTGAGGAATCCCAGCCGCACCAGTTTTTCCAGCGCAAGCAGCGTTGCCTGTTCTTCTGCGTGTTCCGCCTGCATCAGCTTATCATACAATGCACGATAGGAATACCCTCTGCGTTCCAGCAGATACAATCCATACTCAAATGCCCGACGATTTGCCGCTTGCTGCTTCAAATCGGCAATTTGCGCCTTGGTAAGCATATCCCCTTTGTGCAGATGCGCATCATAGACCAGTTCTTTATGCAGCCACAGCACGTTGCCATCCGAAAGGGTGATTGCAAGCACTTCCCCTTTCGACGGCGCAATGGATACAATCTGTATCATATCTATGCCCAATTACGCCTCAACAGGAGCAAATTCTTCAAAGTTGTCGTCCACATCGTCCGTTGCTGCCGCAGCAGATGCGGCTGCTACAGCCGTTTCCGCTTTTTCCTTTGCAGCAGTGACAGATGCAGCCTTCTTGTTCTTCTTGGAAACCAGCACAAGATCATCCTTCTGTGCCATGATCTTCTTTTCTACTTCAGCCAACAACTCAGGTTCTTTGAGCAGCAGCTCTTTCACAGCATCTCTGCCCTGCCCCAGCTTACGCTCGCCGTAGCTGAACCAAGAGCCACCTTTATGGATAATATCCAAATCGGTAGCGAGGTCGAGAATCTCGCCCACTTTGGAGATGCCCGTACCATACATGATATCGAATTCGCATTCACGGAAGGGCGGTGCAACTTTGTTTTTCACGATCTTCACACGAGTGCGGTTACCGATCACCTCTGCACCGTTTTTAATCGCTTCGCCCTTGCGCACCTCCATACGCACAGAGGAGTAGAACTTCAATGCTCTGCCGCCTGTTGTGGTTTCAGGGTTGCCATACATCACACCGATTTTTTCGCGCACCTGATTGATGAAGATCGCCACACAATTGGATTGCGCAATAACGGGCGTTAACTTTCGCATTGCCTGAGACATCAATCTAGCCAACATGCCCACGTGACTGTCACCCATTTCGCCTTCAATCTCAGCACGGGTGGTCATAGCGGCAACCGAATCAATTACAATGGCATCAATTGCGCCCGAGCGAACCAGCGCTTCAGCGATTTCCAACGCCTGTTCGCCGCTATCGGGCTGTGCCACCAGAAGATTATCAATATTTACGCCCAGATTGGAAGCATAAACGGGATCCAGCGCGTGTTCCACATCAATGAAAGCCACTTCGCCCCCAAGCTTCTGTGCCTCGGCGATAATATGCAGCGCAACGGTGGTTTTACCAGAGCTTTCAGGCCCATAGATTTCCACAATACGCCCTCTGGGTACGCCGCCAATGCCCAATGCAAGATCCAGCGACAGCGAACCTGTGGAGATGGATTGCACATTTAAGGGAGAATCTGCGCCCAAACGCATAACTGCTCCTGCACCGTATGTTTTTTCAATCTGAGCGATCGCGTTTTCCAGTGCTTTTTTTCTCGCATCCTCATTTGCAGGCACTACCACGCCAGTATTCTTCTTTTTCAGTTCAGCTTTTGCCATAGTTCGTATTTCCTTTCTGTTCTGGTTCATGGAAAATGATTTCGTTGCTTGCAGCAGTATCACTGTAGCCGTATACCACGCGCTGGATACCGCATAAATCAAGCACAGTGCCGATGTTGACAAATCCATGGCCACGCATAATTTCCATAACTGCTTCCGCTTGATAAATGCCCACTTCAAACGCGAGCATACCGCCTTTTTTCAGTGAATGCTTCCACAGTGCAGTCATCTGGCGGTAGAAAAGTAATCCGTCTGCGCCCCCCGCCAGAGCCATTTGCGGCTCGTAGCAGACTTCTTCCTGCAACTGCTGCATATCCTCCTCTGTCAGATATGGTGGGTTGCTTACGATCACATCCACATTGACATAGTCTGCGGCAATCTGGGGATCAAGTACATCGGCAAGCCGAAAATCCACCGCCATATTGTGGTATGCAGCATTCTTTTTGGCGTAGGCAAGGGCGGTTTCACTTTTTTCAATACCGTAAAGATGATCGTTTTTTCGTTGTGACTGCAACGCAAGCGCGATACAGCCGCTGCCAGTACACAAGTCCACAATCGTTGCCGGCTGCGGCAGATGCCCATATTGCAGCACGGTATCCACCAAAATCTCTGTTTCGGGTCGGGGGATCAATACACCTTCACCAACATGAAAATGCAGCCCGTAAAACTCCCATCCACCCAGCAGATATTGCAACGGGTAGTGTTCCATACGCCGTTTTGCCACATTGCGTGCCGTTTCAGCATCGGGCATATCCTCCAAAATCCACTTTGCTTCCATGGCGGCATTTTCAATGCCACCTGTTTGCAAGATTTGCGTCAGTTCACGCAACAGTACAGGGTCTATTACCATATATCGTCCTCAATGTTTTCGGGGATGCAGGGCGTAATGGCAGCAATAGCGCATTCAATCTGCTGATCATCTGGTTCTTTGGTAGTGATGCGCTGCACCCACAAGCCTGGCGCAGAGATGATGCGTGTAAATAGATTATCTGACCTGCCCGCCAAGCGAATCAGTTCATAGCTGATACCCACAACGATGGGCAGCATAGCAAAGCTGCAAAGCACCCTTTGCCATACAATGGTAAATGGAATCAGGCAACTCATCAGAATACTGATGAACAGCACCAAAAAAATAAAACTTGTGCCGCAGCGCGGATGAAAACGCTTCTGCTTGCGAACATTTTCCACGGTCAGTGGCAGAGCAGCTTCCAAGCAAGCAATGGTTTTATGCTCTGCACCATGATATTCATAGGTGCGGCGAATGCTTTTCATAAAGCCCGTAATTGCCATATAGCCGACAAAAATCGCGATCTTCACAATGCCCTCTGCGACAGAGCGCAGTACGCGATTTTTGGTCAACGGAGCAATCCAGCCGACGACCTGCTTAGGTAGCCACATGAACAATCCCAGCGAGAGTGCCACGCTGACGACCATGACCACAACCATGAGAATATCAAAAATCTTGTCCCCCAGCTTATCATCCAGCCATTTTTCCAGCTTGCTTGGTTCTTCCGCCTCGTAATACTGCGTTGCTTTTTGCAAATATTCCCAGCGTTGTTTTACTGCATCGCCTTCCAGTGGCTTTCCCTGTTCCCGCATCCACGCATCAAAACAGGAAAGCTGCTCTTCCTCGGGCAACTTGTCGATCTTCTGTTTTTTCTTCCAAAGCACAAAGGCATCCAGTTCTTCGTCCACCTGTTTTTCAGCAGAGCGCATCATACAACGATAGCCGTCAATCATCTGCGTGACGAAATTCACGCTGCCGCGCACAAACGGAATCCTGCGGTACCACGGTAGAAGTGGCTTCACCTTGCCTGTTTGCGGATCCGTTTTTAGCTTTACTGGGATATCCCATGTTTCAAGATCAATTTCGCCATTTGGCAAACGGCACGCCATGGCACCACGAAAGGCACCTTTCATCATGATACCCTCTACCAGAGCCTGTCCGCCAATTTTAGATTTATAGGCATACTCGGCACGCGCAGCCTGCGTAGAATTTCCGGTTTGCTGCGATGTAGTTGCTTCTTGTGAATAATCGGGCATATTGTTCTCCTCTATTTGGATTAACGGTACAGTACTACGCTGTATGCGAGGGCAGAGTAATGGTCACTTTTGTACCGATGCCCTCGGTACTCTCTACCAGTAGGGTACCGCCGTGCATAGTGACGATCTCATCGGCAACAGCAAGACCGATACCTGCACCTCTGCGGGTATGGTTGGGCTTATAAAACTTTGTCTTGATCTTCGGCAGATCGGCACTCTTGATGCCACATCCCTGATCGGTAACGGACACGCGCACGGTATGCTTTGAGGGCGCATCGGCGCAGATAAACACGGTACTGCCAGCTTCCGAATACTTGATTGCATTATCAATAATGTTAATAAACACTTGCCGGATACGGTTTTTATCGCCATACACAATGGGGAGCATTTCCGGCTCATCGTATTCGATGTTGATGTTATCCTTTTTGGATCGCTCCATGTAAATGAGTACCGCATCGCCCAGTTCGGCAAGCACATCCATCGCAGCAAGGTCGAGGGTAAAATGTCCGCTCTGCATACGGGAAAAATCCAGCAGCTCCTCCACCATGCCGGAAAGTCGTTCACTTTCGCCCATGATAACGCGCAGACCTTTTTGCATGGTTTCCGCATCGGCACCGTCATGAAGCGTTTCCGCCCAGCCTTTAATCGCGGTCAGCGGCGTGCGCAATTCATGAGATACGGAGCTGATAAACTCGTTTTTCGTGGTTTCGGCATTGGAAAGTTCATCTGCCATGTGGTTGATGGCAATGCACAGGTCGCCGATCTCGTCCTCGCTCTGCTGTTCGATACGCGCGGTAAAATCGCCCTGGGCAAACTTTGCGGTATTGTCACTGATCGCACGAATGGGGCGCACAATGGAACGCACAAAATACATACCTGTAAATCCCAGCAGCACGATCACGGCAACTGCCACGCAGGTCGCTGCCAGCACAAAGGTAACAATGGAATCGTCGATCGCTTCCAGAGAAGTGACCACACGAATGGCACTGTACTGGTTGCTGATGTGATAAATTGGGTAGGACACCGCCATGATCCGTTCACCATTTGGCGAGCGACTGATGCTGTAACCGTAGGTGCTTACGGTATCGCTCTCGCTCATAGCCATGTCGTAATCGGGCATCGCAGTGGTTTCATCGGGAGAGAATCCCGATGAAGTCAACACGATGATGCCGTCGTTGTCAATCGCCATCATCTCCATTTTATCCTTATCGGAGAAGCTTTCAAGCGTGCGACGCAGCTCCGCGTTGAGGTTTAAGCTGGAATCCGCAGCGTAACGGGTCAGAACACCCGCCACCGCATTGACTTTAGAAACCAGATATTGCTGTGCCGAATTGTAGTAATAGCTTTGCACAGCATAGATCAATGCAAGCTCAATTACTGTCAATATCAGCACAATCACGCCCAAGTTATTGGTAAACCAACGGCGAGTGATGCTTCGTTTTGCCATGATTTGTATTGCTCCTTGCGGTAACGGCTGGGCGAATCATTTTTCTGCCCATTTGTAGCCGTAGCCCCACACGGTCACAATATACCGTGGATTGGACGGCTCTTCCTCGATTTTCATGCGCAGGCGGCGAATATTTACATCCACGATCTTGTCTCCGCCGTAGTAATCATTGCCCCATACCTGCGCCAAGATGCTGCTGCGGTCGAGCGCAGTATTCTTGTTGCGCAGAAAATACTCCAGAATCTCATACTCTACCTGTGTCAGCTCAACGAGTTTACCGCGCTTTGTCATGGTATGGCTGGTCAGATTCAGCACAAAAGGACCAGATTCCAATGTGGATTCTTTCTTCACGCGTGTCACGCTCATGCACACGCGACGGTAGATGGCATCCACACGGGCAGTCAGTTCCGAAGGGGCAAATGGCTTTGTGATGTAGTCATCCGCGCCGATCATCAGACCATTGACCTTATCCATTTCCTGCGATTTTGCAGTCAACATAATGATACCGATGGAGGAGGAACGCTCACGCAGACGCTTGCAGACGGTAAAGCCATCAATCCCAGGCATCATCACATCCAGCAGCACCACATCAAAGTTACCGCGCTCACGGTCAAACATACGAATCGCCGCTTCACCGCAGTCCACATCCACCACATCGTAGCCTGCACGCTTCAGATTAATGACAACAAACTCGCGGATATTATCTTCGTCCTCGCACACCAGAACTCGCTTCATAGGATCCTCACCTTTCTCGTTTTCAGAGATATCGCATCGCAAACAGCAGCTCACTTTGCGTCAATGAAAGTGACCGATCTGTCTGCTCGATCTTTGCAAGATAATCGTTGCCGTTTTGCTGACGCAGCAGCAGATAGCCTTCCTGCTGCAATGCGTTGGATTCCACCGCATCGCTGACCACCGCCAAACGCAGCAGCGGCTGCTTGACAACAGGGCCGCCTTCCTCCGAAGTTTGCTCGGTATCCAGCACATGAAACACGATGGTTTCAAATTCCTGCACCACCGTGACCTTTTTCTCCCACCGTGAGGGCAACAAAAAAGCGTAACCATCATTGGCGGAATAATACGATGAATACTCGCGCATCAACGTGCCATTGCGGCACACATACCAATTGGTCATGGCGATGCGTTCGGAATCCACCGCTTCGGAATACCCATAAAACACGGTCTGCACGGGAATTTCCGCTTCGCCGTCATTGTCGATATCGAATGTCGGGCAAGCAGAATTTCTGGTACTGCTCGGGAATCGTTCTGTGCTATCCACGTACACTGGTATGAGTTGCTGATCTTCGTACAGCAGCACTTCCGTTTGTACTGTAGTCGCACCAGATACGCCATCAATATAGATGCCGCTTGCATAATGCAGCGTAGATGCCCCCGTAGGGTCGCCGCAGGGTAATCTACCATACACAATACGGCTGATATCGGAATACTGACCATTTAAGCTGATCTGCGACTGGTAGTAGATTCCGTTTTCGTCGAGCGCATACACCGCCGCCGACGCGGCGGCGGAAAGCGTTGCAGCATTGACGATGAGCAATTCGTTGGTACCATCACCATTTAGATCACTGATGTCCATTTTTGTATAGGGTGTTGTAAGTGTACGTTCCAGCGTATCTTCCTCGTAATGGAACACTTCTACCGCATAGCCGCCGCCATTCACCATGCTATACCCAATAATAAGATTGGTGCGGTCATTGTTACCCAATTGTGAAACAATCACGCATTCCACAGCGGCACCAGGAGTGGTATAGTCAGTGATGGCGCGCCACACACCATTTTCGCAATCCAGCAAGCAAAACCGCAGGGGGTTTTCCTCTGCACTTACCATGCTGACTTCATAAAACACGATTGCCTCGCTTTCCCCGTCCGCGTCCAAGTCCTCCACGGTAAAAGCTGAGAGCCGATCGCCGGATTTGGGGTATTTCAGGCTGATATTATCACCTGTTGCCGTTTGCAGTGCCTGATAGATCTGCTCCTGCTGTTCGGTTAGTCGGGGCGGTGAAAGCAAAGTGTCCACCGTCATGGAAAACTGACAACCGCCAAGCAACAGCGCAGTATACATACCGAGTGCGGCAGCAAGGACACGCCTTCTGCGCGCCATTATCGTTCAGCAAGGGGCGTATACACGCTCTTTTTGGCAATGGATTTGTATGCAGGGCGCATAATTCTACCGCCAGTCAGCACTTCCTCGATGCGGTGTGCAGCCCAACCGGCAATACGAGATACAGCGAACATCGGGGTAAACAGATCTTCTGGCACACCCAGCATACGATACACCAAACCCGAATACATATCCACATTGGCACAAATGTGCTTGGCTGCGGCATTCGGGGATTTTTCGCCGACCAACTGTGGTGTCAGGCGTTCAATGGCATCCAGCAGCCGATAATCCTCCTCAAAGGCAGTACCCTTGGCAAGCGCGTGAGCTTTTTCTTTCAGCAACACAGCGCGAGGATCGGAAAGCGTATACACTGCATGGCCCATACCATAAACCAGACCTGCGCCATCGCCTGCCTGCTTGTGCAGAATCAGACGGATAAGATCAGCAATTTCGCCTTCGTTATCAGGATTTTTCACTTTGGACTTGAACAACTCCAACTGGTCAATCACCTTGTAATTTGCGCCACCGTGACGAAAGCCCTTCAACGAACTGATAGCCCCCGCGTAGGCAGCATAGGGATCTGTGCCAGAAGAAGTCAGCACACGACAGGTAAATGCCGAATTATTGCCACCGCCATGTTCCGCGTGCAGCATCATGCAGACATCCAGCAGATGCGCCTCTTCTGGGGTATACTGACGGTCAAGACGCAGCAGTGACAGAATGGTTTCTGCGGTGCTTTCTTCAGGGCGAAGCGGATGCATCACAAGACTTTCGCCGTCAAAGTGTTGCCGCTTGACTTGATAAGCATTTGTCATAATGACAGGCAGACGTGCGATCATGGAAACGGCGATACGCACTTCATTCTCAATTGTACGCACTTCACAGTCTGGATCATATGAATACAGTGCCAGCACCGAACGTGCAAGCTTGTTCATGATATTATGCGAAGGAGCTTTTGCGATCATATCTATGACGAAAGAATCGGGCAGCTCACGAAAATTTGCTAGCACCTTGCGAAATCCTGCGAGAGTATCGGCATCGGGCAGCGTACCAAACAGCAGTAAATAGGCAGTTTCCTCATAGCCGAAGCGGTTTTCTTTTTCCGCGTTCCGCACAAGATCGGTAATCTGGTAGCCGCGGTAGATTAACTCACCAGGAATTGCTTCCAGTTCACCTTCGTTGAGTACATAGCCATGTACATTACAGATTTTGGTTAATCCCGCAACCACGCCTGTCCCATCGGGGCGGCGCAATCCGCGGTTAACATGATACTTCTGAAACAGTGAAGGATCAATTGCGGAATATTCCTTCAAATCTTCGCATAGTTTTTCAATAGAGGCATTGTTCTCAAAATGATTCATCGGTCACGCTTCCCTTTCTGGACAAAAGATGAGGGGGTATGCAAGTAAATGCACTTATTCTTATTATACTTTTTTTTTAGATTTCTGTCAATGGCAATTTGAAAGTTTTGTGCAGTACAGCATAATTTTTCTATGGGGGCTTCTATGGGCTTGCGACAATTTCAATTTTATCTGTTTACAGCAGCGGCAATGCTGCTGATCCCATCAACAGCACTGGTGGCGGAGCATCGTCTGCCTATAGAAAAAGCTGCGTCGTCGGCGACAGAACCATCATCGGCGATTGCAAAAGAATCATCCTCTGCAACAGTAAAGGATGCGGTATGCTATCGGGTGCTGGATGTGACCACAGGGACTGTATCCGAGGTGCCGCTGCGCGAGTATCTTATTGGGGTTGTATGTGCTGAAATGCCTGCAACCTTTGAACTCGAAGCACTAAAGGCACAAGCGGTAGCGGCACATACTTACGCTGAACGTATCAGCCGTCAAAATCGCGAAAAACCCGATCCTGCATTGTTCGGCGCGGATTTTTCCAATGACAGCAGCGTGTATCAGGCATATTATACCGAAAGTCAGATTCGCAGTGCATTTGGAGATCGTTTTGCACTCTACTACAACAAGGTCGCAGATGCGGTAGATGCCGTGTGCGATAAACTGCTTTACTACGAAAATGAACCGATTATTGCTGCATTTCATGCCATGTGCCCAGGCAAAACCGAAAATGCGGAAACCATATGGGGCGCACCCCTTGCTTATCTTGTTTCTGTCGATTCTGCATCTGATGCCAACGCCCCAAGGTATCTGGATACCGCCACCTTCACCGCAGAGGCGGTTCGTGCTACTTTGACAGCAGCTGCGCCATCCCTGCATTTGCCTGAGGAAGAAAGCGAATGGTTGCAAGTGCGAACAACCAGTGAAGCTGGAACAGTTCTGCGCGTGCAGTGCGGCGACCATGTATGGAGCGGGCAGCAAATTCGAGAGTTGTTTTCTCTGCGTTCAGCCTGTTTTACCATTGCCTGCGATGAAAACGGATTCACTTTTACTACAAAGGGTTACGGTCATGCAGTGGGTATGAGTCAGTACGGTGCCAATGCCATGGCAGCCGCAGGAAGCAGCTATGCGGAGATTCTGGCGCATTATTATCCCAACACCACGCTGCAATAGCCATAGCAGAATACAAATGCAGATTCTGTACGATGCTGCCCTAAAAAAGGTGTTGAAAGTTACGATTTCACAGCAAAATGCGGGATTCTTTTCAAGCGGAATTTTTTGCGCAGAATGTCTTGACAGCGTTTTTTTCTCGTGGTATAATATTTGAATCACATGGCATACATTGCGCCTCGTTCTTGTTTGGGCATCGTGTGATGATACGAGGAGTGCCCGGTTATGAAAAAATCAGAAAGGTTTGGTGAAACTATGAAACAGGATCTCATTGCAATCGTGGATCTGGGCGGAGATAAAAATGCTGCTCTCGCTCGTCAGATTCGTGCAGAAGGCGTTTACAGCGAGGTTTACCCCGGCACCATCTCTACACAGGAGCTTGCCGCAAAACCCGGCTTGAAAGGCGTGATTCTGAATCCCAGCACTTCTAATGCTTCCGGATACTCCACAGAGGACATACAGGTTCCTATTTTCACCGCAATGCCGCAAGATTATCAAGGAGATATGTATCCCGAAGCGGCACTGCGCACCTTTTTGTTCGATACCTGCCACTGCGAAAAAAACTGGAATACCCAGAACTTCATTGATGACCAGATTGCACTGATTCGCGAGCAGGTTGGCAATGATCGCGTGCTGTTGGCACTTTCTGGTGGTGTGGATTCTTCCGTTGTGGCAGCATTGCTTGTAAAGGCAATCGGCAAGCAGCTCACCTGTGTACACGTCAATCATGGCCTGCTGCGTAAGGGCGAGCCTGAGGAGGTTTGCCGCGTATTTACCAAAGAAATGGATGCCGACCTCATCTATGTAGATGCCGTTGACCGTTTTCTGAATCTTCTGGCAGGCGTTGAGGAGCCTGAAAGAAAGCGTAAGATTATTGGTGCAGAATTTATCAATGTGTTTGCGGATGAGGCAAGAAAGCTGGATGGCGTAAAATTCTTGGCACAGGGCACTATTTATCCCGATATTGTGGAAAGCGGAATGCAATCTGGTAAGGCAGTAAAGTCGCATCATAATGTTGGCGGCCTGCCCGATGACCTAAAGGATAAGTTCGAGTTGGTCGAGCCGCTGAAGTATCTGTTCAAGGATGAAGTAAGAGCTGTAGGTAAAGCGTTGGGTCTGCCCGACTCCATGGTGTATCGTCAGCCATTCCCTGGGCCTGGTTTGGGCGTGCGCTGCCTAGGGGCAATTACCAGAGATCGTCTGGAGGCCGTACGCGAATCGGATGCAATTTTGCGCGAGGAATTTGAAAAAGCAGGTCTGCGTGGCAAGGTATGGCAGTATTTTACCCTGATTCCCGAACTGCGTTCCGTTGGTGTGCGAGATGACAACCGTACCTTTGAATGGCCTGTTATTATTCGTGCCGTGAATACTGTGGATGCTATGACAGCTACAATCGAGCATATTGATTGGGCACTGATGGACAGAATCACTGCGCGTATCCTGAATGAGGTGAAGGGCGTTAACCGCGTACTTTACGATATGACGCCCAAGCCCACTGGCACAATTGAGTGGGAGTAACTCTGAAAAGCCGAAAAGTGCTTGAATTGCAACGCTTTTTGGATTTCCCCCACCCTTTCTGATAAGGTTTTGATAAGATTCCGCTGAAACGCAATTATTCTGCGTTGCCAGTGGCTTGTGAGTTAAGAGTAATTTCTCATGGCTCACAAAAATCCCATATTAACATTTAAGCCCGTACTGATCGGATGTCAGTACGGGCTTTTTGTCGTCCATTTTAATCTTTCAGTTGGTCTTTGAAGGGTTCAACCAGTAGATCGCTAAGTCCCTGACTCGGCACTTTCGCCCAACGCTGAGTGTTGTCAAATTCGGGATAGTGGTAACGCCAGCGGTCATATTCGTCCTGCGTGATCTCACCTGCCTTGAGCATAGCAGCAGCTTGTCGCCAGGCACACAGCATTTCATGGAGCTGGGCAGCATCCTTGTTTTTGCGGACGTCGACCTTCATGCACACTTCACCGTCTGTTTTGTCAATCGTGACGCCGTATCTGTCCTCCAAGGTGAACAGCGTGTGCATCAAACCAATATAGGAATCAATATCCGG